>JBFMFR010000072.1:0-28414 GCA_040752025.1 Chloroflexota bacterium | reverse complement strand
CCAGTTGGCTCATATGGGTCTCCCGATGATCGCCTTTCGGCGGTATAGAGACATCGAGGATACTCCTGTGAGCCAATTTTTATCAAGGGCGCGCCCCATTACTTTGGCGCGCTAACAAAGTTTTTGCATTTCTTCGCGCTCTTTGCGACTTCGCGGTGAATATTCGCCTTGTTCAAGCTCTTGCTAACCAGAACAAAATCTGCGCCCATCTGCGGATGAAACAACCGCCTGGTCATTATCAATAGAATCTGGTACCCTCAGTAAGTAAGCCCACTTATCGTTAGGAGGTTTGTGTGAACATTCTCGCCATCATATCCGGCGAATACGGTCGCCGCCACGTCGAAAACATCCAGAAGCACGCCCCGCAGGCCTGGCGGCTTGAAACCTGGCAGGCGCCTGCTATCCTGCCCCCCATGATTGATTACCCCGAAGATTACTTACCGGAAAGCCTTCCCCCTGCCGACCTGATCCTCTCCTTTGCTGAGCACAAAGGCGTTGCCGAGCTGCTCCCGGATATTGCCCTCAAGACCGGCGCCAAGGCCGTCATCGTCGCCGTGGACAACGAAGCCTGGCTGCCGCGCGGCCTGGCCCGCCAGTTGCACGATTGGCTTGCCAGGATCCAGGTCGCCTGCGCCACGCCCAAGCCGCTCTGCACCCTCACGCCAGGCGACTATAAAATCACCCGCCGCCAGCGCCAGAGTTACGATAGCCCCCTGATCTCAGAGTTCGCCCGCCACTTCGGGCAGCCTGACCTGAAAATCACCGTTGATCCTCAAACCCGCACCATCATCGCCGCCGAGGTCCAGGTCGATGCCGTCTGCGGCTGCGCCCGTCACGTCGCCGAAAGATTGATCGGCCTGTCCGTTGACGAAGCCGAAGAAAAGGCCGGCCTGCTGCACCACCACTACCCCTGCCTGGCCAGCATGGTCAAACTCGACGACTACAACCACGACACCCTCATGCACGAATCCGGCCACATGCTCCAGGACAACCTCAACCCCCAGCTCAAGCCCTTCAAGCGCGTCCAATACATCTCACCGGGCACGCGCAATGAGTGAGTTCCCTTAGAGAGTATGGATCAAGCCTTCAGGCTGATCCGCCGCGCCCGGCGATCAGCCTCTGGCACAGCCGCACGCCGCCCATCGCGTCTTTTTCCCAATAATCCGCGCCGACATATTGGCACACTTGCTCATCGATCATCCCGCCCCCAATCAGGATAGTGAAAGGCACCTTGTCAGCCGCGGATTTTTCGTGCAGAACCGTAATCGTCTCTCTCATTTTCTCGAACGACGCCGTGATCAGGCCGGACAGGCCGACAATCTCAGGCTGGATTTCGATGGCCTTGGCGGCGAAAATTTCGGGGGGAACATCCACGCCCAGGTCGATTACAGTAAAACCGTAGCAGGATAACAGCATTCCGAGGATGTTCTTGCCAATGTCGTGAATGTCCCCGGACACGGTTCCAATCAGCACCACGCCCGAAGATTGGCCATCGGAGCGTTTCTCGAGCAGTGGCTGCACCAGTTCGACCACCTCCCGGAAGATTTCCCCGGACATGATCAGGCCAGAGACGAAATATTCGCCATTTTCGTATTTTTGGCCGACTTCACGCATTCCAACGTTGCATTCTTCGATGATTTGCAGCGGGTCATCCCCTGCTGCAATCCGTTCCTTCACCAGCGCGAGCACAGCATCTTCTTCAAGGTCAGCCACCAGCGTGGAAAGACGAGTGTGGGCATTGGGTGTTTCCATGAGCGTCTCCATCATCATTCCATAAGCAACCCGACCTGGGTAGTGAAGCGCATGCGGTCAGCGCGGCCAATGAACCACCCCCAACTGACAGGACAGTCGTCGAAATCGTAGAAAAGATGCTCGAAGCAGAACGCAGCCATCGGCCGGGAGGATTTCAGCAAGCAGGCTTCTTCCTCGTTGAGCAGCGTGGCTTCGATGTTGATCACCCCACGCTTGAGCAGCGATTCGCTGTGGCCGCTGAACAACTGCCGCAGGGCAGTCACTTCCAATTCGGCCTCCACGATCGGCCGGGTGGGATCGTAAACCAGGTACTCGCGGTGGTAAAAAGCCGGTTCGTTCTCGTTCCACAGCAGGCGGCGGATGTAGATGGTGCGTTTCCCCGCCTGGATCTCCAGCTTGCGCGCCACGCGCCCATCCGCGGCGACGATGCTGGATTCCAATACCTGCACAGTAGCGCCGCCGAACAGGTTTTCAAGCTGGCCAAGTTGGAAGGTGGCTGCGCTGATCGCCACTGGCTTGACGAAAGTTCCGCGCCCCTGTTCAGCACTCACAACCCCCTGGTCGACCAGGATATTGATCGCACGCCGCACCGTCATCGGGCTGACGCCGTAGCGTTCGACCATCTGGGCTTCGGAGGGGAGTTGGTCGCCAGGGCGCAGCAAACCCTCCGCCATGCTCTGCCGCAGGATGCTGGCGAGCTGGGAGTAGGCCGGCTCGAAGGAATTCCTATCGATAGAAGCCGTCTCTTGCAGCACTTTGTTTTGGGGACGATGAGCCATGGGTATCCCGTTCAGGAATTTGAAAAATAGTGCCGGAAATTACTTGACTACTTATATATATAAGTGTACAATCTGATTATACCACAATCGACCCGATTCTACCACCAAGATGGACATGCTGTTTTGACAATTCCTGCCGGATCCGATCGCTGGAAACCCCTATACACCGCCCGTCGCCGCGTGATCGCCTGTGCCACCGTCATCGAGGAGATGTTGAGCTGGCTGCCGGACGATGTTTCCCACGAAGTGCTCGATTTCGGCCTGCACCTGTACCCCGAAAAGCTGCGCCAGGCCCTCCAGGCTAAAATCGACGAGGCCAGCGCCGAAGCAGATGTCCTCCTGCTCGGATATGGGTTGTGCTCGATGGCCGTCATCGGTTTGCAGGCGCGCAGCGCCCATCTGGTCATCCCCCGCGTGGACGATTGTATTGCCATTTTCTTGGGTTCCTGCGCCGCCTACAAAGAGCAGGCCAAAAAAGAACCCGGCACCTATTACCTGACCAAAGGCTGGATCGAGGTAGGCGATACACCCTTCGAAGAGCACAAGCAGATCGTCGAAAAATATGGCGAGGCCAGGGCAAAGCGCATGACGCAGCTACTGCTGAAGAATTATAAGCGGCTGGCTTTCATCAACACCGGACAGTATGAAATCGAGCGCTTCCGTGAGTATGCTCAGAAAACGGCGGCGGCTTTCGACTTGCGCTTCGAAGAGATCGAAGGCTCGCCTGCTCTGGTGCAGAAAATGGTCAATGGCCCCTGGGATGGTGAGTTTCTGGTGGTGGCCCCCGGCGAGACAGTGAAATATACGGATTTTGTAAACCCTAAAGCGCTCTAAGAACTTTAGGGTTTCTTATGCCCGATGAAAGAGAGAGTGAACATGAAAATAATTGGCGAAAAAATCAACGGAACCCGTAAACGTGTTGCCCAGGCGATTGCCGAGCGCGATGCAGAATTGATCAAGAACCTGGCGCAGAAACAGGCCGCCGCCGGTTCGACCTGGCTGGATGTCAACACCGGGACGCACCCCGACCGCGAGCCGGATGATCTGGTCTGGTTGATCGAGAATGTCCAGTCGGTGGTGGACACACCGCTTTCACTGGACAGCGCCAACCCCAGGGCGTTACAAATCGCCATCCAGGCGGTCAAACACACCCCCATGATCAATTCCATCAGCGGCGAACCCGAGCGCCTGGCCAATATCTTGCCGATAGTGGCAGAACATGGCTGCCCGGTGATCGCACTGGCTATGGACGAGAAGAAAATCCCAGAGACAGCCGAGAAGCGCTTCGAGGTTGTCGCCAGGATCATCACTGCAGCGCGTGCTCACGGCGTGCCCGACTCGAACCTGTATTTCGACCCGCTGGCGATGACGCTATCCACCAACATCCACAGCGGGATGATCGCTTTCGAGGTCATGCGCCGGGTGCGGCAGGAATATCCCGAGGCGCATCTGACCATCGGCCTGAGCAATATCTCCTTCGGCCTCCCGGCGCGCTCCTTCGTCAACCGCTATTTCCTCAGCCTGGCCATCCAGGCCGGGCTGGATTCGGCCATCCTCGACCCGCTCGATCGGGAAATCCAGGCCGCCATCCTGGCTACGGAACTGGTCCTGGGCCGCGACAATCACTGCCTGAACTACATCCGCGCTTCGCGCAAGGGTTTGTTCGATAAACCCGAGTAATAGCGAGACCAGTCTCGCATTGAATTCAAACGCGATCGAACTCGCGTTACAATATTCCATAAGGAGCAACTATGTCACAAGAACTGATCGATGCCATCATCGAAATGCGTGAGCAAGATGCCGTTGCCATCACCAACAAGCTGTTGGATGGCGGCGTCAGCCCGCTGGATGTGCTGGATGACTGCCGCGAAGCAATGACCATCATCGGCATGCGTTTCGAAACCGGGGAATCCTTCATCCCGGAACTGATCCTGGCTGGGGAGATCCTTAGCCAGATTTCCGCTGTTGTCAAGCCGCGTATGCAGAAGGGGGTTGAGAGCAAGAAACTCGGCAAGGTTGTCCTCGGCACCGTGCAAGGCGACATTCATGACATCGCCAAAGACATCGTCGGCTTCATGCTGGACATCAACGGCTTCGAGGTCACCGATTTGGGCGTTGATGTCTCCCCCGAGAAGTTTGTTGAAACCGTCAAGCACACCGGCGCCAGGATCGTCGGCCTGAGTGGCTTCCTGACCCTGGCCTTCGACCCGATGAAAGCCACCGTCCAGGCCCTCAAGGATGCCGGGCTGGCCGATGTCAAGGTTATGATCGGTGGCGGACAGATCGATGAGAACATCCGCCAGTACACCGGCGCCAATGCCTATGGCAAGGACGCCATGGCCGCCGTTGCAATCGCTAAGAGTTGGTCATAGGAGCGTGAACCATGTTTGTTAGACCCGAGAATTGGACTCAACTTTCCCCGCTCGAACGGCGAAAAGCGCGCCTGGATTCGTGGCAGAATGCCCCGGTGCCATTTGCCAGCCCTCAAGCAGAAGCAATTTACAAAGAACGCATCCAACGCCTGCGCAAAATCTACGATATGGAGCCACACGATCGCCCCATAGCCGATCCTTTCATGGGCGCCAATGAATATATCGCCCGCCGCAAAGGCATTCAAGGCAAAGACATCGTCTATAACCACGAGAAACTGCGCGAGCCTCTCTTGGATTTCCATCGGGAATTCCAGCCGGATGTGGCCGTGGGGATGCTGCCATATCCCGGCAAATCCTGGGATTTGCTGGACTTCAAGCTATATGTCTGGGGTGGTCAGAAACTGTCCGATAACGCGGTCATCCAGGCAGTTGAAGCCGAGCACATGACAGGCGATGAATATAAAGATTTCATCATGGACCCGACCGCTTTCTGGCTCAAGCAGTATCTCCCACGCGCTTATGGCGCATTAGGCCCCCTGGCCATGCTGCCAGATTTCACACGTATTTCGGAAAGCATCGACACCATTGATCTGTTACTGCCATTTGCCATGCCACCCTTCCAGGAGATGCTCCACAAGATGATGGAAGCCGGGAATGAGTTGATGAAGGTATTAGGCGCAGTTGGTCAGACGATGGGCATGATTGCTGCCGATGGCTTCCCCGGCATGGGCTTGAACATCGTCAAGACCCCCTTCGATTATCTGGGCGACACCCTGCGCGGCACCAAGGGCATCTTGTTGGATATGTACCGCCGGCCGAACGATTTGCTGGCAGCCTGCGAGGCCTACGTGCCTGTTCTGATTAAATCGATCGTGGGTGTCAGTGACCGTACCAACGCTCCCGCCGCCTTGTACGTGCTGCACAAAGGCGCCGACGGCTTTATGTCGCAGGCCCAGTTCGAGAAATTCTACTGGCCCACCTGGAAACAGGTCATGCTGGGATTGTATGAAGAAGGCATCACCAGCTACCTGTTTATCGAAGGCTCTTACAACCAGCGCCTCGAAAACCTGGCCGAGATGCCCGAAAAATCACTGGTCTGCCACTTCGACAAGTCCGACATGCACCGGGTCAAGGAAATCTTGAGCGACAAATTCATCATCGCCGGGAATGTCCCCGCCTCTTTGATGACTGCCGGTACAGTCGATGAAGTTCGTGCCTACTGTGAAGACCTGGTGGAGCTATACGAAGATGCACCCGCCTTTATCCTGGCTCACGGGTGCTACTTTGAAAAAACCACCGATGAAAAGCTGCGCGCCTTCATAGATGCAGTCAAAAAGTAAGCTTGCTTGTAGCTGCTTTGTACAATAGGGATGAGTGTGTGGAAGTTTGGGTTCCCATCCCAAATTTTCACACACTCGCATTCCCTGCCTGAGCAGCCGTCTTTACCTTCCAACAAATCCCGTTCGCTCATCCGGGCGCACGGGATTTATCCAGAACCATAGAACGCCAACACCAAGAGAAATTCGTTTGATATCAACGAAAAGTAAAGCCTCACCATCTTTTACCGAATTTGTCATCGTCGTCTCCATGATGATGTCCCTGACAGCTTTATCCATCGATGCCATGCTGCCAGCGCTGCCCCAAATCGCCAGCGACCTGGGTGTCGCCAATCCCAACGATCGCCAGCTTGTTGTCTCGATTATTTTCTTGGGCTCGGCGTTCGGCCAGTTATTTTTTGGGCCGCTTTCAGATAAAACCGGGCGCAAACCCGCCATGGTTGCCGGCTATTTCCTGTTCATCGCCGGTTCCCTGGTTTCGATATTTTCACTCAACTTTCCGGTGATGCTGTTGGGACGAGTTCTGCAGGGACTTGGCCTGTCTGCTCCCCGGGCAGTGACACTGGCCCTGGTGCGCGACCAGTACGAAGGCCGCACGATGGCCAGGGTCATGTCATTTGCCATGACTGTCTTCATCCTCGTGCCCATGATTGCCCCCACCATCGGACAGGGCATCTTATTGTTTGCCGGTTGGCGTACGATTTTTGGCGTTTTTTTGATCTTTGCGCTGGTTACTATCCTGTGGTTCGCACTGCGCGTCCCTGAGACCCTGGCCCTGGAAAACCGGGTCCCGTTTTCGCCGCAAAGAATAGTTAACTCTGTCCGAGAAATCCTGGCAATTCGCCCTGCTGTCGGGTATACGTTGGCAGCCGGCCTGATTAACGGCGCTTTTCTGGGTTACCTAAATTCAGCCCAGCAGATCTTCCAGGAACAATACGCCTTAGGGGAATTGTTCCCGCTCTCTTTTTCCACCATCTCATTGTCCCTGGGGATCGCCTCTTTTCTGAATACCCGCCTGGTGATGCGCTACGGCATGATCAAGCTGGTACGCCTGGCGTTGGGGATCGTATTTGGATTAGCAGTCTTCTTTCTGGGCATATCCATCCTCCTCGCCGGACAGCCTCCCCTGTGGGCCTTCATGGCCTACCTCATGGCATCCTTCTTCTGCACGGGCGTTATCTTTGGAAATATCAACGCCTTAGCCATGCAGCCGTTAGGCCGCCTGGCCGGCATCGGCGCTGCAGTGGTCGGTTCGCTCTCGACCCTGATTTCCATGCTGCTTGGCATACTCATCGGTCGTGGCTACGATGGTACCATCTTGCCGTTGGTCGTGGGATTGACCATTCTGGCTGGCGCCTCTATTCTTGTTGTCCGTTGGGCCACCCCGGAATAATCCAACTCGGCCAGGAGGAGAAATTCTATTGTTCAACATTGACTTTGAACCCATCGGGCGGCGCGGCCAGTGCAAAGCTGACCAATCCCTGCTCGAAAGCGCCCGCCAGCTAAACGTCGACATCGTCAGCCTTTGCGGTGGGATCGGCAGTTGTGATCATTGCAAAATCCAGGTCATCGCCGGGAAGGTTTCCAAACCCACCCTGGAAGAAGAAGCCGAGCTTTCCCCCCGTGAACTGGAACAGGGCTACCGCCTCGCCTGCCAGACCTACCCGCTCAGCGATGTCAAAGTGCACGTTCCCCCCGAATCGTTGACCGCCCCCCAGCGCACTCAGGTGGAGGGCCTCGAGGTGGATGTCGCTCCCGAGCACCTTCTTCGCGCCCTGGAAGTCCAGTTAGCCGCCCCCACCCTCGACTCCCCCACGCCAGACGATGTCAACCTTGTAACCGCTCTCGGCCTTCTCGCTGGCAGCCTCGACTTCCGCCTCCAGCAAGATCTCTCCCAGCAGTTGCGCGACTTGAACTGGCATATTTCCGTTGCCCTGCGCGGCGATGAAATCGTCGCCGTGGCTGCCCCAGGCGCGCAGTGGGCCGGCCTGGCAGTAGACATCGGCACCACCAAAATCGCCGCCTACCTCGTAGATATGACCACTGGCAAAACCCTGGCATCCAAAGGGCTCATGAACCCGCAAATCTCCTATGGCGAAGATGTCATTTCGCGCATCGTCGCTGCCAGTAAGTCCCCGGAACAGGCCTCCAAACTCCAGGCCTTGCTCATCGACGCCCTCAACCAGCTCGCCGCCGACCTGTGCACTGAAGCCGGCTTGAGCATCAAGAACATTGTCGAAGCCGTTGTTGTCGGCAATACCGCCATTCATCACCTGTTTCTGCGCCTGCCAGTCAAACAACTGGGCCTGGCCCCCTACGTTCCTGCCACCTGTGCCGCTGTCGACATCAAAGCCTGCGAAATCGGCTTGAGCCTGGCTCCAGGCGCCTACCTGCACATGCTGCCCAACATCGCCGGTTACGTCGGCGCCGATCACGTCGCCATGCTCCTCGCCACCCGCATCGCCGAAGCCGAAGAAACCACCCTCGCCATTGACATTGGCACCAACACCGAAATATGCCTGAACCATCAGGGCAGGCTCACCAGCGTTTCGTGCGCCTCCGGCCCGGCCTTCGAGGGCGCCCACATCAAGTTCGGCATGCGCGCTTCGCCCGGGGCCATCGAGCACGTCCGCCTGGACAGCGATCGCCTGGAAATCCAGACCATCGGGTCGCTGGCGCCCGTTGGCGTATGTGGTTCCGGGCTGTTAGACGTCGTCGCCCAGATGCGCCTGAACGACATCCTCGACAAATCAGGACGAATGGGCGAGCACCCGCTCGTTCGCAAGGGAACCGTAGCCGAGTTCATCCTGGCCGTGCGCCCTGGGCAGGAGCCCATCACCATCTCGCAGAAGGATGTGCGCGAGTTGCAGCTTGCCAAAGCCGCCATCCGCACCGGGATACAGGCGCTGGTCTTGGCTGAGGGCCTCACCGAAAATGACATCCAACGGGTCATCATCGCCGGTGCCTTTGGCACCTTCATCGACATTGGCAGCGCCATCACCATTGGCATGTTGCCCGATCTGCCGCTGGGACGCTTCACCCAGGTCGGCAATGCCGCCGGGACAGGTGCCCGCCTGGCGCTCATCTCCACCGCCCAGCGCGCCAAAGCCGCCGAAATTGCCCGTCGTGATGGCTACATCGAGCTGGCCAGCGTGCCGAACTTTCAGAGGAAATTCGCCGAAGCAACGTATTTATAAAGATAAAAGATCAGTTATAATCATTGTAAGCGTATTCATTAGGCCTGAGCCGTATCGGGAACGGAGGGTCACCGGTGCCTTCTTCGGAATTGCAAATCACGCTCTGGGATCGAAGGTCCATGCAAAGCCTGCATCAATTGATCCAGGCCTTTGCTGCCAGCAACCGCATTCCAATCCACGTTTCAACCTATGCCAATGCCTGGCCCGAAGTGGCCAATATCATGCTGTACAGAATCGGTCCCGATGTTTCCGAAGTTGGTTCCACCTGGGTCAAGAGCCTGGCGGCCACCAACAGCCTGCTGCCCTTGCCGCCGTACATGCTGAAAGCCCAGGGCGGACAGACCGCCTTCGCTACCCCACCCGCCTATGGAGATGATGGCCAGATCTACAGCATTCCTTTCCAGGTTGAAACCCGTCTGGTTTTTTATCGCCGTGATCTGCTGGCAGCCGCTGGCGTCGACGAGTCCAATGCCTTCACCTCCCCGGAAAATTTCCTGAACACCCTCGCTGCCTTATCAAACCACGGCAGCCCTCACCCCTTGCTCCTGCCCATCTCCGATCGTTGGCTCCACCTGTCTTGCGCTGCCAGTTGGGTGTGGGGTGCAGGCGGCGACTTTATTGCCCCCAACAGCAAGCGCGTCATCTTCGACCAGGAAGCCGCCCTGCGCGGCCTGGCCGGTTTCTTCTCCGCCGCCAGGTATATTGCGCCCGACACCCTCACCATCTCCGACTATACCCAGCGCTTCGGGCGCGGCTCCGGAGCCGTCACCCTGGGCGGCCCCTGGGTATCCGATTACCTGTTCAATGACAGCGCCGTCTCTCCAACAGTGCGAGATTCGGTTGGGATTGCCCTGCCGCCCGGCCCCACCTACCAGGGCAGCACCCACCTGGTTATATGGAAGCACACTCCCAAGGCCTCGCTCGCCATGGATCTGGTTCGCTACATGACCGGCTCTCATTTTCAAGCCGAATGGGTTTCCAGTGTTTTGCCCGCCCGCTGTGAAGTCCTGCAATCCCCCCTCTATGCCGGTCATCCCATTTACAAAATCATGATTGATGCCACCCTGAGTGGCCGTTCCTACTCGTCCTCCTCCTTGTGGGGCATCGTCGAAGACCGCCTCTCCAAAGCCCTCCGCGAGATTTGGCCGGAGTGTCTGCAAGACCTGCGCGTTCCCCCGGCCGATATCCTCGCCGAAAGACTGCCCCTGCTCGCCAGGCGCATCAACCTGACTTTGGAAGCATAACGCTTCTCCATTGCTTCCAATCCCTCGCCAGTGAACACAGCCAACGCCGTCGCTTCTCTCTCATGAACGATTCCCCCGCATACCAGAATTCCTCTCTCCCCATCGAGACTCGCCTGGCCGATCTGCTCTCCCGCATGACTCTGCCAGAAAAATGCGCCCAGTTGATCGGCTCCATGGGCCTGGATGAGCCCGACGGCCCATTTTCCCCGGAGTTTGCCTGCCAGCATTTCAAGGACGGCCTCTCCTACGTCAACAGTCACCACCGCCAGCGCAACACCCGCCAGACAGTCGCCTACCTCAACGCCTTGCAAGACTTCTTGCGCCGTGAGACCCGCCTGGGCATCCCCGTCCTGGCCTTGGGCGAGGGCCTGCATGGCTACATGGCCAACGACGCCGCCAGCTTTCCCCAGGCCATCGGCCTGGCCAGCGCCTGGGACCCAGAACTGCACGAGCGCATTTTTCACGCCGTTGCCCTCGAGATGCGCGCCCGCGGCGCTCATTATGTTCTCTCGCCCGTCCTCGACCTGGCCCGCGACCCGCGTTGGGGCCGCACCGAAGAGACCTACGGCGAAGACCCCTACCTGGTCTCCCGCCTGGGTGTCGCCGCTGTGCGCGGCCTGCAAGGCCAACACTTTCGTGGCGGCCCAGATCATGTGCTCGCCACCGCCAAGCATTTCGCCGCCCACGGCCAGCCCGAAGGTGGCGCCAACTGCGCTCCCGCCAATTACGCCGAGCGCACCCTGCGTGAAGAGCTTTTCGCCCCCTTCGAAGCCGTTGTCCGTGAGGCCCAGATTGGCTCCGTCATGGCCTCCTACAACGAGATCAACGGCATCCCCTCTCACGCCAATCCCTGGCTGCTCAAAGACCTGCTCCGTGGCGAATGGGGTTTCCAGGGCTTCGTCGTCTCGGACGGCTGGGGCGTAGACGATCTCTACCGCCTGCACTTCGTCGCCGATGGCCCGGCCAGTGCCGCCCGTCTCGCCTTTTCCAGCGGCGTAGAGGTCGAGCTCGGCCGCTGTTTCCGTCACCTCGAAGCCGAAGTCCAGGCCGGCCGCATCCCGTTGGCTGATCTGGACGCCGCCGTGACCAAGGTGCTCCGCCTGAAGTTCCAGTTAGGTCTCTTCGAAAATCCCTTTGTGGATGAAGCCAACGCCCTGGCCGTCACCAATTGCCCCGCCCACCAAGCCCTGGCCCTCGAAGCCGCCCACAAATCCATCGTCTTGCTCAAGAACGAAGGCAGCCTGCTCCCCCTGGATCGATCCGGCCTGCGCTCCCTGGCTGTCATCGGCCCCAACGCCGCCGCCGTTCGGCTGGGCGGCTACAGCGGCGATCCCGGCTGCGCCGTCACCATCCTGGAGGGCCTTCGCCACAAAGTCGGTTCATCCATCGAGATCCTCTACGCCGAAGGTTGTTCTCTCACCCAGAACACTGCCCCACCCTGGCAAATCTGGTGGGATGATCCGGCCATCCTGCCCGACCCCGCCCACGATGCCGCCCTCATCGCCGCCGCCCGGCAGGTCGCCCAACAGGCCGACCTCGTTCTGCTCGTCCTGGGCGATAACGAGCAGACCTGCCGCGAGGGCTGGTCGCCCACCCACCTGGGCGACCGCGATAGCCTGGACTTGCCCGGCCGCCAGGAAGATTTGCTCCGCGCCATCCTCGCCCTCGGTAAACCGGTCATCTTGCTCCTTTTGCAGGGCCGCCCGGCCAGCATCAACTTTGCCGCCCAGCACGTCCCCGCCATCCTCGAAGGCTGGTACCTGGGACAGGCTGCCGGGACCGCCGTGGCCGATGTATTATTTGGTGATGTCAACCCTGGCGGCAAGCTCCCTATCACCTTCCCCCGTTCAGTAGGCCAGGTCCCGGCTTATTATTATCACAAGCCCTCCGCCCGCCGCGGCTACCTCTTCACCAGCCAAGAGCCTTTGTTCCCCTTCGGTCACGGCCTCAGCTACACCACCTTTTCCTTCCAGGATCTGCGCCTGAGCGCCAGCACAATCCATCCCGCTGAGACCGCCATCCTCTCCGTCGAAGTCACCAACACCGGCAGCCGCCCCGGCGATGAAGTCGTCCAGTTCTACGTCCGCGACCTGCTCAGCAGCCGCCTCACCCGCCCGGTCAAGCTGCTCAAAGGCTTCCAGCGTCTCACCCTCCTTCCCGGCGAAACCCGCACCGTCCAGTTCCCCGTCGGCCCCGCCCAGCTTCAATACCTGGACGAAACCATGTGTTGGGTCGTCGAGCCCGGCGAGTTCGAATTGCTGGTCGGCCCAAGCTCCGCCCAACTCCACTCCATCAAACTCATCGTCGCAGAATAACAGAACGCTGCCCAAGGTGCGATGCACGTTCATCGTGCGTTGCACCTGCCCTTTATCCCCTCACAACCCCAGGTGCGATGCACGTTCCCCGTGCGTTGCACCTCTTCTATCTTACATCTACCCGTTCTCCCCCGCCAATCGCGCGATCTGCAGCAAACAACAGCGCATCACATCCTGCTTCGCCGCCGGCAGGGCGCTCTCCTCGATCTGCGCAATCCGCTCGACATCGTTCATCGCCCGGATGATGCTCACCGGCACATCCACGTTCCCTTCCGCGAACGAGCTCAGGTATTCGATCGCCCCTACCAGGAAATGGCGCATTTCGTCGTCAGCCCGCGCCGTGCGGAAGAACCCCGCCAGGGCTGCTGGCAGCTTCGTCCCGCGGGCGCCCGCCTGCGGCGCTCCAAACGAGCGCGTCGATGAAAACGAATACAACGCCGTCGCCAATTCTGCAAAGCTCTGCACCCGCTGGGTTATCGATTCGCCCATCACCTCCCAGATCATCGCACGCCAGTAGCGAATCTGCTCGGGCAGCCGCAGCAGTCGGGTCACCTCTTCCCGCCATCCATCCGGGATTCTCCCCGAAACGTGCTCCAGCATCACTTCGACATCCGTATTGAATAGGTTTTCCTGCAGCAGCACCGCCAGGTCGGGGCGCAGGCTGGGCAGCAGGTCCGGGATGAAGGCGCCGTTGCTGAAGAAATCGCTCACGCTCACGCCGTGCCGCCGCAGCAGTTCCTGCTGGAACAGCGGCAGATAGCGCTGCATCGCGTCGCTGTCTTCCCGCACAGCCACGAAGGCCGAATTGCCCGCCGGGAACGCCGTTTCGATCCCGTTCAGGAATTCCGCCCGCCAGTCCTGGTAGATTCGCAAAGTATTCAGGATTTCGTACACGGGCAGGTGCGGCAGCAGCCGTTCCGCCATCATCCGCTCCCGCTCGGCCTCCACGAAAGTCTTTTGCGCGAAGCGTTCCAGCGCCCGGAACAGCCCGGTTGTCAGTTGGTTGACGCCCAGCACCACCGTTTGCGCCTGGTTGTGTACGATCGCCCGCAGCAGGCTCCCCTGCTCTGCCAGCGGGATGATTTCAGCGATATTCGCCAGGATTTGCTGTCCCCGGTCGCTGCCCGTCCCCGGCGTCTTTCGCGAAGTCGGCCGGTCCCGCAGTTGAGGCATCGATCTTCCGATGAAATAAGAGACAATGTGAATCCCCACCACGTCTTCCGCCCGCCCGAAGACGATCTGCCGGAAGCTGTCGGTCAGCTCTTCCAGGAACCCCTCGTACAGCGCCTCTCTCATCCCAATCGTCAGGCGCTCCAGCTCTTGCCTGCTCCAGCTTTGCGTGCCCAGCCGGCTCTCCGCAATCGTTTCCGCGGCTCGCAGCAGGTCATTGCGATGAGCTCGCTGCGCTTCGCGCACGTGGTACAACAGGCTGGCGAAATCACGCACCGGCAGGAAGCGCAGTTGCTCCGACAAATTGCCCTGGAACGTGCGCAGGTCTTCGCTCAGAAAAACCCCCAGCAGCGGCGTCACGGCATACGCCGTGCTCCTGCGCGCCGCCGCTGGCAGGTGCATCGCAAACCGGCGTCGGTTGTCCTCCGAGATCAGGAAGGCCGGCTGCCCGGCAACCCTGGAATAATACCCGCCCTGGCGTTGCATCGGCTCGCCGCTGCCTAGCTTGATGCGCACATCTTCCGTCGCCCCGTGCTCGGCCAGCCACTTGTGCACCTCGTACTTTGCCTTGTGATACAGGAAAGCCCCCGCCGCCTGGCTCACCTGCTGGCTCAAATCAGAGCCGGCGATGAAAACTTCCCCCACGATCTCGGCAAACCGGTTCCGCGGTGATTGCGCCGTGCTCCGGCTTTGCACCGCGTAATCCCACACCCGCTCGAGATACTCCGGGATGCCCCGCACCGCCTCGATATCTTCGAACAAAGGGATCAACCGGATCGAGGGCAGCTCCGCTGACGGGTGCTCCCGGTGCATCTGCTCCCTCTGGATGCGCATCTTCCGGTCGAGCGCGATCAGTGCATCAGCCTTCGTCGACAGGCTGATCTGCAAAGCCAGCGTTGCCCCCGGGTTGCCGTATTTCCCCGCCATCGTGTTGATCTCGTGCATGTTATACACCGTCGTGTCGATCGCGAATTGATCGCGTGCCAGGATCATCCCCTGGTGGATGCGCGGCGTGACCACGATGCGCTTCAAGATATCCCGGTAGCCCACCACCTCCTGCAGCAGTTCTTCCACGTTGCGGTGATTCAGGATAGCCGGGATCAGCGCGTACAACTGCTTCCGCAGTTGCTTGTTCAGCGCGAAATAATCCTCCAGCATCGCCCGTCGTTGCCGCCGTAGTTCCAGCATTTTCCGCTCGTAGCGGTCGTTGTGTTTCCACAGCGTCCGCGCCGGGTCGCTGCGCAGGTGCCAGCGCGTCGCCAGCCGCTGCAAAGGCGTCGTCTCGACAGAAAAAGGCAGCACCCCCCGGTATCGCTGCTCCAACTGGTGCGTCAAGAGCGTGATCTCGTTCAGCAGTTGCGTAAAGCGCTGGTTGCGCTGCGGCAGCCGCTCCAGTTCGGCCAGCAGTTCCGCCCGGATCGGGACGTTCCCATCCACCCGTCGCAGTTGGTCCAGGATGCGCCCCATCCGCCGCACGTTCTCCATCACCACCGCCGCCGTCAGCCGGTGCCCCTGCCCAGAAGGCCGGTTGCTCCCATCCCAGTCGCTCCAGAACGACAGGATGGGCGTCAGCCTCGTCTCGGCAAACAGTTCAGCGTACTCCTCCCCCGCCGTCAGCGTGCCCAGATCCACCAGGATTTCATCGGCCTCCAGCTCCGAATTGATGCTCACATTCCGGCCCAGGTATTCCTGCCTCAACTCCTCGGCCGCTCTTTCCACCATCTCTGCCCCAACGGGCTGGCCGGCGATCAGCTTCGTCATCACCGCTTCGAGCGCCAGCTCTGCTTGCAGCGCATACATCTGCGTGGGGTGCACCGTGCGGTCATAGCTGCGCTTCCGGAACAGTTCCTGCCGCTGTTGCAGGGCATCCTTCATGAACTCCCCCTCCAGCCTTTCCGTCAGCCACTTGCCGCCGTCGTTCAACGCCCGCCACTTTAGCTCGTCGCTGATCACCGCCCGGTCGCGCAGCCGGGTCCGGAACGCCTCCAGCCGTTCCGGCGCATAGCACGCTAAGAACTCGCTTTGCAGGCCCTTGCCATCCAGGCGCAGCAGGCCAGTCCATTCGCCTCGGCCTTGCCCGTTCTCGCACCGCTCCAGGATTTGCCTGGCAATCCCCTCCCACGCCTGCGCCAGTTCTCTCGGCCGGCTGCTCCTGCTGGCTGGCGTCTTGAACGCGGGCTGCTTGCGGTTATAGCGCCCCTCCTCCTCCATGATCAGGCGGTTCAGGTAAATCAACAGGCGCCGCGTCTTCGCCAGGAGCACTTCCGCCGGGTCAACGCCACCCAGTGTCAGCCGGAACGTGCTCCTCCCCGTTTCGAACCCCTTTTCCGTGCGTGCGAAAGTCGCCAGCGGCAGCAGCCCGATCCCGTTCCTCGCCAGCGAAGATGCCAGCCAATCCAACGACAGTCCAGCCGGCAGGCGTTCGACGTGCAG
Organism: Chloroflexota bacterium; assembly: GCA_040752025.1. Classification (GTDB taxonomy): domain Bacteria; phylum Chloroflexota; class Anaerolineae; order Anaerolineales; family UBA4823; genus JBFMFR01. The sequence continues at coordinate 11,815 of JBFMFR010000072.1, read as the reverse complement.
CAAAGGATACATACTCCCCATCGGCGGCACGATCGCCAGGCCGAACGGGTTGCGCTCCGCCGGCAGGTTCTCTACCGCCGCCGCCAGCGCCTGGTTCCGTTCGCCGAAGATCGCGTTGCGCAGGCGCCAGTAAGCCTGTGCCGCCCGCCTCTCACCCCGGTAGAACAAATAACAAATGAAAATTGCTGCCAGGTTGGGCTGGATCGCCGCGTTCAACGCCTCGAAGCGCTGCCGCAGCGCCCGCTCACGGATTTCCGCCACCGCCAGCCTGGCCCCGGCCAGGCAGTCCGTCTTCGACATCGAATGCACCGTGATCACCCGCCGGGCCTGCGCCTCATCCACCACGCCCAGCCGCACCAGTTCCTCCGTCAACTGGCGGGCGGTCTTGATCAATGGCAGGTCATCCATCGGCACGACGTTCTGGTACGCCAGGTCATCGATCACGTACACACCGTGTTGCAGGCAGTAGGCGATCAATTTACGCATCGCCCCTTCGTTGAAAATCCGCCCCGTGGCGTTGTGTGGATTATTGAGCGCCACCGCCCCTCGCTCCTGCCAGGCCGGGTCTTTCCGCCGCAGCTCCTCCACCTTTGCGATCATCCCCTCCGCATCCAGCTCCAACGCCTCCGTTAGGGGCACTACGTACACCTCGGGGAAGCATTGCTCGTAAGACCAGCTCAAATCCGCGATCACCACCTCGCTGATCCCACAGTGAAAACCCAGGATTCCCAGCGCCGTGCGCGACGAGCCGCTCGCCACCAGGCAGGCTTCCGGCAGGTATTGCCCCTGGTGTCTGCAAAACGCGCTCAGGAAGCTGCGCTCCAGCGCCTGCCGCCATGCCGGGTCGTGCACGTTTTGCACCATCAGGTCGAAAAGCTCTCCGGCCTCCACCCCGGCAAACTCATCGAACAGCGCTGCCCTCCGCAGTTCCTGGATGCGCTCGCCCAGCGCCGCCGTTTTCCCTTCCAGGGCCGTTAAAACCCGCTCCAGTATCTCTGCGTGATCACCCAACACCTGTCCGAGTCGCCCTTCGATCCGTTCGGCCAGTTCAGGCAGCGCCGTTTCGGCCTCGTTTCCCAATCCCAGGCCCTCGAACGCTGGCCTCACCTCAGGCACCTGCGCCGGCCTGTCCTCCCCAAGGTGGGCCAGGCCATTTTCCAGCAGGTAATCCAGCAGTTCCGCCTCGGATGCCGAAGGCGTCCCCTTGAGACTGAAATGCATGCTCTCGATTGCCCGCAGCAGTTCCGCGTTGCCCGCCACGAAAACCGTAGACAGCGCCTGCAATCTCGCTGCGAAGATCGCCGGCGTCAGCAGCCGGATCACGCGCTGCTCCAGCTTCGCTTCGCGCGCCAGCGAAAGGTGGTTGGGAGCGTCGTTCGCCTCGATGAAGAACAGCGCTCGCTCGATGCTCAACAGGCGCAGCTTGCGCCGCGTTTCTTCCCCCAGGGCCTCGCCGATCAACAAAAACGTCGGCCTTCCCGGTTGGCTGGTCAAGAACGCCTCGATCTGTTCGCGCGCCTTCCGTTCGTCCGCCTCCAGGTCATCGAACAGCAGGTTGGGGATCGCTCTCATCGCCGGCAGGAGTTCGCAGCGGTAGCACAGAATCTGCGCCGGCACGGCTTCCAGGTAAGTCGACAGCGCGAACAACATCACCCGCAGCGTCTCGTGCACCCCGCCCGAGGCCAGGATGATCTCCCGCTTGCCAGATTTTTCTCCCGTATCGTAGCGCAGCGGCTCTTGCTGCTCCTCCAGCCACGTGCAAAACCTCTGGATCAACCGGTGCGGCGCTTTCCGGGAATAGCCGCCTCTCGGCATGTAGGGAGAACTCTTCTGCACCGTCCGGATCAGGAAGTCAAGTTTCGCTCGCTCCCCGCTTCCCCATCCCAGGTGTTCCAGCAGCGCCTCCGGCGCTGCCTCGCCTAGTTCCTCTCGCTGAATATCGATCCCCAGCGCAATCCGCAAGAAAACCGAAGACAGCCGCCTGTCTTGCAGCGGATTCCCAATATGGAAATTGATCCGCTCCTCATCCGGGATCGGCGCTGCCGCCGTAGTTTCACTGATCTCCGAAACCCGCGCCGACCGGATCGCTTTCATCCGCAACGCCTCCGCAGAATCACATCGAGATACCATCGCTTGCGCGCTCAAACCGCCTCCCCGTCATCCAGGGATCGCCAGGCCATCCAGCTACGATTCTTTCTTCGCTTCCAGCGCTTTTTGCAGCAGATTCTGGAACAGGCTCAGGTATTCCGAGCCATGCGCCAGGTCTTGCGGGCTGATCGCGATCACCGTCCGTGCGTTCTTCAAGTTTTGGCTCGCTTCCGCCAGCCGGGCGGCTTGCGGCGTCAGCATCAGCAGCTCCGGGTTGCCCTTCAGCATCTCCAGTTCTTCCTTCTCGAGCGCCAGTCGCATACGCTTGCGTTCCAGTTCATCCTCGAGTTGCTGGTTGGCCAGCGCCGCCTCCTTCTTGAGCAGCGCCTTCTTCAGCTCGGCCTTTTTCAACTCCAGCGTGTGTTCCATCTCCGCGATCTCTTCGTCGGCCTGGTATTTCGCCTTCGCCGCCGCCGCCCGCGCCTGGTTGTTCAGCCGCTCCGTTTGCTCGAGCAGGCGCGCCTGTTCCTGCTGGCGCAGCGCATCCGCGATCTCCGCGTCCATTGGGTCCAGCGACTGCACCGCCAGGGAGATCAATTCGACCCCAAATTTCTCCGCGATAGCAGCCGCACGCTCGTTCAGGTAGTTCAGCACCTCAACCGAAGTCAGCGCGTGGATCTCGTGGCGCTCCGTGTATTCCTTCACCAGCCCTTCCAGCAGCACCTGCGTCTCTTCCGCCGCTCGTCCCACCGCCTCGCTGTTCCACCCCCCCACTCGGACCAAAGCCGTCAGGTGCTCCAGCGCCGGCGCCACCGAGCCCACCAGCTTGACCCGCACCCCCAGGTTCCCGTTTGCCGTCGCCTCGATCGTCATTTGGATCGGGTAAGTTGTGCGCTTGAGCGCCAGGCTGAAATGCCGCGGGTAGATCAGCCCCTTACGCAGCCCGATTCGCCCCTGCTGCTCGTGCAGCACCAGCACGTCCGGCTGGCGTACGCGATACTCGAACAGCACCGCCAGCAATCCCCCCACCACTACAATGCCAATGATACTCAGGATAATCTCCATCGTCGTACCTCCTCACCATATCAAAGCCGAATTATACCCAATTTCGCCATTTCCGCCTTCTCATCATCGCTTGAGCAAGAGTCGTTTTAAATCAGCCAAAATAGATAAAGCTTAGCTAAATTATGATAAAATATCAGACACTCCATCTCCATCCACTTAGGAGCATGCTCCTCATGCAAAAAATAACCCCGTTCTTGTGGTTCGAAAATCAGGCCGAAGAAGCCGCCAATTTCTACACTGCCATCTTCAAGAATTCCCGCATCCTCGGGATTACCCGCTTCGGCGAGGCCGGTCCCGGTCCCCAGGGCTCTGTCACGTCCGTCTCCTTCCAGCTCGATGGGCAGGAATTCATCGCCTTGAACGGCGGCCCGCACTTCAAATTCACCCCTGCCGTATCCTTCTTCGTCAACTGTGAAGACCAGGCCGAAGTAGACCGCCTGTGGGAGCAGCTCACCCAGGGTGGCTCCGAAGTACAGTGCGGCTGGCTCACCGATAAATACGGCCTCTCCTGGCAAATTGTTCCTGCTGGTCTGAACGACTGGATCTCCGGCCCAGATGCCCAAAAATCCAGCCGCGCCATGCAAGCCATGCTCCAGATGAAGAAAATCGACCTGGCCCAAATCAGGCAGACCTACGAACAGGGATAGTTCTCCTCGCGCTTCCCAATCACCAATTTCAAGCATCCCTCACCCCAACCAGGCGGATTTGGCATAAAATAGATAGCAGATGGACGCAAAACCGCCCTCCCCGGTCTCGGAATGTGAAATTTGCAGCCAACTGGATGAAGTCGAGACCGCCTTCTACAAATATGGCTGGGACGATCTGGACCGCCCGCTGCCCGAAGCCGCCGGTAGGCTGGTTCCCATCGAAGGCATTTCCACCTACGAAAAAGAGAACGACCATATCCGCCGCTACCCGCTGTGCGGTCTGTACTACCACTATCGCTGCACCTATGAATACCTGGTCAACGGCAGCGAAGACGAGGTTACCCTGACCCGCCTGACGCCCGCCCAGTCTCGCCTGCTCCTCGCGCCGGGAGAATACGAGCGTCTCATCGATGATCACACCCGGTTGCTCCTGCATCCAGCCGCCCAAACCCGTTCAGCCGATCAGCAGCCCGGTCGCCACCTTGTACAGGTAATCCCCCACCGCGTGCATCACCAGGATGAAAGGCGTCACCAGCGCCGCACGCCCTCATTTTTCTCATTAACAAAACGCTTACAGGCCACTAAAATCGAGTTAACTTATCTGAAATAAAGTCCAGCTATACTTACCAGTGTAAGCCCCTCAAGACTGGCAACCCAACTGGGCTGTCAGCTCTTGAGGATCGCGTTGAATCGTTTTTTAGCAAGGCAAGGAGACATGTGTATGGACGGTATGCCCAATACCGATTTACAACGACCACAGCGAATAGTATTCCCCATCATGGCGCCCCCCGAATGGCGCGAGAGCCTGCGGCGCATTCCCCTCCAGGGCGCTAACAATTTTCGCGACCTGGGCGGCTATGCCACCCAGGATGGGCGTCATACCCGCTGGGGGCTGCTCTATCGCTCGGATCGCCTGAGCGGTTTGACCAACCGGGATCTGCTTTATCTTCAATATCTCGACCTGCACACCATCGTCGATTTCCGCTCTGCTGAAGAGCGCCAGGAAGCGCCCGACCGTTTGCCCCAAATGGGCCAGATTCGAACCCTGGCGTTGCCGGTAGCACCCTACAAAGATCCTGAAACCGCCGTGGCAATTTCTGAGCGCATCTTCAAAGGCGACACCGACGGGCTGGACGCGGAAGAACTCGTCTTGGCGGACTACCGGCGTTTCGTCACCCATCATACCCACAGCTTCCGCCAGTTTCTTCACGCCGTGCTGGAGGCGCGAGGTCGGCCGGTGTTGTTCCATTGCACCGCCGGCAAAGATCGCACCGGCTTCGCCGCCGCCATCCTACTGCGCTTGCTGGGCGTATCGGATGAAGCCATCCTGGGCGACTACCTCTTGAGCAATGAATATTTCCTGCCCGGGTTCTTGCAGCAGCTAAGTTCTGATTACCCAGAGCTGGGCAAAACCTCGGTCGATTTCATCTCCAGGCTGGCGGAGATCAATCCAGTGCACCTGCACGGCGCCTATCAGGCGATCGATGAAACCTACGGCTCATTTGAAGCTTTCGTGCGCCAGGGGCTCGCCTTTGGAGAGCAAGAACTGGACAGCCTGAAGCAGCGCCTTCTAGCCTAGCAGTTCAAGATAACTCTTCGGGTAGGATAGAAAATGCCTTCATACTGAGACCGTCTCGCCAAAACCTGCACAGGGATAGGAGATGCAGATTTCCGGCTAAAACACCGCCTTCGACTCTTCGATACGGTTGTTTCGACAGGTTCAATTGGACGTTGTCGAAACCGGCGCAGGCACGCGGCGCATCACGGAGATGCTCGCCCTGCTGGCGCGCTTGCTGCGCGTTTCCGACCGCTCGGCGCACATGCTGTCGATTGCCGAAGCCCGCTTGAAGCGCCTCGGCTGGCTCATTGGCAGACCGGCGTGGCTGACCACCGCCGCCTGCCAGGTAATTACACTGCGCCGCACGCCTCCCGCTCTTAGAAAAATCGGGTAGCGCATAACCGCATTCTTTGCTATAATTCCGACCATTGGAGAGGTGCCAGAGCGGCCGATTGGGACGGTCTCGAAAACCGTTGTGGAACCTGTTTCCACCGTGGGTTCGAATCCCACCCTCTCCGCAGGTCGGAAGATCCTCATCGCAGCGAAAGCTGCACATTATCGCCAGCCTCAATCGCTTGGTGATATGGTCCTAGCAGACCGAGGGCTTACGACGGAGATCGCTCAGTTCCAGCTGGGCGATTTCGCTTTTAAAGTGCATGCTCTTCATTGTACGTACTCCTCGTCGCTTGTCAAGATATTGTGGGACATATCCGGCGCGATTTTGACACTGACACTCACTTGTCCCGTATTTTCCTCTACGCCACAATTATCCTTCGATGCCTCCAATCGTTCTATCCAAAACCGTTTGTCAGAATCCTGGCGCATCCCATCCAGAATTGAGAAGAGCCGTTCGTAATCCGGTCGGGCTTTCACCCACAGGACACGTTTGATTTCCACGTCAACGCCAACTTCCTGGATCATGATGTGAACAAGATCCTTGCGCTCTTCCTTGGTGGTGCTTTCCCAGGTTACGCGTAAGTCGAGCAGGGTCCGAGCCGCCCGATTCAGGGCAGGCTCAGGAACACGCTCCAATAAAGCCCGTTTTTCCTTCAAGCCGCTGACCTTCTGCTAGTACTGGTACTCTTCGCCCTCGTACAGCCCGCGCTCAAAGTTGTCTCGCATCAGCCGCAACATAGAACGGATCTCTTTGCGCTCGGCTTCAGGGTCCGACCTTTCACGTTGGTTATCGAGTATCTACCGTACGATGGGCTCCCAATTTTCCGTTAGACATTGCGACGAATATCACACCGGAAACATTCAGTCCCCTTTATTTGCATGTTTCTTCAGCCCGAACCTGAATATGGCAGCGAGGTGGGTTGCACATTACAAGCCTTTTGTCGGTCTAATCCGCCTGATCGTTCAGACAATCATTGAAGGAACCACGATCAAAATCGGTGCGCTGCCAGAATATGACGCCTTGCCACCCAGCCTGGTTGCAATGGAATTAGCCTGGTGGGTGCATATGCCGCGCCTGGCAACTCGTGAGCACCTTGTGCCCCTGGGCGTCCATACAACCGTGGATATTCCAGAAAAAGCTGTGGATGAAGATTTCTTCGGGTTACGCCTCAGCAAATCGGACTTCAATGGTGTGATGTACTCGACGCAGGACGCAGAACGCCCATTCCTCAGCGCTAACGACGCCATGTGGTCAATCTTTGAGCCACAACTCAATCAACGGATGCAGGATTTAAAGCAAAATGCAACCTATACTGAAAAAGTCCGGGCTTGCTTGATGGAAATTTTGGCAAGTGGGCAATATAACATTGGTGATGTTGCCCCTGGCCGCCCAACGATTGCTTCACCTGCCGATAGGTCAGGTGCAAGCCCTGTTAGGGCGCGGTATGTTTTGAGAATATTAACCGTAGCCGATTGGTTCAGCAATTCCAGATATGAGTCAGTCGGTCTCCTTACCGGAGCATCAGTCACAACAGTCAGGAGTGTTTCAGAATCAAGGTGACATGACTTCAGTCGCCGTAGCCATGCGCAAGTTGATTCGTTGCGCCTAGCTCTACAAAGGATGCGTAGTTGGATGCTTTCGAACAGTTAAGTCAACCCATGTTTGACAGCGATAACGGCCGCCTGCGTTCTATCCCGCGCCCCTAATCGATTGAGAATATTGGAGATATGCGACTTGACCGTACCCTCGGTGATCACCAGTTCGCCGGCAATCTCCCTGTTGTTTGCTCCCTGAACCACCAGACGCAGAACTTCAATCTCTCGCTCGGTCAGGTTGGTCAGTGGATTGTCCGTACCCATGTCCTTCTCGGGTGTTCGGGCCCCGCTAATTATCTTGGCGACTTTGTCGGCCGCTGAGGGGTCCAGTTGCACCATGCCCCGGTGCGCCATCTGAATCGCCTGCGCCAGATCTCGCGCGGGCGTGTTTTTTAAGACATAGCCAAACGCCCCAGCGCGCAACGCTCCGGTCACATACGCTTCATCGTTGAACGTGGTCAGCATCAGTACCTTAATCTCCGGGAAACGTCGGTGAATCTCGGTCGTCGCCTCGATGCCGTCCATCACCGGCATGCGCACATCCATCAACACGATGTCAGGCAGCAGGTCAGCCACGATCGCAATCGCTTCCTGGCCGTTTTCGGTCGTGCCCACCACATCGATTCCCGGTTGGATGCTGAGTAAGGAGGCCAACCCGTCCCGCATCAAGAGTTGATCATCGACAATAAGTACCCGAATCACAGGTTCGCTCATGAGACTCCTTCTTTTGGCAACACTACCACCAGTTGCGCGCCACCGGCCGGTGAACGACCGAGAGTCATCTCTCCTCGCACCAGTTCGACACGCTCGCGGAGCCCTTGAAGTCCATAGCCGCCGCTCCGTATCGCTTTCCAGTCAAAACCAATGCCGTCGTCGGTGAGCTTGAGAGCAGCCATTTCCGCGTCCAACGATACCTCAATCAGCACCTGTTGCGCCCCGGCATGTTTCTGTACGTTCGTTAAGCCTTCCTGGGCGGCCCGGAATAGGGTCAACAACTGCTGCTCCGAGAAGCCGTATTCATCACCACACCACCTTAAATTCACTGACAACCCACTTTGCTGCATGTTCTGCACCAAAGCTTTCAGCGCCGACTGTAGGGTAAACGATTCATCTGTTTCGCGCAACGCACCAACGGAACTGCGCACCTCGGTCAACGCTTCATCGGTCAGTCGCTTAGCTGCTTTGACGGCTAGCCGCGCTTCTTCCTGGTTGACAGCATCAAAGGCTATCGCCTTTTCCAACTGCACGCCAATGACCGTCAGATAGTGCCCCAGACTGTCGTGAATCTCGCGGGCAATGCGGTTTCGTTCGCGCATCGTGGCTAACTGGGCTACATCCGCAGCGTATCGCGTCAACTGGTCGTTCGCTTCGGCCAGCTCGCGCAGCAAATGTTGCATCTCCTCCCGGGCACGCCGTTCTTGCAGGAGGGCGTAGGCGAGGCCATAACCGCCCAGGTAGGTCGCGAAGGTCAGTGCAATGATCAGGGGCTGCAGACGGATTTCCGGAATAGGAAAGAGCGTCACGCTGAGCATCACCCAGAATAGAGAGCCGACGGTGATTGCCAGCGACCAGCGTCCTGGCAGACAAAAGACGGCGATAATTGGTAGGAGTGTATACAAGATCCGGGGAAACTCGCCAACGGAAACGATGGTTATCGCTTCTGCAAGCACCAGCGAAATGCCAATCCAGAGCAGCGCTATCTTGATGCCGGGTGCTTCACCGTACCGATGTGCTATCCCACGCGCCGTGGCCCAGATCGCTCCTAGCAACAAGAATATAACCCAAAACTGCCAGGGTGGAACTGAGCTCGTTCGGCCGTAAAGAGACGAGACCAAAATCACCACACTGCCGCCCACAATTAGCTGGATGAGATTGACCGGGGGATTGACATTTAGCCACCTCAGTAAGGATGGAAATGCGCCTTGTTTCTGGGGGATCTGCAACTTTGTTTTCATGTTCGTTAAAGGATAACACAATTTGCTTTTCGCCAACAACTGTCTACCTATAGATATTACCCCTTTACTTTTGGCATATGTCTTTTAGGGGATGTCGACGCCGTACACTTCAACCGTTATTCTGCCCTGCGCCAGATGTGGTCATCTAACACTTACTTTATACTGTAGGAAGATTTCTCAAACACGAGATTCATTCAACAAACACAAAGCAAAGGAGAACCTTATGAAGAAGACTTTACTTACTGCGGGAATCGTATTGCTAGGGGCTATTGTGTCTGCATTGATCCTGCTGCCACAAATACTCAATTGGATCGGATTCCATCCTGACTATGAGCGAACAGAATACAATCTCGATGGGCGCCGGGCACTCATCATCGCCACCAATCACGATACCTTGGGGGACCCGGAAGACGGGGTAGCCACTGGTGTCTATGGTTCAGAATTGACCATTGCCTATTATGAGTTCCTCGATGCAGGTATGACCGTCGATATTGCCAGCATCGAAGGGGGTGAAATCCCCTTCGAACCGGTGAGTTTACGCTGGCCGCTGGCCACACATGCCGACAAACGGTATCTGGATGATGCCGATGCCCAGAACAAAACGCAGAACTCGCTCAGCATCAAAGACGTGGATTTCACAGAGTACGACATCATCTGGATAGCAGGTGGCTGGGGTGCAGCCTATGACCTTGGGTTCAGCCAGGAACTTGGCGACAAGATTTCAGATGCTTATAAAGAGGATGTTCTGCTGGGCTCGGTGTGCCACGGCGCGCTAGGTTTCCTGATGGCCACGAAAGCAGACGGCAGCCCGCTAGTTGAAGGCATGACGATGACCGGTGTTACCGATAAGCAGGTTGAGGAGCTTGGTATCGATATCACGCCGCAGCACCCGGAAACCGAACTGCGCCGGCTGGGTGCTAACTTCGTCGCCGAAACCGCTTTCCGCGATTTCTTTGCAACATATGTTGCCGTCGATGGCAACATCGTTACCGGGCAGAACCAGAATTCATCGGGCGAGACTGCACAAACATTGCTGCGCATGCTGGCGGAGGAGAACTAAAATGAGGGACTTTTTTATGAAGCACAAACGAGGGTTTATTGCAGGAGCAGTTGTACTGATTCTCCTTGTTGTTAGTGGTGTCTGGTTCATGAATAACCTGCCAGATTCGATTGTTGAAATGATTTTCAACAGTGCGATATCAACCAATCAAAACGCAAAGCATTTTGAAGATGATGCTCTCTACGTCATCACGACTGGAACAGGTGCTCCCCTACCGGACCCCGGGCGTGCTGGCCCACAAGCTATCGTGGTTGCGGGTGACCAGGTGCTGGTCTTTGACAGCGGACCTGGCAGCACCCATAAGCTTGAATTGATCATGGATGCCAGTTCGGTTGATGCATTGTTTCTGACCCACTACCATTCGGATCATATCGGCGATATGGGCGAGTTGATGTTGAAGCGCTGGGGAACCGGCGGCTCCGCGGATCCGCTGCCCATCTACGGTCCTCCAGGTATTGAAGAAGTCGTGGCCGGATTTGAGGCTGCCTATCAACTCGATAAAGGTTATCGGGTTGCGCACCACGGAGAAGAAGCCATGCCTCCTTCAGGGTTTGGCGGGGATGTCCATCTGTTCGACCTGGGACCCGATCTGATGGCAAGTGAGGTGGTATATGAAAAAGATGGCGTTCAGGTAATTGCCTTCAATGTCGATCACGCCCCCATCTTCCCGGCGGTGGGTTATCGAGTGACCTATAAAGACCGCAGTGTTGTAATCACTGGCGACACGATTTACACCGAAAGCCTTACCTATCATTCTATGGGTGCCGATGTTCTGGTCAGCGAAGCCTTGAACCATGAATTTTCGCAAATGGTGGCGGAGGCCGGCCGGGAGGTTGACAACAATATTTCTACCGTTGCGGAAGATATTCAAGACTATCATATTACCCCCGAACAAGCCGGGATCGTGGCCAGAGACGCCGGAATTCCCTATCTGATCATCACCCATGTGTTGCCGCCAGTGCCTTCTAAAATATTGGTCAATCCCTTTTTAAGAGACGCCAGAGCAATCTATGATGGTGAGCTTTATATGGCCAATGATGGCACTATGGTCAAAATCCCTGTGGATTCAGAAAAAATCACAACCGTAGAACTATTGAAGAAATAGAGGTGCGCGATGAATAAAACAACGTATATCAAAGCCGTGTTGGTCGTTTTTGGCTTGCTCATCCTGAGCAGAATACCGGCTTTTATCAATGGCAGTTTGGATGCCATCACGATCGTATCCACAATCGTAGAACTCGGATTTTTCATCTGGGGCTTATTGGTTCTCAGGAAAAAATGACCCTTTGAGTTTAAAGGAAAAAATTATGAAAACAGAAAAAATGTATCTACTCACAGGGTTGCTAACAAGTGTGGAAATCTGATAAGATTGTAACACAATGACACAGCCAGACTTGAACGATCTCAGCCGAGAAGAACTGATCCAAATCATCCTGAAGCAAGCCGCATT
>JBFMFR010000071.1:0-28701 GCA_040752025.1 Chloroflexota bacterium | reverse complement strand
ACTGTAAGCCATCATCTTTCCATTCCGCATTGATTTGATCGGTAACAGATTACGCAGAAGCATAACCCAATGGACAATATCTAGCAAGACCGAAAAAACACCAGACAGTTATTTAATCCGCATTCCTAAACCTGCTGATCGCAATCGCCATGCTGGCAGCCATGCTGCTGGCAGCCGTGCCGTCTGGCAAGCTGGTGCGCCTGGAAGTTTTCAACAAGACCGACGCCCCGGTGTACATCAAGCTGGAAGGCAAGAATACGGATGCGTTCTATTACCTGACCATCGCGGCCGACGAGGACGAGAAAACCTTCACCGTGGTGAGCGACGTCTACAAGCGCACCACCTGGACCTGCGATGGCATCAAGAGCAGCGGCGAGCTGACCATGACCGGCAACGTGCGCCTGGTCTTCACCCCCTGCGGCAAGATCCCGCTGCGCAAAGTGTGGCGCTACTACTGGATTATCGATTTCGATGAAGATCGCCAGCAGCCCGAACAGCAGCTCGTCCCAGTCCAGTATTTCTTCCCCAACTTCGGCGAGCCCACCCAGGAGAAGGTGTTCTACTTCAAGGAGTACTCCTTCGTGCGCTGGACCAAGCTGATCGATCCGATCGTGGCGGCAGGCATAGCCTGCGCCGAAGCAGGCACCTGCCTGTTCGAGTGGAGCCCGGATGGCTGGAGCTGGTACTTCTACAACCCGGTCACAGACGGCGTGTGGTACAACGGGCACTTCAGCATCTGGCTGCCCTTCAAACTGGGCGTGGCCTGGCGCACCTACAAGAGCCCGGTGGGCATCTGGTGGCGCTACCAGTACTAAACCCGGGAAACAGGAACCAGTAGACAGAAAAAGGGGAGGCTGTCTACTTTTGAGAACGTAGGCTGGAGGCCCTGCTGTGATAGGCAGGGTCTCTTTATTATTTTGCAGGGGTTGTTTCTACGTCGAACCCTTCAACGTTAAGAATGGGTTATCCAACACTTGACTTCAGTTAAACCATGCGGTATAATCAATTCATCCAATCCCGATTTTAGAAAAAGGAGCAAAACATGAAGAAACTGAACCTGTTGATCGCCATCGCCATGCTGGCAGCCCTGCTGCTGGCGGCCGTGCCGGCCGGCAAGCTGGTGCGTTTGGAAGTCATCAACAAGACCGACCAGCCCGTGTACCTCAAGCTGGAAGGCAAGAATACAGATGCCTTCTATTATCTGACCATCGCCGCCGATGACGACGTGACCTTCACCGTGGTGAGCGACGTCTACAAGCGCACCACCTGGACCTGCGACGGCGTCAAGAGCAGCGGCGAGCTGGTCATGACCGGCAACGTGCGCCTGGTCTTCACCCCCTGCGGCAAGATCCCGCTGCGCAAAGTGTGGCGCTATTACTGGCAGGACTGGAACTGGGATGCAATCGAGGATCCCGGTGAGGTCTTCGCTGTCCAGTACTTCATGCCCAACTTCGGCGAACCCACCCAGGAGAAGGTGTTCTACTTCAAGGAGTACTCCTTCGTGCGCTGGACCAAGCTGATCGACCCCGTGATCGCCGCTGGCCTGATCGATCAGGATGTGTACGGCCTGTATGGCTTCTGGTGGAGCCCGGACGGCGTACACTGGATTGGCGACCCCTGGACCTGGTGGAACACCTCGCACTTCAGCGTATGGCTGCCCTTCAAACTGGGCGTGGCCTGGCGCACCTACAAGGCCCCCGTGGGCATCTGGTGGCGCTACCAGTACTAGACCCGGGAGATAGGAACCAGTAGACAGAAAAAGGGGAGGCTGTCTACTTTTGAGAACGTAAGCTGGAGGCCCTGCTTTTCAAAGCAGGGCCTCTTTCATTTTCAACTATATTATCGTTTGTGTTCAATTTTGTCAGGTCTTGCGCGTGCCTATTGACTCGGCTCTGCGGGTGCGCTATACTGAAATAAAGATGCCTGAGTTCATCAAGCGGAGGTGCATCGTGAAGAAGCTGAATGGTTTGATCATCGTAGCCTTGCTGGCGGCTTTGCTGCTGGCAGCCGTTCCACCGGGCAAGAAGCTGCGCCTGGTGATCAAGAACAAAACCAAATACCCGGTGTACATCCAACTGGTGGGCAAATACACGGATGCGTTCTATTACCTGACCGTCCCGGAAGAAGAAGAGAAAACCTTCACGGTGATCAACGATGTCTACAAGCGCACCACCTGGGCCTGCGATGGATGGAAAAGCAGCGGCGAGCTGAAGATGCTCAGCCAGGTGCGCCTGGTGTTCACCCCCTGCGGCAGGATCCCGCTGCGCAAGGTGTGGCGCTGGTATCGCTGGGCAGACGCCAGCGGCGATCACGAGTTCGTGGCGGAGTATCTCATGCCTAACTTCGGCGAACCCAGCATGGAGAAGGTATGGTACTACCAGGAATATTCCTTTATGAAGTGGGAAAAGCTGGTGGACCCAATGATCGAATGGGGCCTGCAGTGCGAAGCGGACGGCACCTGCCTGTTCGAATGGAGCCCAGATGGCGAGCACTGGTACTGGCTGGATAAGTTCGCCCCTGGCTGGCATAGCATGGGTCACTACAGCCTGTGGCTGCCTTTCCACTTGAGCGTGGCCTGGCGCTCGTACAAGGGTCCGGTAGGATTATGGTGGCGCTACCAGTACTAAACCCGGTAGAAGGGATACGGTAGACAGGAAACAGAAGGAGGCCCTGCTGGCTGCACAGCAGGGCCTTTGAATTGCACCGATTTTCAGCTCGTAGCCGGCTAGAGCGGGATGGGGGTGTAGCCCAGGCTGCGGATCGATTCCAGGAGAGCTTCTTCCGTCACCTGCGCCGGGTCGAATTCGACCACAAGGCTTTGCCTGTGGTAACTGGCCCGGATCGAACCGATCCCTGCCAGTTGGTCTTCGATGGCCTCCAGCCGCATGGCGCAGGCCGAGCAGTGCATATCTGGAAGGCGATAGCTTTTGGTAATCATCGCTGATCCGCATCCTATTGGAAAAGGATCACACCGCTGTACATACCCATCGAGCAGGTGTAGTGCAGGCGTGTGCCGGCTTTTTGCGGTGGGATGGAGACGACTTTATCGCCTGTGGCAGGTAGCAGTACCTGGTAATTGAATGACGGGATGGTGAAGTCACGCGCACAGCCAAAGGTAGATTGGGTCACCAGGTGGAGCTGCACGGTCTGGTCCGCCGGGGCGTAGAGCGTTTTGGGGCTGTAACCCCGGTTGGTCACATCCAGCCTGATCTCGCCACTCTGATCGCCACCGAGCGACTCCACCGACTGGCTGCTTTCCACGCTGCCACCCAACGCCGGGACCTGGGGTAAGCCGAGCGGGGCGCCGACCAGGTTCAACCCATTATTGAGCGAGACGAGCCCCAGCACCAGCAAAGCGATGGCTACGATGCGCACGAATGCTTTCTCCCACAAAGCGCTCAACCGGGTGGCCAGATAGGTCAGGGCGAAGAAGACCGGGCTGGTGCCCAAAATGAAGGCGAACAGGGTCAGCGCACCGGATACGGGGTCGCCGCTGCTGATGGCTACCGCCATCATCGCCTGGGTGACTCCACAAGGGATCAAGACGGTTAACACACCCAACGCCAGCGGGGTAAAAAATGCACCCTGATCCCTGGACTTGCGCCGGAGCATGCGCGTCAGCGCAGAAGGCGGCTCAAAGGTAAAATAACGAAAGATGGGATGCACGTTGAGCATGCGCAAGGCATTGCCGAGCATGAACACGGCGATGGCGATGAGCAGCAAGCCACGTCCCACGGGCGATAGGGAGAAAACCGAGCCCATCCAACCCAGTAAGAAACCCAGGATGGTGTAAGCCGCCAGGCGGGCCGCCAGGAACAGCAAGATCGGCAATGCGAATCGAGGCTGAGCCGCGACTGACTTTGGCGAAGATTTCTTGATCAGATCATTTTCGATTTGCTTGGCCAACGAGCCCGTGACCAGGCCGCCCTGGACGGCCATGCAGCTCAGGCCGCCTGTGGTTAAACCGGTAAGGAATGGGATCCAGTAAAGATCCATCGAGAATCTCCTCGATCATGGAAATCTCCGGCAGACGCCCACCAGGGGGCGCTCCAGAATTCGACAATTATAACAAAGAATATCATGTTTTAGTAAACCAAACGCACAGCCCCGGACAGCTCCAGGCGCTCGATCTCCTGTATGGTGATGTAGAATTTGATCGGGCCAAGACCCCACAGGCCCTGCGTCAGACAAGATAGCCCAGCCAAGGAGGGGTGTATAATCCCTATCAGGAGTACGACAATCAAGGAGCACAGCATGCCAGACAGCAAAGTTGAAGGAAATGCAACCTTAACGAAAGAGCCGTATGCCACGTACCTGTCCTTTCTGGAGCGGGTGCTCACCCCGCCCCGGCTGAGGCACTCGCTGGGCGTGATGCAGGTAATGGTCGAGCTGGCGCAGGTCTACGCGCTGGACGCAGAGCAGGCGCGCACGGCCGGCCTGCTGCACGACGCCGCCAAGGACCTGCCGGAAGCGCAGTGGGCGCAGTTGGTGCAGGAAGGCGAGATCGAGCTGCGCTGCGCCGAGGATCAGGATTACGTTTTTTACCTGCACGGCCCGGTGGGGGCTTATTTCGTGCGTAAAGAGTTGGGCGTAGACGACCCGCTGGTGCAGGACGCCATCGCCATGCACACCTATTACGGCCAGGGTGAGAATTGGAACCACCCCCTGGTATGGTGCCTGCGTTTTTCGGACATCCTGGAGCCCAACCGCGATTGGCGCGAGATACCCTGGCTGCGCCAGGGCGCGCCGCGCCTGCGCCAATTGGCTTACAGTGGGAAGCTGCTGGAGGCAGCGCACTTGCAGGCCAGCATCGTGATCGAATGGTTCGATACCGAACATAAGCCGGTGCACCCCCACATGCGCCGATTTCATGAGGATCACAAGGAAATTTGAGTCTAAGGCAAAATCAAGTGCAGGTCGCCGAACTCGTGCCACAGCAAGCCGGCCTGCAGAGCGCTGGCGTAGCAGGCGCGCAGGTGCTCGCGCCCGGCCAGGGCGCTGAGCATGGCCAGGTGGGTGGAGCGCGGCTCGTGCAGCCCGGTCAGCAGGCCATCGACACTGTACACGCCGCGCTCGGGCGTGACCAACAGGCGCGTCCAGCCTTCGCCGGGGTGCACCCGCCCCTGGGGGTTGGCGACCGTCTCCAGGGCGCGCACGACGGTGGTGCCAACTGCCAGCACACGCCGCCCGGCCTGGCGAGCGGCGTTGACCGCTTCGGCGGTGGTTTCGGGGATGCGGTAGTATTCCTCGTAAGGCGGCTCGTGATCCTCCAGGCTGGCAACGCCGGTATGCAGCAGCACAGGCGCGATCTGCACGCCCTGGGAGACCAGGCGCGTGAGCAGTTCGGGGGTGAAAGCGCGCCCGGCGGAGGGCATCTCGGCGCTGCCCGGCTCGCCGGCGTAGACCGTCTGGTAATACGACAGCGGCCAGGCCTCTTGCACGTACTGATAGCGAATGGGGAAGCCGTAGCAGGCCAGGTATTCGTGCACTCCCAGAGGTAATTCAAGACTGGCCAGCCACAGGCGCACGTTCTGCTCGCCTTGCGGTTGGCGGCGCTGCTCGGAGCGGTAAGCGGCCAGCAGCCGGACTGTGCCGCCGCCTTCCAGCTCCAGGGTTTCACCGGCCCGGGCGTGGTAGAAGGGTTGGGTGGCATCCCCCTGCGGCAGGCGCAGTTCCAGCGACCACAGGTCTGCCGGCAGATGGGTGGACAGGTGCACTTCCAGCGGGCTGCCATCCGCCCGCCAGGCGTGCAAGGCGGCGTTGAGCGTGGCGCTGGTGTTGATCACCAACAGGTCGCCGGCCTGCAGGAATTCGGGCAACTGGCGGAACTGCCCCAACAGGATGCGGTCATCGCCGCGGTAAGAAACCATCAGGCGCACCTGGTCACGCGCCAGGCCGCGCGCCTCAGGCGGCTGACCGGCTTCCAGATGCGGCGGCAGCGCAAAGTCCAGGCTGTCCTGCAGCGGCAAGCGCCAGGGGGCGCGGGTGGCAGGCGGTGAAAGCGCGGCGGCAAGCATCACCGTACTCCCTCGAGCACCTGGCGGGCCTGGTAGCGCCCGCCGGGCAGATCGCCTTGCAGCAAGGCCAGGAAGCCGGGCAGGCTGGCCTCGGGCAGCGGCCGGTCGCGGATGTCTTCGCCCGGGAAGGCTTCCTGGTGCATTTGCGTGCGCATATCGCCAGGATCAACCCAATACACGCGCCAGTGTGGGTTCTCGGCCGCCAGCACCTGCGAGAGCTGCTCCAGGGCAGCCTTGCTCGAACCGTAGCCGCCCCAACCGGGGTAGGCTTGCACGCCGGCGTCGCTGGTCACGTTGACCAGGCGCACGCCAGGGCGGAAGTGGGCCGCCAGGGCCTGGACCAGGCCGAGCTGGGCGATCACGTTGGTGCGGTAAACCTGCTCGAGCGCCTCCAGGGGGTAATCCAGCAGGGCTGGCTGCGGGCTGGGGCCGAGCATCCCGGCGTTGTTGACCAGGGCGTCCAGTCCGCCAATCTGGCGGGCGGCCTGAGCCAATGCCTGGCGGTGGGCCGGGTCGGTGATGTCGCCGGGGATGGCAATCACCTGGCTGAAGGCAGAAAGTTCACGACGGGCGGCTTCCAGGGCAGTTGACTGGCGGCCATCGATGACCAGCCCCCAGCCGCGGCGGGCCAGGGCACGCCCCAGGGCCAATCCCAGGCCGCGCGAAGCGCCAGTGATCAAAGCGGTTGAAACGTGTTCGGATTGGGTGTTCATAACGATAAATCTCCTTTTTTACCCCCGTATTCTACGCCGCCCCGGCGCAGCGCGCATCGACCCGCCGTCCAGTTTCTGGCTGGACATCCGGGAAAACTCAGGCCTGTACGAAAGGACAGGTTACCAGTCGACCAGGCCGCGCTGCGCGGCGATTTTGGCCGCCTCGGTGCGATTGGCGGCGCCCAGCTTGCGCAAAATGGCGCTGACGTGGAATTTGACGGTGCGCTCGCTGATGAACAGGCTGGCGGCGATCTCCGCATTGCTCTTGCCCTGTGACAGTTCACGCAGCACCTGCAGCTCACGCGGCGAGAGCGATTCCAGCGGCGCTTCGATCGCTTCCCTGGCGACTCTCTGCATCAACTTGTGGGCCACCGCCGGACCCAGCAGCGAATCACCCGCAGATACGCTGCGGATGGCCTCGAAAAGCTGCTCGCGACGGGCCCCCTTAAGCAAATAGCCGCGCGCCCCGGCCCGCACCGCCTCCAGGATGCGCTCGTCGGTATCGTAGGCGGTGAAGACGATCACCGCTGCCTGTGCCTGGGCGTCTTGCAAGGCCTGCAAGACCGCCACGCCGTCCATTTCGGGCATCTCCAGGTCGAGCAGGACGATATCGGGCTGCAAAGCGACGATCTGATCCAGGGCCTGCCGGCCGCTGGCGGCCTGCGCCACCACCTCGAAATCGGGCTGGGTGCTGAGCATGGCGCTCAGTCCATCGCGCACCACGGGATGATCGTCGGCGATCAAGATACGAATGGGAGGGTGTGCACTCATCTGATTCACCTTCTACGCCAGGGGCACAACGATCTCCAGGCGCGCCCCAGCGCCAGGCTGGCTTTCGATGCGCAGCTCGCCGCCCAGCAGGCGGGCGCGCTCGTTCAACCCCAGCAGACCAAAACGATCCTGGACGATCTGCGCGGGATCGAAGCCCAGGCCATCATCTGCCACCACCAGGCGGGCCTGCCCGGCTTGCAGGCTCAACTGCACCTGGACGCGACGAGCCTGGGCGTGCTGCGCCACGTTCGACAGAGCTTCCTGGGCTATACGGTACAGGCCGACTTCCAGCCTGGCCGGCAGGGGCGGCGTTGCGGCCGGCGCCTCGAAATGCACTTCCAAGGCGTAACGCTCGGCGTACTGGCGGCACAGCCCGGCCAGGGCGGCTGGCAGGTCGCGCCCCTCCAGCGGCGCAGCTCGCAGGTCGAGCACCGAGCGGCGCGCCTCTTCCAGGTTGGCGCGGGTCAGTTCCAGCGCCTGCTGCACCTGGCGGCGCACGCTCTCAGGGTCGCCGCCCATTTCCAAGAGGGCATCGGCCGTCTCCAGGTGCAGCGAAATGCCCGCCAGGCCCTGCGCCAGGGTATCGTGGATCTCGCGCGCCAGGCGGTTGCGCTCTTCGATGGCTCCGGACTGCATGCTCTGCGAGAACAGGCGCGCCCGTTGGATGGCGATGCTCAACAGTTCTCCCAATGTGTATAAAATGCGCAGCTCGGCCTCCGAGAGCTGGCGCCAATCCGGGCTGGCCACGTTGAGCACGCCCAGGCGCTTCCCCTGGGCGTAAAGCGGGATGCTGGCATGGTATTTCAGGCCGTAGGTGCCGTCCATCAACCACTGCAAGCGCGAGCATTTGACCACGTTGACGTTGGCGGCCCCCTCCAGGTCGCCGGCGCGGTAGGTATCCAGGCAGTAGCAACTGCCGGTCATGCGCGGCGGGTGATCCGCCAGGGCGGGCGGCAGATTCTGCGAGGCGGCCAGGTAGGACTCGCCGCTGTGCTCGTGCAGCAGCCACACCCAGCCGGTGCGCAGGTCGAGCAGCTCGGCCACCTTCGAAAGCGTGCTCTGCAGGGCCTGCTCCAGGTCTACCTGGCGGTTGAGCTCCTGGGCGATCTCGTTCAGGATGGCCAGCTCGCGGTAGCGCTGGCGGATGGATTGGGTGGAGGGGTCGGCGCCGGTGGACATGGCTGCAAACCTCACACCCTGGGCCGGTACAGGTCATCCAGGAACTGGATGCGCCAGGATACACCCCGGATGGACTCAACCTGCACCTGCGCTTTGAGCTGGCTCTCGGCAATGCCAAAGGCGATCTGTGCCCCCAGCGAGTCCTGTGTGCGAAGGTCCATGCCCGGCGGCAGGCCAACGCCATCGTCGGTAACCTCGAGCAAGATGGCCCCTGTCTCGAGCCGCGCCAGGCGGATGCGCACTTCGCCGCTGCGCCCGCCGGGGAAGGCGTGTTTGAAGATGTTCGAGACGATCTCGCTGAAAATCAACCCGCAGGGGATGGCGATGTCGATCAGCGCGGGGATCGGTTCGAGTTCCTGCTTGAAAATCACCCGGCCAGGGGCAATCTGGTAAGCGCGGATCAGAGCACTGACCAGGTCGGAGAAGTATTCGCCCAGGTTGATGGATGACAGGTTGCCAGATTGGTAGAGCTTCTGGTGCACCAGGGACATAGCACGAATGCGGTTGTCCATCTCCCGCAGCGCTTTGCGCAGGGTTTCGTCCTGGCTGCGACCGGCTTCCAGGCTGAGCAAGGAGGAGATCACCTGCATATTGTTCTTGGTGCGGTGGTAGAGTTCACGCAGCAGGATTTCTTTCTCATCGAGGGCGCTGCGCAGCTTCTGTTCCGCATGCTTGATTTCGGTGAGGTCGTAACCGCTGGCCAGGATGCAAGGCTGATCACCGAGCTGGATAACATCTCCATACCACAGCAGAGGCACCGCCTGGCCGGAGCGAGTGAACATCTGCACCTCTTTAGCGTGGACAAAGCCCTGTTGACGGATTTCGGCAACGATGGAATGGCGCTGCTGCTCGTCTCCCCACAAACCCAATTCGTTTGCGGTGCGACCAATCACCTCTTCAGGCAACCAGCCGGCCATTTTACAGAATTGAGGGTTGGCGTCAATGAAGCGTCCATCCGCCAGGGTAGTGATAGACATGACCACTGGGCTGGTATGGAAGGCCTTGTAGAATTTTTCCTCGCTGCTGCGCAGGTCCGCTTCGGCCTGCCTGCGCTCGGTGACATCGGTAAAGGTCACGGCGAACCGGCCCTTTTCAGGACAATAAGCGTTCCCTTCGAAGTATTTGCGGTTGAAAGGCGAATACATTTCATAGTGAGTCGAGATACCGGTGAGCGCCACCGGGGCGAAGATGCCCAGCCATTTCTCCAGCTCATCCGGAGGCAGGATTTCGCTGGCCAGCTTACCGATCACGTCTTCGGCTTTGGCGCCCAACAGGCTCTCGTAAGAGCGGTTGACTTCCAGGGTAACGTAATCGACCGGCTTGCCGGCCTTATCGCAAACAATTTCGTGCAGGGCGCTGCCGCTGACCATCTCGGAGAACAGGCTGCGATATTTGTGCTCGCTGGCGGCTAAGGCTGCCTCAGCGCGCTTGCGAGCGTCGATGCTGCGGTGGATGAAAAGCGCCGATTCGACCGAGCCATCCGGGGCAAACTCGGGCACGCCGCGCGAGAGGAAGTAATGCGGGCCATCAATGCCCGGGTTTTCCAATTCGAAAACAACCTCCTGGCCAGTTTCGAACACCTGGCGGATGACGCCCTCCGACCAATCCGCCATTGCAGAAGGCTGGCCCAACTCCCGGTGGGTCTTGCCGAGCAAATCCTGGGGCGAAACACCGAATTCCTTCTCGACCGCCGGGTTGGCGTACAGGTGGCGGTACTGCCGGTCGAAGCGGACGATCGCATCCGGGGCGTTCTCGACCAGCGTGCGGAACTCGCGCTCGCGCTGGCGCCGCTCGGCTTCGACCTGCTTTCGTGGGGTGATATTGCGAAAAATGGTGATGAAGTAGTCCCCTTCCCTGGGAGTAGTGGTAATCGTAAACCACTGTCCGGTCGATTGGTGGTACATCTCGGTATAGACTACCTGATCCAGGGGAGCATGGGTGCGCCACCAATCACGGATGTATTCGGGGCTCATCTGGTAAAGGTCGGTGGCGCGCTTCCCGGCGGCATCGCTTGCCTTGTAAGGGGTATGCCTTTCAAAAGCCGGGTTCATCTCCAGCACGATATAATCCACCATGTCGCCGTTCTCATCGAGAACAGCCTGGTTGATCGCCACGCCTTCATCCATCAGGTTGAAGAGCATGTGATAGCGCGCCTCACTGCGGCGCAGGGCTTCTTCAGCGCGCTTACGATCCGTGATATCCGCCGCCCTGCCCAGGATGTTGACCGGCTGTTTGTTTTCGTCCAGGATCAGGGTAAGTGTATTCTCGCTCCAGAAACGTGAGCCATCCTTGCGATAGAATTCCAGTTCTATCGTATAGGCCAAACGAGGCTCATCCCGTTGGAGGTTTTCGGACGAGAGCGCTTCGGCGAATAACACCATGACCCGCTCCAGCGACTCGGGCGTCATCTGTTGCCCGAACGGCAGGGCATTGAGTTCATCGAGCGAGTAATCGCGCAGGCGCGTGACAGAGGGGCTGGCGTAAAGCGTGCGCAGCTCCATATCCATCAGCCAGACGGTTTCGCTTATATTCTCCGCCAGCAGGCGATAGCGCGCTTCGGCATCGCTCAGCGACTGGTCGGTTTTTCCTTTCGCAACACGCTTGATCTTCATATCGCCTCCCAATTCCAACAAAAACGCGGCTCAGCCAGCCGCCGGCTAATCTCCACCATCTAAATATGTGCGGATGACAGCGTGGATTTCCCGTCCGTCGACAGGCTTGAACATACAGGGCAGCGGCGAAAAGCGGCCGATCTGCGCCAGAGTATCCTGGTCGGCATAGCCGCTGATGAACGCCACCGGGATGCCATAGCGGGCGGCGAGTTCCTGTCCGGCTGCCAAACCATCCATACTACCGGCCAGGTTCAAATCCATCAAAACCAGCTCCGGGCCCTCCTGTTGGGCGATGCGCAGCGCATCCTCCCCGGAGGCTGCCAGTTCGCAAACCTCGTAGCCCAGGCGGCGCAACTGCATTTGTAAATCCAAGGCGATCAGGTATTCATCCTCGACGATCATGAGCTTCAATATCTTTTGCATGGGTCACCTCATATTCTGGATTGATAGCGGTGCTCCGGGAAGCGGATGCGCCAGGTCACGCCCTGGCCGCTTTCGAGCTCCACCTGGGCGCCAAGCTGGTGCCTGGCGATGTCGAAGATCATTTGCATCCCCAGGGAGTTCTGCCGGCGCTGCTCGACCTCGGGCGGCAGGCCGACGCCATCATCCGCGATCTCCAGGCACACCCAGTCACCGGGCTCTCTGGAGAGGCGGAGTTGAATTTCACCCTGCCGCTCGCCTGGGAAAGCGTATTTCAGGATATTGGAGAGGATTTCGTTGACCACCAATCCGCAAGAGATGGCGGTGTCGATGACCACCGGCACCGATTCGGCCTGCACCGACAGCGTGATGTGGCCAGAAACAATCTGATAGCTGCCCAACATCAGATTGGCCAGTTCAACCAGGTAATCTTTCAAGTCGAGGGTGGATAGACTCTTGGTTTGGTAGAGTTTTTGGTGCACCAGGGCCATCGAGCGGATGCGCCCGTTCATGTCGCGCAATGATTGTTTGAGATTTTCATCCTCGCTGCGGACCTCTTCCAGGCTGAGCATGGCAGAGATCACCTGCATATTGTTCTTGGTGCGGTGATAAAGCTCGCGCAGCAGCACTTCTTTCTCGTACAGGGCAGACTGGAGGGCATCTTCCGCCTGCTTGCGCTCAGTGATGTCGCTAAAGACCACGGCAAACTGTCCACGGCGCGGGCTGAAAGCCCAGACATCGTAATACCGATCGAGTTCCTCGGAGTAATTCTGATAAGAGGCTGGCTCTCCTGTGGTGGCCACTTTGCCATAGAAGTCGATCCAGTACTGCTCAGTGCCAGGCAAGACCTCCTTCACAGTCTTACCGTAGAGAGCCGCTGCAGAAAGCCCAGTGAGCCTTTCGAAGGCGGGGTTGATCTCCAAGAAACGATAATCCACAGGCTGGCCTGCTTCAGCGTAGATCATCTCGTGCAAGGCAAAGCCATTGGTCATGTTTTCGAACAGGGAGCGGTACTTCTCCTCTCGCTCGCTCAGTCCACGCTCCGCTTCTACTAAACGCTCTTCCGTGTCGATCTCGCGCAGGGCGCGCTCCACCGCCAACGGCAGGTTGTCGAGGAAGTTGCTGTCTTTTACCAGGTAATCCCTGGCGCCGCGCTTCATAAACTCCACGGCAATGCGCTCGTCGCCAGCGCCGGTGATGACGATGAAAGGCGGCATGCCGTCTGGGGTGGAAGCCAGCCGCTCGACCAGTTTTATGCCGGGCAGGTCAGGCAGGAAATAATCCAGCAGCACCAAACGCGGGCGATGGTCCTCCAGCCAGCGCAGGGCGGCATTGCCGCTGGGGGCGTGCACCACTTGCCGGCCATTCTTTGCAAGCTTTGCGTACACCAGTTCAGCCATCCCCAGATCATCTTCGATGAGCAAGAGTGTGTGAGTTGAGAGTGTATCTGGCATCTTTTACCTCAGTGCTGGCCGTCCAACGCAGCAACTTGAATGATGGAGATGAATAGACCCAGCCGCCTGAGCGCTTCGGCGAAACGCGGGTACTGCACCGGCTTGGCAATGTAGCAGTTGCAGCCTAAATCGTAACATTCCTGGACTTCACGCGGGTCGTTGGTGGTAGTGAGCATGATCACCGGCAGAGTGTGCAAGACAGGATCTGCCTTGATGCGCCGCAGCACTTCGATACCGTCCATTTTGGGCATGCGGATATCCAGCAGCAGCAGATAGGGCTTCTTCTCCTGGCGGTGTGAGTCCGGGCCCGTGCGCGCCAGGAAGTTCCAGATTTCCAACCCGTTTGAAAAGCGCAGCATCGGGTTGCTGACGCCGGCACCCTGCAAGTGATCGCGGATCAAGATGGCATGACCATCATCATCTTCGGCAATCAGAATAGTGACTTCATTGCTGATGGCGGATTCTGGCTGATTCCTGGCATCCACAGTGATCTCCTGTTACGGATCAATACCCTCCGCGGCGGGCAGCGCCACGTAGAAACAACTACCGGCGCCGGGCTGCGATTCGACCCACAGCCGCCCTTCGTGGCGCTCGACAATGCGCCTGGCGATGGTCAGGCCCAGGCCCTCGCCGGGCACAGAGCCGCTCTCGTCCAGGCGGCGGAAGATCTCCCAGATCTTGGCCTGTACCTCAGCAGGGATGCCCAGGCCGGTATCCGCGACGGAATAGATAGCTTCCTGGCCAGAGACCTGGCAGGCGATGGTAATCACCAAAGGTCGCTGCGGATCGCGGTACTTGAGAGCGTTATCGAGCAGGTTGCTGAACACCTGGCCGAGCTGGTTCTTGTCTCCACGACAGCCTGCCAGCGGGCCGTGCACATCCACCTGGGCGTTGGCCTGTTCGATCTGGAAGGCCAGGCTGTCCAACAAGGTCTGGATCAGGAGCGACATATCCACCGGCTGGATTTGCAGCGGGATGCGCCCAATGCGCGACAGGCGCAGCAGCCCGTCGATCAAAACATCCATCTTGGCAGAGCTGCTCTCGATGAACCGCAAAGCATTGGGGACGCGCTCGACCAGCACAGGCTGCGCTACCCTTCGAAAAGTCTCCAGGGTATCGGCGCCATCCAGGATATTCGAGAGCAGCTCGAAATACTTGCGCAGATTCTTACCAAAGCCCTGGATATTGATCAGCGGAGAGCGCAGATCGTGCGAAGCGATGAAAATGACCGATTCGAGCTCCCTGTTCTTGCGCTCCAGCTCGGCCAGCAGGCGTTCGTGTTCGGCCTCGGCCTGTTTGCGCTCGGTCAGGTTCTCGAAAACGGTCACAATCTCACCCGAGGGAAGTTTATAAATGAAGTTCTCGTACCAGCCGCTCAGGCGCTCATCCTGGTACAGCTTCACGGGGTGATTGACCGGCTGGCCGGTGCGCCAGACCTGGCGGAAGGCGTCGATCAGGCCAAACTGCTCGATGCCCGGGCGGGCTTCGAAAATGCTCCGGCCCAGCAGCTCAGCGCGCGGCTGGTGGTCGATCCTTTCACCGGCGCGGTTGAAATCCTTGAAGATAAAGTCGCGACCGTCGTCGATCACCTGGTAGACCGCCACGCCGCTGTTGATGTTCTCGAACAGCTCGCGGTAGCGCGCTTCGCTCTGGCGCAAGGTGGCCTCAGCCTTGCGACGCTCGACGAGCACCGCCGCCAGCACCAGAGTGGTCAGGCTGGCCACGCAGAAGAAGCCCTGCACCGCCACCAGGCGACTGGCCAGCGCATCGCCGCCCAGGGGGTAGCTGCCTGTGCCGGCGACTGTACCAACCAGCGAAACAATCGTGGCAAGCGCCAGCGCGGCAGCGGAGGCGCGCGGGCTGAAGCGCAGCGTGGCCCACACTAACAGGGGATAGAGCATGTAAGGATGCGGCTCCGGCAACAGGCCAGATTCATCCACGCCAAAGATGAACCAGGCCGCAACGCTCAGCAGCAGCACCCAGGCCAGGTTTTCAGCCTGCCGGGCCGGTTTGGCAATACTGCGCAGCGTCCCGCTCCTGATCCAGGTGACGATCAGCGGGGTGACGATGAGGATTCCCAGGCCATCGCTGATCCACCAGTAAGCCCAGGTGCGCCAATATGATGCGCCGAAACCCAGGGTTGGCACCAGCGCACCTACCAGGGCGGTAGCGCCGTTCACCAGGGCAGCCGCAGCGACCAGCCCGAGCACGTCCACCAGGCGCGAGAAGCTGATGCGCCCGCCCGGCCAGCGCGCCATCAGCCCAGCGCACAGGGCCGGCTCGAGGCTGTTGGCCAGGGCGAAACCCAGGCTGACTGCCAGATTGTTGCCCGAGGTCAGGTTAGCCAGCATATTCGCAACGAACACCACAGCCAGCATGGCCGGCCACTGGCGCGGCGGGCTGAGCAGTAGCGCCGCCAGCGCCACGCCGCCCGCCGGCCAGATGATGGCAAAACCTTCGGGCTGAACGATGAAGGCCAGCCCAAGCCTGGCAGCCAGGAAGTAGACCAGCGCCAGGAGGGTCAAGCGCCCGGTGGGGCTGGCTGCCCGGCCGGCGAGCCGCTCGAGCAGAGATCGATCTGAGGATTTCATCCCATGCGCATCCACCAGATATCCCCTCGGCGATTATTCCAGCCGGCGCACCCTAGGCGCCAGCAGGTAGACCAGGAAGGCGCAGCCCAGCATGCACAGCGCCCCAACTTGCAGCGCCAGTGCCTCGCTGGCGTGCTCGGCGATCTGGCCCAGCACGAACGCCCCAACCGGCATGGAGCCGAAGAAGGTCAGGCTGTAGATGCTCATCACCCGCCCGCGCATTTCATCGGGGACGTTATCCTGCACCAGCGAATTGGCCAGGTTCATGATCAGGACCACCGCGCCGCCCACGCAGGCGATGCCCAGCAGCGCCAGCGGCACGACGTTTACCAGCGAGAATACCAGCAGCATGCTGGGGAAAGCGAAGGTGCCAATGGTGAGCAGCTTGCCGCGGTAATTGAAACGCCCCAGGGAGGCGATCGCCAGGGCGCTGATCAGCGCCCCCACCCCCTGGGCCGAACGCAGCCAGCCGTTGGTGGCGGCGTCGCCGCCCAACACGTCCACCGCCCAGGCCGGCAGCAGGTTGACGAACGAAAATCCGAACAGGGTGGTCATGCCCAGGACGATGATCAGGGCGCGCACCACCCGGCTGCCGATCACGAAGCGCATGCCCTCTACCATATCTGCCAGGGGCGGAGCGTGACGCACGCGCTGGCGCGGCTCGCCAAGCTGCATCAACAGCAAGGCGGCGATGACGGCCAGAAAGGTAACCGCATTGATGGTGAAGCACCAGCCCGGGCCAAACCAGGCGTAGATCAGCCCGCCGGCCGCCGGGCCGATGATGGTAGCCAGGTTGAACATGGTGCCGTTCAGGGCAATGGCATTGGTCAGGTCTTCGCGCTCGACCAGTTCGGGGATCAAAGCCAGGCGCGCCGGGGCATCGAAAGCATTGGCCACGCCCAGGGCAAAGGCCAGCACCAGGATGTGCCAGGGCCGCACCAGGTTGGTAAAAACCAGCCCGGCCAGGATGAAGGCCAGCAGCATCATCGCCGTCTGGGTGTAGACCATCAGCTTGCGGCGCGAGATGCGGTCGGCGATCACCCCGCCGTAGAGCATGAACAGCCAGCTCGGCAGGCCGGCGGCTACGCCCACATAGCCCAGGAAGGCTGGCGAGCGGGTCAGCTCGTAGATCAGGTAGCCCTGGGCAGTGTTCTGCATCCAGGTGCCGAACAGGGAGATGATCTGCCCGAAGAACCACAGGCGGAAATTGGGGTATTTCAGGGCGGTAAAGGTTTTTTGCCAGCGAGGCACGCGCAGGGCGACAGCGCTCATGGATTTTTGTGGGGAAGTTCCTTTCGCGAGGGATGGCTCTCAAGAAGGAGAACGGCGGCAAGATTTTATATTTTAGCACTTCCCGGCAGTCGTGAGTATGCAAGTTTGTAAGTGTACCCCTTTACGGCATTTGACCCTGGCTTGATCTGCCAATTGACCAGAGAAGGACCAGAGAGCTCTCTTGGGCTAAGAGTAATGATGACCAACAAAATTCGTCATACGGAGGCGTATTCGACCATCTGTGTCTACGGCAACAGGTATATTGTAAAGTAATCAAAATCGGCCGTTGTTTCGCTTTGATAGGCCTGTGCAGCGATCAATCCGACATATCGAGGAACGATATTACTTTCATGTACGCCGATGATAACCCATTCTGTTCCGTTCTCACTATAGTAGCCAGTATACGTTGTGCCTTCGCGTCGTAAGCGTAAGTAGGCTTGCGTTTCACTCTTTACAATAGTTCCAAAGTTGAGTTCTCCGCTCGCGCCTCCCTCAACCATCTCGAAATATATTGCGTTGCCTAAGCACTTATTCGAAACTGAACATTCCGCAAAGGCGCGCCCGAGTTGCACCGCATTCCCCTGGCTCTGATATATCAACAGACCGGCAAACTGGAAGTTGCTAGTGGGCAAAAAGTCAACAAGCGTGGTAATCTCAAAATTTCCGCCTGGCGCTTCACGCACAAGCAAGTTGGTCGGTTCCCCTTCACCCATGCCGTCAGGTTGCAGGATGATGCGCAAATCGCCTGGCGACTCAGTTAGATTCCAGTGAGCAGGATCTTCGCCTATCCAATCCCATCCTATAGATAATGCGCCATTAAAATCATCGCGGAACGGGGAGACGGTTGTAGCCATATCTGTTGTAGGAGCAGGGGCCGCCACTGGCGTGGATGTTACCCTTTGACCAAGTGTATTACAACCATTTGAACGGTTGAGATAATATACTTCTTCTGGATATATCGTAGTCCAGAGCGCGTCAAGGTCGCCGTCCTGGTCAATATCAAAAATAGTAAATATTTCAGAAGTAAACCCAAATGGGTTGGGCATTTCCTGGAAGAAACCATTCCCTGTGTTAATATAAAAATTGAATTGCTTATCTCCCCATGAAGGAAATGTAACAAGGTCGAGTTGTCCGTCCAGGTTGATATCGAGTAATTGAACCCAGGTAAACCAATGATCGTAATTTTCTGATTGCGGCAGCCTGGTTGCTGTTTCATCCCTGAAAGTACCGTCCTGGTTGTTTATCAACACCTGGATATACCTGCCCATGTATTCCCACCTGGTAAAGAGGATTAACAGATCTTGGTAACCATCCTCGTTGATGTCTGCTGCCTTGATATCTAAGGCGGAATTTGTATCGGACCACGGCTTAGGCGGGATAGCATTCTTTGAATATTTGAAGTAGCCTCTGCCATCGTTCAGGAGAACGTGTGAATCCGGTCCGCCTTCGAGATCATCACCGGCATCACCTAGTATGAGATCGGGGAAAGTATCGTTGTTTACATCCACAAACTCACTGGTGGTAAATGCACCGAAATCCAGATCTTCTAATGGATATGGAAGGCGACCTCCAGCATGGATGAAAGTTCCCTTGCCATCCGAGTTTAAAAATATCGCTGGCGGGATCATATTTTCTCCCCAGGTATTCCCCACATACAAATCAACGTCTCCGTCCATATCGATATCCGCAGCAGTGGCTGAATGGGAGAAATCGGTGAAGTCCGGCCAGTTAGCAGAGGCGTCAACCATCAGTCCATCTGGGATGGATAATGCAATGCTGTTTCGTTGCCCGGGTGTAGGAGGAGCGTCCAGCCCCTGGTCTGCTAGAAATATATCTGGACGGCCATCTCCGTTAAAATCGGCTACAACTGCCTCGCGCGGTGCTACTGTTGATGGGACAGATTCGCTAAAGACCTGATCCGTTCCAAGATACAAGTTTCCATGCCCATCATTCAAAAGTATCTCCAGAGGCGCTGCGTTTTGAGTTTGATTGAATCCCCGGTAAACGAGTACATCCAGCCACCCGTCATCGTTGAAGTCTGCTGGGACCAAGCCAAAAAGATCGGATGGTAGATTCAGACGGAGGATTTCCTGCGCCTCACTGTAGTAAGGCGGGCAAATTCCTGGTGTAGCTGAGGGTATTGGTGTTGGCATTGGCGGCGCTGTTGCTGAAGGTAGAATATCGGGGGGAGAGGTGGGTTGTTTCTCTGTCGCTGGGATCGGGCTGCTACAACTCACCAAGACTAAGATCAAAAATGCTTGTGTGGCAATGCTAATTCGATGCTTCATGTTTTTTCCTCCAAACCTGGCTACCTGAAAGTTATCAGGCAGCCAGAGCGCCTCAATCATTTTTTGTCTAAGATACCTGTTGTAACAATATCCGCACTATTCATTGATGGACTATAGTTGAAGACTAATTTCCCATCTTCAGTGATTGAAAGGTGTTCATATCCACTTTCGCTACACCCGCCTTCAATTAATTTTTCCAAGAAAATAAACACATCTCCTTCGATCTTTACCAATGTTAATTCCCCTTTACATGAAGGCTCTGTAAGGAAATAAGTTCCACACACCTGCCCTAAAGTACAGCCCTGATGAAGTGAAACTTCAAGTTCTATCGAGAATGTTCCATCCAGAGAAGTTATTCTTCCTGCCCATTCTCCCCAGAAAACATCCGGTGTTTCATTATCGGCGACAGGGTTGGTTGAAGTTGCAACAGGATTATCAATTCCAATATCTTCAACTGTTGGCAATATAATATTTCTGTCACAACCAAGATCAGCAACGGTCTCTACATAATCAGGGGGGAAATTTAGAGCAAACAGAATATCCAAGCCGCCATCATTTATTAAATCTATGAAGGTGAAATACAGGTCGCCATTACGCATGCTGAAATCCATCTCCAATGATAAGAAATTACCGTATCCATCATTGAGCAATATCAATGGCTCAGGATGCGCAGAATCGAAGGTTTTCACGATCAAATCAAGATCACCATCTCGATCCATGTCACGCAGTTCCAGTACTCTGCGGGGAGTCCCGGATGTGGCCCTAAATCCCGGCCAGTTATGTTGGTAAAACGTTTTTAGCCTTGTCTCACTCTCGTCGGTAAATGTTCCATCCTGGTTGTTTATCAATGCAAGTACGTAGTTCGATGCGTCTGCCTGCCGCTCATAGACCATCAGCAGATCAAGGAAACCATCCCCATTGAGATCAAGCGGCTTAATGTCCTGCGCTTTATCTGATGGATCATATGGTTTGGGCGGCAGCGCACCCGGAAGTTGAGTAAATTTTCCAGAGCCATCGTTCAATAGAACTTGAGAGACTGGCAGATTGTTATTAATGGCTTCATAATGGCCCAGAATCAAATCCTGAGATTTGTCATTATTCACATCGGCAAATGCACAGGTAGTGTATCCATTGTGATCCAGATCTACAGCATCAGGAAGACGAGCTTGCCCTACCGTGAATGTACCACTTCCATCATTCAATAAGATTTGTGGGCTAATTTTGTTTTGCGCCCAATAATTTCCAGCGTAAATATCGATATCTCCATCGTTGTCAATATCTGAGGCACAGGCCGAATGTGTCGAATCCGCTTGTTGAGGTAAATTTCGGGTTGCATTTGCTAACTGTCCTTCTCCATTCGATAGGGCCAGGGCATTTTGAAATCCAGGCCATGGAGTAGAATCACGGCCAGAATTGGCTATGAAGATGTCAGAATAATTATCACCATTAAAATCATCTACAATTACTTCAGTCGGATGTACAACTACAGGTATATCTGTAAGAAATATTTGGGAGGTTGCTAATTCCATTCCGCCATTGCCTGAGTTCAAGAGGATGTCAATCGCGAAGTTCGTATCAGATTGGAATTGAAGCCTGGTAATGACTATGTCCATCAAGCCATCTCTATTGAAATCTCCAGGTGTTGGAAAAGTTTCATAATATTGATCAGCTTCATTTACTTGAAGGATCGTTTTTCGATCACCATAGCGTGGCAAACAAACTTGCGGAGCATCTTCGGTTGGTTTTTGCGTAGGAATCCCTATCGTTTGGGTTGCTTTGGGTTGCGGGACAGGGGTTTGTGGCGCTTTTGTCGGCTCAGGCAGCCGTGTTATATTCGTCTGAGGCGAACAAGAAATAATCGATAAAAAGAGTATCGGTAAAATAACGAAACTTTTAATCGTCCCTTTGTTCATCATTCGCTCCTTATAAGTTTTTTCCAGTTTTTTCACCAACACCAATTATCTTACATAGGGCCATCGCTGCCTATTTTGCTGCCCAACAATATATATATACGGAAAGCGGTAGTATGTCAAGATTTGTGTAAATAACAGATGAAGGAGATGGGCCGATGGAAGGGTTGGAGTGCGGGTAAAATGGGGCAGAAATGGCAGGTGCAGTTCGATGCGTGTGGAGATGCTTCGCTGCGCTCAATATATTAGCACTTCCCGAGAGGTTGGAACATGCAAGTTTGTAAGAGTATCCCCCTGGCAAAACATGATCGCGGCCTGATCCGCATACTGACCAGAGAAGAACCAGAGAGCACCGAGGGATAGGCCTCAGAGTGCTCTCTGTGTTCACGCGCTGTTCTTGTGGTGAAAGATAAAATCTGTGACAACGCAGCGACAGATTTTATAGAAATGAATAGCAGGCAGTCTAATAGACAACCAGGATATTCTTAAGCGCTTCTTCTGCGCGGGATACATCGCCTGTAATAGTTGTCTTTGGCCGGGCTTCTTCGAAGGTATAACGGCCGGAGGCAAAGATATTGAATTCCAGCGCATCCATGCAGATCGTGGCAGCCGGCTCTCCCTGGCCAATTTTCCAGGCGCCCCCGGCGATGCCGGTCAATTCGAAGACCAGCGCCGGCCCATCGAATTTTCTTGCCAGGGTAGCGGCAACATCCAGCATGACCAGCTCAACGATGCGGCCATCGTGCTGGCGAGTCTGTTCAAAGTTGCGCCCGGTGGCCCGGCAGATATCGAGGCGGTGCATCCAGGTGTCGCGGCTGTGAATCACCCACATCAGATGGCGCAGCGAAAGCTTCCCCGCGTCAGCGTGCGGGATGGAGATCAGCTTTAGAGGGAGAAACTGATAGGCCCATTTCCGGGCCGCCACGGGACCCACCTGGTGCAGCTCAGCCAGCAGTTCCGCGGGCGATTTACCGGCGCGCTGGCGAAGCTGAAACTCGTTGATGGCATCTTCGGGCAACTGGCCGGGTTTGGGGAGATTTCTAACCTGGCGGAGCAGCTCTATGTATCCAGTTCCGCTGGCATAACCTCCGGCCTGGTGCGCCAGGATATCGCGCACGTTCCACGCCGTGCAGGCTGTCGGTTTTTCCCAATCCTGCGGGTCAAGCCCTTCGACCAGGCGCAAGAAGCGGGCAAGTTCGGTTTGCAACAGGCCATAGGCCTCCTCAGCAGCCACATAAGGGATGCTGGCGGCATCGAGAAAAGCGGGGGTTGAAGAAACAGCAATCATGGTTTTACTCCTTTACCGATAAGATTCTCAAGGTTTTGACCAGGCTTTATCGAGCACCTCTAAAGCGGCCGGGATCAAAGCCCCAAAACGTCCCTGGCCTAAGGGCAAATGCGGTTCATTGGCCATATGCAGGGCAGTCAAGCCATGGGTGATGGCAATGACCAGGTCAGCGATCTGCTCGGGCGGCAGGTCTGCCCGGAGGTCCTCTTTCAGGCTGGCAATGCGCGCATACGCCTTATTCAAAGCGCCAAAACTGACTTGCAGGCTTGGCTCGGAGGGCACAAACCCGGGCACGGGCCGCTCGAAGCACAACTGGAACAGCTCTGGATTCTGCATGGCGAAGGTCAGGTAGGCCTGCATAGACAGGCGCACTTCGTCCTGCCAGGTCTGCGCGCCCTGGGTGTGTTCATCCAGGTATTCTCCCCACAGAGTGAAGCCCAACCGGAACAGCGCATCGTAGATATCCATCAGGCCCGAAAAATAGTTGTAAAGCGAGGGAGGGCGCATCTCCAGGCGGCGGGCTAACTCGTGCATCGAGAGGGCGGCAACGCCATGCTCACGCATGATGGTGCGGGCGGTGTCCAGGATGGACTGGGTCATGCGTTCACGGTTGCGCTGCGAGCGAGGCGAAAGGGTTTGAGGTGGTTTCACGGGCATCCCATTTAATTCTAATAATGTTAGCTGAAACTAATGATATTAGATTAACGAGATTTTGTCAAGAGGGAAACGCCGTGAGGGGATGCCAGTGGGAAGCGTCAGTCGAGAGGGCTGCCAGGTTTGGATTGGGCGTACAGGCGCCAGAGCGGGGGGCGGCGGGTGATAAAGGCCAGGGTGTAGACTTCATACGCCCAGGTGGGGTACATGGGCAGTTCGACCCAGGCAGCGCGGGCGCGGTCGAAAGACATCAGGCTGCGCCGGCCGCCTGGCTGGCGGCGGACTTCATACTGCCAGGTTTCATGGGCGACGTTGTAGACGTAGCGCACGAAGTGCCCGCTCTCCGCGTACAGGTGGATACAACTGGAGTCCACGTCTTCGAAGAATTCCGCCCCACACTGCTGGCAGTGATACAGGCATTCGCGCTCGTAGTCGGCTCGGCCCAGGGTTTGCAGAAAATCGAGGTCTTTGCGGGCCCACTGGCGCGGCGGGCGCGTCCCGCTGCGCCAGAGCAAGGCGCCATCGTATTCCAGGCCGTCCCGGCCGCATTGGGGACACAGGTAGGAGGTTTCGACAGTCATGGCACACTGCGCCGGGGTCAGCGCTCCGGCGGCTGGCTCTCGGCGTCCAAAAAGGCGACGGTGTGCGCCACCAGGGTGCGCACTTCGGGCTGGCGCGGCCCATAGGGGATGACCTGGCAGCCAGCGCCGTTGGGCAAGCTCTCACGCAGGACGTAGAATTCCTCCCGCAGCCGGCTCATCTCGAGCTTGAAGAGGCGGGGCGGCCGATCTTTGAGGCGCGGCAGAGCCAGCAGCTTGTAGAACGAGGTGATGGTCGCCGGGGGCGAGCCGATCACCTCGGGCTGGTAATACTGCGTGCCCACTACGTGATACTGGCGCGCCGGGGCGATCATGCGGGCCCAGGTGGCCTCCCCCACCGGGCGGCCTTTGGCTTCCCAGGCGGCTTTATGCTGGCTTTCCCAGATGGCCTGGATGCGCGCTTCAACCTCATCGGCCTGCTGGGCCTGACCCTGCCCGTTCAAAACGATATCGAGCTGCGAGAGGAAATACAGGTCCTGGGGAACCTGCTGGAGACATGTGCGCACCAAAGGTTCGGCCTGGGCAAACTGGCCGGCGAAGAGCAGCCCCTGGATGACTTGAGAGGCGTTCCTGAGATCAATGACCGCATTGGAATCCACCCGGGCACCTCCTGGCGTGCAAAATAAATCGGGGCAGGCAAAGCTGCTTGACATCTTACTTCCAGGATAGTATAGCAGAAAAGGGCCGTTAAATGCGAACTCCCGAGTGAGGGGGGCACCCGGGAATTCGCACCGTTATGTTACCAGCCCTATGCCAGTTTGTCAAGGAAATTTAGATAATTTTCTTCTAATTCTGCAATACAATACACGCATACTGAGAAATCGGGAGGCGCTTTCATATGAAGGATAAATCGGGTTTCGTGACCGGATCGATCACGCTGATTTTCATCCTGGCGGCGCTCGGCGGGCTGCTGGGTCTCGGCCTGGGGTGGAACCGGGCCACCGGGGTGCTGCAAGGCGATGAAACCCCCTGGCGGGCTTCACCGCTGCCTGGAGGCGCCGGCGCGGCGCGCTTCGTGCCGGGCACAGGGCCGGTGCTGTACGTCGAAAGCAGCGACGGGCAGCTTTTCGCCGCCTATCCGGAGGATTTCTCGGAATGGAGAGCCGTCGCTTCCATCGAGGAGGGCGCGATACGCTCGGGTTCGATCAGCGGCCGGTGCACCAGCCAGGATCAGAGCTACGGCAAACGCATCCCCGCGCCGCCCGAAACGGTGAAAGCGCAGTTCGATTGTGAGTTTCGCATCCCGCCGGAGTCCGGCGGCTTCGTGCGCATCGTACTCCTGGAAGATGGCAGCCTGTGGCGCTGGAGCAATTACTCGAACGTGCACGCCTACGTCCTGGTGCCTTCAACGTATCTCCAGTACACCTGCCTGTACGGGCTGGGCTACGGCCTGGGAGGCCTGGCGCTGGGGCTCGTGCTGGCGCTGTTCCTGGCCTGGCGCGCCCGGCGCGCCTGAGAGCCTCCGGGCAGGTCTGCGCTCACCCATCCAAATCCGGCAATCCCAGGTCGAAGAAGCGGTTGGGGTTGTTGTACAGCCAGTCCCTGGCGATGGACAGGGCCTGGTCCTGGCTCAGCCAGCCGCCTTCGACCAGGCCGGCCAGGGCGGCGGCGATGTTCTGGCGGGCGATTTGCAGGTGCGCCAGGGTGAACTCAGGCACGTCGCCGTAGTCGCCGCCGAAGGCATGCATCTTGGTGTGCGGCATGGTCAAGACCGCCCGCTGCATCAACTCGATGGCGTAGGCCGGGTCGATGATGTGCAGCCAGCACAGGTCGATGGAGACATTAGGGTAGTTGCGACCCAAAAAGAGCAGGTCGCCCATGTAGGGCCAGTTGCCGTGGAACAGGTCGAAGCGCACGCCACGGTGCAGCTCGAGGGCCGTCGCCAGGCCGGCGGCGTTGGCTCGCTCCACCCGGCCATAGACGCTCGCCAGTTGGCCGGTGTGCAACTGCACGGGCAGCTTCAACTGGCCGGCGAAGCGCATGAACTCGTGGAAAAGGAAGTCGTTGAGCGGCTGGCCGGCGGGCCAGCCCAGGCTGTTGACCGGGTCGGAAAGCACCTGGTTGAACTGTTTCTCGGCCTCCGCCCTGGGCACCAGGGCATAAGCGATGCTGCGGTTATAGGCGGATTGGTCCTTGATGCCCACCGCGCCCAGCGCCACCATTTTCTCGAAGAGGCTGTAAACCGCTTCCAGGTATTCCTCCAGCGAGGTGATGTGGCGGTCCAGCAGGCGGCCAACCGTCTGGACCGTGGCCCAATTGAAGGTGG
This sequence comes from Chloroflexota bacterium, assembly GCA_040752025.1. Taxonomy (GTDB): domain Bacteria; phylum Chloroflexota; class Anaerolineae; order Anaerolineales; family UBA4823; genus JBFMFR01. Next base: position 2,667 of record JBFMFR010000071.1, on the reverse strand, counting down.
TAGGATGGAAAGCCGGCAGAGAGATCAGGGGCCGCCAGCGGGGCGGGAAGGTCTTGCGCCCGTCCAGGAAGCTCTCCAGCCCCTGGGGCAGCCATTCGAGCACATCGCTGAGGATAGCCTGGATGTTGGCTTCGTCTAGCAGGCGGAAGTAGCGCGCTTCATCCATGCCGGCCAGCTTGCCAGCCACGCGCTCCAGGGTCGCCCGGCTCAGCGGCTGGCGCTCTTCCTCGCCGTACACGTGTTTCAACACCAGCTTGGTGACGCGGGCGTAGGCAGTATGTTCGCTGGCGCGCCACAGCCGCTCGAACAGGGGCCATTTCTCATCCGTGGGGACTTCGGGATCCATAAGACCCTGGATTTCTTGCTCGCGAACACCAAAAGTCGCCACAGCCAGGTCGGTGGAATAGTACCAGTGGACCAGCGCAGCGATGGGCTCCGTGTACTTCGGGCGGCCTTCCGGGCCGAACATGTGCTCGTGGCAGTCCACCACCGGCATGGCGGCGATGGCAGCCAAAAGGCGTTCGTAAAGGGGAGATTGTGGGTAGAGCATGGTGAAACATCCTATCAAATAAGTGTTCGCAGTTGGTCTACGAGTTCACCCTACCTGTTTATCAGCCTATATCTAAAAATTTATCCAAATCGAAATTTCCGCTATTGAACTCCACAAGCTTTACCCAATCTATGACTCCATTCGGGTCACAGAATTTCCCAATAAATTCTCCTGTAAAGCGATTGACCAGCGCATTCTTCTTCATCAAGAAGGCCTCATTGTGCTCTTTAGCTCGGTAACCAACTGGCTCGATAATGTCGGTATAAAGATGCTCATTTTCGCTGATGAGATACCAGAAATTTTGCCCTACCACCTTCATATACCCCCTGAGATAGCTTGTCCTGGTTTTGCCATAACATATTCCAAGTACAGGTTGAACGTTTGTTCCTCGCCTGGATTGCTTGACTCTGGCAACTGCATTCTTGAGATCTTGTTCCAACTTACTTTGCTGCGAGCTATTACCCCAATTCGGCCACGACTTGACCGAAACAATATAGTGAATATCTTTGTGGACAAACTCCAAATCCACCCCTGGCGCGGTGGATTTGTGCCCGCCGCAAGTCATCCCGGCGATAAAGATTGCCAAGCCTTCAAGAAAATCCCCAAATAATTTCTCTTCGGCATCGGACAAGAAAGAATCCAACAGACTTGTGATCAAACTGCTCGCTATGGAATTACTTCGGGCTTTGAATAAGTACGAATCTTCAGTTAGCAATATTTCAAATTGCAATTCTTTCAAGATATTTAAGCATCGATCGTGCAAGTCAGCCAGATTGCTGTCACAATAATTATGAACTGCGCCAAAATCAAGCGGATTCATTATATCGCCCATTTATAAGTAAACTCAATCATAAAAAGTACACTCTGCTTCCACTCGTGTTAGAACCAATTTGCAAGTAATTATGTCTCTATAACTTCAAACTCGATTTCCAGCTTTTCACACAAATCGCCGAGCACCTTCAAAGCTCTATCTCTTGCATAATGGCTTTCAAGCGTATAACCCTTATACGATACTGGGTAAAAAAAGGGCCTGCCATTCGGATGCGTTGCCGGATTCTCATTTGTTAGAACATACCGGTTCTTGCTAAACCCCCAAGGTAGAGGAATTTTGACTAAGTAATCATTATCAACGATGAATCTGAATACATCCTCAAAAAGCAATCTGACCGTTTCGTTTGAAAAAATTTTGTTTTCGACTCTCACAGCTAAACGCCCGGTAACTCGCCCCTTGCTATCTGCTAAGTCAGATGTGCTGTAGTCTATAGCACCAGTTGACATAAGAGCATCGTATATTGAGTCAAAAACATCGCTATATTTCTCATACAGCGCCAACGCCAACCTTTTCTCTTCATTCGTAATAGCCATCTTGATTCCCTTATAACGAGTTTTTAAGTTCTTGATGTATTGAATTATGAAGGGTTTCACTTTCTCATTCAGCTTTGGATGATCCAAAAGCGGGATAAGCAGTTTGTCATTAAGTAGCTGATAATCCAAACAATACCATCGCCCATCACCAACAGTGGATTTTGAGTCTTGCAGCAGCTTCGGCGTCACGTATATAAGGAAATTACAATCGTTGGAATGATTGGTGAAAAGCCAATCGGCATATTTGGCGGATTGCTTGCCATTGGGCCTCGAATCAATTTTTAGCTCAAAAATAATATTTAGATTCCCAACATTACCGACATCGTCAGAATAATGTGCAGTAAGGAAAATATCAAACCGACCAATCCCAGAAACGCTCGTTTCAGCCGGCATGTCTTCATTTGGCGAGACCTGCATATCCGAAAACTCCAGGATAGGTAGAGTATTAAGCAGATTTTTTTCAGATAAACCCGTTGCTTTTAAACATTTCTCATCCAACAATAACAAGAGGAATCGCCGTAATACATAGTCCGATAACAAGTGTGAACCATTAGCATCTAAAAGCCAACCAAAGAATGCCGAGTGCCAACGCTCATAATGAGTTCTACCGACAATTTTGAAAAAATTGTTAGCGCGCCAAAGTAATGGGGCGCGCCCTTGATAAAAATTGGCTCACAGGAGTATCCTCGATGTCTCTATACCGCCGAAAGGCGATCATCGGGAGACCCATATGAGCCAACTGGTAATGATGA
>JBFMFR010000070.1:0-32129 GCA_040752025.1 Chloroflexota bacterium | reverse complement strand
TGATATAGTTGGTTAGGCCGTTCATAATGTGCTCCTTTGTGCTTTTGGATACACAAAGATTCGCAGTGAACGGCCATTTTGTCAAGGCCCTATCGGCTCATTTTCTAACCCATAGATAGAGTATAATATACACAAAGATCACCGAAGCCTGGCCGAAGAGCTGGATCAGGCCGTTGGAGGTGCCTTCCGGGGTGGGATAGGTGACTTCGGCGGCGTACTGCATGCCGATCGGGTTGACGCTGACCAGGAAGAAGCCGAAGGCGAAGGCAGAAACGAACAACAGCCACAGGCTGGCGGCGAAGGTCAGCCCAACCAGGCCCGGGATCGCCAACACCAGCCCGAGCAGGATGTAGCGCTGGCGCTGGCGCTGCCTGTCTGAGAAAGGCGGGAGAATGACGGCGCCCAGCACCCCGCCGACTAACATCAACGCCCCCAGCGTGCCGGCATCGGTAGGGGTAAAACCGCGCGGGCGGATGATGTTCTCGACCCAGGTGGTGATGCCATTGAAAATGCCCAACCCGATGAAGGAGACAGCCAGGTAATACCAGAAATACCGGGTTTTCAGGGCGTTCTTCAGGCCATCCAGCATCAGGGCGCGCACTTCCTGGCCTGGCGGGCAGGGCGGCGTGGGCGGATTTTCGCGCGCCAACGCCACGAACAAAACAGCCGACAGCAACGCCACGCCGCCATACAGCAACTGCACGTTCGGGATGGGCATGCTTTCGATCAGGATAGGAGTCAGCACCATGCCCAGGGCTGTGCCGACCAGGTTCGCCAGGGTGACCAGTCCTACAGCGGTGGCGCGCTCTTCTATGGAAAACCAGTTGGCCGGGACCTTGGTCCAGGCATTGAGCAAGAAGGGCTGGGCGGCGGCGATCCCGAAGGTACTCCACAAGATGAGGGTATAGTTGGTTCCAACCAACCCGCGCAGCACGCCGAAAACGCCCATCAGCACTGCGCCAATGCTGACTGCCAGGCGGAAGCCATACGTGTCGATGGCCCAGGAAACAGGCAGCGAGAGCGGGAGGAAGGCGATCATAAAGGACATGGCCAGGAAGCCGATCTGCAAATCGCTGACGCCGTAGAACTGCGCTGCCGGCCCGGTGATGGGCGCGTAGGCGATCCACAAGGTTTGGATGGTCATGTTGATGAACATGAAGACTCCCAACACCACCCAACGATAACCATAAAGCCGGTACTGCTTCTCCATGCCGTGGCCTCCGCTGTGCGTTTTCGCAAGTATACCAGGGGTAGTGGAATCTTACGATGCCAATAGCGCGCTGGCAGACCCGAATGCATCCAGGTGTCACCTGTCGGCTGACCGGTCGAAAAGCGCTTATAATATTCCCACGCTCACCTGGTCAAACCGAACAACGCCATCGAAAAATATTCCGATGAGAAATTCCCCGAGCCAATAAGGATCTCAGAACATGAACGAAACCCTCATCTCCGCTTTCTACGCTGTTTCTTTCTTCTTCAGCCTGTTCCTGATCGGCTTTTTGTGGTGGCTGGCCTACCGTTATCCGGCTGGACGCCGCCTGTGGGGCTGGCTGGCGGCCGGATGGAGTGTGAACACGCTCTCCAGTCTGATCTGGGGGCTGTATGTGATGCTGGTGAGCGAAGACATCCCTGGCCTGGTCGATAACCTGTACGTGTTGCGCTATGTCTTCGTGCTGCTGGCCTTATGGTTATACCCGGCCGCCTGGCCCTGGCGGCGCTGGGCTGGCATCCTGGCGGCGATGCTGGTGGCGGCGCTGGTGCTGTGGTTCGGCTTCGTCCAGCCCTTGCAAAAGATCAGCAGCCAGCCATTCGATTACATCCTGGCCGGGACGATCTTCCCGCTGCTGGATGCAGGTATGCTCTACGCCGCCTGGGCGCGCTGGCGCGACACAACCGACCAGCCTGTGAACACGGTGATGGCGCTGATCGCCCTCTCCAGCCTGGCGTATGGCATCGCCAACTGGGTTAACTACCGGGCGCGCGCCGTAGTTCCGGATGCCAACCCACCCGTTGCCTTGATCGGCTGGCTCCTGACCGACGTGTTTGCCGCGTTGGCGGGGTGGTGGTTCGTTAGACAGACACAGCAGCAGATCCAGAGCTCAAGCGCATCGAGTGGAGAACGGCCATGAAAATCTATAGAGACCAGGATGCTGATCTAAGCCTGCTGGCAGGCAAAACCATCGCAGTCATCGGGTACGGCAACCAGGGGCGCGCCCAGGCGCTCAACCTGCGCGACAGCGGGCTGGCCGTGTTGGTGGGCAACCGCGCCGACAGTTACTCCGAGCAGGCACGCCAGGATGGATTCGCGGTATTCTCGCTCACCGAGGCTGCCCGGCAGGGCGAAGTGATCCTGCTGCTCATCCCAGACGAGATCCTGCCAGCGGTGTTCGCGCAGGAAATCGCCCCGGCTTTAGAAGCAGGCGATACGCTGGTCTTTGCCTCAGGCTATAACATTGCCTTCGGCTATCTCCAGCCACCTGAGGATGTTGATGTCGTGCTGGTAGCGCCGCGCATGATCGGCGCCGGGGTGCGCGACCTGTACCAGGCCGGGCGCGGCTTCCCGGCATTCATCGGCGTGGCCCAGGATCACTCCGGGCAGGCCCAAGAGCGCGCCCTGGCCCTGGCAAAGGGCATCGGCGCCACCAAAATGGGCGCGGTTGAGGTGAGCTTCGCGCAGGAAGCCGAATTGGACTTGTTCACCGAGCAGTGTTTCGGCCCGGCCTTCGGGCAGGTGCTGATGAGCGCCGTAAACCTGCTGCTGGATGAAGGCTACCCGCCGGAAGCCGTGCTGCTGGAACTGTACATGTCCGGCGAATTCTCCTACACGCTGGCCAAGATCGCCGAATTGGGCATGATCGAACAGACACGCCTGCACTCACGCACCAGCCAGTATGGCTCGATCTCGCGCGGCCTGCGCTTCATGCTCCCCGAGCTGCGCCAGCGCATGGCGCAGGGCCTGGAGGAGATTCGCAGCGGCGAATTCGCCCGGGAATGGTCAGCAGAGCAGGCGGCCGGCTGCCCAACGCTGGAAAGCCTGCAAGAGACCGCCCGCGCCCTGCCGCTCTACCAGTTTGAGAATGAGCTGCGAGCCGCCCTGGGCGACACGCCCGACCTGGGTTCGTTCCTAGCATCCAGCACAGGCGCGGCTCCCCAGCACACAAAACCCGGACCCATACCCAAGGAAAGTTGGCTAGAGCGGCTGTTGCAGCGTCTGACCCATCGAGCGAGAACGCAGCCAGCGCTGCCCCCTCTTGACGCGACCCAAGCCAGCGAAATCATCAGCCGCTTCCTTGAGTATGCCGCCCATGACGCTAACCTTCAAGAGTTCGCCCAGGACCGGCAGATCACCAGCCACTACCTGTTGAAGGATATCGAACTGGAGTTTTACCTGTCCTTCCTGGACGGGGAAGTCACTGGCGGCCTGGGCGCGCCGCCTGAGACCGCCCAAGTGCGGCTGGAAACCAGCGCCGAGGTGCTGGACGGCATGTTCTCTGGAAGCATCGATGCCACACGCGCGGCGCTGAGCGGGAAAATCGTTTTCGGCGGCGATACACGCCTGGCGCTTGGCATTCAGCGCATCCAGGGCGATCTGCGCCACCTGTACCAAAAGGCCCGCGAAGAAGTATTGGGTTCAAAGAGTTGAGTTGTCATGACCACAACGAACCCAGGTAAACTCACCCGCCGCGACTTCTTCAAAGTTGCGGGGATTGCCGGCGGGCTGCTGGCAGCCGGAGGCGCAGGCTTGCGCCTGGTGCACGATCTGAACGGCAGAGACTTTCACGATGAAAACACCCAGGCCTGGCTGGCAAGCATCCAACCCGCGGCAGCACCCGGAGATTTACCCAATATCATCCTGATCAACGCCGATGACCTGGGTTATGGCGACCTGGGCTGCTACGGCTCGCAGGCCATCCACACACCCAACCTGGACCGGCTGGCAGCGGAAGGCACATGCCTGACTGAGTTTTACGCCTGCGCCCCGCTGTGTTCGCCGTCGCGAGCCGGCTTGATGACCGGGCGCTACCCGATCCGCACCCATGTCACCATGCCGCTCTACCCGGCAGGCGCGCCCCTGGATATCGCTTTCAACGCTTTAGGGGTCTACAACTACGGAGTACGCGGCATCCCGCAAGACGAGATCCTGCTGCCTGAAGTGTTAAAGCGCCGCGGCTACCAGACAGCTTTGCTGGGCAAATGGCACCTGGGCGATCGCTCGCCCTCCTTGCCCAACGATCGCGGCTTCGACCTGTTCTATGGGGCCCTGTTCAGCAACGATATGCCCCCATATGAAATCTATCGCAACCAGCACATCGAAATCCCCGCTCCCGCAGACCAGGACCAGCTAACCACCCACCTCACCCGAGAAGCTTTGGACTTCATTCGCCAGAACAAAAACCGGCCCTTTTTCCTGTATTACGCCCAGCCTTTCCCACATTCACCCGCACACGCCTCGCCGGCTTTTAGCGGCAAGTCGGCGGCCGGGCTTTATGGAGACGCAGTCGAAGAGATCGATTGGAGCATCGGCGAGATCTTGAAGAGCTTGCAGGAACTACAGCTAGAGCACAAAACGCTGGTGATCTTTACCAGCGACAACGGCCCGTGGTGGCAGGGCGCCCCAGGCGGCCTGCGCGGCCGCAAGAACCTGGCTTTCGAAGGCGGGCTGCGCGTGCCGTTAATCGCCCGTTGGCCGGGAGTAATGCCCACTGGACAGACCATTGAGGGGATGGCAAGCAACCTGGATTTCCTGCCTACTTTGCTCAAGGTAGCAGGCGCGCCTTTACCCGCCGACCGCATCATCGACGGCAAAGACATCCTGCCGATGCTCCAGGGTTTGTCCGGCTCGCCTCACGAACAGTTCTTATACTACAAGGGCAGTTCTATGATCGGGATGCGCTACCAGAACTGGAAGTACATGCGCCGCCACATGACCGACAATGGCGGCTACGCCAGCCTGCGCCAGGGACCCTTCCTTTTCAACCTGGAAACGGACCCGAGCGAGTCGTACAGCCTGATCGAGTCCCACCCCCAGATAGCTGCCCAAATGGTGGCGAGGATGGAGGCTTGGGACGGCGCCATCCGGGAAAACCGGCGCGGCTGGGAGTAGCAAAACGAGCTGGTGATGCACCAGCCTGAAGTAATGGAGGTTCAAATGATATCGTATTACATCAAGCTTTACCTGGCAACGCTGGCAGCATTTTTTGCCATCGACATGGTCTGGCTGGGCCTGGTGGCGCGCTGGTTCTACAGCAAATACCTGGGGGACCTGCTCAGACCACAAGTAAATTGGGCCGCGGCCATCGCCTTCTACTTGCTGTTCATTGTCGGGCTGCTGATCTTCGCCGTGGCGCCTGGCTTACAGGCCAACTCCCTGGGCAAAGCACTGCTGTTGGGAGCGTTGTTTGGGTTTATGACCTACGCCACCTACGACCTGACCAACCTGGCAACGCTGAAGAACTGGCCCTTGATCGTGACGATTGTCGACCTGATCTGGGGCACTACTCTGGCCACCCTGGTGACGTTGGCCAGCTTCCTGGCCGGCAGGTGGCTGAGGTAGCTCAGTCCGTTTCTACCACCTGAACCGTCACGGGGAAGTGGTCACTGAAGCCATCCTGGTTGACCGGTTTGCCCATACCGCCGAAGCGTACCGGCTCCGGGTATTCCCCTGTGGCAATCATTTCGGGGAAACGCACAAGCGCGGCCGTTTCCGGTAAGATGTGAAGCACGGCGTCATGCTTCAACAGGTTCTTATTGGCCAGGAACTGGTCCAGCATGTTGGGGACGCGATCGAAGTAGAGCGAGCCCAAGCCCTGTCCCATCAGAGGCCACATCAAATTCAAGAAGCAGGCATTGCGAGCGTTCGAGACCTTTGTGCGGCTACGCAGGCTCAGGGTGAAATCCACCAACGAACGGTCGAAAGGCTCATCGTTGAAGTCACCCATCGCCAGCACGGGCGTATCCTTGCCATGCACTTCCAGGATGCGCTGGTGGAAGTATGTCAGGGTCTCTCCGGCAATTGCCCGGTAGCAAGCCGACTCCAGCGCTCCACCGCTGCGCGAAGGCCAGTGATTGCCAACAATCACAAACAGGCGATTCTGCCGGGTGCGGAAGTTTACCTGCAAGATATCGCGAGTCGCCGTGCGCCGCATTACTACGTGGCTGAACTGCGCCTCCACTGAAAACAGGTCGGCATCATAGATAAAGCCAACGTCGATGCCGCGCTGGTCGCTCATGTCGTGATGCTCCACAGCGTAATGCCGCCCCAGGGGCGCCAGGGCTTGCACCAGCAAGTCCAGCACGAAGGCGTTTTCGACCTCGCATACCCCCAGAAGATCCGGACCTCTGCCCGAATTCATTTGCTGGATAATCGAAGCCAACTGGCTGGTCTTGCGATCCACCAGCGCCTGGGTCCAGCCCTTAATATCTTTCCCGATGGCGCGCTGCAACTTCTCAGAGCGGCGCGCCGAATCCTCGATGTCGAAAAAGTTTTCCAGATTCCAAAAAGCGAGCGAATACTGAGTAGACATGCACTTCCTCCTTCGGCAGGTCAACAGGCTGCCGCTGCACACGATGATTATAACCGAAGCGCCTGGCAAAATCGCCGCCAGTAACCCGAAACCAATCGCGCCCGGCACGTGCTCCCAGACCAGTTATAATAATCAGCGAATGAACTTATCATCGGGAACCCAGTTTATCCACACAGGAGGATCACGATGACCCGGGAAGATGAACTACGCGATTTGCTGAACAAGACCGCCGAAGGGTTTGCGCACTACGAAAACAACCCCAGCACCTGGTTGACCTGGTTGGTGTACTTACTGAAACAACTGGAGCAGCAAGCCACTGACTCGAACACGATCCACCAGCAGCTTTACGCAAATACACTGGCGATGCTACAGGATGCCATCCGTAATCGCATGAGAACTGGTGGGTGGTAGGTCGAGATAACTTTGGTATTCACCCCCGCCTGCCAACCCTGATGATTCGCCCGATCGGAATCACCCGGTAATATCTTCGATCACCTGGCGCAAAACAGGCAAGTCCAGATCTTTTTTATCCAGGAAAGCGACCGCACCAGCTTGTAAACCTAAGCGGTGAAATTCCCGATCCGGATACGCGCTGATCAGCACGATACGCGAGTTGGGTGAAACAACCTTGATCCGGCGCGCGCACTGGATGCCATCTTCATCCCCCAGTACCACATCGATTAACACCAGTTGTGGCGCCAGACGTTGAGCCAAATGCACAGCAGTCTGCGTATTTTCGGCCTCGTAAATCGTTGCCAATGAGCAAATCTTGCCGATCATGCGCTGTAACTGCAGGCGATAACGCCCATTATCATCCACTACCAGGACAGAGATGCAGTTCAGCGCTGCAGTGCCTGGACCGCCAGCACTGGCAGCCTCTACACCCGGTGTACCCAGAACATATGGGTGGTGCAATACATAATTCACCGCCTCCAGGCGGCTCTGCACATCTAACTGGCGATACAGACGTGTCAGGTGGTTCTCAATCGTCTTGACGCTCAAACCCATCTGGTTCGCAATGGATTGATTATCCAGGCCATCCTGTAAAAGGCGCAATAGTTCGCGCTGGCGGTTGGTCAGAAGCGGGCCGCCTCCCTCTGCCTGATTCCCCCCAAGCAACTTGCTGATCAACGGACTGGAAAGCCAGCGCTCGCCTGCCAACACGCGTTGGATCGCCAGCTTCAGATCGCTCAAAGGTTGGTCTTTCAAATGATAGCCATTCACGCCTACCTTGAGCAGCCCTTGCACATAAACATCGTCATCGTAAGCGCTGACGATTAGAGTTTTGAGTTCGGGGAACCGCTCACGTATCTGACGGATGGCTGACATCGGATCGAAATCTGGCATGGTCAGATCGACCAGCAGGCAATCGACTGGCTCGCGCTCCAGAACTTCAAACACTTGCAGGCCGTTACCCACCTCCGCCACAACTTCCAGGCCGGGGATCTCCTCCACCACCTTGCGAATACCAGCCCGCACCACAGCATGATCATCCGCTAATAACACGCGCACTTTGCCCATATTCGCTATTTATACCATCATTTCGCGGAAACCTGTTTTGGTATACGGGGGAATCCCCCAAAAACGTAAGGGAAAGGGGTGATGCTTCGCCTGGCAGATTGTGTTAGGATGAAGTTGTGATTGTGTCTGTGAACTTGCTTTCGCATTGACAGGTGTGATAAACTGGTGCAGGTTCTAAAGCCTCAGCGTCCATGTTTCGAGGCAATCAACACGGCGAGAGGATGCTCATGCTGATCTATTTGCAGCGTGGTTGGCGCAATTTGATTCATCGCCAGGAGTTGGTCGTTTTCTCCCTGCTGCTGGTTGTAATCCTTTTCCTCAGCCTGCAAACCGATACTTTCCTGACGCCCAACAATTTATTGAACGTTGCGCGCAACTTCTCCTGGATCGCAATTGCTGCTTTTGGAGAGAGCATGGTGATTATCATCGGGGGGATCGATCTATCTGTTGGCAGCGTGATGGCTCTATCTGGATTGATCAGCGCGCTGTGCCTGCAAGCGGGTGCTTCGGTTTCTGTAGCGGTGCTGACAGGTCTGCTCGTGGGAGGGCTCATCGGCCTGATCAATGGATTGTTCGTTGGACGCATCCGTTTTCCCCCATTCATTGTCACATTGGGAACTTTGGGGATCGTGCGAGGCATCACCTTTGGCCTGGCAGGTGGCTGGCCGGTGCGCAACCTGCCAGCAGAATTCCGCTTTCTTGGCCAGGCCGATTTGCTCCTGGGGCCATGGAACCTGCCCGTCCCTGTGCTCATCATGGGCGCGCTGGCCATTGTGGTTTTCTTTCTCCTGGATTACACCGTGTTAGGGCGCTACATCTACACCCTGGGAGGCAGCGAACGAGCACTGATGGTCTCAGGCATCGAGCCAACTAACGTCAAGGTGCTCGTTTACACATTATGTGGGTTACTGACGGCTGTGGGCGGGGTACTCATGACCGCCCGCCTGGGTGTAGCCGCCCCAACCGCGGCCAACGGGTACGAAATGGATATCATCGCAGCCGCGGTGATCGGCGGCATCAGTCTATTTGGTGGCGAGGGCAGTATCCTGGGTGTGCTGCTCGGTGCTGCGTTCATGCAGGTACTACGCAATGGATTGGTATTGCTCGGCTTCCCATCCTACTGGCAATCCGCTGCAATTGGCGCCATGATCCTGATCGCGCTGTTGTTAGATTACTGGCGGCGCAGGAGGGCAACTTCATGAGATACCGCCTCGGATTATGGCTGGCGCTCCTGCTGGGCTGCACACTGGCAGCCTGCGCCAGCACTGGTGTGCCACCTGCTCGCACTCCTACACCGCTGCCAGAGCGGCGCAAACTGGTCATCGCCTGGATCCCCAAGGCCCTGGACAACCCGGTTTTCCAGGTAGGGCGTTTAGGCGCAGTGCAAAAAGCACTCGAGCTTTCCGCCACCGGACCTGTAGATGTAGAAATCCTTTATGTTGGCTCAGTCGCATCTGATGCGGCCGAGCAAGTGCGTGTTCTAGAAGATGTTGTCGCCCGTCGCGTCGACGCCATCGCTATTTCTTGCAATGACCCGACCGCCTGTATCGACCCCATCAACCGGGCTGTAGAAGCAGGCATACCAGTGATGACCTGGGATGCTGACTCGCCGCAGAGTAATCGTTTTACATATTATGGTCTGGACAACATCGAGGCTGGCAAAGCGGCTGCTAATCTACTGGTAAACGCAATGGGAACCGAGGGGAAAGTCGCTGTTCTCACAGGCGTGCCGGGAGCATTCAACCTGGAAGAGCGCATCCGCGGCTTTCGCCAGGGGCTGACTGCCTACCCGAATATCCAGATCGTCACCACCGTGGTTACCAACGATGATATCAATCAAGGTGTGCAGGTTTTGGAAGAAACCATGCAAGCCTATCCTGACCTGGATGGCTGGTTCTTCGCCGGCATGTGGCCGCTCTTCGCCGAACGCGGCTCTATGCCCTTATGGGAAGACGCCGCACTGAATCGTGGCATGAAAACCGTGGCTTTCGATGCCTTGCCCGTTGAACTGGAGATGCTGCGAGACGGCTACCTCTCGGGCCTGATCGATCAAAAGAACTGGGGGTGGGGCTACGAAACCATCCAGATCGTTTATGATCACATCGTAGAAAACAAGCGCTTCGACTCCTTCACGAATTCGGGTTTTAACATCATCACCCATAACAACGTAGATGCGCTGCTGGAAATGTGGAAAACCAATAATTTCAACCTGCCGTTGCCACCTCCTTGAGCTATGGAACCATTACTACGTGTAATCAATCTTTCCAAACGCTTCGGAACCTTACCAGCTATCCAGCAGGTCAGCCTTGAGATTCATCCAGGCGAAGTAGTCGGTCTGGCAGGTAGCATCGGTTCAGGGCGTTCGGTATTAGTGATGATGCTGGCTGGCCTGTACGAGCCCAATGAGGGCGATATCTACTTTGCCAACCAGCGCCTGAATTGGCCTTTCAGCGCCCAGGCACTGGGCATCGGCGTCATTCATCAGAAGCCCGACCTGGCCGACAACCTGGATGTCACCAGCAACATTTTCCTGGGCAACGAAATCGGTTGGTCTGACAGATTGAAATGGCTCAAATTTCCCAATCGCCGCCGGATGGATCAGGAGTCTCATCGTATCCTGGCGCAACTCGATGCACAGATCTCTCCACTACGCCAAAAAGTGTATAATCTTTCCGGCGAGCAGCGCCAGATGATCGCCATCGCTCGCGTTTTCACTTACCCTGTGCGCCTGGTAATCATCGATGAACCTACGGTACTGCTCAGCTATCCTCATCAGCAAAAGCTGCTCAACCTGATCCAGAACTGGCAACAACAGGGTGTAGCGGTTTTATTCAGCAGTAACAACCTGGAACACCTCTTCGCCGTCACGGACCGTATCAGCATTCTGCACCAGGGGCGTAAGATCTCCGATCTGCGCACCGATGAAACCAGCCGGGAGATGGTTATCGCGGCGATCATGGGCACGGCTGAGCAGCCGCAGTTCACTCCGGCTGTCTGGACCCTGGACAGCTATTACCGCGCCCGCGAACAGGCTGAAAAATTACGCTATCACCAGATGCTGCTGGAAAAAGACCTGGCAGCGCAGGACAGCCTCAACCAGGAATTGCTGGAACAATTGGCTGGCCAGGTACAGGCTCTGGATCAGGCCAACCTGGCTCTGCAAGAGGCTCAACGGCGGTTACTCTCCGAGCGTGAGCAAGAACGCAAGCACCTGGCGCGCGAACTCCACGATCAGGTGATCCAGGACCTGCTGAGCGTGAATTACCAGTTGGAAAGCATCGGGGCTGAACAAGACCTGCCCAAAGACCTGGGGCACGAACTAACGGACGTCCGCCTGGGTATCCGCATGTTGGTCGAAGAGCTGCGGCGAATTTGTGGCGACCTGCGCCCGCCCACGATTGACAGTCTCGGCCTGGGAGCCGCTTTGCAATCCTTCACGCGTGAATGGTCCGAAAGGAGTGGGCTGAAGGTTTTGCTCGAATTGGACGCCAACCTGGGACGCTTGCCTGAAACCATCGAATTATCCATTTTCCGCATCATCCAGGAAGGCCTGAGCAACGTCTGGCGACACGCCAAAGCCAGCCGCGTTCAAATCATCCTCAAACATACTTCGCCGCGTACCTTGATGATTTCGATCATCGATGATGGCCTGGGGTTCGCCAATGATTTCAACCTGGAAAACCTCTCTAAACAAGGCCACTACGGTCTGTTAGGCATCAGCGAGCGCGTGGCTCTGCTGGGAGGGCGCTTCCGCTTGCAACGCCAGCCCGAAGGCGGCTCACTGTTGCAAATCGAAATTCCACACCCCAAGATCGGCGTTGTAGTTGATTCGCTCTTATAGCCCAATGATATTTCCAATAGGGGGAATCCCCCAAATTAACCGGGGGAAGGGGATGATGCTTTCACGGACAAAATGCGCTAAACTGAAGCAGCCGCAAATATGCAGGCAAAGCTAATGCATCTGATGTGGAAAGGAGGTGCATCTGCTGATCAAGAACTCGACTGTGTACGTTGTAAGTCCAATCTTCACGCTACATCGCCTGACAATATCGACTAACTATTTCAAACCGAACCCAATTGGAGGAGGAGTTCAAAATGCATAAGAAAGCCTTGACCCTTTTGTCAATGCTGATCTTGTTCAGCATGCTGGTTGCTTCCTGCGCTCCGCAAGAAGTAGTCAAAACGGTTGTGGTGGAGAAAATCGTCACCGAAGTCGTTGAAGTCGCCGGCACACCTCAGATCAAGGAAGTGGAAAAGCAGGTCATCGTGACCGCCACTCCTGAACCGAAGAAGATGAAACTGGAAATCTTCCACTGGTGGACCGGCCCCGGCGAGCGCGAGGCCGCCGATGCCATGTTCACAGCCCTCAAGGATAAATATCCTGACATCGAGGTGGTTGAGAACCCGGTACCCGGTGGTGGTGGCGTTAGCCATCGCGTTGTGCTGCAAGCCCGAATCACCGCTGGCCTACCACCTGACACGTTCCAGACCCTGGGCGGCGCCGAGTTGAAGAACTACGTTGACAGCGGCGTTCTCGAACCCCTGGATGATTTGTGGACGGAACTGGATTACGCCAACAACATCCCTGGCCCGCTGGCCAAGGCGGTTTCCGTAGGTGGTCATCCTTACGTTGTGCCGTTGAACATGCACATCCAGAACATCCTGTACTACAACCTCAAGCTGTTCAACGAATTGGGCATTCAGCCCCCCACAACCTTCGATGAACTTCTGGCTGCCTGCGAGGCGATCAAGACCGGGAAGCCCGATATGGCCTGCCTGGGCCTGGGCTCCAAGGAAAAATGGGGCGACGCTTTCGTCTTCGACAGCATCTTGCTGGAGTATGGCGGCGCAGAATACTACGTCAAGCTCTACAAGGGCGAGATCGATGTCGCCACCGATCCGGTTTTCAAGACCGCCCTCGAGAAGTTCCAACTCTTGATCCCATACATCAACACCGATCACTCCGGCCTGACCTGGGATCAGTCGGTAGGCCTGGTGGGCTCCAATCAGGCGGCCATGGTGATCATGGGCACCTGGGCCATCGGCGCTTTCACCAAGGGCTCCAACTGGGAGCCTGGCGTCGATTTCGGCGCGGTTACCTTCCCACAGAAGCCTGAGCGCATCCTGCTCTTCCACCCGGACTGCTACGGCCTGACCGTAGGCGCGCCCGATCCTGAGGCAACCATGGATTGGCTGAAGGTTGTCGCCTCACCTGAGCTACAGATCCCCACCGATGTTACTCAGGGCGGTCTGTTCGCCCGCACGGATATCGATCCCACGGAATTCCCGGATCCCATCCGCCAGGAACTGCAGACCTACGTGAGCAATAACCCCGGAATGCTGATCCTGGATCAGCACGGCAGCATCCTGCCCGCCACAGCCCAGCCGATTTACTGGGACATCATCTCGGCCTTCCTGGTTCAGCCCGACGTGGATGCCGCTATCCAGGCTACCGCTAACATGATGACCACTTACGAAGTCAAGGACGCTTCTGCCTGGTACCTGTGGCCATAAACCTACGCTAAGGCCAGGCGTATGCTGGAGGCTTTTCGCATAACGCCGGCCGAATATCAGGTAGGGATGCAAGCTAATTGCATCCCTACCTGAATGAATCAAGCTCTTAGATTAGTGTATAATTAGTCAATTAGCCTTCTCATCAGAGAACGCTCGGAACTAACAACAAACACCAGTTGTGATCAAAGGTAGTCAGGGTGAAAACTCCGAAAGCCGATAAGAGCCGACGAAACCAGCTCAGCCTGGCAGAGATCCTGGTTTTTCTGGTCCCTTTGCTATTCTTCATCATCATTCTATACGGGACGCTGCTGTGGACAGTATATGTCTCATTCACAGACTGGAAGACTGTCGCAGCCAACTACCAGTTCACCGGGCTAAAATGGTACAAATTCCTGGTTGCCCAGCCCCGCTTTTGGGTCGATATCCAGAACAACTTGAAATGGCTCATCCTGGGCGTTGTTCCCACTGTGGTTATCGCTGTTTTCCTGGCTTACTTGCTGGAGCTTAGCCCGTTCCCAACCATCGAATCCTATATCCGTACGATCATCCTCTACCCGGTTGCCATGTCCTTCATCGTCACCGGCACGATCTGGTCCTGGATGTACGAACCAGAGCGCGGCGTGTTCAACACCCTGCTAAGGGGGATTGGTATTGATTCCAACTTGCGTTATGCCACCAGCCCCACCAACGCCACCTATTGGTTGATTCTCATTTTCATCTGGCAGTACCTGGGCTTTTCGGTGATTATCATGCAATCCTCGTTCAGAACCTCTGAACTGGAGGAGATGATCGAAGCAGCCACGGTGGATGGCGCTTCTAAGCTCAGAATTCTGTTTTCCATTATTATCCCCAACATCCGTTCGGGCATCTTAGTGTTAGTGTCGCTTTTGTTGATTTCATCCTTGAAGGTCTTTGATATCGTTTACATCGTCACCTTTGGCGGCCCAGGCATCTCGACCGACGTGCTGTCCCTGAACATGTGGATCACCTTCTTCCAGCAGCACCTGGTTTCGGCCGGGGCAGGTATTGGCGTGATCATTTTCTTCATGGCGTTTATCATTGTGGTTCCTTACACCATCTATGCTCTCAGGAAGTGGTTCGAATGAAAAGCAAAAGCACCACTCTGAAAATAATCGTCTTCGCGACCCTGGTTCTGATCACCTTTGCATACCTGCTACCCATTTACGTGATGGTGACCACTTCGTTGAAAACGACCGAAGAGATCACGCGTGGCAACTATCTGCTGCCTGGCGGGGGCCTACAGTTTAGCAACTATGTGGAAGTTTTATTCGGCAGCGATCGCTTCCGCAGCCATATGTTACCCCGCCTGGGTAACTCCATCATCATCTCTTTCACAGCCACGGCGCTGTCGGCGTTCTTCGGCGGTTTGGGCGGCTATTATCTCAGCCGGGTACGGACCACTTTCGCGCGTGTGCTGTTCGTGCTTGTAGGCATTGCTCTCTACCTGCCTTACCAGGCCATCATCATCCCGTTAGTCGTTTTGATGGCCAAAACTGGCTTGTTGATGTCTTATTGGGGTTTGATCGCAAGTTATCTGATTCTGAACGTGCCGCTGGCTTCTGTCCTGATGGGAACGTTTTTCTTGTCTGTGCCCAGGGAGTTGGAAGAAGCTGCGGAGGTGGATGGGGCCAACAGGATACAGACTTTTTTTAGAATCATTACGCCCATCTCACTACCCGCGTATGCCTCGGTAGCAATTATCATCTTCACACAAGTGTGGAACGAGTTCTTCCTGGCGCTTTCTCTATCGTCTCAAAAGACACAGACCGTGCAGGTTGTCATGGCAGAGGCCAAAGGCACCACCCTGGTGGTGTATAACCTGCAAATGGCGGCCGCCCTCATCTCCGTTTCAGTGCCATTGCTGTTCTTCATATTATTGGGCCGCTATTTTATTCGCGGCATCCTGGCCGGTGCCTTGAAAGGCTAGCCGAAAAAAACGGGGCGGCAGAGCGACTGCCGCCCTTTTTGTTTCGCCTGGCATGCTATAATTCGCCCAGGCGGCCATGCAGCCTCGCCAGCGACCTGACCAGAAGGAAGTTTTTCATGCCCCCAAAACGCCAGCGAACCATCACAGCAAATGATCTGTACAAGCTCCAGTTGATTTCCGACGTGCGCATCGCGCCAGATGGGCAGCACGTGGTATATTCGCAACAAAGGGTGGATCAAAAAACCGAAAAGAAATGCGCCAACTTGTGGATCGTTTCACCTGTCTCCAGAGAAGCGCAGCAATTCACTTACGGCGATCAGACCGACGCCCAACCGCGCTGGTCACCGGATGGCAATCAAATCGTCTTCCTCTCCAATCGTGGCGATAAAGACAAGCCGCCGCAAATCTATCTCATCCCTTTCCACGGTGGAGAGGCGCGCCCGTTGGCGCAGATCGACGGGACGATCAGCAACCTTGCCTGGTCTCCGGATGGCAGGCACCTGGTTTGCCTGGTGCGCAAACTCGATAAGGAGGATTTGGAACGTACCAAAGACGAGCAAAAGAAGAAACTGGGCGTGGTTTCCCGTCATTACGAACGCCTTTTCTACAAGCTGGATGGTTTTGGCTACCTGCCCCAAGAGCGTTGGCATATCTGGACAGTCGACTTAAAGACAGGCAAAGCCAGTCAGTTGACCGACCATCCCATCTACGATGAGCAAGGACCGGCCTGGTCGCCAGATGGTAGTTGGATTGCCTTTACCTCCAATCGCAGCCCAGATCCCGACTCCAACACGGATGCTATCGATCTGTTCGTTGTGCCGGCTACCGGTGGCGAGTTCCGTCAAATCCCCGCTCCCGTAGGCAGCAAAACACTGCCCAGCTTCTCTCCGGATGGCAAATGGATCGCATATTACGGCGTGGAGGGCGAAGATCTGCACTACAAAAATCTGAGCCTATGGGCAGTCCCAATAGACGGCTCGGCCGCGCCGCGCAACCTGACTGCATCGTACGATATCCACGTTTCGGCCTGGACGATCAACGATCTAAGCCAGCCCGAACTGATGCCGCCTACCTGGTCGCAAAATGGCCAACGCCTGTATTTTCCCACCGTCGCCCACGGCAATTCTGTGTTGATGTCCATCGCTCTAGATGGCTCGGACTTGCAGGCAGAGATCGAGGCCGATGGCGTGGTCGGCAGCTTCTCCTTCGATCAGGCACAGGAACGCTGCGCCTATTTCTTTGGCAGGATCGATGACCCCTGCCAGGTTTACAGCCTGGATTTGCACACCAGGGAAACGCGCCAGATCACGCGAGTCAACCAGGAACTGCTGGGCAATGTAGGTCTGGGCGCAATCGAAACCACCTGGATCCAGGGGCCGGATGGCAATCGCCTGCAAGGCTGGATTTTGAAACCGCCTGGTTTCGACCCAAACCGAAAATATCCATCCATCCTGGAAATCCACGGCGGACCGCTGACCCAGTATGGTAATTTCTTCATGCACGAATTCTACTTTCTGGCCGCCCAGGGTTACGTTGTGCACTTCACCAACCCGCGTGGCGGGCGCGGCTACGGCGAAGCACACGCCAGGGCGATTTGGGGAAGTTGGGGCGGCGCCGACTATGCCGACTTGATGGCATGGACGGATTACGTGGCTCAACAGCCTTACATAGACGAGCAACGCATGGGCGTTACCGGCGGCAGCTACGGCGGCTACATGACCGTCTGGATCATCGGCCACACGCAGCGTTTCAAAGCCGCGGTAACACAACGCTGTGTGAGCAACCTGATCAGCATGTGGGGCTCCAGCGACTATAACTGGACCTTCCAGCTCAGCCTGGAAGCCGGGGCGCCATTCGAAGACCTGCAAAAGTTCTGGGAGGCGTCACCAATCAGGTACATCGGCAACGCCAAGACGCCTACCCTGGTGATCCACAGCGAAAAAGACCTTCGCTGTCCCATCGAACAAGGCGAGCAGGTTTTCGTAGCGCTCAAACGCCTGGGGGTGGATACCGAAATGGTGCGGTTCCCTGATGAGTTTCACGGGCTATCCCGCACCGGGCGTACCGACCGGCGTATCGTCCGCCTCAATCATATTGTGCGCTGGTTCGACAAATACCTCAAAAGCGCTTAGCCGCGCCTCAAGCCGGGAAACGTCGCATGAACTGGTTCAAAGACACGCTGCAAATCAACACCCGCGGCCAGGGGCTGTACCCCTTCACGCAAGTTGTAGAGACGCGCATCCGCCAGTGGGGCATCCGGGAAGGCATGTGCTACCTGTACATTCCCCATACCAGCGCCTCGCTGGTGATCAGCGAAAACTACGACCCGACGGCCAAGGTCGACCTAGAAGCCTTTATGAACCGCCTGGCGCCGGAGGGCGAGAACTGGCACCGGCACACCCTGGAAGGTCCAGACGACTCGCCTTCTCACATCCGCGCCATGCTGACCCAGACCAGCATGACCATCCCCATCGATGATGGCCAACTCAGCCTGGGCACCTGGCAGGGCATTTACCTGTTCGAACATCGCAGCGTCGGCCACCGCCGGCAGGTGCTGATCCGCTGCCTGGGGGCGGCTTAGCAGGGGAACATTTTATCGACCGCTCCCGTCTTCAGAGTGACATCCGCGTGGATTGCACGCGGGATTCGGTGTGTCGCACCGAGGAGGTATCACTCATGAAATTCACGCCTATCTTTCGACTTGTCCTGCCTGGTGTCCTGGTGCTGGCCCTGGGTTTGAGCGCCTGCCTGCCCAGCCGCAGCGACCCCAATGCAGTTTACACGGCCGCCGCCCAAACGGTGATCGCCGAGCTGACCCTCTCGGCCGGGCAGAATGCCATAGCAACGCTCACTCAAATGGCAGACAACACGCTAACGGCCACGGCCCTGCCCCCCAGCGCTACTGCCACGCCCACTGAAACGGCCACAGCAACCGTCACGCCAACAGAGACGGCCACGGCAACCCCGACGCTGACGCCCATTGCTACGGCGACGCCTACGGCAAGCTTCACGCCAACTGCCACCTTCCCGCCGCCGACCATTACCCCACTCCCTTGCGATTGGGTTTTATTCGTCAAGGATGTTACCGTCCCTGACAGCACTACTTTCCCAGCGGGTTCGGCTTTCACCAAGGTCTGGCGATTGCGCAACATCGGCGCCTGCACCTGGACTTCCAGCTACACCCTGACTTTTGTCAGCGGAGATCGCATGGGAGGGCGCGCCTCCATCCCGTTGGGGCGCGTCGTGCTGCCCGGTGAAAACGTGGATCTCTCTGTTGACCTGGTGGCCCCCAGCCAGGCCGGCCATTACCGCGGCTACTGGATGCTGACCAACAACTACGGCGAGCGCTTCGGCATCGGCGATTATGCCAACAAGGCCTTCTGGGTGGACATCCAGGTCTTGCCAGCCAGCAATGCCTACGCTTACGACTTTGCCATCAACATGTGTTCGGCAACCTGGCGCAGTAACGCCGGTAGCCTGCCCTGCCCGGGCAGCCAGACCGACCCGAATGGTTCCGTAGTTTACCTCAGCGCTCCCAGCCTGGAAAACGGCCGGACGGAGAACGAGCAAACCCTCTGGACTCGTCCGGAAACGAGCAAGGATGGCTGGATCATGGGTGTCTATCCAAACTATAAGGTTCAAAACGGTGATCACTTTATGGCTGATATTGGCTGCCTGGCTAACAACCCGAGCTGCGATGTGACCTTCTACGTAGGCTACCAGATCGGGAGCCAGGCCGAGCACGAGTTGGGCTCCTGGCGCGAAGTTTACGATACCAAGCTGACCCGCATCAACATCGACCTGTCAGTCCTGGCCGGCAAGTCGGTGAAATTCATCCTGTCGGTAGAGAACAACGGCAAGCCCGCTCAAGCCAATGCTTTCTGGCTGGTGCCATCCATACGTAATTTCACTTCCAGCCTGGAAAACCTGCCAGTTGTGCAGCGCGCTCGCAGCACCATCGCCCAGGTAGCCGGCGTCTTGCCCGATCAAGTGGCGCTGGTCAGCGTCGAAGCGGTTCAATGGAGCGACACCTGCCTGGGAGTTTACCACCCTGGGCAGGTATGCGCACCAACCGTGGTCCCCGGCTACCTTGTGATCCTTTCCGTGGGCAGCCAGCGCTACGAGGTCCACACCGATCAGAACGGCGCCATCATCTATTGGTTCATGCTATAGCCAACTGGCGGTAAAAGCGACAAAAAATCCTTGACAGAGTTGAAACTTGCCTTTACAATGCCTCTACGTAAATAAACCCAGCCATGTGTGGCTGGGGAATTTTTTTAACTGCGGGACGCGCCGGTGCAACACCGGCGCGTCCCGCCTTTTGTTTCGTGGAGGAACCCAATGATTAAAACCAATTTCGTCACCGTATGGGCCGGGCAAGTCGTCTCCGTCTTCGGCTCGAACCTGAGCGGGTTTGCCCTGGGCGTCTGGCTCTACCAGCGCACCGGCTCCGCCAGCAATTTCGCCTTCGTGGCCATCTGCACCGTATTGCCGCAAATCCTGCTCTCTCCCCTGGCAGGCGTGTTGATCGACCGTTACAACCGCCGCTGGATGATGGCTCTGGCTGACAGCGGCGCCGCGCTTTGCACGCTCTTGCTGGCAGCTTTGTTCTTATCGGGCCACATCCAGGTCTGGCAAATATTCCTGGTGACTGCCGCATCTTCCGCTTTTGGCAGCCTGCAAACACCAGCATACAGCGCCCTGGTAGCCTCCACAATAGCCCACAGCCAGCTCGGCCGGGCAAATGGGCTGCTACAATTCGGGCGCGCCCTGGCCGATATCCTGGCCCCCTCGGTCGCCGGCTTGCTGGTGGTGACAATCCAGGTACCAGGGGTATTGCTGGTCGATCTGCTGACTTTCTGTTTTGCCATCCTGACCCTGGCCTTTGTGCGCTTTCCCGGGCTGGAAAACGCCTCCCCTGATCCAGTTCGAAGCGCGGCGTCAAAGCACTCCTGGGCGAAAGAATTACGCGCCGGCTGGCGCATCTTTGCCACTGAGCCCGGTTTGCTCAACCTGCTGCGTTACCAGACCCTGTTCGCCTTTCTATGGAGCCTGTTCGGCGTGCTGGTCACGCCGATGATCCTGGGATTCTCCAACCCTGAAGGGTTGGGAACGGCCCTGACCATCGCCGGGATCGGCCTGCTGGCAGGCAGCTTAATGATGACCGCCTGGGGTGGACCCAAACGCAGGCTCTCGGGCTTGCTGTTCTTCGAACTGATCAGCGCGGCTGCTTTCTGTCTCATGGCGATCCACCCCAGCCTGGTGATTGTCACCGGAGCAGCCTTCCTGGCGCACTGGACGCTGGCTTTCGTCTCCAGCCTGGCAGAGGCGATCTGGCAGGGGCAGGTTCACTCCCAGGTACAGGGGCGCGTCTTCGCTTTCAAGCAGATGTGCATCAAGGCAGGCACCTTGGGCGCCTATCTGCTGGCCGGCGCGCTGGCAGACGGGCACCTGGAACCGCTGCTTCGTCCCGGTGGAGCCCTGACGGGCAGCCTGGGGTTAGTATTTGGCATCGGCCCCGGGCGCGGGATCGCCGCCTTGTTCTTCCTGATCGGCGTGGTCAAGGCGCTCTCGGTGATCTGGATCTACGCGACTCCAGGAGCTCGCCAGTTGGACAGCATTGCACTGGAGGCGGCGCAGGTTTCCCACAGCCATCCTGGTTGAGAAATGTGTCTCCGGTTCTCGAGAGAATCTAAGTAATTGGATAAATTCTATCTTGACAGTCCTGAATATATGTTCTACAATAGGCCTGCTTGATTTGCCATCTCTAGCCATCCTGGTCGGGAGTTTTAAATCTATGGGTGCCACTTCCTTAGCGCCCAAGAGCCACCATTTTCCAAAGAGAAACCATATGTCAGCAACAGCTTCGAATGATGACTTGACCCCATCTCAACTTATCACTAATCAAATTGCAGACCTGGCCGACTGGCGTGGCCAACTATTGGCCAGATTGCGCCAACTGATCCACGAAGCCGCCCCCGGCATCATCGAAGAATGGAAATGGGACACCGCAGTCTGGTCACAGAAAGGGAATGTCGTTGCCGCAGGTGCTTTCAAAGATCATGTAAAGCTTAACTTTTTCAAAGGCTCTTCCTTGGATGATCCGCAGGGACTCTTCAATGCTGGGCTAGAGGCAAAGACAACGCGCGCCATCGATTTCAGCGAGGGTGACAGAATCCAGGAGGCGGCCCTAAAAGATCTGATTCGCGCCGCCGTCGCCTATAATCTATCCAATGGTAAAAAGAAATAATCGAGTAGAGGAACAAACCATGAACGGAATTAGGGTATTGGTTGGCACCCGCAAGGGCGCGTTTATTCTCACATCGGACGCCAAACGTGAACATTGGGATATCACCGGGCCGCTTTTTGCTGGCTGGGAGATCTTTCACATGCAAGGATCACCCGTTGACCCGAGCCGACTGTACGCATCGCAGTCAAATGGCTGGTTCGGACAGGTGGTACAGCGCTCCAACGATGGCGGCCTGACCTGGGAGCCAGTGGGCAACCAGTTCACTTACGAGGGCGAGCAGGGCACGCACCAGTGGTTTGACGGCACGCAGCGTCCCTGGGAGTTCAAGCGCGTCTGGCGCTTCGAGCCATCGCTGACTGACCCGGACACCGTCTATGCCGGGACGGAAGACGCCGCCCTGTTCCGCTCGACCGATGGCGGGCAGACCTGGCAGGAATTTCCCGGTCTGCGCGCCGCCAAGGGGCACCTCTGGCAGCCAGGGGCTGGCGGGATGTGCCTACACACGATCATCCTCGACCCAGGCGACCCCCAGCGCATTTTCGTCGCCATCTCGGCCGCGGGCGCGTTCCGCAGTGATGATGGCGGCCAAACCTGGCGACCGGTGAACCGCGGCCTGAATTCGCCCTACGAACTTCCTGACGCCAGCGCTGAAGTTGGCCACTGCGTTCACAGCATTGCCATGCACCCCTCGCGCCCGGACGTGCTATTCATGCAGAAGCACTGGGACGTTATGCGCAGCGACAATGCCGGTGATTCGTGGCATGAGGTCAGCGGCAACTTGCCAAGCGACTTCGGATTCCCAATCGCGGTTCACGCGCAGGAGCCAGACACGATCTATGTTGTTCCAATCAAAAGCGACTCGGAGCATTACCCTCCGGATGGCAAGCTGCGCGTGTACCGCAGCCGCACGGGCGGGAACGAGTGGCAGGCGCTGACGAAGGGCCTGCCGCAAAGCAACTGCTACGTTAACGTTTTGCGCAGCGCTCTGGCAGTCGACTCGCTCACCCCATGCGGCGTCTATTTCGGCACCACAGGCGGGCAGGTGTATGCCTCAGCCGATTCCGGTGACAGCTGGACGCCCATCGTCCGCGATTTACCCGCGGTATTGTCCGTTGAGGTCCAGACACTGCCTTGATCCGCGTAGAGATTCCTCACCACCTGCGGACGTTGATCCGCACTGGCAAAGAGGTCGGGCTTCAGCTTGAAGAGCCAGCCACGTTGTGCTCGCTCCTGGATGCGTTGGAGGCCCAGTACCCAACACTGCGCGGGACGATTCGCGATCACGCCACACTCCAGCGCCGTCCTTTCCTGCGCTTCTTTGCCTGTGGGGAGGATCTGTCACTCGAGCCGCCAGATGCTCCACTGCCTGAGGCAGTCATAAACGGCGCGGCGCCTTTTCGAATTGTAGGCGCTATGGCTGGCGGATAGATAAACCACCATTTGATAAAAAAGAGGGCTGCCCATAACCACGTTGGGCAGCCCTTATACGATTAAGTGACCTGCAAAGGCAGTAAGCTGCCTTTCCAGGTTTTCCCGGCTTTACTTCAAGATCACACGGGCAGCCTGCAAGCCTTTGGGCCCCTCTTCAACTGAGAACTCCACCTCCTGGCCCTTCTCGAGCCGGCGGTAGCCGTCCATTTCAATCGCAGAGAAATGCACAAAGACATCTTCCCCGCCATCGCGACCAATAAAGCCGTAACCCTTGGCAGCATTGAACCATTTAACCACTCCACTAATACGTTCTTCCATCTTTCTTTCTCCATGCAGAAATATTACCAGTCTCTACCTTGGATCAAGCCAACCTGTCCAGTCGGCTTTACCAAACGGACTGGAGGTAACGGCGGCAAGATTATCACGGCTCGCACTGGATGTCAAGACGGCTGCTTTACAACCGGCCGGGCGAGCCAGGTCAGCGTGGCAGCTCGTACAACTCGACCAGCACGCCGCTGCTGCTCTTGGGGTGCACAAAAGCGTATTTCTTACCACCGAGCCCATTTAGCGGAGTCTCATTGATCAACTGCACCCCTTTTTCCTTCAAACGAGCCAGCATGGCTTCGAGATCGTCCACCTCCAGACAAACGTGGTGCATACCCGGGCCACGCTTGTCCAGGTAGCGAGCCAGCCCGGAGTCCTCTGTGGTCGGCTGCACCAGCTCGACCTCGCTGCCCCCGACCGGTAAGAAAGCCACTCTGGATTTCTCCGCAGGCACTTCTTCGATATGCGTCAGTTCCATCCCTAGAGCCTCACGCCAGAAGGCCAGGGTTTTATCCATATCCTCTACCAAAATAGCAACGTGATCAATGCGTTTGATCTTCGGTGACATTTCCATTCCTCCAGATACACAATCTAAATCCAGGCAGGCGGCTCGTACTCACCCCACAGGCCGCGCAGCACCCCGCAAATCTCTCCCAGGGTGATCTCGTTTTCCACGCATTCAACGAACAAGGGCATCAGATTTTCCGTGCCGCGCGCCGCGCTTTCCAGGCGCGCCAAAAGCTCGTTCACCCGGACAGCATCACGCCGGGCGCGCAGCGCGGCCAGGCGAGCGCGCTGCGTCTGCTCGATGGAGTGGTCAACTCGCAGACGCTCCAACTCCATCTTTTCATCCACCTGGAAAGCATTCAGCCCTACTACGATTTCTTCCCCGCGCTCCACAGCCTGCTGGAAGTGATAAGCCGCGTTCTGGATCTCATCCTGGACGTAGCCCTGCTCGATAGCCGCCAGAGCGCCGCCCATCTCGTCGATCTTGCAGATGTACTCCTGGGCGCCGCGCTCGATCTCGTCCGTCAGATATTCGACCAGGTAAGAGCCTGCCAGCGGGTCGATGGTATCCGCCGCGCCGGACTCATAGGCGATCACTTGCTGCGTGCGCAGGGCCACCCGCACAGATTTCTCAGTGGGCAGCCATAGAGCCTCGTCCATGCTGTTGGTGTGCAGCGACTGCGTCCCGCCCATCACCGCTGCCAGGGCCTGGAGCGCCACGCGCACCACGTTGTTTTCAGGCTGCTGGGCTGTCAGGGTCGAGCCAGCCGTTTGAGTGTGGAAGCGCAGCATCCACGAGCGCGGTTTCTGCGCCTGGAAGCGCTCGCGCATGATCCGGGCCCACATGCGCCGGGCGGCGCGGAACTTAGCCACTTCCTCCAGGAAATTATTGTGGGCGTTGAAGAAGAAAGATAGCTGGTCTGCAAAGCTATCCACATCCAGGCCAGCATCGATGGCAGCCTGCACGTAAGCAATGCCATTCGCCAGGGTGAAAGCGACCTCCTGCATGGCAGTTGAGCCCGCTTCGCGGATGTGGTAACCCGAGATACTGATCGTGTTCCAGTGCGGCACCTCGGACTGGCAGTAGCGGAAAATATCCGTGATCAGGCGCATCGAAGGCTTGGGCGGGAAGATATAAGTGCCGCGGGCAATATATTCCTTCAGGATGTCGTTCTGGATCGTGCCGCGCAACTGGTTAGCTGCCACGCCCTGGCGCCTGGCTACAGCAATGTACATCGCCAGCAAAATCGAGGCCGGGGCGTTGATCGTCATGCTGGTGGAGACCTTGCCCAGGGGGATTTCGTTGAACAGAGCCGCCATATCCTCCAGCGAGGAAATCGCCACGCCAACCTTACCAACCTCACCGACGGCGATCGGATCGTCGGCATCGTAACCGATCTGGGTGGGCAGGTCGAAAGCCACCGATAACCCGGTCTGGCCCTGCTCCAACAGGTAGTGGTAACGCCGGTTGGATTCTTCCGCCGAAGCGTACCCAGCATACTGGCGCATCGTCCAGAAGCGGCCGCGGTACATGCTCGGCTGCACCCCGCGCGTATAGGGATACGCTCCTGGGAAACCCAATTTCTCCATATACTCCGGATCATCGCCCCGCGGCGCCAGCACAGGTGGCAGCGGGATGTCCGAAGAGCTCCGGAAGGCTGACTTACGCTCTGGGAAACGCTTCGTCAACGGTTCGTAGGTTTCTTTCTCCCAACGTTGGCGTTCTTCGTCTAGATTCATCTCGTCTTTCTCCTTTTCCCCAACGGCGCGCCTATTCTCGTTCGGCGCCGCTGGCAAATCGATCATTTTGCGCCAGCAGTATACCCCATCTACACCATCTTCAAAAGGGGACGTTAGGCACCCCAGATTGTGACGAAATTCACGATAATTTCTGTCTCATGGACTGCAGCCTGCTCCAGCGAGATATGGTAAACTCTCACCCGGCACAACTTCACAAACAGGTAGATCAAAGCATGAAAATCCTTACAGTTGACATTGGCACCGGCACTCAAGATATCTTCCTATACGACTCGCGCCTCGATATGGAAAACGGCTTCAAGCTGGTAGTGCCCTCCCCAACCATGATCGTGCGCCAGCAGATCATGGAGGCTACCCGCAGGCAAGATGCCATCCTGCTCAGCGGTGTGACGATGGGAGGCGGGCCCAATAGTTGGGCAGCGGAAGCGCACCTGCGCGCCGGGCTGCAAGTGTTCGCTACGCCCGATGCAGCGCGCACTTTTAACGACGACCTGGAGGCAGTCAGCCGCATGGGCATCCAGCTCATCAGCCAGGATGAAGCTGCCGCCCTGCCAGTCGCGGTACGGCGCATCGGGCTGCGCGATTTCGACTTCATTGCCATCGAACGCGCCCTGGATCAATTCGGCGTTTCGCTGGAGGGCCTTTCAGCGATCGCCGTGGCGGTTTTCGACCACGGCAACGCGCCGCCGGGCGTTTCCGACCGCCAGTTCCGCTTCGATTACCTGGATGAGCGCATCCGCGCCGCCAACCGCCTGAGCGCCTTCGCCTTCCTGGCCGAACAGGCGCCGCCCATCATGACCCGCTTGCAAGCCGTGGTGCAATCGGCCCGCAGCAGCAACAGCCCACGGCTGCAAGGCCTGCCCCTGGTGGTGATGGACACCGCCCCTGCGGCTGTGTTGGGCGCCACCTTCGACCCGCGCCTGCGCCAGGCGCAGCACAGCCTGATCGCCAACGTGGGCAATTTCCACACCCTGGCCTTCCGCCTGGGACCAGGCAGCATCGAAGGCGTCTTCGAGCACCACACCGGCCTGCTCGACCGGCCCAAGCTTGAAAGCCTGCTGCGATCCCTGGCTGATGGCAGCCTGAAGCACGCCGATGTCTTCGCCGATCACGGCCACGGCGCGCTGATCTACCAGCCCGAGCCCTTCCCGCTGGACGAGGGCGATTTCGGCGTGGTGGTGACCGGACCGCGACGCAGCCTGCTGCGCGGTTCTGAACTGCGCCCTTACTTCGCAGTACCCTTTGGCGATATGATGATCGCGGGGTGCTTCGGCTTGCTGGCAGCCTGCGCTGATTTGCTCCCTGAACTGCGCGAGGCGCTACAAGCTTCTTTACGTGGCGACAACCGCGGCATAGCTCCCTGGGACGAAACCTGAGGCGCTCTAACGCGATTCTTACAAAAATGCGGTATATTTTGTGAGCAAACTGCTCAATTTTATGGAGGTATAGGCATGGGAGAAACTTCTGACACAACCAACCCCGCACCGATTTCGTTCAAGGCGGAGACCCGCCAGCTATTGGATATCCTGATCCATTCCCTGTACACCGAGCGCGAGATCTTCCTGCGCGAACTGATCTCCAACGCGTCTGATGCGCTGACGCGCCTCGACTTTGAGATGCTTACCAACCGCGAGGTGTACCAGCCGGACAGCGAACTGGCCATCCACATCACCTGCGACGCCGAGGCGAACACATTAACTGTGGAGGACAGCGGCATCGGCATGACCGCCGAAGAACTGGTCACCAACCTGGGCACGATCGCCCATTCCGGGGCGCGCCAGGCAGCCAGCGAACTGATCTCGGCCGCCCGCCAGAGCGACAAACAAGTTTCCGAGTTGATCGGGCAGTTCGGCGTGGGCTTCTACTCGGCCTTCATGGTCGCAGAATGGATCCGGGTCACCTCGCGCTCCTACCGCCCGGAGGCCGAGGCCGCCACCTGGTACTGCACCGGCTCAGAGACCTTCACCATCGAGCCGGCCGAACGCCAGGCGCGTGGCACAAGCGTGACGATCAAGCTCAAAGAGGATGCTAAAGAGTTCACCCAGGAACAGCGCCTGCGCGAGATCATCCGCAAACACTCCGACTTCATCCCCTTCCCGATCTATGTCGGCGAGCAGAAAGAGCAGGCCAACCGCCAGTCCGCTCTGTGGCGGCAGCAGCCGCGCCAGGTGGAGCAGAAAGATTACGAGGACTTCTACCAGCAGCTCACCCTGGACTTCGAGCCACCCCTGGTGCACGCCCACCTGGCCGTGGATGCACCGGTGCAAATGTACGCCATCCTGTACATCCCAGCCAGGCCGGAACGCAACATCTTCTCGCCGCGCAAAGAAGACGGCCTGAAACTCTACGCTCGCAAAGTGTTGATCCAGGAGTACAACAAGGATCTGCTCCCCGAGTACCTGTCTTTCGTGCAGGGCGTGGTCGATTCCGAAGACCTGCCGCTCAACGTCTCACGCGAATCGATCCAATCGACGCGCGTCATCACCCAGATCAAGAAGTTGGTCACCGGAAAGGTTGTCGACACGCTGAGCAAGCTGGCCGAGGAGGATCCGGAAAAATACCAGAAGTTCTGGGAAAACTACGCCCGTTACATCAAGCAGGGCGTGGCGGTCGAGCCCGAAGAGCCGACAGAACTCTACCCGCTGCTGCGCTTCCGCACCACCACCCAGGCGGAGCACTGGTCGTCGCTGGACGAGTACATCGCCGCTATGCCAGCCGAGCAAAAGCAAATCTACTACATCATGGGGGATGACGACCGCTCGGTGCTGCACAGCCCCCACCTGGACATGGTGCGGCGCTACGGCTTTGCCGCCCTGCTCATGACCGATCCCATCGACGCCTTCATGCTGGTGCGTTTGAAGAACTACAAAGATTACCCCCTGGTCAACGTGGCTGCCGCCGACCTGCAGCTGCCGGAAGGCGAAGCGCCGGCGAGCGAGGAACAGGGCGAAAGCCTGTCGGAGAGCGAGGCACAGACCCTGGTGGAGCGCTTCAAGGCCCAGCTCGGCGAGCGCGTCACGGATGTGCGCATGACCGAGCGCCTGTCCGACTCGCCGGCGCGCCTGGTCGACCCAGAGGGCACGCCCAACCAGGAGATGCAGCGCGTTTACCGCTTGCTGAACCGCGAGTTCGAAGTACCTAAGAAAGTCCTGGAGTTGAACCCGCGCCACGCCATCCTGGCCCGCCTCAACGCCCTGCCCGCCGAGGACGAGCGCAGCGCGTTGGTTATCGAACAAATCTACGAGGACGCCCTGCTGATCGAAGGTTTGCACCCCGATCCGGCCAGTATGATTGCCCGGATTCAGAAGATAATCGAAGCAGCTTTAGTATAATAGCAGTTAGCGACCAGCGGTCAGCAGCCTGCACACCTGGCTGGTTGCTGACTGCCGTTTTTAATCAAGTGAGGGTTCGGATGGGCGCTGAGGGAACGACCCTGTTACAATCTGGAGTCTGGTTGATCCCGCTGGTTTTGCTGGCTACGATCGGCGGGCTGTATCTGTTGGTGCGCCACTGGCAGGCCCGCACCCAGGAGGATGTCAAACAGTTGCGCGGCGAGCTGCGCAGCCTGCAAACCGCGCACCGCCAGGTTGCCCTGGATGCCCAGGCGCACAGCCCTGACGACCCAGAACCCTACGGCTCACGCGCCGCCGCCCTGCAAAACCACCTGGCAAGCGCCGCCGACCAATTGGAGAACCTGCTGCGCCAGCACATCGACATCCAGGAGCGCGTTCACTGGCTTTCTTATGGTCGCTGGCAGGCTGTGGTGGGAGCGCCTTACTTCTGGTATCTGCTGCGCAAAGACATCGCCATCGTGAGGGACAGCCTGGAGCATGCTCAGGAGAACCTGGCTGCCGTCAGCGAGTTCGAACGGAGCCTCAGCCACGTCAGTTGGGAAGTAGCTTTACAGGCCAGACAGGTGCGCCAGGCTCAGCAGCAAACCACGGAACTGATGAATCGCCTGCGCGGGCGCGGCATGCACGGCCAGGCCATGCAGACTGCCAACCAACTGGAACAGCAGGCGTTGCAAGCCATGGCGCGCGTCCCACCCTATTATTTCAACGCCGACCAGGTCAGCGTGCTGGAACAGGCCGATAAAGATAGCACCACCCAGGCCCACGAGAACCTGTTAGCTGCCCGGCGGGACCTGGAACAGGTGCTGGCCCAGGCCCAACCCTGGGAGCGGCAGTTCCACGAAATCTCCGAACGGGTCAGCCTGATGCAGCGCCTGCTGGATAACGTTGCCGCCCTGCTGGCCAACTCGCCGCCAGCCCTGGACGTTGCCGCCCTGCGCACACAATTCGGGCAGATGCAGTTCATCGCCCAGAACCTGCACGCCACCCTGGGCCGCCTGGAGATCGAGAGCACCCCTTCGGTAGTGCAAGAGGCAGCTCACGTCAGCCAACTGGCAGAGGAGATGGGCAACCAGCTTCAAAAAGCGCACACCGACCTGGCAGCCCTGGAAACCGCCCTCACCGAGCTGCAAGCCGGTCTCAAAAGCATCTCCCTGCAATGCGCCGCCCTGGGCACTCACGCCACCGTCCCGGTGGTGTGGAGCCAGACCACCAGCCAGTTGAGCGACGTGAGCCGCCAGGCGAATGCCATCGGACCGGCTCGCCAGGCGCGCAACCCGCTGCAGTTGGAGCAGGACCTGGGGCGCGTGCGGCAGCTTGGCGAGCAGCAACTGGCCCTGGCCCAACATTGCAGCACGATCGAGCAGCAACACACCGAGCTGACCAACCTGCTGAGCAGCGCCGAGCTGGCGCAGTTGCACACCTGGCTGCAGGGCGCTCGCCAGTTGCTGGTACGCGTCAAAGAATACGCCCCGGAGAACTGGCCGCGCCTGGATGGCGTTTCCAATTTGCCCGGCGATCTGCAAGAACTGGAAAAAGACGCCCAAAACCTGGCGCCCCAGGCAAGCCCCCAGCCGCTGCCCGAGGCAGAAATCGAAGCGCGACTGGAGGCCACGCGCGCCCTGGCACAGGAGCTACAAAAGATGAGCAAACGCCTGGAGAACATCCAGGCGCGCCTGGCTGGCATCCAGAAGGATGAGAAACAGGCGCACGAGCAATTGATCACTGCCGAGGCAGCCCTGGCGCAGATGGCCTACATCGTGCGCAGCAACCCCTTCCTCACCCGGCTGGTGACCCAGGAGCTGTCGCGGCTGCAAGATGAGGTGCAGACAGCGTTGAAAGAGCTATCCGACCGACAGCACGGCGTGGTCGAGAAGAAGGCGCGCCAGGCCAACAGCCTGACGGCAAAGGCCGAGCAGGCCGCCAATCGCTGGCTGGACCAGCTCAATCAGGAAATCCAAAGCGCTGTCCAACAGCTTACTAACGGACTGAGTACCCTGGATGCCATCGGCCCGCTGGATGACGAGGCCGCCGTAGCCGAGGCCCGCCGCCAGTTGGCTGCCGGGCACGCCTACAGCGCCAGCGGTTACACTGCCAAGTCACGCTACCGCCTGGAGGAAGCCATCGCCGAGTTCAAGACGCGCAGCAGCTACTGGCAGGTCAGCGGCGCGGCAGCCAAAGCCCTGGAACACGTCAGCAAGCCGGTGTTCGAATCCTACCAGCAGGCCAGGGAGAGTCACGATGCAGCCCAGAAAGCCATGGACGAGAACGGCGCCTGGCTGCGCCAGTGGCGCGACTGGCCTCCCACCACGGTCACCCTGGAGGCTGAACGCAGCGAACTCGAAAGCCTGGACGGCCAGTGGCAGTCGCTGAAGGCCAGCCGCCTGGCAGCCATCCAGTTGGTGCAGCAGCTCGTCAACCTGTCGGCCCGGTACCGGGCCCTGGCCGAAAAAGCCAGCCAGAAGGCCGAGCGCGCCGCCCAGGAAATGTCGCAAATCGAAAACCTGGAGGGCGAGCTGAGCGAGATGGCCGAGGTCTGGCAGAACCAGTGGTACGCGCACCGCGACCAACCAGAGGTCAGCCAGGACATCCGCGCCCTGCTGGATGAAATCGATCACGAACTGAGCCAGCTCAAGCGCCAGTACAAGCAACACAGCCGGGATTACAACCAGATCTTACAGCAGATGAAAAACCTGCACCGCAAGGTGCGCTATTACCAGGTGGCCCTGGACGAGGATCACTCGATCGACTCCAGCGGCAGTGTCAAACGCCGCCGCTAGATTCTGGCTGGCGAGTGGGCGTCAATTTTTTGAGAAGTGATTGGATGGCCAGTATTTAGCTTGCCCGATGGGCGAACGACGCCAGGGATGATCCAGGGCAGGCTTGGATGTTTTTGGGGCCGGATCAGGCTCCGGAAGGGGAGAAAACTCCTGCAATGGGGGAGCGGGCGGCGGGACCTCTTCAGCTTGGCTAGACGCTTGAGGAACATGAGACCCCTGTGC
>JBFMFR010000007.1:0-184001 GCA_040752025.1 Chloroflexota bacterium | reverse complement strand
GATCAACTACGTGGATTTTGTATCCCATTTTCTTCTTCCTGCTTTCGGTTTTCTCCAAAATAGAGTTTACCGCAAAGTTTACCCTGCAGGAAGTTATCTTGTCAAATCAATCTTGGAGAGGTACTAGCTAGATTGCCCTCATATAGAATTGGGCCAACGAGATCGCTGGCAAGCGTTGCCGCCTCTTCGATTTGCCCAGGGTATTGCCCGGTCAGCAGGTTATTGCTGAGCATTATCCGATACG
Source organism: Chloroflexota bacterium (assembly GCA_040752025.1). Lineage (GTDB taxonomy): Bacteria > Chloroflexota > Anaerolineae > Anaerolineales > UBA4823 > JBFMFR01. Next base: position 183,757 of record JBFMFR010000007.1, on the reverse strand, counting down.
GGCGCGATTTGCCCGGCGGGTCCTGACCGGTAGGATCCGTCCAGGTGGGAAAAGCCGTGAAAACCCAGGTGAGCAGGCGGGTTTTGTTGGTTTGATTACTATCGCAGATGAAAATATTGCCGTTCGCTACACAACCGCGTACGCCGCCGAGATCCAGGAAATTATGGTATCCGCCTCCATCCACCGCTTGGGCCGGCAGTAAAGCAGTATTGCCGATGAATTTGATGTTCTCCGGCGCGGCAGAGTAGGGACCAGCCAGGTGAGCAGCATAAAAATCTGTATTGGCAACCCAAATGCCATCCACGCCAGCCTGGCGTTCGAGATAGTTGGATAGAAAGGTAATGTCGCTGCCGCTGAAGGCCGCCACGCGCGAGCGCACGCCTTTGACCCAGTTATCGCGCACAACACAATGACTGCAATCGATCATTGCAATCGCATCATCGGCAAAACCTTCGACGCGATTGTTGGCGATCAGACCATGTTTCAGGCCAACAAGATTGATCCCGCCGCTGCCGCCGGTTGCAGGACTGCCGTTATTCTCTCCAAAAACCAGATTATTGGCGATCCTTCCCCGCGCGGCGCCGGGGCTTGAGCACCAGCCGCCATCGATCTGGCTCACCATCGCCGCACAGTTGGCATGGCCTACCGGGCGTAAATCGATGATGCAATTTTCGAAGGCAAAATCCTCTGCGCGGTGAAACTGGATTGCATGGAGGTTAGGCCCAGTGCCTAATCCTCCAGCCGTGATATAGAATTGTAGATTGCTGATGCTTCCAGTCCACGCGCTAACCATCCCGCCTTTGCTGGCGATGCCAAAATTCACCCAATAAGCAGACATCCCGGCGCCCTGGGCTTCCAGGTCACCGTCCAGCGTAATCTTGCACTGGTATTTGTTCTCGCCAACGATGCTGGCGTTGCCATAAATAAACAGGTTGCGGATCACGCGTATGTTCATCCCCGATGGAATAAAAACCGTTTTACCGTCATCGCTGGCTGCCTTCAAGCAGTTATTCAACGCCACGCTATCATCTGCCACGCCGTTGCCCACCACTCCAAAATCGCGCACATCCAGCATACTGCTCCCGCTGCGCAACGTCCCATCCGGGCGATGGGCAACCACCAAAAATTCATTGAGCAGGCTGCCCCACTGGTTGTTATCTGCACCTACTACAGGTAAGCGTGGCATTTTAACCTCCTTGTTTTCCAACCAAAGGTAGATAGATCACGTAACCCGAATAAGTTTCTCCCCCATACGCATCTGAACCATACGAATTTCCTGTTGAAGGCGTGTTGATTTTTGCAACTGCAAAGGGGGCCAGGATATCTTGACCGACCACAGCCAACAGCAAACTGCCCATCACTTTCAAAAAATCTCGTCGTGTCATGTTACACCCATTGTGCGAATTTCGGCTTACTGGCGGATAAGCGGCAGGTAAATAACGATAGTGGTTCGAGCAATCTCGTAAGCGCCGATATCAAAAATTGCACTTCCGTTCAGGTCGCCATCTTGCGGACGTGGGAGTCCATCGAAATCGAATCCTGGGGCATCCGTGGAACTGCCGCGATCAATTGCCGGTGAGCCTGGCAAGAGATGAAAGTTTCCCAGGGCGGGATTGGAAAACAGGGGATTGCCAATCACGGCATTTTGTCCGTAAAGTTCGCCAGGAGCATCTCGAAAGCCATCGATCAGGTTATGGCTGAGCGTCAGCGCGGCAAGTGGAAAGCTCTCCTCAGCCTGGACCTGGAACGACAGGTTCTGACTCAGCAGGTTGTTGCGGATGAACAAATTGCTGATATCCCAATTGACGAGATGGATGCCGCCACCCCAATCCCAACCATTGTTATAAATTGTGTTATTGGTGATCCAGATGTTCTGCATTGGGTGAGCGGATGCCAGGTCGTCGCAGCATTCCGAAACGCCGACGCCCACATAGCGATTGTTGTAGATCAGGTTGTTATAAACCTGGATATTCTCTAAAAGGCCGCCCGCTTCGGATGCAAGCGCAATCCCATCGGCGGCGATATCATGGACGCGATTATTATACACCGCGATATCGTGCGTGTGTTGGCTGTAAGCATCCACATAGATACCCAGCTCGCTCAGATCATTGACTTCATTATGATGGATGGAGCCGTAGGCGGCGCCGTCTTTGGCATCGATCCCCTCTTTGCTGCCGGTTTCGGGGTTGTAGCCGTGAACGTGGTTATACCTCACTTCGAAATATTGCGAAAAGGCGATCGTGATGTGTTCTTGCTGCCCGCCGGAGCCGGCCCAAACCACCTCATTGGAGTCCACCAGAATATGCTGCGCATTAAAAAACGCAATCCCCGAAGAAGCGGTGTTGTATGTGTACAGGTTTTCGACAACGAAATTGCTGCCGCCATCGGCGAAGATCCCTGCGTACGCCGAATTGATCAGGCGCAGCCCGCGCACGCGCAGGTAATGCTGCTCCGAGAGGTCGATCACGCCGCTCCAATTCCACATATCCTGACCCTGGGCGTCGATAGTAGGTTGTTCGTTGGGGTAAGCAGCGATGGTGATCCAGGCATTCGCCTGGCCCGACTGGGTCACTACGACATGCTCGGAGTATGTCCCCTGGCGAATATACAGCGTATCTCCAGGGGCAAGGTTATCCACCGCATACTGGACGGTCAGCCAGGGCAAGTTGAACGTGCCAGGGTTGCTATTGCTGCCCGAAGGCGCGACATAGTATGTGGAAGCAGCGGCCACACGCTCGCAGTTTGCGGCCAGCAAACCGATCAAAAACAGGGTCAATCCTGCCAGGTTTCCAACTGGAATATTCCGGTCATTGGTGATCATCAGGCGGCCCTATTTTTCGGCTGGCAGATCGGGGAGGTTGCCCCATTCTGCCCACGAATTATCATATTCTCGCACACTGGGGTAGTTGAGCAGTTGCGTGAGAGCAAACCACAGCAAAGTGGAAAGCCCGCCGCGCACACAATAGGTAATGATCGTTTTGCCTGGGTCTATTCCTTTCGAATGAAGGATTTCCAGCATTTCACTGACTGGCTTGAAGGTTCCATCTGGATTGGTCATAATATGCTGCCAGCCAGCGAAGTTTCCCGTTCCATCGACGATACGGGTTGCTGGCAAGTTGACCGCCCCAGGAATATGCCCACCCCGGGCGATGCCCATCAGGGTTTCGCCTGTATACATATCCACTGGTCGGGCATCTACGATCTGGATGCCTGGCTGGTCGAGGCCCGCCAGTATGAACTCCTTGTTCGCCCGCAAGCTCCAATCTGGCTGCTTTGCAGTGTAGGAAGTAGATTGGATGAGTGGTTTGTCAGCCAATAAAGGTCGGCCTTCTGCCAGCCATTTCTGCCGCCCACCATCCAGTAGACGCACTTCCGCATGACCGTAGATTTTGAACAACCAGAAAGCCATCACGGCGATCAAGTTATTCAAGCCCCCATAGATAACCACAGTGTGCTGGTTGGCGATCCCCGCCTGCGACAGCATTGCCTCGAGCTGTTTTTGATCGGGGAGGTCTTGCGTGTCGGATCGCTTAATATCGGCAAAACCCCACCCGGCGACTGCCCCGGGAATGTGTTCGCTCTCAAATTCCGCTGCATCCCAGCCAACATCGAGGAAGCGGATGGTGGGATCGTTCAAGTGGTTGGCAGCCCATTCGGTGCTGACCAAACTCTGAGATTGGACTTTTTTACTCATAGTTCGATGCTCCTCATTAGGTGTGAACCATTTTTCCTTATGTTGTGATTAAACAATCTCGATCAGGTATTCGGTTGGCATACGGCGGGTGAGCGGTTCGCCGACGGGGGAATGTTTCTCTGCCCATTCGACGATCTGGTGCAGTTGTTCCTTGGAAACTCCCTGGGCGCCAATACGAACGCTAATCTTCATATTCAAAGGCCCCGCCGGCATGGAGTCGTCCATGCCCAGCATGCCGCGGTCATCAGATACGCTGTCCACGCGGACTTCAAGCGTGGACAACTCGACGCCGAGCTGCGCAGCGCGCAAGGCGATCATCACCGCCTCGCAGTTGGCGAGGGCGGCGCGCATCATCCAGCCAGGGGATGGCGCGGCTGCCCCGCCGCCGAGCGCTTTGGGCATATCGCAAACGAGAGTCTGCCCAGATGGCCCTGTGGCGCACACGCGCAGCCCTTCTTCGACGACTGCAACTGCCTCCTTATCTTGAGAGAGCGCCTGGCCTGGATTCTGGGTGTAATACTCGATCACCCCTTGCATGGACTCGCGAATTTGTGACTGTACAGACATGGGATTTTCTCCTTATGCACTCCTTGTCCAGGGCACAGCGAATGACTTTAATCTTGCCTTGGATTTGTCTTCAATAACCGAGAAAGTCAAAGCCTGACCTTCCAGTCGCCACTTGTACCTGCCAACGCCATACTCGGGAGTGGCGTAAGGGCTCCCTTCATCAACTACTTCGATCACATCCCCCAGAACTTTATACGAGGCTGTGACGATGACCTCCCCATCCAGGGTTACAGTCACCCCGCCATGCCCGTCGAATTCCACGATAGGCGAGGCATCCCCAACAGTATAAGTGAAGGTTCCGGTGGGAAAAGTTGTAGCTGGTGTGCCAGGAGTTATAGTTTGTTCAGTCATCATATTTCTCCTATACTCACATCTTGTTGGCAAGAATTGAAAACTCCGTTCAGTAAACTGAATAGAGTCATCGTTTACGGGCTGGTGGCGTAACCGATTTTCTCTTGAAACGGCCCGGCAGCGCCAGTGAACCACATATGAAAGACGCGTCCATCGAAATAAACGCTGGGTTCCAAGACGCTTTCGCTGTCCCAGTCACCTGCCTGGCCGCGTAGCAGCACCGGGTTATCTGGATGTTGGTTCCAGGCAATGCCATCGCTGGAGGTAGCCAGGAAGATGGCAACGTGTTTATCATCGGCGGCATTGGGGAGGCTGTACCACATCATGTAGGTGCTTTCAATTTTCAGCACCGCCGGATAATACGCGCCCTTTTGGGCCAACACCGGATTTCCTTCATATTTTGTCCAGGTGATACCGTCGGGGGAGGTGGCATAGGAGATCGATGTGCCTGCTTTTTCGCTAAGCGCGGTATACCACATTTTGTAGATGCCATCTTCGATCAAAATGCAGGGAGCATATACATCGTAATCATCGTAACTGCCCACTTTGCCCAGATCAATGACTGGCTTTGGATCGGATGTCCAGGTCAGCCCATCGGGTGAGGTGGCGCGATAGATACGGGTGCCTGTTCGACCGCTGCGCGTGGAGCCAAGGGAATAGTATGTAATGTACTGCTCCTGCTCGAATACCCCACCGTGCCAGAGCATGCCAAATTCCTGTCCCTTGAGTGATAGCAACGGCGCGCTGACCAGCTTTTCCCATGCAGTCCCGTTGCTGGAAGAAGCAGCGCCCAATCCATAGCCATAAAAAGGCGAGAATTTCTCTCCACTTCTGGTGCCATCGAAGCCGGCATAGATCATATAAAAGCCATTAGCGGTGCGCAGGACACGTGGCTCGCCTACCAACGTGTCATCCCAGGCGCCATCCGGCCCCACTTCCAAGACCGGGTTGCCGAGATGCTTCGTCCAGTGAATTCCATCTCCAATGGGTTCTGGTGTAGCAGTCGGCGGTATCGGGGTGGCAGTGGCAGGAGGCTGCGTTGGCGAGGCGAGAATCTCTGGAGATGGTGTGTTCGTGGGAATGGCAGAAGGCAGTGTGACTGCTGTGGTAGAGACGGATAGAGGTTGTGTTGTTGGGGCGGCAGTCGCCGTTGTACACGCGGCGGTAAAGATGAGAACCAGAGTGAAACTGATGATCTTGTGCATATTTTCTCCTGTTAAGCGCCAATCTCAAAGGACGCGTTCTCGCAGCATTTCGATCTGCGGCAGATGGGTCAGCTCATGCGAAGCGAAATAACTCACCTGCTGCTTGATCGAGACAACGCCAAATTCTTCGTGGTAGCCGCTGCGCCACCAATCTGCAAGCGGCAGCGCCTCCAGCCTGGCGATGATCCTGGCGCGGGTTGCCTGATAGTTCTCGAATATTTCACGCGTAAACGGCGGGCGTTCTTCTTCCCGCGTCGCCCATTCGAAGACCGCTTTCGACTCCAGGATGGGGCGCTCCTGTTTCTGGAACAAATCCAGCCGGTATTCCAGCACGCCTTGCGCATCGCGTAAGTGGGCGATGATGTTGCGCACTGCCCAGCCGCCATCCGCCGGCTGTATGGTCATGGCATGTTCAGATAATCCCTCCAGGAGCGCGCTGACCTTCTCGGGCGTCCGGCGTAACCTTTCCAGGGCGGCAAAGGGGTCGAGCGCCTCGAGCCAGTAGATCGGGGGGAACCATTGGAAAGTCTCCGGCCATGCCCCGCAGGTGGGGCATTTTTCCGCTGCCTCGCCCAAAACCAGGTGTCCGCAGGTGCGGCAGACATATGGGTGCGGCGTTTCTTTGATGGATGGCAGCCGGCCCTGGACGAGTGCAGCCGCGCCTTGCTGGAATGCTGCCGCCAGCTCAGCGCTCATGCCCAACCCGGGTAATTCTGCGGCTGCTTTGCCAAGCGCTTCAGCCAGTTCTGCTTTATCGATTGGCCCGGCCTGTCGGTAGGCTGCCCGGCGGCTCAAAGCATCGGCGGCGGCCCGCGCCAGCTTCGCCAGGTTATACTGCCCCTCGGCCTCCATCTGGAGCGCCAGGGTCAGCAGGGGGGTGAGGATTTGCGTCCATTCTGAATTTTCCATCGATTGGGTTTCTCCTGTATTCTGTTTGGGTAAGAGCCGTTAGATCCTAGAGTAATTTCATAACAGCGATGCTTTCAGGCTGGCTTGCGAGCGCGGAAAGTGAATCGAACCCCGCGCCCGAGCCAATGTCCACGACCGTCTCGCCGTGATGGATCGGGCCTGTCGAGAATGGATTGCCCGTCCCTGCAAAGTGCGTGCTCATCTCTTTTCTCCTTTCGATGGCTTATGTTCTACAAACTAATGACATGTCTGTGGCCGGCCGTCAGTATTCTGTCGACCGGCTGGGGGTGCAGATGGATTATCAACGCAAAACCAATGGCAAATACAGTGCGGGTTTATTAACTGTGTAGGTTGGCCCGCTCAGGTAGGGAATGTTGCTGACCAGGTTGTCGGCCAAGTCGCAGATATTTGCCCAACCCATCACGCGCAACTGGATCGTGCCGTTGCCCGTTCCGGTATTGACGGTAACGAGGGCATGGGTTCCACCGATCGCAAGCGATACGTTGGCGATGGATACAAACGAGATACCGCCAGTCGTGTACAGTCCAAAATCGCCGATATCCACATTCTTGACCGCCTCGGAGAAATTAACCTGAAACAACACTGTGGGGTCGCTGGTTGGATTTGGGCTGAGCAGCGTGATGGATTGGACCACCGGCGATTCGAGGTCCACTTTGGTAACAAATGCGTCATCCCCGGCGGAATATCCACGCACCGGGTTTTCCCATGTTGCGGTGCTGGAACCTGCCAGGTACACATTGCGGTTGCCATCCACGGCGATATCATTGCCCCGATCCCAACCGCTGCCGCCCATGAAGGTGTTCGCAAGCAGCGCGCCGGATGAGCTCAATTTTGCGGCAAATGCGTCGCCCCCGCTTGTGTAACTCCGCAGGGGGCTACCCCAGGAAGCGCCGCTCTCCCCTACCACGTAGATATTGCCGCTCCCGTCAACCCCTATATCATGACCATATTCCTCCGCGCTGCCCCCCAGGAAAGTGTTCCAGGTCAATGAACCCGAGGCATTGAGTTTGGCGGCAAAAGCATCAGCAAACGAGCTGCCGGTAAAGGTGCGCACCGGGCTGCCCCAGGTGGCCAAGCTGTAACCCGTTACGTAGATTGACACTGCGTTCGGGACGACAATGCCGTAGCCGTAATCATCATTCCCACCGCCCAGGAAGGTGTTCCAGGTCAGGCTGCCGTTTTCGTCTAACAGGGCAACAAAAGCATCATCATCACCAGAATAACTGCGCACCGGGCTGCCCCAGGTAGCGCTGCTTTCGCCGGCGATATAGATCGCATAATTGCTCAACGCATCGATATCAAGGGCCCTGTCGTAACCACTCCCACCCAAGAAGGTATTCCAACTCAACGCGAGGGCGGAGCTAAGCTTGGCGACATATCCATCAGCGCCCGCAGAGTACGCCCTCTGGGGAGTTCCCCAACTGGCGTTGCTGTTGCCGGATATGTAGAGATTGCCGTAGGAATCGTTTGAGATACTTTTCCCATAATCTGTTCCGCTCCCGCCCAAAAAGGTGTTTGCCAGCAGGCCGCCGGAGGAATTCAGTTTGGCGACAAAAATATCTCTGCCAGAAGAGTAAGCCCTCACCGGACTGCCCCAGGTAGCGGTGCTGTTGCCCAGCACAAATATCTCCCCGCTGTTGTTGTCGATCAGGATCGACCAGCCAAGGTCGTCCACACCTGAGCCCAGGAATGTATTCCAGACCAGGGACCCGGATGAATTCAATTTTGCGACGAAGGCGTCATAAGAGCCGGAGTAGGCGCGCACAGGACTGCCCCAGGCGCCGTCGCTGGTTCCCGCCACATACGTGTTTCCGCTGTTGTCCACTGAGATCGCCTCCCCCAAATCGTAGCCGCTTCCGCCGAGGAAAGAGTTCCATACCAGCGAGGGATCAATATACAGCATGTGGCCTGGATCGAAGTTGCCAAGGGCAAAGCTCACCTCCCGGCCGCGTACGCTGAATCCCACCTTCACAGGCATTCGCTGCCCTTCAACCTCCTGCCAGGCGACCGGCGCGCTCTCGGTGAACGTTCCGTTCTCGAAGGCGATGGTCAGCGCGCCATTTTCGTTCAACGCCACCGGCGCGTTATACCGCAGGCGGATCTGCCTGGGGTTGGCGCCGGGGGCGATGGTATAAGTTGTCGCATAAATGCTATTTCCGGCGCGTTCATAAACCAGCGTGATGCCCTTCCAGAGGTTCGAATAGGTCACGCTCCCCAGCGACGCCGCCCGGTTATCGGCGCTGGCGGCAGCGTCTGCCTGGGGCTGAACCTGGTTGGCGCCCAGGAAATCGACGCGCAGGGCGTGGCTGCCGCCGGCGGCATAAACGCCTTGCGCGGTGAAACCCAGGATGTGATGACTCGACTTAAAGCTATAGGCGATCTGGCTTGTTTGATCCTGGCGCACTGCTGTTGTGACCGGCGCCGGGCAGATCGAGTGGAGAATGAAAAGTAATCCAAGCAATCCACCGCCAATCTTGCATATTTGATAGAAGAACCTGTTTAGTGAAATCATTTTTTACCTTCATTTCTGTCTGCAGGTAGAGACAATCCATCGATCACGCAATCAACATAGCGATCAGTCTATACCGAATGAAAGCGGAAGTAAATCCCTCCCCATACGCTTGCAAGAGGGAAATAAGAACGATTAATCGCGATAAATGAATCCTTCTGCCCGCACAGCAAGAGGGATAAAAGAACTATACTTTCTGGTGATTTCCTTTGCTCAAGCATATTTTCATTGTTGGTTGACAGATTGCAGGAGATGCTTTATTGTTATCGCCTGTGATGCCACTTTCCCAAGGAGGAAGCAGTGAATTACCTTTTCATCGTCAACGATGGCCCTTACGGCAGCGAACGCCCTTACAATGCTTTGCGCCTGGCATTGAACCTGGTCAAGCGCGAGGTTCACGTGCGTGTCTTTCTGATGGGCGATGGCGTGCAGTGCGCCGCCGCACGCCAATCCACCCCGGATGGCTATTACAACATCGAGCGCATGTTGAAATCGATTGCCCGGCGCGGCGAAGTGTTCACCTGAGGCACATGCGCACAGGCTCGCGGGCTCGAGCCTCAAGCCTACGTCGAAAGCGTGCAGGTTGGGACGATGGATTTACTGGGCGAATGGAGTGTAACCTCTGATCACATCCTGGTTTATTGAAATTCTTTATTGGCACTATGAGCGCCAGATCAGGGGCATGTAAATTCTCGCCATCCACATCACTTGGGCCACCGCTTGCAGCGCGCTCATCCTGGCGGTGAGGCTGTCTTCTCCGATAGTCGAAGCGCTGTAGCAGAACAGCGCTTCTCCGTTTGCATCGCTGAAAGCTGAGCCGGCGAGGTTGTTGGCGCCGCTCACCGCAAAATCTACCCGCACGCCGGGAATCCCTTGCGAGTTGGCGTCCAGCACCCTGGCGGTGGCGCACACCTGGTTTCCTACCCCCTGTTCAGAGGCGTCCACCTCGACCTCCAGGCTGGCAGCATTCGCTACCTGCGCCAGGGCGCTGCCTCCCGGATACCCGTAAGACTCCGGTCCATTTTGATAGCCGTAGATAAACACGCCGAAGGGAGACGCGCTGCTGAGTTGGTGAACGCCGGGGTCTACCGCGATTTGCGCTTCATAGAAACCACTGCTCCCGACAGGCGAGAAACTCTCGGCTGGGATGGCTGTTCCATCCATAGTCAGGCTGCCAACGGCCATTTCTGGCGCCACTAAATTGATGTAATTCCAGGTGAAGCCAGATAAGGGCGTCATTACAGTGTAATCGTTCATAAACTGTTCGTAAGGCGGCACAAGCATCATGAAGGGGTCAGCGCCGGCTGAATGGTCAAATTCAAAGCTGTGGGAATACTGCGCCAGCAGCACGGGCTTATCCGCCACGATGTGAGATGCCTCGGTCAGGATAAATTCGGAGAACTGCCCGCGGTTGAGTGTAACGGCAGGCTGGTCGTTTACCTGGAAATGGGTGTCATCCTCTGCCGCCAGCACCCGGAACGTATCACCGTTGGCGCGGCTTGCCAGTGGTACGGTAACGAATTCCTTGCCCCAGGTGGATGTGGGGGGAATCTGCTCGACGATATGGTCGCAGTACATTGTATGCGTTGGGATAAAGACGCAGGAATTGCCGCCGAACACCGCTACGGGTTTATTCGAGCGAATCCAACTGCCCGTCACGTCGCCGTCGGTTATCCAGGTATAATCTGCCACGAATTGATGCACTTCGCCGCGCTGCATCGTCAAGGTGTAGGTGTCTCCGGGGTTGGGCGGACCGGAATAAGCGAATGTAGAAGCTGTGATAGTGATCTGGGTGTTCTCCTCGACAGCCACCACGGCGAACTGGGACGAACCGCCGTACCAGGCCATCGCTCCGCTGGTATAGGCCATCGCCAGGTAATTCGTGCCCAGCGCATCGGTCGGCAGCGCCGTGAAGGCATCTGTGGAAACCGAAGCGCGGTTCATACCATACACCGTCACCTCCGCCCCGGCGGTGATGTGGATGCCCAGGTCTTCCAACCCCGATGGGCGGGTGTATTCCCCCTGGGCGCGCAGGTAAGTGGGCAGCGCCACCGTGGTGATCTGCCCGGGCGTCACCTGGAAGTCGGCGGTGGTATTCAGGCGTGGCACGGTCACCTTGCCGCTGGTCGCCGTTTCACCGCTGATGTATAAATGTAAGTGGCCTTCTGTCGTGCCCGTGGCTGAGCCATTTCTCATAAATGTGATCCAAAAATCTGTGCCCCGGCTATCGGGCGCACCCAGCGCTGGCCCATCTGGATCGCTGGTATCGAAGATTTCTTGCTCCAATGAGAAGGCAGCCACATGCCCGGCGCTGTCGGTCACTGTCAATGCCACCGTATAGATGCCCGGGCCAGGGAAGGCGTGGGTTGGATTTACTTCTGTAGATGTGGCGCCATCACCAAAATCCCACAGGCGAGTGACGATATCGTTGTTCACATCGCTGGAGGCATCCTGGAAGGTGACTGTGTTGCCGGCCGATTTCTGACCGCTCATCACCATCAGGCGCTGCGTGCGAATATACGAGTAGCCCTGCTGGTTATCAAAAATGCGGTAACGCACGTATTTTGCCAGCACCGGGGCGGGCAGCAGGAACTCCTGGTTTCCGGGAACCGGCTGGGTTTCCCCAAGCAGCACCACTGTGAAGGCGGCGTCATCGTCGGTGGTAGTAGATACTGCAATCTCGAAATGCCGCACTGCTTCACCGTTGTTGGATCCGGAAACTTTCACGCGGTCGATCAGGTAGGTATCGCCGCCGGCCAGCAGCACCTTTGCCCAGCCGCCTGTGGCATACGTACGCAGGCTGTTATAGGAAAGTTCATCATCGTCCAACAGCTTGTATGAATTGACTTCATACATATTCGATGTGCTTGCCACGCTGGCGCCGTGCTCGTAGCGCGCCGCGTTGTACGGGCCGGACTGGGGCAGCGGATTGAACAGCGCCACCGGCGCATTGCCATTATCGGGGGTGATTGGATTGCAATCATCATCAGTGCCGTTGAAAAGCACTTCTGCCTGGCCTGGGTTGATCTGCGGATCGGAGTCGTTGCAGTCGGCGTTGGCGCGCCACAGGTCGCCATCGCCATCGGGAAGCAGTACGGTCGCCGTCCATGTGTGCAGCACCGAACCGCCCAAGGGATGCGCGTCGGAGGCTTGCGCCTGGATAACGTGCATCCCCACCTGGGCTGCAGTGGGGGCGAAGGTGTAAGCGCCGCCGCTGGCAGCCGGTGCGCCGTCCAACAACCAGGTGATGCTGACCGGGTCTGAATCCGGGTCGCTGGCAGTCGCCTGGAAGTTGAGCGGCGCGCCCACGATCACATTGGGGAACAGGTCTTCGGGCAAGAAAGAAGCAATGCCCGGCGGCTGGTTGGCGCTGGCAACGGTAACTTTGGCATAATCGATATCCGAGAAACCGAAGAGGTTGGTCACTTTCACACCCAGCCAGCCTGCGAAAGCTTGCTGGTACGTGTAGCTTGGGGTTGCACCGCTGGTATCGGTGAAGACGCCGCCCCCATCCAGGTCCCAACCGTAAGCGCTGATCGTGTTGGTATAAGGGCTGGTGGAGCCCAGCGCATTCAGGCTGATCGGGCTTCCTTCGACGCCGTTATACGGCCCGCCCGCATCGGCGGTGGGCGCCAGCAGGCTGACGCCGGGGGCGTTCTCCAGGCTGCTGATTACCGCATGCATGGCGCTGGAAAGAGCGGTAAGCGTGGCGGCATTGGCGGCGGCGTTATTTGCCATCCCATCCAACACGTTCAGCAAGCCGGCTTTGGTAAAGCCTGCCACCTCCACAGCCGCCAAAACTGACTGGATGTCTTCCAATTGGGCGTCGCTGATCCCCAGGTTTTTGGCGTAGCGCAGCTCGTCGCTGTTCCAGCCCGTGGTATGAACCCGGCTGCGGAACTGCTCGAAATCCAGCGCGGCCTGGTCAAGCGGGCGCGTATCGGCGGATATGGCCGTATAGGCCTCCGCCGCCGCGCCGCCGGAGTCGGCGAACTGGTCGGCGAGCAGGTCGGCATATTCTTTGACTGCGCGTGCATGCGCCAGCGCCCAGGTGCCGTCATTTGCCTGGTCTGCACCCTGGTAGCGCTCCAGCGAGCGCAGCAAAGCCTCCGCCAGGGCCGCTTCCTCCCCTGCTTCTGTGCCTACCAGGGCCAGGCTTTGCAGCAGTTCATCATTCGCATGAAGATCGATCAGCGGATGGCTCTGCAGCGGGCTGAGCTGTTCGAAATCCGGATCGGGTGGGTCTGCGGCGATCCCCTGCCAGTGGCTGATGGCGTTGGCAAGCTGCGTCATGGCAATCTCTTTCGGGTCCGGAAAGAAGTGCTCCATGGTGTCATGGTAAACTTCCAGCGCCGCGGTGAAAGGTTTGTGAATGCTCTCCAACGGGTCTTCGCCTAACTTTTCGCCGTTCGCATCGATCCAATCGGCAAGTTTAAACAAAGCGTTCAGGTAAAATTTCGCATCCGACCAGTAATCCGAGCGAGCTACCGCCAGGTCCTTAACCGCCTGGATGGATGGCAGTGCAGGCACATCGGCAGGGATGATCACTTCGAAAGCCGGGTCGAGCAAAAAGTCGGTGCCTGGATCGTAGATTTCATCCTGGCACTCGTCATAAATCACGGCGTAGGTTCCCGGCCCGATCACTCCAGATGGCTGCGTGAAGCCGATCGTTTCTCCCACGAAGCCCCCGCCGCTGGAGGCAACCACGGTGTTGGGCCTGCCATTCGTCGACAAGTCAGTCAAGATCGTGCCAGAAGTAACGCTGCCGCTGGGCATGATGTAAACGAAGGCAGCCGCATACAGGTTGTCGTCGATCCCAGGGGCGGGGCAGCCGGTGGTGAAATCCAGTGAGCCGGTATCGATCACGATGCTGGCGTTGGCCCCGAAGGTAAAAAAGGTGTCGCCCGTGTCCGTCCACCACAAAAACTGGCTGCCAGCCTTTACGGGTTGGACGCCGATCAAAGCCGGCGCCGCGCTGCTAACCAGGGTCGCCAGCGCCATGAGCAGGCGTAAGCCTTTCCGCCAGCCAAAGAATAAATACTTGGTTCTTTCTGTAATCATGTTTCTACTCCTCTTGCGCTTTACCTTTGTTGCGCCGGCGTTTCTGGAACTGGCGCTATTTTAGGGAACGCCTACTTGACCAATAATGGCAGGAAAATATTCGTTGGTTTCAGGATGGTGACGATGTTGTCATACGGGCGGCCAACAACAAGCTGCCTGTAGAAAGGATCGTACGCATAGCGCAAATACGGTCCTCCGTTGGCTGCCGCTCCCATTACGCTAAAGTTTTCGTTCACCGCCCCCGTGATCATGCCTGCTCCAAAGCCCCAGGTGATCGCTCCAACATCCATAATTTCGCCATCATTCCAATAGGGGGACTCCACCACATAGCCGCCATTGCTCAACGCGGTCACCTTACCGACTTGATCATATTCATCGCTGCCCACCAGGCTGTTTGCCGCTGAAAGCGTGCCGGTGATCCCGGTTGTCCCATCTCCCCAGGTGATCGCTCCAATTTTCTTAATTCCGCCTATATTCCAATAGGGGCTGCTCACTACATAATTGCCGTTGTCCAATGCCTTCACAAGGCCATTACCAATATAATCGTTCACTGTGCTGCCCACCAGACTGTTGGCTGCCGATATCACACCGCTTGTACCGGTAGCGCCATTTCCCCAGGTGACTGCCCCAGCATCCGCGGCAGCGCCGTTATCCCAATGATAGCTTATGACCACGTAATTGCCGTTGTTCAACGCCACCACGCTTAAACCACCTACCTGGTCGCCCCCTGTGCTGCCCACCAGGCTGTTGGCTGCCGAGACTGCGCCCGATACTCCGCTCACCCCGCTCCCCCAGGTGACCGCCCCGACGTCAGCGGCAATGTCGTTATCCCAAAACGGGCTGCGCGCCACGTAGTTGCCGTTGCTCAGCACGGTAATCCCGCCAGAACCCACCTGGTCGCCGGCAGTCGTCCCGGTCAACATGCTGATCTGCGCGCCGGTAGCGCCGTTGTACAGGTACACCGCTCCTACATCCACGCCCAGCCCGCCATTGTAATTGGGGTCGGTGATCACGATATTGCCATTGGGCAAAACCGTGACCGATGTACCAAACCGGACGCTGCCTGCCGGGCCAATAATGTTAAACTGCGCTGCTGCCAGCGCCGGGCCAGCGGAACGATGCAGCCCTCCGATCAGAATCGTCAATGCCAGGGCAAAGCGCACAAAAGAATAGAAGCGATACTTATTTACCATCTCAAATCTCCTGTTTTCTTATAATGAACAGATCTTTCCAGGCAAACTTTTTCACTGGATTGCTCCTGTGATGAAATTTTGTAACGCCTGCAAGTACGCTTGCGGTTTTTCTCGATGAATGAGATGCCCGGTCTGCTCGAAAACGGTATGAGAACAGGATGGCAAATCCAACAGGATGCGCTGCACATCGTCTGGTTCCAGCGCTCCGCCGAATTCCACCTGGCCGGCCAGCAGGGCCGCCGGGCAGCGAACCTGGCGCAGCAGGGCATCCGGGTCTTCCTGGCCTAAGAGAAGCCCGTCGATGGCGATATCCAGGACAGTCACATCCATTTGATCGAGTTCCATGGCGCGCAGGCGCACCAAATCGGGACCAAAAGCTTCCAGCATGGTTTGGTTGGCGTTTGCCGGCGATCCTGCCACGCTGGCAATCATGTTTTCCAGCGTTCCCCCACCGGCATGGTACTGGCGCAGTTGCTGGCGCAGGTAGGCGAACAGGCCATAGAAAAGGCTTTGCTGCCAGCGCGGCGGTTGGGCGATGAACAGCGGCGGCTCTTCTAAAAAGACGCCCAGGACCCACTCGGGGGCATGGGCGGCTGCCCAAACCGCCGCCATACCGCCCAGGGAATGCCCAACCAGGAGCGCCGGCTGCCTGACCACGCTTTGCAGGAAGGCGACCACATCCTGCCCATAATCGGCCAGTTGGTACGCTCCCGGTGTATGGCTGGAGAGATAATGCCCGCGCAGGTCGAGGGCGTACACGTGCGCCTGCTGCGCCAGGGCCGGGATCAGGTGCAGGAAACTGGTATGCGAGCCGGTGATGCCGTGCAGGATGACCAGCGCCGGCCCGGTCGGCCCGGCTTCGACATAGTGAATTTCAACGCCATTCAAGGCGGCTGTTTTGGATTGGATCATCTTCATACACTCCTTCGGCTGGTAAAGTTCCGCTTTATGCGGATCAGGGTTGAAATTTCAAGATTTCAACCACTCCGTTGGGCCTCACGACAATGATTTCATGATTGCCGGCTGAAAACTCGAATGAAACCAATAAGCCAGCCGCCTTTATTTCGGCGTATGTGACGAGACCTGGCAGGTTTCAAAAAATCTGCCAGGTCTGGCGCACAACTATTCTGTCTTGATATTGGCTTCGAGGGTCTGGTTGAGCTGCGCAAGCTGCTCCTCGCTCATTTTGCTCAGAATTTCTTCGTGGGCTGCTTGGGCGTGAGCAAATGCATTCTGTTTTACTTCCTCGGCTGTTGCGCCAGTGGCAACAAAATCACAATCTACACCGGCATCCTTACAGGCAAATTTCAACATGACAAACTCCTTTCGTATCCGTTCAGTTGGTTAGCGCGGTGGTGCATTTTGATATCAAGAAACTTGCAAACTTTATTAATATAATCAAGCTCGGCTTCAATATTTCCGATAGCTTCCGCTGCTGTTCAGTTGGGTAGGCAAAAATGCTAGGTTATACTTGCAAACTCCATATTTTTAGCATTTTGAGGTGAGTTTTGCCCCAAAAAACACTTTTTAGGACAAAAAACCGTCAAAAACAAGCATTCCGAGATACCAACTGAACGGATACCTCCTTTCAACGAAAATAGGTTTAAACGCGCCAGGCGGCGCGGCTGCCAATATTGGATTGACGCCATGCATGGGTGGACACCATCTGTGGGCGGATGCTGCCCGTGGGCGGACGCCGTCCGCCCCTACTTTGCATTGACTGCGCGCACGAAGTCTTCCACGTGCGTCAGCGTCATGGGGAATTCTTTCAACATTGCGGTCGGGTCGAACTTTTGATTGGCGGTGTCAGCCCACACGCTGAAGGCCATCAGGCGGCTGATCACCGGCTGCAGCGGGCGCAGGATCGGCCCCATCACTTTCATCATCCCGGTCGGCACGTGCGATACTCTGGCAGTGCGCCCGGCGTATTTCTCGTACAGCTTGACCACCTGGTTCTTGCTCAGGTTATCCGGGCCGCCAATATCCAGGCTGCGGTTTTTCAGGCGCGGATCGGTCAGCGCCAGCACGGCAAAACGCGCCACATCCACCCCGGCCATGAAGTTGATCGGGTTATCCCCTTTGCCATAGATGGTGGTCTTGCCGGTGGTCAGGATGGTTGCTCCCAGCAGGTTGTGCACATGCCATTCCATGAAAGCCGGCGGGCGCAGGATGGTATAGCTCAACCCGCTGGCTTTGAGGTAGGCTTCTACTTTGGCTTTGGCGCGGTAGAAATCGGTGGGATGGTCAGGCGAGACGTGCTGGGCGGAAGTGTACACGAAGTGCTTCACACCGGCGGCTTTGGCGGCATCGATCAGGGCGCGGTGCCCGGCATCATCCACCGCCTCGGAGGTGTATTTCCCGGCGCCCATGAGTTGGTGGGCGGCGGCCAATACAGCCTCCACGCCCTGGCAGGCTTTCTTGAGCGAGGCAGGGTCGATCAGGTCGCCCTGTACCACTTCAGCGCCCATGGCGCGTAGAGTTGCGCCTTTATCGAGATCACGCGTCATCGCCCGCACTTTATGCCCGGCAGCGAGCAGTTGTTGGGTGGCTTCTTTTCCCAAGACTCCGGTTGCGCCAACAATCAGAATAAACATGGTTTGCTCCTTTCGATATTGATCAGGTCAATTCTGCCTGCATCATATCAAAAGCAGCGTTCCCAAAGCGTTCCCTGGCGGGCTAAAAAATATAAATTAGATGAGAATTACAAACTTAAGGGTGCGATGCACTCGCTCTTTGAGTGCGTTGCACCTGCCGGTCGCGTCTCCACCCCCAGGTGCATCGCGCGAAACCACGTGCAACGCACCTTTCCTGTCTGCGGTGCGCTGCGCTCGCCTCGTCTTACAGGTACCCTTCAAGGGTAGCCGTAGCCACAGCCTGCTGCCAATGCTCCGCTGATTCTAGCGTCTCATAATCGAGCGCAGCCTGCAGGGCTGAAATCATCGCCGGCGAAAGCTTTTGTTGAGCGGGTTGAAGCAAGACCTGCGCCTGTTCGCCGGCCTGCTCCCAACGCTGTTCTTGCACCTCCAGCGCCAGCAGCGTCATTCTGCCCGCCCATTGCAATGGATACTGCATCCTTTCCTGCCCCCAACCCTTTAGCGCCTCGTCTGTCCTGGCGCGGGCGGTTTCCATATCCCCGGCAAGATAGGCCAGCCAGGCGCGCTGGGCGGCTATCAGCATCACATAGGTGCGCAGGTTGGTTTGCTCTACGGTTTTCGCCAGGCGTTCCAGGATCGCCGCGGCCTGCTCCGGCTGCTTTTGGCGGCGGTACACCAGTGATAGATATGCATAACAGCGTTCCATGATATTGAACATGTGGCGCGCTTCAGCCGTTGCCAGGCTTTCTTGGTAAGCCTGGATGCTCTGCTCGAAATCCCCCGCCATAAAGGCGATGAACCCCAGCGAACTCAGGTATTCGGCCACCTGAAATGAGGAATTCAGATGGCGCGCCGCGGCTACGTTCTGCCGGGCGATGTGCAGTTGTTCCGCCGTAGCGACGAAGCGTTGGGCGAGCAGCCCATGCAGCAAAACGTAATGCCGGTACTGGTTTTTTTGCAGCGGCGTTCCCCAGCGTTCGAGTGGCTTTTCCATCCTTTGCAGAATCCGTTCAACTTCCTCAGCGTTGACGGCAAAATAATTAGAACTTATCCAACTCAGGTGCAGCTCCAACCATTCTTCCCAATAGCCGGCGTCTTTTTTGGGCGCTTTCAGCAGGTCAGCCGAGCCTTGTTGGTAGGCATTGCGGGCGCCGTTGTAATCCACGCGGCAGATGCAGTTCAGAATCCGGCGGTGCAGCCGCGCCTGGGCCTGCCAATCTGCCGCCTGGCAGGCTACCAACGCCCGGCCATAGGCTTCGCTGGCCGGCTGAAGCAGCCCCATCAGGCTGAGGATATTGCCATACAGTTCATGAGTTTCATATCCCGGGCGCGTTGCCAGCGCCAAAGCCTGCTCTGCCAGGCTGCGCGCTTCTTCCAGCGCAAACAGGCCGGCGGCATGTTGCGCAGCCTTTGCGAATGCCTGCGCCGCCCGGCTGGTCTCACCCGCCTCGGCATAATGTCCAGCAGCTAATCCATAGTTTTCTTCGCTTTGTTCGAGCGCACGTGCAGCTTGCAGATGCAGCCAGCGCCGGCGCACCGGGCTGAGATCGAGCAGCGCCGCCTCGCTCAGCCGTTCGTGGCTGAAATAGTACTTGCCGCTGCCGGTTTCGCGCACGATGCGCCTCTGCCACAGCTCGTCCAGCGCCAGCATGGCCTCGACTTCAGCCATGTCCGAAACGGCGCAGATCAACGACAGGTAAAATTCTTGCCCCAGCACAGCGATGACCTGGGCCAGTAAGCGCGCCGTATCGCTCAAGCGTCCCAACCGCCTAAGAAGCGTTGCCTGCAACCGGGGCGAAAATTCTTTTAGGCCAACCCTGTCCGCTGGGATGGCATCCAGGTTGCTGCGCGCCATCTCGACCACGAATAACGGCACGCCTTCTGATGCGCGGAAGATAAACGCCTCAGAAATCTCCCTGCCACAAATGCTGGCAGCCAGGGCGGCGGTCTGTCTGGCGTCCAGGCGCGGCAGGTCAGTCTCGCTCAACTGGTCTTGCTGGCGCAGGGCGGCAAGCAGGTTTTTGACCGGCGAATTTTCGATCATTTCCCCCTCGCGCAGGGTTGCCAGGATCAGGATTTTTGCCTCCGGGCGCGTGTGGACGAGATAGCTCAACCATTCCAGCGTGTCGCGGTCGCACCATTGGATATCATCGAGCAGTACCAGCAGCGCGGGATCGTCTCCACTGAGCGCCTGGATCAGGGCGTCGTAAAAACCGATCTGCTGCCAGCCATCGCTGATCGGTGAAGGCGGCGCGTCGTTCTCGGTCAGCAGCTCCGGCAAGATGCGCGCAACCTCGCGCCGCTGGAGGTCGCCCAGCCAGTGCAGCGGCCGTTTGCGCAGCCAGGCCGCCAGCGGCGCAAACGAGCTTCCCATGCCGCTTTCATAGCAGGCCGCGCCGGCCGTCGCCAGCCCCTGGCGTTTTGCCCAGAGCAGAAAATCTTCGGCCAGGCGCGTCTTGCCGATGCCCGGCTCGCCGCGCAGGATGTGCAGGTGAACGCCGGCGGCGTTGGCCTGCCGCCAGGCGGCCAGCAGCGCCTGCCATTCTGCTTCGCGTCCCACCAGGGGATGTGAAAGCGGCGGCGCGGGCGGCTCAGGCGCATCCACCTTGTGAAACAGGCGCCTGTAAAGCTGCTGGGTGGCTTCGCCTGGCTGGACGCCGAACTGCGCTGAGAGCGTTTCGGCACAGGTATGGTATATCCCCAGCGCCGCGGCGCGATCTCCGTTCAACGCGTGCAGGCGGATCAATTGGCGATAACCTTCTTCGCTCAATGGATCTGAGCGCAGCCGCTGCGCAGCAATGTGGGTGGCCTCACCATAGCGGTTGCGCTGTTCCAGCAAGAGAATCTGCCGGTCGAGACTCTGGATGAATTTCTGCCGCAGGCTGTCGCGCGCGTCAATCACCCATTCCTCGTAACTTCCCGGCAGCAGGTCGCCGCGGTAGAGCGCCGCAGCCTGCTGCAAGGCGGCCAGTTCAGCCTGGCTTTGATTGGCCTTGCGATAGCCGGCAGCCTGCTCTACGGCAAAGGCAAACTCGATCACATCCACCCGCACGTTTTCCGCAGTGCAAAGCCGAAGCTGGCGCGCGTCCATCTCTACGAGCTGCGCCGCCTCAGGCGACTCCTGGCGCAGATGGTGCAGCAGCTTGCGCAGGTTGGTCAGCGCCTGCTTCTCGCTCGAATCGGGCCATAGTTGGAAAGCTGCCTGCGCCCGTGGGGTGGGGCAGTTGGGATGCGATGCTAAATACGCCAGCAGCAGTCGCAGCCGGGCGATATACGCCAGGTTGAGCGGGCGTTGATCGAGCAGGATGGCAAAACCGCCAAGCAGTTGGATGGAGATTTCCACAGAAGTAACAGCCTTGTCAATTCAGGCAATCTCGCTCGATTATAAACGATTTTGATACACCAGCGGCTTTGGGAGGAACGGCTTTCAAAAGAGCGGTTGTACATGCGATCCTCGTAGATCCTGCATAGAAAATGCCATAATAGCATTCTCTTGACAGGCACTTGATATTGGCTTATAATCCCCCTCGTTGAAATGCACCCCTGCACGCATTGGCGCGCAGTTGCGTTTAGAGCGTTTTTGTCCTCTGGACAGAAACGCTCTTTTTGTTTACCTATCCCACATTTAAGGAGTTGTAATGAAACCTGCTATCAGATTTTCCCTGCTCATTCTCACCATTCTGGCGTTGCTACTCTCAGCCTGCCAGGACGCGCACCCTGCAGAAGCCACAGCAATCACAAACCAATCCGCAAAATTGGTCACTGCCCCTGTCAGGAAAGAATCTCCCATTCGCCCGGTTGCTACCAAGACCTTATCGCCAACTATGAAAGTACCGCGAAGCGCACAAGAAACTGCACTTCCAACTACTCCGCAAGTCATTTCTGCTACTGACATTCCAGAAACACTGCCGCTGCCTGTGCTGGCCGCAGACAACCAGGGCCTGACCTATGGCGCCGGGCAGATGATTGCTGCCTTCGGCGAGGGCTTTTTGCCGGGTGAAGCCGTGGCGGTGGCCCTGATCCATGCCGAGCAAGGTGTGCTGCTCAACAAGAGCGCTGAAGCAGACAGCCTGGGCTATCTGCTGGCAGTCAAACGCCTGCCCGTTTCTGCCAACGATAGGGACGCCCCGCCGCCAGGCCAATACACCTACCGCTTCACCGGTTCATCCCAGACTCTGGAGTTCAGCTTCAAGGTCGAATACTCCTACCAACCCGAACCGGCTGCCAAGGGCTGCGGCTTCTACCCGGAAAAGGCGGCCTTCGACGGCTACCAGGTCTTCTGGTGCACCGGGTTGGAGCCTGGCGTACGCTATGCCCTGACTTCCCGCCAGGATGGGCAGGCAGATCAGGTGATCAACATCAGCGACGCCTTCGGCCAGGTGGTATTCCCGCTGCGCCAATCTTCCGACACCCTGGCCCCCGGCCTGTGGACAGTTACCCTGGGCCAGGTGATTGATGCTGAACAGGAACCGGTTGACGTTGGCATTCCCCCCTTATCCGTTCAAATCTTAGCCCCTGGAGGTGCAAATCCATGAAACTTTTCTCTACCCGTACCCGCAATCGCACTGCCCGGCAGGCCATGATCCTGGCGGTCATCCTGCTGGCTGCGCTGGCCCTTTCGACGATTTACCCGCTGGTCCACGCCCATGCCCAACAGTGCATGGACTGCGTCGGCGGCGGCGATCCGCCCCCTGACCCACCGGATGACGATGGCGGTGATGGCGATGAGCCCGATTCCGGCGATGACGATGATCCTTCGGATGATCCGGACGACCCGCCTTGCGTGCCCTACTTCAGCCCGCCCTCGATCAGCGCTCGCCTGGTGCTGGCGCCGCCCTACCCGATCACTCTGGGGCAGGACCCCGATGACCGCGGCGTGGATGTGAGCGGCATCACGGCGCGCGGCGGGATGCACTACTGCCCCAACAGCGGCCCGGCGCGCATCATCGCTTTGCGGGTGACGCGGGTGCAACTGGCCCAATCCAGCATCGCCTGGATCACGGGGACACTGGCGCGTAAGTACCCCGGCGCACACGTCAAGGGCAGTTATCCCTTCATTCCACCGTATAGCGTTAGCGGAATCGGCTCGAGCCGGGCACAGCTTTCTTTCCACCTGGCGCCGCTCGACCCCGGCTACTATGAAGTGAGCGTGACGGCTACCCAGCAAGATGGGCAATCCGCCAGCGCTACCCTGCGCGTGCCGGTGTACCTGATGGAATCCAGCATTATCGAGTAGACAGGGAACGGTAGACGGGATACAGGCAATTGTTTACTGTATCCCGCCTGCTTCTCAGATAGCCTATGTTGTTACGCGCTTCCCCCATCCATAACCGCCGCCTGCAGCGGATTGCCCTGGCGCTGATTGGCCTGGGCGTACTGATCCTGGCAGCCGCCATCGCCCTGGGCTGCTGGCGAAATGTACAGGCAGCCCGGGCGCAGGAAGACTACCTGCAGCGGGTGTTCCTGGCTGTGCAAGGCAAACCCGAACAGCCCCCGCCTTTCCTGACGGCTGGGCGCCAGGGGATGGTCTATGCCCCAGGGCAGACGGCGCTGGCTTTCGTTGAGGGCTTCCTTCCGCACGAGCCGCTCTTCGTACGCCTGTACTCGCGCACGCAAGGACTGCTCGACGCCTACCAGGCGCGCGCCGACGTGCGCGGCCAGTTCGCCGCGGCGCGCACGCTCAACCTGGATAAGGATAGCGAAATATACACACCGCCTGGTGGGCTGTGGTTCCAGGTCGAGGCGCTCTCTGGGAGCGAGCAGGTTTTCCGCTTCCGCCTGGAATCGGACCACCAGCCCGAAGCTGCGGTGACCAAAGGCGTGTACCCACCGGTGACGTCGCCCGGCACGGTGGTGGCCTTCTGGTGCAGCCGCTTACTGCCGGACGAAGTCCCGAGCGTCATAGTGGCGGTGGATGGGCAGGCGCTGCGCCCCGGACGAATCCAGATCGAGACCTATCCGATCGGCCCGGATGGGCTGCTGCTGGGCACGCTGGTGGTCTCGCTGGACGATCCGACTGGCGAGTGGCGCGTGTTCGCCAACCACTGCCAGCTTGACTTTCCCGTTCGCTCCACCCTGGATGCTGTCACGGTGGAGCAAGGAGTTCCCCATGTCGATCACACCCCATGATCTGCTGCTGCCCTTCCTATGGCTGCTCAACGGGCTGCTGGCGCTGAGCTACCTGCTCTTCGGGCGCATCCTGGCGTTGCTGCTCATCCCGCCCCTGGCCTGGCTGGGTGCAACCGGTCCCAGGGAACACCGCCCGTGGGTGGCGGCCGCAGCCGGGCTATCCATCGCTTCGGCGGCTCTGTCGCCTCAACCGGTGCCGCTCCTGACCCTGGTGATGGCCTGCGCCGGGATCGTGGCGATCCTGCTGGAACGCTTCAACCCGATCGCTCTGCGCTGGCGGGCAGCAGGCGGGCTCGCTTTGTACGCCTTGATGGGCCTGGGCTTCACCGCTTATCAGGCTTTAGCCCCCACCTGGCAGATCGACAGCCCGCTGCTCACCCAGGGGCAGAACTACCTGTCGGTGCTGATCAGCCTGGCAATGTGGGCTTACCCGCTGGGCTACCTGGCGCTGCTGGCCCAGTCGATCTGGGTGCACCCGCCGCTCTCGCAGAACCCGGAGAGCATGATCCATACGCTGCGTGCCCGGGGGAAGCAATGATCTGCATGCCGATCTGGGTGGTGGCCGCCTTCGCCGGGCTGCTGACGATGTCTCTGGCGCTGCTCATCCATCTGTTCATACACTCTGAAAAATGACCCTACAGGAGACTTATGCCCCCTCGAACTGTCCTGATCACACAACAAACCTGGCAGACCTTCTGCGAAAACTTCCCCAACGCTGCCCAATGGCTGACGCTGCAACTGAGCCTGCCTAATTACCACCTCCCCTCGCTGACCCCTGCGGGAGAGCCGGTCACTTTTTCTTTGCCTGACGGAGAACCTGCCTATGAATGTCCAGGTGCTGGATAACGGGCTGTACGCCCCAGACGGGGCGCTGCAATACGCCTGGTTCCGGCTTTCCACGCCCCAGGGCGAGCGCTTTCGCTGCATCGCTTTGCGGGAACTTTCCAGCATCCCGATCAGCTCACGCGATGACTACGATCTGCTCGGCAAGCAGTGGGCCGCCTGCCGCGGTCTGTACAACGCCGGGGTGGACTTCCTGTACTCAGCGGCGGGCATCTTCACCCCGGATCACATCGGCATCGTGCAGTACTACGGGGCAGCCGCCCAGGACGCCTCGCTGGAAGCCGCTGCCCGCCTGGCGCAAGGCCAGGTTTCGGCGGTGGTGGCTACCCTGGCAGCCAGCTATCCTCAATCGGTCACGCGTGCTCCCAGCCTGAATTTCGTCGAGTGGTACGTGGACTTCATCGCCCACCGCGCGCAGCACGTGATCGCTCTCTTGGGTCACCCCGACCCGCGCGAGACACGGCGCGGCCTGGGCAAAGACGGCGAGCTGCCCAATAACACCGGCGACGACCTGGCCGCCGAGCAGAACGAACTGCTCTTTCGCGGCCTGGCCAAGCTGCGCGAAGATTTCATCTTCCAGGTCACCGCCGAACACATGAGCCGCCGCGGCCTGGCGGAAGCCCTGGTGCGCGTGGCGCAGGTGGCTTCCAACGTAGCCTCCCGGCGACGTGGGGCGCTCTCGATTGGTTTCAGCATCGGCATCCCGCTCATGGCGGCCATCTCCAACTCGCTGGGCGGCGGCGTCTCGCGCGCCGATTCGCAGGCTCACAGCCAGGGCGACACCCAGTCGCACGGCTGGGGCCAGAGCCATACGGACAGCTCTTCGCACACCGACAGCCAATCGCATTCGTGGGGTGAAAGTGTGTCGAAGGGCGTGGCCGTTTCGCATGGCACGAGCGAGGCGGACAGCTCCAACTGGAGCCACACGGATGGCCAGGCGCACACCGACAGCCAGGCGCATACCACCAGCCAGAGCCATACCGACAGCCAGTCTACCACCCAATCGAGCAGCGTCTCGCAAGGCACCACGCAGACCAGCGGGCAATCCACGAACTGGTCGCTGGGCACGGGTACGACGCAGAGCGCCAGCGTGACAGAGAGCGAGCAAACCAGTCTGAACGCCTCGCTGAACGGCAGCGTGAGCGCCAATGGCAGCGTGGGCGTCACGGAGCTATCCCCGATCACCGGTTCCGTCGGCGGAGGGGTGTCGGTGGGCGGATCGGTGGGCGCCAGCGTGGGCACAGGCACCAGCGTGCAGACCGGGCAGAGCACTTCGGCCAACGCGGGTGTGGGCGGCGGGACATCCTCCTCCACCAGCACCTCGACGACCGCTACCCAGGGCTCAGCCCAGACGCAAGGCTCGGCGGACTCTTTCGGCGTGGCGGACACGGTCGGTTCGGCCGATACGGTCAGCAGCGCCGATTCAATTGGCGGCGGGCATGCCGTGGGGACATCGGACACGATCACCCAATCGCGCTCGGAGAGCAAATCTTGGGCCAATACGGTTGGCTCAGCGGACACGCGAGGGGCGGCGGATGGCAAGAGCGAGAACTGGGGCGAGGCGCACAGCCAGGGCGATGCCCTGGGGGTGGCCATCGGACGCTCCGGCATGCAAGGCCTCTCCGGCGGTTTCTCGGCCGGGTTAGCGCCGGGCATCTCGATCAACCGCTCCTGGCAAACCGAAGATGACGTGGCCGACCGGGTCACCGAAGTGCTGCGCCAGTTCGAGGCCTTGCTCAACGTGGCTTCCGGCGAAGGCGGCTTCATGACCGACGCCCTGCTCTTCACTGCCAGCGAAACTGGCGTAAAGGCTGCCGAAGCGCTCGTGCCACAGGCTTTCCACGGCCCCAACGTGCCTACCCCGGTGCTGACCGTGCGTCCCGAAAGCGGCGACGCCGGGTTGCTGCGCGAGCACGCCTGGGCTTTCCTGCCCTACGGCGCGCCCGATCCGGGCGACCCCTTCGACGGCATGTTGTGGAGCAAGTACGCCACGCTGCTGACTGCCGGGCAGGTGGCAGCCTACAGCGCCCCGGGTCTGATCGAAGAAGGCACCGCCGTGACCGTCATGCCGCCTATTCCCCAGGATATGGGCTTTATCCCACAGATGCCTGGCGACGTGGTGCTCGGCCACCAGGTTTCTCCTACTACCCGTGACCTGACCGCCGCGGCGGTCAAGCTCGATCCCAGCCGCCTGATGCACACCATGTTCGCCGGAGACACTGGTTTCGGTAAGAGTGTGGCCGCCATTCGCATGGCCTACGAGACCACCGTAAACTGGCAACTGCGTACCGTGGTGCTGGACTTCGGCGCAGGCTGGCGGCAGTTGCTCAACGCCCAGGGGCTGGAAGGCCACGTGGACATCCTGCAGCTATGGCCCAATGCCGTGCGCCCGCTGCGCTGGAACCCGCTGCAGATCGGGCGCAATATCGACCCCGAGACGCAGTGGCGCGCTTTCGCCGATATCTTTGGCTCGATTGCCCACCTGGGCGTGCGCCGCCAAAAGCAGGAGCTGCTCGAAGCACTCCGCCAGGTGTACATCCGAGCCGGGGTGCTGGTCGATGATCCCGATGTGCGCCAGGATCCCGAATGGGGCAAAGTTCGCGGCAGCGAAGAATCTCGCCTGACCGGGAAAACGGCTGGAACAGGGCTGGATCAACTGACGCCGGTACAGCGCCAACGCCTGGCCGTGCTGCGCTCGACTCGCGTGGGACTGAAAGACCTGTACAGCGAGATCAAGACACGCCTGGCGGACGTTCCGCCGCGCGACGCCATGCTGGCGGGCGTGTTGGAAGGCATCATCTTCCGCCTGAACCCGCTGGTGCAGGGCGCCGCCTCGGCCCAGTTTGCCCCCGGCGGCGACGTGATCGCCGTCGAAGACCTGGGCAAACCCTGGGGCATCGCCATCATTGAAGGCGGCATGTTCCTGGACGATTTCGGCAAGGCTTTCCTGCTGGGCTGGATCGGCTGGCACCTGTACACCGACATGGTTGCCCGGCGTGTCCACGAAGTCAAGGACGACGAGCCGCTGCTGCAAATCTTTTTCGAAGAGGCCAATAAGATCTTCAGCGGAGCCGAATCGGGCGGCAGCGAAGAAGAAGGCGGCGGGGTTTCGGCCTCCCAACGCTTTGGCGACATGTTCCGCGACGCCCGCAAGTACAAGGCCCGCCTGCACGTCATCACCCAGGCTCCACACATGCTGCCGGATGACATCATTTCATCCTGCAATAACCTGGTGGTGGCTTTCCTGAAAAACCCTAAGGATAAGGACCTGGTGCTCTCGGCGCTGGCTCGCTCGGAAAAGGGCTTCCGCGACGAGGAGTGGCGGCGTTTTGTCTCCGATATTCCGATTGGGATGTCCATCGGGCGCTTCCCGTACACGACCACGCGTGAATTACAGCGCGCCTTTCTGTTCCGTCCCCTGCTTCTGGATGTGCGCGAGCCGTCTGACGCCGAGATCGGGCAGAAATTGCAGGGCAAAGCCTTGCGGAGGGCTGCCATATGACCCGCAAACTCAAATTCCCGGCTTTGAAGTGGCGACCGGAGTGCTGGTGGGGCCTGCTGCTCTTTGTCGTCCTGATCCTGCTCCTGGTCACAAGTAGCGTTCTGACCAGGGATGATGTGAATGGGCCATCTCCCTGGAGTACTCCCGCGGTCGCGCCATCCACGCCTACACCAGCAGCAACACCCGGCTGGTGGAGCAGCATGCCCACGCCCGATCCACTCTATCCTACATCTACTCCAGGAGGCGCATCTTGACCCCAGTCCAACAGCTCGTCGCCAACCTGTTGGCGCAAGGCCTGCTTCAAAACCAGCTCGAGCCGCACGATCTCAAAGTGCTCGTGCTGGTGCTCGGCCCGGACCGGGAAACCGTGCTGGGCTGCGAGCTCAAGCCTTTTTCTGAAATAGCCCCAATCATCGCGGCTGAGTCTTTATTTCAGCCCCCATCCAATCCATGAACGGAGAATTTGAACTATGAAACGTTTTCTTCCCTTGTTGATCGGCGCAGTTGTATTCTTCTTCGCGCTGGTCATGCTGCAACCCGAAGACACCACCTCCGTGGTGGTTGCCGCTGCCAACCTGCCCGCCGGTCACACGATTACCGAAGCTGACCTGACCTTGCAGGAATATCCCAAGAGCATGGTCCCCGAGGGCGCTTTCGTCGAAACCACCCCGCTGGTCGGGCAAACGCTGCGTATCGAGCGCCGCGCCGGGGATGTGCTTTACCCGGAGAACCTGGGCGGCGAAGCCATTACGCTCGCTCCGGATGAGCGCGCCATTGCCATTCACGTCACCGATTCGGGCGGCCTGGCCGGGCTGCTCAAGCCTGGCGACCTGGTCGGTGTGACCGCTGTGCTGCCGGACATGAGCGGCAGCGGCACCTTCGGCAAAGCCGTGATCGGCGGGCTGCGCGTGTTGTACATCTCGCCATCCTTCAAAGCCGAAGAGCCGCAGTCCCAGCCGGTAGGTACGCAAGAAAGCGGTCTCGGAGCCAACACGGGTGGTTTGACACAAAGCCGCCAGGATACCGGTACGGTAGTGCTGGCTGTACCCATTACTGCCCGCGTGGTTGGCTACGACTTCGTTGCCTTCGGTGTGCCCAACGATTCCCGGCTGGTATACGCCGTTGACCTGCTGCCCGCTCTCGACCAGGCTGGCAACGCAAAGCTCTCCCTCTACCTGGAACCCGAGCAGCCGGTGGGCTTTGTCTCCTCCGGCATCTACCTGCCCGACCTGGTGCGTACGCCCGGCCCTTCACCTACGCCTACGGAAACGGCTACTCCTACTCCAGGAACCAGTTACGCTGTTCCGGCGCAGACCACACCCCTGCCCCCGCAGCCTACAGCAATCCCGACCAAGAAACCCAAGAAGTAGGCAGTTGTATGGATGCTACCTGGACAACCAACCTGGCCCAGGCCGCCGATGCGGTGACGGTGCTTTTAGGCGGCCCACAGGCGCGCACTTCTGCCTGGTATGCGGCCCTGCAGGCCGACGCTCGCTACCGGGTGATCTCCTGGGCTTATGACGTTCCCGATCTAACGGCCAAGCTGGCCAGCAACCCCGAAGTGCTGCTGCTAGATGCCACGATCTTCTCTGGCCCCCAGGACCTGCTGCAACTGCTGACGCGCGTGCAGGGGGCGGCCTACGTGCTGCTGCCTTTGCAGGCTTCCGAAGAGCAGTTCCAGACGGTCAAGAATGCCAGTACGGTCAAGGCCGTTTATCGCGGCGAAGTCAACCTGCCTGAGCTGGCTCGCCGTATGTACGATGATGTCAAATCCATGCGCGTCAGCGCCCAACCCGGCATGAACGCTGCCTGGGAACTGGCTGGTGGGCCGCGCAGCGGTATGCCGGTGCAGATGCGCATCATCGCCGTGTGGAACCAGGCCGGTGGGGTGGGCAAAACCACCATCTCAACCAACCTGGCCTACGAAGCCGCCCGGCGCGGTCTGCCCACTTTGTTGGTCGGCCTGGGATCACCGGACGACCTGCCCTTGATCCTCAGCCTGAAGAAAGAACCCAACCTGACCCACTGGCGCGCCAATCCCACACCGGAAGGTTTGCGCCAGGCGATCCAGAAGAAAGATCACCTGGATGTGCTGGCCGGGTTCCCGGACGTGCTCTCTGAAGCGCAGGCCATCAACACCCCGGTGGATGCACCCAACTCGCTGGAACGCCTGGTCAACCAGGCTATCCGCTCCGAATACGCTGTGATCGTGCTGGATGCCCCGCCGACTGCCCTGGCCGCCAGCGCCATCTCGGCTGCCAACACGCTGGTGATGGTGGCGCGCCCCTCGCTGGAGGGCATCCTGCGCACCGTAGAAGCCTACCGCACGGTGGTCGAACGCCTGGCCGGGCAGCACGCCATTCCCTCCGGTGGGGTGTACGTGGCGCTCAACCGCGTCGGCAGTCGCCTGGATGCCAACGAGTGGCACCGCTCGGCCTCGGCCATGCTGGGGCGCTCCTTCCCGCCCGTGATCGCCCAGATCCCGGATGATCCGCGCGTCGGCAACGCGCAAGACCAGCGCAGTATGCCGCTGGTGGCCAGCGATGACTTTGCCCGCGCCCTGAAACCGCTGGCGGATGCGTTGTTGGCGATCAAGGATGGCGCTCCGACCGAGAGCCACAAAAAAACCATCCATCTTGGGCCGATCAAGGTGAAGGTATGAGCGGAAATGGACGCTGGGGAGGGCAGAACCTGACCGCCTCCCCAAGCCAACCTGTGTTAGCGCCTGGAACGGGAACCGCGCCGTCTTCCTGGGCAGGTATGGCGTTGAACATCTCGGAGGCCGAACAAGATCAGATCCTGGCCGAGGCCGTAGAGGCTTTGCAGCGCCAGGGCCTACCGCTCAACCTGCTGCGCGATACGGCTCAACTCGCCGCCAAAGCCCAGCCGGTGGTGGTCAGCGCCATCAGCCGCCGCGGGCAGGTGGTTTCCCCGGCCCTGCAATCTGCCCTGATCCAGCGCGTCGTCGCACAGGTGGGCGGGTTGGGTTTTCTCAACGGCCTGATCCCGGCCAGAAACTTCGATCCCGGCTACTCCGAGATCGCCCTGACCCCGGACGGCGGCGTGTGGGTGCTGCGCAAAGGGGCGCAGGATTTCGAGCAGCTTACCTTGCGCCCATCCACCGCCGAAGTCTGGCGCGCTGTCGAGTCGCTGCTGGCTCCCCTGGGACGCTCGGTCTCTGAAGCCACGCCTTCGGTGGATGCCAAGCTGCCTCGTTCGGAGGGCATGGGCGGGGCGCGCGTCAAAATCTTGCACCCGCTGCTGACGCCTGGCCAGGGCTATCCATCCATCAACGTGCGCCTGTTCGAAGCCCGCCCGGTGCGCCCGGAGCAGCTTATCGAGTGGCGCGTGGCTCCGCCTGCCGTCATCCAGGCCCTGGTGGAGACCGTTTCGCACCAGGCGCGCCTGCTGGTGATCGGCGGCACGGGCACCGGCAAGACCACCATCCTGTCCGCCCTGGCCAGCGGCATCCCAAAACAGGCACGCGTGGTCAAGATCGAAGACCCGGAAGAAATCTGGC
This sequence comes from Chloroflexota bacterium, assembly GCA_040752025.1. Lineage (GTDB taxonomy): Bacteria > Chloroflexota > Anaerolineae > Anaerolineales > UBA4823 > JBFMFR01. The sequence goes on along the minus strand of JBFMFR010000007.1, from coordinate 151,659 downwards.
TCGATCACCCGCATGTGGTGACCATCGAAGCCCGCCCGGCGCTGCCCGGCTCATCCGTCCCGGCCTACACGCTCAAAAATGGTGTAGACGATGCCATGCGCATGTCGCCCCGTTGGCTGATCCTGGGTGAAGTGCGCACCGGCGATGCCGCCATGTCGCTCTTCCGCGCCCAGATGTCCGATCATCCTGGCCTGTCCACCTTCCACGCTGAAAGCCCGGAGCATTCGGTTTTCCGCATGGGCGTGATCATGGGCGCCGACGTCAAGGTTGATCTCGACACGGTCAAGGGCATCTTCGTTGAGGCCATTGACCTGGTGGTGCAGGTCGGCTGGCTGGATGGCCGTCGCCAGGTGTTGGGGGCCTGGGAAGTCGAGCGCCGCATGCAGGATAACCAGGTGCGTTTCCGCCAGCTTTACCGCCCTGGCGAAGCCGAGATGCTGTCCATGCAGAGGCGATGAAAGCGCCAGAGTATGAACCGCGTCGCAAAGAACGCAAAGTCAAATTCTAAAATCTTTGCGCTCTTCGTGCCTTGGCGGTGGATCGCTCATGAGTATTCGTTTTCGGAGGTTTTATGCAAATATTTCGTTTGACAATTCCCTTGATCGCCGCCGGCGCGCTGGCTGTGATCGCCTTCTATACCCTGGAGTGGCTGTTCTCGCTGGCGGCCGGTTCGCGCAAAGCGTTGGCTGATTTTGGGAACCCGCAAAGCGCCGGCAAAGATAACCCGCAAGCCTCGATGGGTTCCCAGCCTTATAAGATTCGCCTGGCCTTTTCCGGCTATGGCCTGGATGTGTCAGGGTGGGAAGAAACCGCCCTGTACCTGGCTTATGGCGTTGTCGCTCTGGGGCTGCTCATCCCGATTGCCCTGGCAGGCTTCCCGCCGGTGATCTGGTTGGCCGCTCCAGGTTTGTCTTACGTCATCGTCAATGGCCTGGTCACCGGCAAGTGGACCAAAGTGCGCCAGGCCATCGAGAAAGAAATTCCGCTGCTGCTAACCCGCCTGTCCGGCAGCCTGCAAGCCAGCGCCAATGTGCTCAACGCCCTGAGCGAAGAAGCCGAAGACCTGGAGCCGGGCGGCCCGCTGCAGGCCTGGGTGCGCCGTCTGGTGCAGAAGATGCAGTCCAACGGCGTTTCTGGTTTGCAGGAGATGCAGCAGGAGGCGCGTGACATTTCGCCGGCCCTGCTGCTCTTCGCCGTGCAGGTCGAGCGCCTGTACGCCACTGGTGGACAGGGCTACGTGCAGGCCTTTCACATGACTTCACAGAACCTGTCCAACCTGCTCGAAACTCGCGCCGAAGCCATGGCCGTGGCAGATGGAGCCTGGGGCACGGTGCGCATCATCGCCCTGGCATTGGGCGGAGCGGTGGCTTCGGTCATGCTCAATCCAGCCAGCCAGGTTATTTCCGGCAACCCGTTGGTGCAGATCGCCATCTTGCTGGCGATCTGCTGGGCAGGCGTGGGTTGGTGGTACATCGGCAATACCATCCAGACAGCCACGGAGTAAGGAGAAAATTATGTGGAATACCATTCATCTGATTGCCTGGCCGGTAGGTGCTTTCTCGCTCGCCGCGGTGATCGCCTGGCTGATCAGCGCCATTCGCATCGAGACCGGCATGACGCGCCAGCTTTCCGACTTCCAGGGCGGCCCGCGCCAGCACACCCCCAACGAGCAGTTTGGCGAGCGTGTGGCCCAGCGGCTGCCGATCTCGGTTGAAGCCTGGGAAGATCACCTGCGTTGGGCGCAGCGCGGCGGCTATTACCCGGATTGGAACGTCGGGCGGTTGGTCTTCGTGGCGCTGCTCTACGGGGCTTGCGCTTCGAGCCTGTTATTCGTCAATCCCGCCCCGGTCAGCCTGGGCGCGCCGCTGCTGGCATTCGTGTACCCCTTCATCGGGGTGCGCAGCAAAGCCAACCAGGTGCGCAAGCAGGCGGTGCGCGGCCTGCCCGAAACCGCCTCGCTGATCGCGGCTGAGATGGCCGCCGGCGTGCCACCCGAGCAGGCTCTGCAGCGCAGCTCAGCGCTTCCCGGCCCGCTGCCAGTGCTGATCGGCGAAGCCATGGCCTTCTCCCAGACCAGCGGGCGGCCGCTCTTCAGCCGCCGTGACGGAGGCGGCAAGATCCAGGGAGCGCTGGTCGAGACCTTTGCCGGCGCCAACCTGCCGGCTGTGCGCGCCTTTGCCTCACAGCTTGACCGTGTTTCGGAGAAAGGCGTCGCCGGCGCTGAGCTGATGTCGGGCATCGCCCAGGCAATGGCGCGTGAGTACCGCGCCCGCCTGATGAGCGAGACCAAGAAGCTCGACTCGCGCCTGGTGATGGCTACGGCCCTGTTCTTCTTCATTCCCTTTGTGATCGTCATCCTGGGGTCATTCATGATCCCCATTCTTTCGATGTTCTGAGGCAGTCAATAAGTCAAAGGGTAACGAGTAATGAGTGGAAGACGCCACTCATTGACTCCTCACTCATTACTCTTTGTCTTGCCTGAAAGCGAGTAAACCTTGCATATCTCGAAAAACCGTTTCTTCGAAATCCTGGCTTTATCCTTCTGGCTTTTCCTGGCCGGGTTACGCCTGAACCAGGCCTGGCAGCAGCGCAGTCTGCTTGCCTTGCTGCTGACCTTACAGGCGGGTCTGGTTGCATACGCTCTGACCACCCGGCGAAGCGATATAGCCCAGGTTCCTACGTTCCAGAAGCTGGTCGCCTGGCTCTCTGCTCTGCTGCCTTTCCTGCTCCAGGTGGCCAGCCAACCTGGCCTGATCCAGGTCTGCCTGGCTGGCTGCGGCCTGACATTGGCCGCCTGGGGTCTGTTCAGCCTGGGCAAATCCTTTGGCATCGCCCCCGCCGATCGCGGGCTGGTGTTGAACGGGCCATACAAAGTCCTGCGCCATCCGGTATACGCCGGGGAACTGCTGGCGGTGTTTGCCATCCTGATAGGAGAGCCATCTCCCTGGAATGTGCTGATCTTCGCTATTTTGCTCATCACCGTCCTGGCGCGCATCCACTGGGAGGAGCGCACCCTGGGCGGCTACAGCGCATATGCTGGTCGGGTGCGCTGGCGCTTGATCCCCGGATTGTGGTGAGATGCACCCGCTTGCCATCGCCTGCCTGTGTGGGCTGACCTACCTGGTTGGGATGGTGATTGTACTGGTCGTGATCGCTAAAACGACTTGAAGGAGCAGTTTGTGAAAACCCTGTTTTCCTGGTTTTTGGATGTGTTGATCTTCGTCGCCAGCCTGGCTGTGGTGGTTTGTATGGAGGTCTACTTTATATTCTTCCCGCCAAAAGATAGCGAACGGATGGAATATTAGCATGAGCAGTGATCGCCACACGTTGTTCCTGTTTTGGGGAGGATTGTTGGTTCTCCTGGCCTCGCTCCTGGCAATGGCTGCTTTTGTGCTGGTTCTGCCCGCCCTGGCCCAAGCGGTGTTCTTTACCGCCGATCTGCCTGGGACAATCACAGAGCAAGACTGCCAGGCATTCATCCGGGATGAGCTGCATCGTATGCCCACAGGCGGCATTCGTTACATCCCTGCAGGCGAAGAGACTTCCTATCCTTCCTGGAGTTTTACCGCGATCACCGGCGCAACCCGCACCTTGAAATGGCTGCGTGCTGAGTTCGACCTGGTGCAGGTGTATTTTCGCCGCGCCGGGCCGGATTGGAATGGCGAGCTGTTCGATTGGGATGGGCAGGAGATCGCCTACGCCTGGGTCGCCTACGCGGTGTCTTCTACCGCAGGTGTGCGTACGCCGGATGGCTGGTATCTTGCATCGGGAGGCTTGCCGCCGTTTTCTCGTTCAAAAAGTGCGCAAGGGTTCCAGCCAGGAAAGTACCTGGTCACTGTATCCGCCAATGGGCCATTTGTTACCCATCAGGGCTTCGATTGCGCCGGCCTGGAATTCTCTCCCTTCTGCCAGGTTGAGCAAAGCTTTCTGCCGGGAGCCAGCGGCGTTTTCATCGAGAATGGTTATATAGCCAAAGACCCGCTGAACGGCTTTCTGTTCTGGGCAGTGCAAGTCGAAGAGACTTTGAATCTCTGCAAGGAGCAGCCCTGGTATGCCGGCCGGTGAACCGCTGCACCTGGCAGTATTCGCCTGGCTACTGGCCTGCGTCATCCAGGACTGGCGCAGCCGGGAGGTAAGCAACTGGCTCACCCTGCCGCCATTGGCGCTTGCATTCTGCCTGCGTCTGGTTGGTTTGATCCAGGGATCGCTGCTGCCACTGCTTGCTGCGATAGCGTTCTTGCTCCTGTTCTGGCAACGCGGTTGGATCGGGGGAGCAGATGCTAAAGCCAGCCTGGCCCTGGCGCTGCTGGACATGCAGGTTTGCGCCTGGGCCTGGCTGGGGCTGGGTGTGTGGTACCTGGGATTGCGCCTGTGTTATGGCCGAAAATGCGACCGCCGGCTGCCGGCATTTGTGGGTTTCACGGCTGGCGTTGGCGCGCTGCTGGTTGTTGAAGTTTTGTGACAGGGAAATTGATGCCTTCAGCAAAACCTTATGTCAGCCAATGTACCTGTGAGATCTGCCGCCTGGGTGTGGAACACCCGGAGCAGGTACGTCACCACCACATCAACCTGCTGATGAGCCGCCTGGATGAACAGCAGCGCCGCTGGTTTGCTGCGGTGCTGGCTGAGCATTATGGGGTGGAACTGCGTGGTATATACCTGGTAACCCAGATCACCGGGCTGAATGACAAGACGATCCGTAAGGGGCTAAAAGACCTCGAGACCGACCTGTCTGGTGGATGCTTGGAGCGTGTCCGCAAGCCCGGTGCAGGCCGATTCGGTAAAGATAGAAGGCATAGTGTTACCAGGCATGAAAATACTTTAGAGTAAACTGGTCAAATAGCGGTGCTTCTCTGTTTAATCACCAAGGCCTGGACAACCAGCAATCAGATTAATTTTTGATATTTCTTCCTAACCAGGTGTTCTTTTTCAAAATGAATGCGGGGGGGTTGACAATATATTGACCGGTCGTTATAATTGCCCGACCTGTCAGACAATTTCGATGGAGACACCAATGGCAACTATGCGCGAAGAGATTATCCTGGCTACCTGCCGATTGCTGGAGAAACAAGGCTACCCGGCAACCGGACTAAACGAGATTGTCAAAGAGAGCGGCGCGCCGAAAGGCTCACTGTATTACTATTTCCCAGATGGGAAAGAGCAGATCGTCAGCGAGGCGGTGAGCTTCGCCGGGCAAATCCTGGTTGAGCGCATGCGCGGCGAGTTGGCAAAGGAAGAAGACCCATTGCAAGCTTTGTGCCAATATATCCTGCGTCTGGCAGATAAGATCGAAGAAAAACATTTCGCGGCTGGCAATCCGCTCACCATTGTATCTGTCGAAGCCGCTGGAACCAGCGAACGCATCAGCCAGGCCTGCCGAGAAGTCTATGAGCAGATCGAGGCTGTGCTGAAGGAAAAAATGGCCTGCTGCGGCCTGCCAGAAGCAGAAGCTGCCGAACAGGCGCGCCTGACCCTGTCCAGCCTGGAAGGCGGGATTATCCTCAGCCGGGTATATCATACTGCCGATCCACTGCGTTCGATTGCTCGTCATTTAAATAATAGCTTACAAGGTTCTGCCCAATCGCAAAATCAGAGTAGTGAAGGTCTCAAATGAACTTTTTGGAAAATTTGGTTGGCGCTCTCCAGGTAGGAAGCACCTTGTTGGCATCACCGCTGCTGCGCGGATGGTATAACCGCTGGGGGGCCACACCTGCAGAAGTTCAGCAACTGCTGCCAGGGGATGAGCTTGTCCCTGCCCCATTGCTTGGTTATACCCGGGCTATCACCATCCACGCGCCTGTCGAGCATATCTGGCCGTGGCTGGTACAGATGGGGCAAGGGCGTGGCGGCCTGTACAGCTACGATGGGCTTGAAAACGTTGCCGGTTGCAATATTCATAGCGCCGGATCAATTCTCCCTGAACTACAAAATCCGCAGATAGGGGAATTGGTGCGTCTGGGGCCAAGAGGTTACCCGTGTTTTGCGATCACAGCAATCGACCCTGGTTGGGCATTGGTGCTGATCAGCGCTGACCCGAAATCCGAGCAGCCCGTGATCTATCAAAACCAGGCAGAAAAAGCCTATTCGATTGCCACCTGGCAGTTTGTTTTGCAGCCTCAAAATGAGCGTACTACTCGCCTGCTGGTGCGCCAGCGTCTGGCCTACAGTCCCGATATGGCCTGGATCTGGCGCTTGACCGAGCCGGTAGGGTTTGTTATGGAACGCAAGATGATGCTCGGTATCCGCCAGCGGGCAGAACGCAGCCCACAAATCACAAATTCATAGGAATCACATTATGTCAATAAACTTCTCAAAAGCTGGAAAAACAATCTTAACCTTGCGTTGGCAGCTTGATAAAGACCTGCTCGCCATTGCAGTTTCGTGGGTTTTGGTCGTGGCTGCCCTCTATTCTGCCACTTTCCTCATCGGTTCCACAGTAGCCGGGGGGATGGCCTATTTTGGCGTGTATGCTGTGCTGGGAGCGACCGTATTTGGAATTGGCATCCCATTGTACTGGACAGTTGTCGTCAGGAAGAGACCCATCTCGGCCCTGGGATTGACGCGGGATCGTCTCGGTTTGAGCATCGTTTTGCAACTCGTTTTTGCTGCGTTGCAATTTGCAGGCGCTTATCGCGGCGTGCAAATGCCATCCCTGGAAAGCCTGCTGCCGTTGATCGCCCTGGTGCTGGCGATCGGTTTCTTCGAAGCCATCTTCTGGCGAGGCTGGGTATTGCTCCGGCTCGAGGAATGCTTTGGTCTGATACCAGCCATCGTGATCGGCTCTGTTCTCTACGCTGCTTATCACATCGGGTACGGTATGCCGTTGAGTGAGATGGTTTTCCTTTTCTTCATCGGTGTGATGTATGCGGTTGCCTTTCGTATCACGAAAAACGTGTTCATCCTGTGGCCTGTTTTTCAACCAATGGGTCAACTCGTCACCCTGATACGGGATGGACTGTCGCTGCCCCTGCTTGCCAGCCTGGGTTTCATTGAAGTTCTCGCCTTGATGTGGGTTCTGGTTTGGCTGGCGGCGCGGTACGCCAAAAAACAGGTGGCATAACAGGAAGCCATTCGTCATCCATACGGTTTACATTGAGGAAAATAGATGGACATTATTCTAATTGGCCTTGCCATTGTAGCTGGTTTGACCTTGCTTTACTTCCTCATCGTTCGCCCCTGGAGCCTGAACTGGGGCGCTACAAAGGAAGAAACCGCGCGTCCCCTCCCTGGAGACGAGATTGTAAAAACGGCTCATTTCGCTGCCACACGCGCTGTCACGATCAACGCTGCGCCGTCCGAGGTATGGAAGTGGATTATCCAAATTGGCTCGGCGCGGGCGGGTTGGTACAGCATCGACTGGATCGACAACGGCGGCAAACCCAGTTCACACCAAATCCTGCCTGAGTTCCAAAAGATCGAGAACGATAGCTTTGTCCCGTTCACCCCCGATCAGAAGAACGGCATGTGGGTCAAGGAGTTCAAGCTGCACGAACATATTCTGTGGTGGGATAAAAAAGGCAGGGCTTCCTGGCTGTGGCGTTTGAGCGAGATCGGGCAGGGCAGGACAAGGCTGGTCACGCGCCTGCGCACCCAATACGACTTCAAATTTCCCTGGGTTATCTACTATATCCTGTACGATCTTGGCGATATCGTGATGATGAGCAAGTGCATGCTCGGAATCAAAGAACGAGCCGAGGAAACATCGTTGCAGCAAAAGTGAGCGGCGGTGTATTTACTGTTCGGTTGGTGAAAAAACTTTGGAGATGGGCATGTTCAAAACGAAATTCAAAACGGCATTGGTTATCTCGATTCTTATTGCAATCCTGGCTGCGCTTGCCTCCGCTGGTGGGCTGTTGTTCAATGGCTTGTATCGCGATAACGCCTTCGTTACCACTACCTGGCTCGGCAATGATGCGGTGACGTTATTCCTGGCTGTGCCCATTTTGGTCGCGGCGCTGTTCTTCTCAGTGCGCGGCTCACTGCGGGCGCAGTTGATCTGGTTGGGGGCGCTGGATTACATGCTGTACAATTACGCCTTCTATCTCTTTGGCGCTGCTTTCAACGCATTCTTCCTGATCTACGCTGCCTTGCTGGGGTTGTCCATCTTTGCCTTGATCTTCGGGTTGATCAACCTGGATGTAGAAAGAATCTGCCGGCAGTTCTCTGATCACACCCCGGTCAAATGGATCAGCGGTTATTTCCTGTTTGTGGCGCTAGGTTTGGGGACGATCTATTTGATCCAGTCCATCGCTTTCATCGCTACCGGGCAGCTACCCGCCATTGTCACGATCGCAGAACACCCCACCAACGTGGTCTTTGCCCTGGATCTGACCTTGTTGATCCCCTGGTTAGTGGTCGGTGCAGCCTGGCTGATGAAACGCCGGCCGTGGGGCTACGTGATCGCAGGCATTCTCAGCGTCAAAGGGCCGCTTTACACCCTGGTGTTGGGGGTGAACAGTATCCTGGTGGTGAAGGCTGGAATTTCACAAAGCTCTGAACTGCCTTTGTGGGGAAGCTTGACCGTGCTGGGGTTGGCAGCTGGAGCGCTTTTGTTTGGAAATATGAAATCAGCTTCGGTTGAAAAAGGACAAAATGACACAACAAGCTAATCACTTTGCAGACCCTGATATCACCCAGCGGACATCACTCCGGGTGGGCATGTATTCATCCATCTTAACCGCGTTGATCACCCTGATAACCTTCGGGGTTGCCATCACGGCCCTGCCCAATTCCGGCGCAGGCTGCCAGGAGAACTGCTTCGAGTATCCTTACCTGGATACACTGGCCGAATACCCGCAAGATTACTGGTGGATGTACCTGGCAGTCATCCAGTTGCTGGTCTATGTGATCTGGCTGGCATCGCTTCACGCCTGCGCCCCACAGTCAAAGAAAATCTTCAGCCAAATTGGCTTGGCTTTTGGCTGGATGGCTGGCCTGATCCTGGTGGGCGACTATTTCGTCCAGTTTTCGGTAGTTCCGGTTAGCCTGATGAATGGCGAGACGCAGGGGATTACTTTGCTGACCCAATACAATCCACACGGCGTTTTCATTGTTCTGGAAGAATTGGGTTATCTGCTGATGAGCCTTTCGTTCTTGTTCTTAGCCCCTGTGTTCAGCGGCAAGAACCGCCTGGAGACTGCCGTGCGGTGGATATTTATTGCCGGTTTTGCCCTGTCCTTGATTGCCCTGGTAGTCGTCTCCATCAATTATGGGTTGGAGCGGCAGGATCGTTTCGAGGTGGCAGTAATTTCGATTGATTGGCTGGTGCTGCTCGTCAATGGGATGCTGATCGGCAGGGTGTTCAATAAGCAGTTGAAAGAAACAGCAACGGTTCCGCTTCATGCGGGTTAGGAGTAAAAAATGTCGCAAGTGGTTTTGATCACCGGTTGTTCCACGGGCATCGGGCGCAACTTGGCGCAGCGCCTGGCTCAAGCAGGCTACAACGTTGCGGCGAGCGCCAGAAATTTGGATGCCTTAGATGATCTCCCGGCAGCTCTGAAGCTGTCGCTGGATGTCACCCAGCCGGATTCTATCAACCAGGCAGTGGAGCGCGCCATGCAGCAGTTTGGCCGCATCGATGTGCTGGTTAATAATGCCGGTTATGCGGTGCGCGGCGCAGTGGAAGAAATCTCTGAAGAGCAGGCGCAAGGCATCTTTGACGCCAACGTATTGGGTGTGATGCGCATGGTTCGGGCGGTTGTTCCGCATATGCGGCGGCAGAAAGCCGGGCGGATCATCAACCTCAGTTCGATTGCAGGGAAACTTGTCACCCCTGGCAATGGCGTGTATTCGTCAACCAAATTCGCCGTAGAAGCGTTGAGCGATGCACTGCGTTGGGAACTGGCGCCTTTTGGGATTCAGGTTGTGCTGGTTGAGCCGGGGCCAATCCGCACCCATTTCGGAGAAACGGTGGATAAACTCTCCAAAGAGTTGTATATTTTGCGCGGCGGTAGCAACACGCTGTATGAGCTGCGCCGCGGTGAGAATTTTGTTTGGCCGCTGCGCTTCACCTCGGTGCTGGCGCTGCATGGGGCGAACTGGAAATTTCAACACATGCAATTTTCTTTCCCGACGATGTACTTCCCGGATGTGCGCATCCTGGATTAATCGACCAGCCCAGGGTATCCTATGCTACCTGGCTGGATGACGGCAACCCCTGGGCAGCGCTGACCCTGGAAGAAATGCATTTCAACCTGGATGTGAGCGCATACCTGCGGGTGCAGGGCTACTAAACAAACAAATGATAGAAAATCGAAAGGAATTCTGATGTCTAAAATTGAACCCCTCGTACAAAATTTTCTGGCCCAAAAACGGATTGCCGTGGTTGGGGTTTCGGATAAACGCGATACTGGCTGCAACCTGGGCTACCGCAAATTCAAAGCGGAAGGATACACGGTGAGCGCTGTAAACCCGCGCATCACCACTTTTGAAGACGACCCGTGCTACCCTGATCTGAAATCGATCCCTGAGAAGCCAGATGCAGTCTTCATCCTGGCGAACCCCACAGTGACCGATCAGATTGTCCAGCAGTGCGTCGAACTGGGCATCAAGCATGTCTGGATGCACTGCATGATGGGCACCAAGCCGGGCCTGGCGGCAGGTATGACCAGCGTTTCGCAGGATGCGGTGCGCCTGTGCCGGGAGAACGGTATTGAAGTGATCCCCGGTGCATGCCCGAACCAGTATCTCAAGCCCGATTTCGGCCACGCCATGATGCGGGTGATGTTCCGCACCTTCGGTTTTCATAAAGTTGAGTAAACCGGCGAAGTTTGCAGATGAATAAAATCCTGATTGCTTATACTACGATGACCGGCTCGACCGCTGAAGTCGCCCAGGTTATTGCCGAGGAGATCGTTAAAAACGGCGCCCAGGCAGAAGTTTTACCGCTTAACCAGGTTGAGAGTCTGGAGCCTTACGCCGGCGTAGTTGTTGGCGCTCCAATGATCATGGGCTGGCATCGCTCGGCCTTGAGGTTTCTCAAAAAGCATCGTCGTTCACTTCAGCACATCCCGTTGGTGGTATTTGTCACCGCCATGAGCCTGACGCGCACTGCTGAGATGAGCGTGGGAGGTGTTCCCGTTTTTGTGGATGAAAATCTGCCTAAAGCGCCCGAAAAAGCAGGCAGACTGTCCTTCCGGGAGCGCTATGCCACGCTTTCGAATTATCTCCAACCTATCCTCCGGGCAACGCATCCTGTAAAACCGGCCAGCATCGGTGTTTTCGGTGGGCGGTTGGAATATGGCCGTTTGAAATGGTGGGCTGTGTTGTTTGCAATGGTAATCATCCAGGCGCAGGCCGGCGAGCGGCGCAACTGGTCAGCCATTCGCTCCTGGGCCGCCAGCATCTTATCAACTTTTCAACTTGAGGCATAAATCCCTATGATTACCCCCTTCTCTGTGATCGTGTCTTTTGCTGTCGTCATGCTTCTGCTGGCCCTGTTCAAGCCAGAAGCAGGCAGGATCGTTTTTGGCGTCTTCTTCCTGCTCATGGCCTGGGGCGTCAATTTCCCGATGATGCTCTATGATCCCTCGCTTTACCCAATGGCTGGGGCAAATGCTTTCATCCCACTCTACCGTTGGTTCTTTACGCAGGTGCTGGCGCTGTACCCGGTGCCGTTCATCCTGCTGCTGATTGGCTTTGAAACGATGGTTGCTGTGCTGATCTTATGCCAGGATCGCTGGGTCAAGCTCGGTTTGGGGCTGGGAGCGCTGTTTTGTCTGGGGATTGCCTGGATCGGCGTTGAAGGCGTCTGGATGCCTACTGTAGCCATTGCTCCGTTGGTCATGCTGCGCAAAGACTACCCGCTTTCTGTGGTGGGATTGTGGCGTTCTCGTTTTCATTCCCGCAGCGCGCCGGCCCACCAGGAGGCATAGGAGACACATGACTTTTACAATACGCACCTTAGTCGAGGCGGATACAAACGCCTTAGACCACCTGCTGCAAACCTATACCCGGCAGTATCCCCCGCGCATCTGTATGCCGGCGCAGTTTTATCTCTCGCCCTATTTCGATGGCGGGCAGAAGATAGCCTGCGCATTCGATGGTAATGGCCGTTTGGTGGGCTATGCGCCGTACTTTGCTCAGGGGGAGCATGCCTGGGTGGAGGTGATGGCGCTGCCGGGGTTGGATAGGCATGGTGAGGTCCGGTCGGCTTTGTGGGCCTGGTTGGTAGAACAGGCCATGCAGGGCAGCCAACAACAACTGCTTTTCCAGTATTACTCCAATGAAGACCTCGCAATTCGTTTTGTTGAGCAGCAGGGCGCTCAGCGCCGTTACAGTATCTTTGCCATGCGCCGCGATTTGTCCCTGGCAATCCCTACGCTGTCCATGCCCGCAGGTTTCTCTTTGCGCCGCTGGCGGTTGGAGAGTGAGGCCGAGCAGCGCCAATACCTGGAGGGGCGCAACGCCTGTTTCCCCGAAGCGCCCACCTCGCTGGAAGAATGGCTGTATTTCGCCAGTTCGCCCTACTGGGAACAAGGGATCAATATGGCGGCTTTTGCGGGTGAACATCTGGCTGCCAGCGTGTTGGTCTACTGGCAGTCGGGCAGTCCAACGGGATCCACGGAGTACGTTTTCACGCTGCCGGGATCCGCGGCCACGGGCTGTCGCGGGTGCTGCTGGCCGAGGCGCTGGGTTACCTGAAAGCGCATGGTTTGCAGCATGCTGGTCTTGAGGTCAAGGCTGAGAACCGCACCGCTCTTGGGGTATATACAGGCCTGGGATACGAGGTGAATGGCGAGACGGATGTATATGAAGTAGAACTGGTGGGGTGAGTGATGTTTGCAGCCGGGAGCCAGCGGTGTTCCCATCGAAAATGGTTACGCGGCTCGGGAATCGCCGAACCACTTTCTCTTCTGGGCAGCGCAGGTTGAACACTACTGAATCTCTGCATGGCCTGGTGAATAACAATTCGAGCGTGTCCGTAGACCGGGTGCAGGGAGAATGGTCAGAGGGTGACAAACCTCACACTGCCTCTGTGTAAACAGAGAGAGCACTCCATCAAAAATATCGCTGCAAGATGCGATTTGTTTCGCGAATCACGCTATCCAGGGGTGGAATATCCGGCATCTGGCCTTGCAGGCGCGGCAGCCAAAGCTGGCTGAGTGTTTGCTGGCGGCGGGGCAAGATCGTCCTCAGATCAGACACAAGAAACCCTTTTGCTTCAAACTTGGGTTGGATGCCAAAAACCATCTGTTCGACATCGACCAATTGGCTGGTCAGCAAATAATGTACATCGTACAGATCGCGCGGCTCGGTACGGGTCAAGAGAGAACGCAACTTTTCTGCCAGGATCTCTTCCAAAGAATAAACCGTCAGGCTGGCGATGCGCCCCTGGCAGTCGCTATAACCGGTTTGCAATCGTTCCCGGCGGGGTGGAAATTCCAGAGCCTCGTCACGGCTGAAATCCACCTTGATGAACCGGCTGGCCAAATCGCCTTGTAGGGGGCCAACATAGTTCAAATACAGCGCCGGGTTGCCGCTGGAATGCACTTCAACTTTCCGGGTTGCCAGAGTCAGATTAGCTTCTCGTTTCAGCCAGGGAAAAAGCGCTTCAATTCCGGTCTGGAGAGCATCATTGGTCAGAGAGGCATCCAGCAAGGTGAAATCCAGGTCCTCTGAAAAGCGATAATCAGGAATATACATCTTCTTAATGGCTGTCCCCCCTTTGAAAGCAAGCAGATCACACAAGGGTGAATCTGCCAACGCCTGCAATACCCAGGTCAACACGTAATCTTTCTCGATGGTTTTGTCGCCCAGGCCCAACTGGTGGGCCAGTTTGTAAATTTCACTCGGACGGATCATATCAGGTGGTCACATTCCCTTTCAGATTGTCAGAATTCAGATTGATGCGCAGCCGCCAGCGAGACAGGCGGCGGCCTTCGGCCAACAGCATGGGATCGAGCAAGGCATAACTGGGGCCAACCAGGTCGAGCAAGCCATTGCGAACGGCCTCTGTTGCCAAATCGTACAGTTCCAGCAAATATCCTAACCGCTTGGCCGCCGCCTGGTTGCCCAGGCGATGAGCGTAGGAAATCAGCTTGTCCCAATCCAGGTCATCTTTGCGCATCCACAGCCCCGTTGCAACCTCGCTGACCCCGGCGCACAGGTCTGGCCGCGCCAGGCCATCCAGGATCGTTCGCTCCAGATCGCTGACCTGTACCTGTTCTTCTGGCATCACCCAAACCGGCGCAAAGCCCCACAAAGCTTCCAGCCTGGCGGTCACAAAGCGGTAGGGCACGCGCAGCACCGTCCGGCTGGTCAGGCGGTGTGTAGTGGTCACCGTGACGGTAGTGACCGGGCGGGTCAGCATGTTGTGGATTTCCAGGGCGCTGTCATGGGAAATGTAATAGGGCGCTGCGCCTGCCAGCTCGCGGGCAATGACCAGGCGATTAGCGACCGGGACAGCTTCCTCGCCGGCTTCGAGAGGCACAATCGCGTATTTACCAGCGTTCAGCCGCACCAGCCAGCCGGCCTGATCCAGGCGGCGTAAGGTCTGCACCGTGGCAGAATAGCTCTTACCATAGATGCGCAGGGCATCTTCAATGGTAAAAACCATACGCCCCTGGCTGGCCAGAGTGGTGAGCAAACGAGCGCTTTCAGCGCCAAGGCTTTTCGTATACATGGCAAATGATGTTCTGTGTATCGAATATCTTTTATTCAGAGATATTATAAACATGAAACGCTATTATTGCAACGGTCTGCGGGCAAGAGAAAGATCATCAGGTGGATAAGCGGGGGGAGATGATCACCATCAATGATATCTTCTCTCACCAGACAATACCTTCGCCAATTAGGGGCTGGCGGGGATGTAAAAAGCAGGGTGAATAGCGCCCAAACGGGCGATTTGTTGAAAAATGTTGGCTAATAAAATGGCATCGGGTTTTTTCGGAAGCATTTTTATTGTTTCGCTGGCATATCGGTAGCCGCGATAATGTGACTTCAAATCCAGAACGCTGTACTCGGGCTGAGATTGGCGATAAGGTTGTAACAGCGCATAACTGAAATTGACCATAAAAAGTGACAGGTTGGCAGCATTGGTGACGGCAGTTTCAGTGACATTCATGAAGTCTTCCAAGCCCCAGTATTGTTTGGCGTCGCGGAAATTGAACTCAATTTGGAATCTCAGACTGTAGAACTTGATGATATTTTCGTAAGGTTGCTCCAAGTCAGTGCTGAATAAAATCACATGGGCATGGGCAAGTGTATCGAGGTTGGTCTTTAGAATGATGACCATGTTCAAAGCAAAAGCGAATTCTTTGTTGTAGAGTTGGCCTTGATAGATGTCCGTGCGCAAATTGTCTTCGGTGGAAGTTTTCTTCAGATATTTTGCATTCATCTTGAGCACATCGATTTTTTCGCCATACTTGGGCTTGAGGCCGCATCCTCTATGCTCACCTTCAAAGGCTGGGTACAGCGCCGCATCAAAACGCATCTTGGAAATCAAGTGCAGGTTGGCTTGCCTGACCATGAAAGCACTCGGGTAATTACCAAAATGTCCATCCAATGTCACATATTTCAGGGTTATCGCTGTGCCTACGGTTGTCACAAGGGTTTGCAGGGCTTCCTGGATGCGCAATAACTCAGCATTGAGCACCACTTTCTGCTTATCTTTGTTCTTGCTACCCTTGGGGCGTCCCAGCTTTTTCTTTTCAGCCGTTTTCTTCTTCTTTTTCGCTTCTGCTTTGGTTTTGCTTGCCGCTTTTTCTTCTGCACTTTTCACGATTTGGGTGACTTGCATTGGGTACGACCGTTCTTCGCCTACATTCACCAAGGAAAATGTGAAAAACGAGATCGCTGGAATCACGCGCTGCTGAAGACCAGAGAAAAAATATCCCAATCCATGCGTCTCTTTTCCTGCTTTGCTCGTCACGACTTCATCGCCGGCGATAATGTACTCGTCTTCTGCTTTCAAAAAGCGTTCCTGAAAAAACAACCACTGCAATGTTTTCCACGGCAGCACGCTATGATACAAGCGCTGGATGGTGCGATAACTTCCGCCTTTCTCTGTCCAGCGCGATAGGCCAAGCATCGTTATCCGTCCGCTGGTCACCAGCATCCCAAAGATCACCTGGCTCAGTTGGCGCAATTTCGTTTTTTCTAAAAGTGGCGCAATGTTTTGTAAACGAAGCATGTAAGGGTCTTACACAGTGAAGGATGAAAATTTTGTGGTATGCTCCGGCTACAGCAGACAGAGTTTCGTAGCACATTGGTGATACCCATCCCGTTTGTAAACGTAAACCGATTGCCTGTGAGCACAGTGAATTGTTGCGGTTTCAAAAACCAGCACGCGTAGTAAAGTTCGAATTATCTCGGCAATCCCTGCTGAAACTCAATTGGAGCATAAAGGATATGGAAGATATTTTGGACTGTTGCTGCGGATTGGACATTCACAAAGAGAGCATTGTTGCTTGCATCTTGAAAGGCCCTATCCAAAAAGGGCTGAAACCAAGAAGCGAGATCAGAGAATTTGGGACACAATTGACAGATCTGATATCTTTGAAAAGATGGCTGGAAGGACAGGACTGCCACTATGTAGCCATGGAAAGTACTGGAATTTTTTGGCATGCCGTCTACGCAGTACTGGAAGATGCTCTTTTGGATAAGATGCACCTGCTGGTAGTCAATGCTCGCCACATGAAGAATGTGCCTGGGAAGAAGACCGATATGCGAGATGCTGAGTGGATTGCTACTTTGTTACGAGCTGGTCTTTTGAAGGGCAGTTTTGTACCTGAACAAGATATTCGTGATTTGCGGCAACTGACACGCTACCGAAAAGCCCTGATCCGAGATATCACTTCCCAGAAAAACAGGATCGAGAAACTCCAGCGTTTCTCCCATTAACTTCCGCCTTTCTTCTCGCACTTTCCCTTCGATTTCTCCAAAACTCGCTCCCGGATTTTGGTCATACCAGCTTTCCAGCCGATCATACACTTCTCCTGCCTTTTCCATAAATGCCGCCCGCCTTCGTTCCCGTGATTGTGCGCGTGCCATTCTTCCCTCCGTCTCTGTCTTTTCTCCCCCTTAGTTTATCCTATTTCCCTTCCCTTTTTACCGACAGTTTTGCGTTACACCCTTGTGTCTTTGGCTACCTAACTATTTTCGTAGTAAAGTGCTAAAATATCTGTCATGGGCTTTTTGTGTGTGAGTTGTTGTCCTGTAAGACTTTAACTCTAACCCAAAAAGCCCTGTTTCACCAACTCGATTTTGGCGAAGGTATTGACCAGAGCTAATTATTTACCCCAGAAAGGGGTAAGTAATTTTCAAAACCCCCGAAAATCCTTGCCTTTCCACCCATCTTAGCTATAATCATCCTCGTTCACGACGCGACTGCCTGGCGGGCAAAGCGTCTTTACTCAATGTGCTGCTCCAAGTTGGAGCGGCACTTTTTTGTTAACCCTCAGTTCAAGGAGTTGCTCATCATGCTTAAGGTACTACAAAATCGTCTCAATCGCTCTTTCATCAAATTCCAGTCTGGTCTGCGCGATCTGCTGCATGACCGGCGCGGCGAACTTGATGAAAAGGCCATCTTGATCGCTTTCTTCGTCATCGTGGTTGCTGCTGCCGTGACTCTGCTCGGCTCGCGCGTCAGCGCCCTGTTCCAGCAGCTCGCCGGTATGGTATAGCCGGAGACAGATCATATGTTGCCCCGGCGTTCCCTGATCTCAAGCCTGAGCGCCTTCGCCCGTGACCGGCGCGGCGAGATGGATGAAGCCGCCATCGTCTTTCCCGTGATGCTGCTGCTTGCCATCGGGTTGGTCAACATGGCCTTGCTCGGCGTGGCTGCGGTCAACGCCGGCAACGCCGCCAACTACGGGGCGCGCATGGGCGCTGTGGCGCAGGCCAACCCGGCCGGGATCGCTTATGCCTCGGCCAGCCAGGCCGTCCATGCCGCGCCGGTCGGCGCATATGGCATCTCGGTCTCCGGCGGGGGCGCGCCCGGCAGCGCCATCACCGTTTCGGTGAGCTACACCTTGCCCAACTACTTCGCCAGCATCGCCGCTTTCTTTGGCGCTGGCATGCCCGAACAGTTTACCGGTACGGCGGTGTCACACTTCCGCCAGGAGGGTTGGTAATGCCTCCCTCTAGAAACTTGAAACGTCCGAACTTTAAAATGTCAGAACGGGGCAGCTCCCTGGCCTGGACAGCGATTATCCTGGCTGCTGTTGTCCTTCCGCTGATGTCACTGGTAATCGACGGCTCTCGCCTGTTCTACGTGCGCGGCCGCATGCAAACCGCCGTGGATGCAGCCTGCGAAGATGCGGCCTGGTCGGGAGCTGACTATCGCGCTTTTCGCGATACCGGCGCGACGCGTTTCATCCCCAATCTGGGCGGTGTGCTGGCCCAGGCGCGTGGTACGTTCGACAACACCCTGGGAGACCGTTCACGGGTCAATTTCACCGCTTCGGTGTCCATCGTCCCTGACCGCGCCAACGTATCCATGCGCTGTTCGGCGTTTGCTACCGTTCCGTTGACCGTTGCGCTGGGCGCGCCGGTCAATATCCGCACCCAGGCTGTCTCTGCCATCCGTTTCAACCGCTGACCGGCTATCGCTAACTATGGAACTCGAACTCGATTTCTCCAAGAAGTGGAACCTGGCCGCCTGGCTGCCGGCTTTGCTGCTGATCCTGTTCGGCCTGGGCGCGCTGGGTTACTTCACCACCCCGGCCGGGGACAAAATCCTGACCTGGTCTGAATGGCAGGTCTTGCAGGCCCGCCGCGCTTACCAATCTGAGCTGAAAGTCTTGCGCCAGGATGCCGAAATCCTGGCCGTGCTGCTGCAAGATTCGCCTGACGTGGTGCGCGCTCAACTGGCCGCCAACCAGGTTGCCCAGGACACTTCGACCGGACAGGAAGCCCTGGCCGACGAACGCCAGGCGCTCTACGATGCCGCGCTGCTGGTACGAGACTGGGCAGCCGGAACGGTTGACCGTCCTGAAGCCGAGGCAGCTTTGAGCGCCGCCATCCAGGCGTTGGACGAGGCAAGCATGCAGTGAACGCTTCTGTGCTGTCGGTTGCCGAGCGCTCTTTCCGTGATATTGCCATCGCCGAAAGGCAGATGCGCCAGCAGGCCGAGCAGGCCATGCATGCTTATGTACGCCTGCTGACCGCCATGGCAAACCAGTATGCCGGCCAGGCCCTGGAAAAGGAGCGCCGCGCCAGCCCGTTTGGAACGGAAACCTGGCAGCCGGAACGCTGGGAAGCGTTTCTGACCCAATACGTCTTCATGAAGCCTGGTGCCGGCTGGGGAGGCGGCCCTGCCAACCTTTCCTCAGATGATCCCTGCGCAGCGACGACCGGCGACCTGGCCGGGCAGTTCAGGCTTCGTGAAGAAACGTTGCACAACTCGGTTGCTCATCTGCGTGACGTTCTCGCCAAAACGTTGTCAGAACTGGACGCGCTCCAGCAAGAAGTCAAACCGTCCCTGCCCGGCCCTGTCCAGGTGTCTGTTGTAAGCCCGGCGCTGCCCCTGGTGCCTGGCGAACCGCTGCTGGACGACCTGGCCCGTTTCCAGGCCAAATCTCGTCCGCCTGCCGTGCTGATCGTCAATCCTTCCCAGGCGCTGCCCGCCGGACTGCCTGAACCCCTGCCAACCCAGGCAGAGGTTACTCCTTTACCCGAAGCAGCGCCTGAGCAGGCTTCACCCTCCTCTGTTACTGATCCCATTCCAAGTGAAGCCAGGCCGCGCAGCCATGCCGGGATCGTCGAAGAACTGCGCCGCTGGCAAAGCCCGACCATCCCGATGCGTTTCCGCCAGTTAGCCGGCGTCTCTCCCGACCGCTGGCACAAGCAGTCCATGGCGCTTTACCTGGTCGCCCGTTATGGCATCACTTCGCGCCTGGAGATCGATGCTCTGCTCAGCCAGGCTACCGATGCCGACCGGCGCACTTCCGCCCTGCGTAAAGCCGTTGACCTGCTGCCCGAGCTGGGTTTCCTGACGCGTGAAAACCTGGAAGTCGCCGTCCAGGATGGCGTGAACTCGCGTTTTGTGGTGATGGATTTGACCCGCCAGGGGCGTGAGCTGTGTGAAATCTTCGGCTGGCAGATCGCCGAGAGCGACCGGGCGCGTGCGCTGCGCCTGTTCCGTGGCTCTGGCGAGCAACTGTTGGGCGTCTTTTTCCTGGCTGCCCAGGCGCGCCTGCGCGGTTATTCGGCCCTGGTCTTTCCAACGCCTGATTTGGCCTCTGCGCCGGACCTGCTCCTGGAACGCGGCACTGAAAACCGTTCTGCCTTCGTGGAATTTACCCCGCAGCTCAGCGAACGCTGGAGGAATGCCGGCGATCTGCCCGGCCCGCTGGCGTTTTTCACCCTGACCCGCCAGGCTCGTACGCAGCTGCTGGCGCTGTTGAAAAACGAGCCGCAGCCCCATTTGGCGCACGCTGCCCTGACCGATTTCGAGACCCTGATCAGCGTGCGCAAGATCACCCCGGACGCGCCGTTATGGCCGGACATCTGGTAATCGCCAGCCGTCAGCGCTCAACCTTTTGTGCTTGACGTGAGCGCTGATGGCTGACAGCTTACCCGCTGCAAGCTACCCGGCACCTTGACAATTGAATCGCCGAAACGAAGTCCCTTTGGGAAACCCAAAGGGCAACCTTCGTACCCGATCCCCTCGCGCAGGAGGCTGAAATCATACTTTCCGCCCCTGCTGCGCACAGGGGCATTCATACGGAGGATATGTCCATGGACAACCAATTGTTTACGTTTACCGGCATCCCGGCTGCCGAAATCCCTTCCCGGCTGGCTGAGCCTTTTGACGACCCCAAAGCCTACAAGGGCGTTCCTGGTGGGGCCGATTTGACTGACATCAACACCGGCCACATGCTGGAGCGCATCACCCAGGTCTTCGGCCCGAAAGGGTTGGGCTGGAACTTCCAGTTTGATAAGGATGACCTGGAAGTGGTCAAACCCGACGAGAAGCGCGTTATGGCCCGCCTGCGCTACGCGGTGTTCAAGTACACCCTGTTCAGCGCAGATGGCCAGGCGCACAACTTCGAGATTGCCACTTCTGGGGCGAACACCAACATCCTGGAATACGCCGAAGAAGGGGCGCGCACCAGCGCCCTGGGAGCCGCCATCAAAGGCCTGTGCTTCCAGCTTCCGGTCTACAAGGGCCTGCTCGACCACCACAACGCCGGCAAGTTCGCTTCTGCCGGCGGCAACGGCAAAGCCACTGGCAGCACGGCCAAGGCTCCTGCCCCCAAGGCGGAGGCCGCTCCGGCTCAGCCAGAGCAAGTCGCTGACCCTGAGCCTGCGCCCAAGCCGGCGGCTACGCCTCACGGCAACGGCGGCAGCGCTCACCCTGGCGACTTCGTGGTCAACGTGGGCGCCAAGTACCGCGGCAAGAAGTTGAACGAGCTGGCGGATAACGTGCTGGCCTGGTTCGCCAACCTGGACGGCAAAGGGTTCGCCCCGCAGTCCGAGGATGGCCAGGCTACCCAGGATGCCGCCCGCCGCTACCTGGATTTGCGCCAGGTAGAGCCTGCGTAAGCCGGCGCTGTAATCGTTCGATCTGCAGCGTCGGGTGTTGTCCTGAACTTCGTCTCGACGCTGCAAGGCGATGTCAAAAAACATCGCAATCTCGTGTGTCCAGGTATGAGAGGATGCCACACGCATCCTCTTTCTCCACTTATCCCTGGCGCGGCCTGGCCTCGCCGGTGCACCTTACCAATTTAGAACCAACTTTTTACGTGGCGTAAAAGCGTCACGACATACACACCCTGAACAGGGTGCTTTACTGCATTGGGTTTGCTTACAAACCACTCTATTCACGATCACAGGAGGCATTCCAATCCACTATGACATTCCCCAACTCTCCCACCCTACCCGAACGCTTCGACGCCAACCAGGTCGAGCTGGCCGGGGTTGTTACCCGCATCTGGGCGCGCGGCAGCGATGTATTTGCCCGGCTGGACACCGGCAAGCCTTCCTCCGATGACGATGAAGACGATACCCGCGGATACGGAGTATCCGCCGTCCACCGGGCCACCCTGCGCTTTCCCCTCGGCCAGGTTGGCGGTCGCGAAGTCAGCCTGTGCAAGGGCGACTGGCTGCGGCTGAACGGCTACCTGGAAGACTTGCCGCGCGAAGAAAGCCTGCGCGACTTCCTGAGCAAAGCCGAGAAGCTGGCCTTGCTCGACGAACAACCTGCCTTGCAGTCGCTAGAAGCCCGCGCCCGACGCTCGCTGACCTGTGTCATCCCTGAAACGGTCGAACCAGCCTTTGCCCAGGAACTGTGCAATGCCGTGCGCATCGAAGGCGTGGTAGCCAAAGCCTGGGAATATGACGGTCATCGCTTTGCCCGCCTGGCGGTCTACGATCGCCATTCAACCGTCACTACCCGGCCTGGAAAGAACGGCCACCCCCGGCGTATCCCGCATTACATCACCGTGCAGTTCTCCGATGGCGAGGTGAATGGCCGCACAGTAGCCCTGAAAGCCAAAGAACGCTGCCGGATCAGTGGGGCCCTGGTCGACCGGCCCTACAGCGAAAACCTGCGCAGTTTCTTGCTGGATACCCACCAGGCAGAAGTGCTGGCGCAGATCCCCAACAGCGATGACGTAGCCGAACTCCGCATCCGGCGATCTTCGGCCTGCGTGATCGCCCAAACCATGATCCAGTTCACCCGCTAAACCGGGTGCTGTCCCCCCTCCTTTGCTCCTCCGCAGGAAGCTCCAGGGATTCCTGAGGCTGTCCTGTTGGCGGGTCGCTCCCGCCCGGAGGACTTGAAGCCCAACCGGCTTTTTAATGTCTGGCAGCTATCGTTTGCGGCTGTCAGATAAGCTCTCATCCGGAACATTCTCCTTCTCCTCCTTGCTTACACCCGACGACCAGGCCGCCTGGTAGGGAAATTCCATACTTCTCTCCCGGCTATCGTGCGGACAGGTAGCTATGAGGCTGTCTGGATGTCTGGAGAGAGTATTTTTCTTCAGAGAGAGGCATACCCTGCCTCTCTCTACCTTTTTTTATTCCACAACCCGAGGATTGCATTATGCCCCCCACATCTGCACCAGCAAAAGGCGCTACCCGCGCTGCTAATAAATCCAAGTCACGTACACGCCGCCCGGTCTACCAGGTCACCCTCCAGCGTAACCGGGAATCAAAACGGACGAAACGCCAGTTCAGCGAATTGAGCAAGAAACTCAGGATTGCCGCGACGATCTTCGTCAGCGGCTGCCTGGCCTGGGCTGTCATTGTCGGTACAGGCTTCCTGATTTTCACCGTTCTCTTCGCCAAAGCAGCATCCACCATCCTGCCCATAATTCTGTCTCGCTTTCCGTGATCCACAAGCCATGTTTTTTTCTTGTGTAGGGCTACTCGCTCTACACTGCCCCATCCCATCCGGCGATGGTGCAGCCTCGTCAGCTGTGCAGGCGGGTTCGACTCCTGCCGGGATGACTCTGTTGAATCCCAAGTGGCTACCTTTACTGAGATTACCCGATGTTCAAAACTTTACCAACCGCAACCAATAACCAAAATATGCCGACGAGAACAGGAAGAAAACTCTCTATCTTACTCACAGAGAATAGTCTCTGGTGAGTTGATAGCTTGTATGAATATCCGAATATCTCCGTTTTCCCTGTACTCCTTAGCCGTTCCTCATTCGTTATAGTTGTAATTACTCCCAATTTCTTCTCTATTTGTTGAAGTTGATAAATTCGCAGCCTAATGAAAGCGCGCATTCTCTCCATCACAAAAAACCAAAATGCGCTGAATATTGCAGCGAGGACGGCCAGCATTGTAGCAGTCACCTCACTGCTAGATACAAGCCAACTATAGAAAGCAAAAAGGCCTCCTTGAATTAAAAAGAACATCGTAAAGAGGTTGGCTTTTCTCTCATCTTCATGAAAGAGTAATCCGAGAGATGTCTTGTAGTCTTCAAGCAGTAGTTCTTCTTTAGATGAAGGCATAATTTCTTTTTTCTTGTCCTTATATCTTACGTTGGGTAGAAGTTCCTGTTGGTGAAGGCAAAGCTAACCAGCCGGCTATAAAGATATTTCATCTGATAACTGTCCATTCGCTGAAAATATTTTGACTTTTCTCAATTATCGGCCAAGCGAATGTAGACATCCACAGATAAGCCGAGCAACTCCAGGATGCGAGTTTGTACAGCCGTCAAAGTGGGTAGGTGCCGAATGGTTTGGTCGGGTAGCTGCACAATGGTCAGGGTAATGTTGTCGAACATTTTTATCAATCTTTCGGTGGTCGGGTTGTCGATCCCCTTCTTGGGGTTATTTTCAATCAGGCCGACCAGTTTCTCCTGGTTTTGTTTGAGCTTGCGCCTTACGACAAACTCAATCAGGGTCAAAAATCGCACTGCCAGGCTCAACAAGTTCGTCAGGCCGACGACTTGATCATCACGTTTGACAAAGAACGGACTTAGCGAAAGCGGCACGCCTTTCAAACGATGAAAACCACGTTCGATCAGCCATTCATCCCGGTAAGTCAGGACCGCCTGCTCCAGAGTCAATTGTTCGGCCGGAGCATTGGTCACATAGGCCCGCCAACCGAACGTTTTTTGAAGTGCGGCGATGGCTTCTTCCTGGCGAGCAATGGTGGTCATCTGGTAACGAACCGTCACGATCTCCTGCTTGGGCCGGTCTGGGCTGCCTCGGCCGCGTCCCAAGTACTTGGTGCGACGTTTTTCCAGGCGCTCAAACGTGTAGCTCAACAACCCTTCCGCATCATGCGCTTTCAGGATGGCTTCGGCAGCTTCTACCAACTCTGTTTCATCCTGGATCTGGCGTTTGCCGCGCCCGGGCGCCGGGGTCAGAGCCATCAGCTCTTCCATCGCCCGCTGCAGACGGCTTTCCAAGCCTTCCCGCATCACTCGCTGGTAGCTTTCCGACCTCACGACCAAGACCCGCTCCGCCCACTCCTTCACTTCACCGCCAATTTCGGCTTTGACCAGGCGTTCAAATTCATATCCTTCTGCCAGCAGCTTGTGTTCGCCCTTGTTGTTCTCTACATAGATCATTTGCAAATCATACTGGCCGTCATTGGCCGCCTGAATCCACTCGCTCATCTCTTCTCCCGTTTTTCCGGTTTGAGCCAGTGGACACAGGTAGTGATGTCCGAGATGGTGGATGTGCACCCGGATGGACAGGGCGCTCATCTTGCAGTCGCCGACGAACAACAGCCCTACTCCGTCGATGATCTGAAGCACTCGGTCAACCGCAGGAACGTACAGCGGATCGTCCGCCTGGTTGCCTGCCACGACTTGCGTCACCAACAGCAGCCCCAAAGGGTCCAGCGCCGCAACCATCACCTTCACCTGGGCCAGGCTGGGATCATCCTTGCTGTGCCCGTACTGAAACAGCGTGTCTTCTCCGCTGGCATGATAGCCAGAAACCGTGGTCGCATCCAGGCGCACTCGTTCGGGCTTCAATTTGTACACCCGCAGAATGCTACGTCCCAGGTCAGTCTCGATCGCCTGCCAAATTTCTGGCTTGCTCAACCGTCTGAGCAAGAGCGTCAACCGATCATCCGTGAAGTCCAACTCGTTCACCTTCATCCCGGTGATCCGCTCAATCGTCTCGTGCGCTTGCCGCACCCAGGATTGCACCGGCTGCTTGCGAGGGTTGCTCTGGCAAAGAATATGCGCCAGCCAAATGGTGGCGATCCAGCCCCAACTCAGGCCTTGGTGCAGCCCGTGGCGGCGCAGGTGGTTGTTGTCAATAATGCCAGGCAGGCCCAGCCGTTGCATCACCTCCAGCAAAAGCGGAAAATCATCGATTCGTTCGGTGGTAATGTTCATCTCAGGAGTCATCCCCTGAGCTTATCAGGTAATTCGCGATTTAGCCAGATTTTTCAGCGAATGGACAGTGATAACTTTGGTTATACCATTTTCTTCGGTTGACAACATCTGTCTATGTGTTTAGGGCCACTCTATATTCTATACTTTCCGCTAACTTAAGTCCTACTGGCATATATGGCAATTCCCTTCCAATTTAGCTCATTTCACCCATATATTGGACGCCATATTTGGCGAAATCTATGTTTCACGGAGCGATTTTCCCATATATGGCATGTTTCACATTTTAGCGGAAACTAAAGATATTGATATTCCAGGATTCTCATTGAGAATTGCTATGTGTGTTGCCAGAGAAGGAAATGATTTGGTGGAAGCCTACCAATTTCGTTGTTGTGTAAGTTACCTTCTATGGCAATCCCTATTATACTTGGGCAGAGGCAATATTTGGGGCTTTTCTTTGGCGCTGGCTCACAATCCGAATACTGGTTTGACGTTGTTACCTATCGATAGTTTCTGCTTTCGTTACGTTAATAGGATGCAAGAATCTGCACTTCATCTGATTTTATAGAAAACCGTTTCAATTTCTCTCATATTGCTTTGTTTTCCACCCGCTCCATCCTCTTCGCCAAATCCTCCATCCTCGGTTCGGTGTAGATCATTACCGTGTTCAAACTGGCGTGTCCCAGCAGCGCCGCCAGGCCGCGCAGATCGCCAGGGTTAGCGTTCAGATAGCGGGTGGCGAACGTATGGCGCAGAACATGCGGCCCAATCGGTTCGATGCGAGCAGCGATCGCGTATTTTTCCAGCATGCGGATCACGGCGCTGCGAGTTTCGATTGCGCCGCGCTGGCCCTGCCACAGCGGTGCTTCACGATCACCTTTGCCTTTATGATCCTCTAGATAGGCATTTAGAGCCTTGCGCACTTCAATCGTTAGCGGAATTTCACGATAACTGCCATGCTTGCCCCTGCGCACCGTGACATCCCCGGAACGTGGCTTCAATTCCAGATCACCGACTTTCAAATCTAGCAGTTCTCCGACGCGTATCCCGGTGCCAACCAGCAGTTCAACCATGGCGATATCGCGCAGGTTGTTGCCGGCATATACCGCGCGCATCAGCCGGTTCAAGGTCTGCTCGCTCAGCGCCTTCGGGCCGTGCTTCTCTAGCCTGACGCTGCTCACCCCTGCTGTGGGTTTCTGGCGCATCAGCCCTTGCGAATGGATCCATTCAAAAAAGCTGCTCAATGCCACCAGGCGTTGGTTGATCGTCGCCGGTGCAGCTTTGCCGCCCTTTTGCAGTTGAGATTTCCATAACTCTACATCGCGCTTCAGGGTAGCCTCCGGCCTGAACTCCAGGTTATACGCTTCCACATACCAGGCGGTAAAATGCGCCAGCGCCCGCCGGTAGGCTTGACGGGTATGTTCGCTTTTGCCCTGATTATTCAACTCTTCCAGCCAATTTTCAACAGCGTTAGACGGGTCCATTTTTGCCTTCCTTGGGGCGCAAATTTATTATGTCGCCAGATTTTAAGGCCTTAGCACTCAATTACTTACCTGTAACAGTGCCATTTTCGGGGGTAGAGGGCCGTAAGGTTTACGCATAACACGGATTATCATATCGGTTATTATATCACATTATGTAGTCAGTTTCAATCTTGCCAGTTTCCCTGTTGTCAGGTAGAATAGTTACAACTCTGGTGTTTTGTGACAATATCAGTCACAAAGTGTTGTTTCTATAACCATTACAATGATTACTCGTTCTCTCTCTCCTCTCGAAGCAAAGCTGATCCTGCGGCTGGAATGGGACAAGCAGTTCGTGGTGACAGCCGAAGATGCGATGCGTATTCTGGACATTTCGCCCGATCATGCTCGCCAGGTTCTCCATCGCCTGGCGAGGGATCGTTGGCTGGCATTGATCACACCGGGTAAGTATGAGCTGATCCCCGCCGAACGTGGTGAATATGCATTCGAAGATACGAATCCCTTGTTTATTGGCAGTGTATTGGTTTCACCCTATTACTTTTCATTTGCCACAGCGGCCTATTTTCACGGTATATCGACTCAGGCAGCGCTGACTGTATATATTGCCACAACCCAGGATAAACCGCGCCAGATGCTGGTAAGAGACAAGGAATACCGCCTGGTTCGCCAGCCAGTACATAAGTTCTTCGGTTGGACAGAGGTGGATGCCTACGGCAGCCAGGTGAATATGGCGCAGCCCGAAAAAACAATCCTGGATTGCCTGGATCGCCCTGGTTTCTCAGGCGACATTCCTGAAATCGCTGCAATGCTGGCGCATGGCAGTTCCAAGCTGGATTGGGGCAAGCTGGCAGAGTATGCTGCACGTTTCAAATCCCAGGCGCTTGTCCAGCGCCTGGGATATTTATTGGAGGTCTTGAAGCTTCCAGTAGAGGGCGTCATCCGAGACAGGCTTTCAGCCGCATCAGGAAGCAAGAGCAAATGCTACCTGGGTCAGCCCGGCCGGTGGGGTACTGGCGGTAATTACCATCCAGCCTGGCGTGTGGTAGACAACATCCCCAACCAGGAATTGTTCGCGGAAATCGAGGCGCGTTAGTGAAAGGAATTCATCGATGATCGAAAAGCGATTGGTGCAATGGTATGCGGCGGATGCAGGAGTGGATCTGGATATCGCCGAACGCGAAGTTGCCTTGACCTATGTGCTGCGCATCTTTGCGGACCAGGGTCTGTTGCAGTACCTGGCTTTCAAAGGCGGCACTGCCATTCGCAAGCTATACCTGGGAAACCAGGGACGCTTCAGCCTCGACCTGGATTTCACTGCCATAGGGGATGCTGATCCAGAGTCGTTAATTCTGGATATCGTGAACGGATTGCATGAACACAAGCATTTTGGGTTGACATTCAATATTCCTGCCGCCGATTATTATGCCACCCCTGATTCTTGTGGGGCAGAAGTGACTTACCAGCATGAATGGATTACGGCTGGCCGGTTTGGCATCCAGGTCAGTTTCCGGGCGCAGCCGTTGTTGCCAGTCAGGCCAATGGCGCTTCGTCACGAACGGTACTTTGACTGGCTGGGGGTTGAGCCCCCGGATGTTCCCTCGCTCGATTTGCACGAAATGATTGGCGAGAAGATCCGGGCGGCTGCACAGCGCAGCCGGGTGCGTGACCTATACGACTTGTACCAATTAGCAAGCCAGCGCTTTGACCGCAACATTGTGCGCCGGATCGCCGTGATCAAATGCTGGGAAACCAACTTCGCCTTTGAGCCAGTGTCTTTCCTGGAAGGAATACGAAGCGGAGGATACGATTGGGCCGACCTGCGCCGCCTGGTTAAGCGCGGTTGGGAGATTCCGCCTGAAACGATTATCCGGGGCGTTCAGAAAGGCTATACATTTCTGAATGAACTTACCGCAGAAGAAACTTTACTCGCTGGCGATCCCTATAGTCGTCAGCAGCAGACCTATCGCTTTTTGGTAGAGAGCTTGAAGACCACAACGATTGGTGATCTGTAGCGATTGAGATAATTTTTGTCCTTCGCCCGCTGAGCTTCTGTTTGCTCAGGAGCCCGGCGGAGGAGGGGCAAATGTCCAACGTCTCCCACCTCTGAGAATTGCACTGGCCAGGAAGGAGTTCTAACACTCCTTCCTGGTTTTCCTTTGCCCCGGCAATTTTGCCGCCGGCAATCCTTGCCGCCCTTTGCCTGCTTCCTCCGCTGCGGAGCAGTTCAAGGGTGACAATCCGTCGCCCCAAGTGCAATCTCTCAAATCACACGGAGGTGTCAAATGTTGGAGACGTTGGTCTTGATTGCGGCTGGTCTGTTCCTGCTTGGCCTGGCTGTATTCGGCATTCGCATGCTGGCATACATTTTCTCAGGACAGTACGAACTGGATCAGCGCATCGACCGGTATTGCAAATAACCCGGTTTGCTTTTCTCCTTCGCCAGGGGCTATCCGTTCCTGGCGTTCTCAAAACCTCCGCACATGCGTCCAATCTCCCACCGGAATAGAGCGGTTCGACCCCGCTCGGGAGAACTGGTTTCCCTGTCTTCTGATGGGGAATTTTCATATCACGAGGCAACCATCTATGGAAGAACGCAACTTTCGACCCCTTACCCTGAACGACTTTATCGGCCAATCGCGCATCAAGCAGACTCTGGGCCTGATGCTCAACTCTGCCCGCTTGCAAGATGCGGCCCTGGAACACGTCTGTTTCTACGGCGGTCCCGGCCTGGGAAAAACCTCCCTGGCCGGCATCATCGCCGCCGAAATGGCTTCTGTTCTGCGGGAGGTCTCTGCCCCATCCATCGAGCGCCTGGGCGATCTGGTCGCCATCCTGGTAGGGCTGCGCGAGCGTGACGTGCTTTTCGTGGACGAGATCCACCGCTTGCGCGCCGACATCTCGGAAACGCTCTACTCGGCGATGGAAGATTTCCGTGCCAACATCCCGGTCAAGGGTGGCTCCGCTGAAACCGGGGCCGTACCCCTCTCGCTGCCGCTCAAACGTTTCACGCTAGTGGGCGCGACCACCGACTTTGGCCTGCTGCCCGGCCCGCTGCGCGCCCGCTTTGGTCATCTGTTCGCCCTCGACCTGTACAGCGTCGAGGAACTGGAGCAGGTTGTGCTGCGCGCGGCTGGTCTATCGGATGTGCTCATTGACCGCGCTTCGGCAGTCGCCATCGCCGAGCGCTCGCGTGGCACACCGCGCATTGCTCTGCGCCTGTTTCGGCGCGCCTACGATGTCGCCGTCAGCCTGAGTGAAGATGTCACTGCTGAAGTGACTGCCCAGGCCATGTCCATGCTCGAGATCGATGATCTGGGCCTGGACGAAGCCGACCGCCGTTATCTTGCTGCCCTGGCGCAGACCTACAATGGCGGCCCGGTTGGACCGAAAAGCCTGGCGGCGTCGATTGGCTTTGACGATGCCACCGTTACCCAGGCGATTGAACCCTGGCTGCTGCGCGCCGGTTTGTTGGCCCGCACTCGCCTGGGTCGCCGCCTGACTCGCAAAGGCTGGGAACACGTTGGCCGTTCACTTGGCCTACATGTGCCTGAAGCCGTTCTACAAGAAGAACCTGATCCTGAACTGGAGGATAGCGCAATGCAAGAAACAACCGAATATACAACCAATGGAGGCAAGCCATGAGTTTCGCCGGATTTATTTGCGAAGTAACCAGCGAGCCGGTCGCCCCGGCCGACTGCCTGGCATGCGCCCGTTCCGGCCCGCTGCCTGGCTGCCCGATGTCTGCCCCGGTGGTCAAGGGCATCCTGGACGGTTTACGCCCCGACGACTTCGGCCTGACCGTCACCACCCTGCTGGGCTGCACCCGCAAACAGCGTTTGAAGCTGAAAGTCGATTACCAGGTCCGCCCGCGCGAACTATGGTGGGCCTATCGCGGCCAGCTCATGCACGGCATTGCCGCGGCGTATGCTGCCGGCGACGCCAATTCGATTGCCGAGCGCCGTTTCTCGATGGTGCTCGAAGCTAACGGCGCGTTCGTCGAGATCTCTGGCCAACCTGACCTGGTGTACGTGGATCGCCGCATGGTGATTGACTTCAAGACTACTAAGGCCGTTCCTGGTCCCTGGCGCACCTATACCTGCCCGGAAAGCGAGGCCGTCATCCGTGAAGGCCCTTTTGCCTGGCGCAACAAGTACCTGCCCTGCCCGCACTGCCCGGACGGCGAGCACGTTGCCCGCGAGATTGTGCAGGAAAGCGCGCCGCGTCCCTATCGCACCCACGTTCAGCAAGTTTCGGCTTACCGCCTGCTGCTGGGTGAGAACGATGTGCCGGTGGAGCGCGCCCAGGTAATCTACCAGGATATGGCGCAGCAGCTTCCCATCGATGTGGAGCTGCTGCCGGTGAACGAAACCCTATCCCTGCTCCAGCAGCGCCTGGCGCTGTTCACCGCTCTCGATCTGCCCCCGGTTCTTACCGATCCGGAGCAGACCTGGGAATGCGATTTTTGCCCTGTGCGCGGCGCTTGCGAGCGCCTGCACGGCGGCCCGGTCGGCCGTGAGGCCAACTCATAACTATCAAACACAACTTTTTTCAACTGAGGAGTAACTACTATGACTACCCAACCTGCTTCTAACTTCAAGAATTTCGTCGTTCTGACCGCGCTGGTCGGCGACGTAGAACACAAGACTTCCAAAGCCGGCAAGCCCTATGCCGTGGCTTCCGCTTCCGTGACGCAGAACGAAGGTCAGCCTGACCTGGCTTTGCGCGTCGTCGTTCTCGATGGTCTCAGCGAGCAGCTCACTGCCGGTGAACACACCCTGGTGGGCCGCCTGGGCTACGAAGAAGATCGCGATGGCAAAGGCACAATTGTGCTCTACCCGCACAAGATCGAGGCTGCCCCAGCCGATGGCCGCAAGCGCAATTTTGCCAACCTGACCCTGCGTGTGGGCGCCGATCCCCAGGCTGCCTACAGTCCCGCGGGGCGCATGTGGGCGCGCCTGCGCGCCTTCCTGGGCATGGGCAAGACCGCCGATGGCAAGGGCTACAAGCCTTCGCTGTGGCTGAACGTCAAAGCCTTTGCTTCCAAGGAAGGCGACGAAAGCCTGCCCGGCGCTTTGATCTCCCTGAACAAGGGCGAAAGCGCCGCCTTCTCCGGCCGCCTGGCCTGGGAAGTGTACAACGAGCGCGGCTCCCTGACCCTGTTTGCTTCGAAGGTCGAGACATCTCAGCCTGAGGTTGAACCGGTCGAGGAAGAGGAGTGTCCCGTTTAGCGATCAGCAATCAGCTATCAGCTTTCAGTTTTTGCTGATCGCTGAAAGCTGATAGCTTTTTATTCCACCAACTTATTCGTTCAGAGGAGAGGCCACACCCGGCCTCTCCTCGTTTTCACCAACTGACACGAGGAAACCATGAACGGAAATCACAATATCCAAATCGAAATCAACGGCGAAGCCTGCTCCGGTTTCGCTTACCAGGCTGCCGATGGAATCCGCCGGATGCTTTGCATCCGCATCCACCTGCCCGGCCTCCAGGCCCCCCATGCTCCTGCCTTCGAGACGCTGTTTCAGCCGCTCCCCGAAGGGCACCTGAACGGCGGCTTCATCGAAGTCGGCGAATGGGATGGCAAAGCTTTCCCCTTCGAGAGTGACGTGCTGTTTGGCCTGGGGCCAGATGGGGCCGTGTGGGCCAAGGTTTGTGACCATCCTGACGAGCTGCCGTTAGCAGAAAACGCTCCGGCAAGTGTAGCTTTAGCCTGGCGTATGCTGTCTGAGGCTGAAGAGGCCTTCGATGCCAAGAGCATGGCGCGCGAGCGCGCCGCCTGCGGTAACTGGCCTCAACCGCACACGATCCCGGATTTCCTGATGTGGCTGGAAGACGAAGCCTCTATCCAGGAACAGCAGATCGCTGACCACCCTGAAGAATCTGGCGAGCGCACTCCCTACGCTTGCGCTCTGCGCGGCC
Source organism: Chloroflexota bacterium (assembly GCA_040752025.1). Classification (GTDB taxonomy): domain Bacteria; phylum Chloroflexota; class Anaerolineae; order Anaerolineales; family UBA4823; genus JBFMFR01. Next base: position 118,506 of record JBFMFR010000007.1, on the reverse strand, counting down.
TGGTAGAAGAACTGCGCCAGTTAGGGTTCGAGCCTGCTGCAGTTCCCTGGACTGCTGAGGAAGGTGCAGCATGAAACTCTCGATATCACAAGAAACCCTGGCTGCCAGCCTGGGCCTGGTTGTGCGAGCCGTCTCCAGCCGCAGCACCCTGCCGGTGCTGGCCAACGTGCTGCTCAAAGCCGAAAGCGATGGCTCATTGTTCCTGGCTGCTACTGACCTGGAAATCGGCATCGCCTGCTGCGCCAGTTGCCAGGTGGACAAGCCTGGGGCGATTACCGTCCCGGCGCGCACCCTGGCCGACCTGGTAGCTACCCTTCCCCACACTACGCTCGACTTCACCCTCAAGAAGGGCAGCCTGGAGCTGACCTGTGGGGCTTCGAAGGCCACCCTGCGCGGCGTCCCGGCTGAGGAGTTTCCTCCACTGCCAGAATTCGATGCCGGCAGCAGTCTGCAAATCCCGGCGACCGAGCTGAAATCGCTGATCCAGCGCGTGGTCTTCGCCGCTTCGGGCGATGAAGCGCGTCCGGTGTTGACCGGCGTGCTGCTGTCCATTGATGGGCAGACTCTGACCCTGGCGGCTGCCGATGGCTTCCGCCTCTCGGAGAGCCGCATCACCCTGGAAGCTCCTACCAACCAATCCCTGCGCTGCATCATTCCGGCGCGTGCCCTGGCAGAGTTGGCCCGGGTTACCGGCGATGCACAAACCGTCGATATCCTTCGACCCGCTGGAAGAGGGCAAATCGCCTTCAAGGTGGCTGGCTGCCAGATCGTATCGCAATTGATTGATGGCAGCTACCCTGACTACCAGCAGATCGTGCCGCGTAAGCATACCACCCGCCTGACAGCCAACACCGCTGCGCTGCTCAAAGCCTGCAAGCAGGCTGAGATCTTCGCCCGCGAGAATGGCAAGGCAGCCCGCCTGGTCATCAAGCCTGGCATGGTCGAAATCCATGGCCACTCCGAGGAAACTGGCTCGACCGGTTCAACCGTCGAGGCGGTGGTCGATGGGCCGGAGATGGAGATCGCTTTCAACGTGGCTTTCTTACGCGAAGCATTGGGCGTGATCCGCACTCCAACCGTAGCTTTGGAGACTACAACGGCTACCAGCCCGGGTCTTTTCCGTCCGGTAGGCGAGGATGGCTTTTTGCACGTGATCATGCCCCTGCATCTGGGGAGTTGATCCTCTCCGAGGAGGTTCCATGAACAATCCAAAGCCGGTGCAAACCCAATCGCTCTCTGCCCTGGCTCTGCGCACCCAGCCGGAAGCGCTGCAACTGGCTCTGGCCGAGGCGTCTGTCTCAGTGAGCGGCTATTTCTACGCCGTCGACCTGGGGCCGAACGTCCGCCCGCAGCACCATCGCGTGGGCAAGAACGCCGAATGCGCCTGCCACCTGGCTGGATGCTGCCCGGCAGTAGATGCCGTGCGCGCTTACCTGGAGGCCGGCGGCGAACGCGCTCCTGATCCCCCGCTCGGATACTACCCGGTTCACCCGGCAAAGTGCCCAATCTGCGGCGCTGAGACGGCTTACGAACCAAAGCTTTCGAGTAAACGCCGCGGCGCTGGCTGGCGCTGCCTGAAAGGCGGCGCCAGTCACTACTGGCACAAAATGGGGTTGGTGCTGGCGGAGAAATTCGCCTGCAATCCCTGGCTTTTCCCGCCTGTTGTGCTGCGCGATGGCCAGCAGTGTTTTGCCTGGGATGGTATTCAGGATGGCGACCAGATGCTCTATCCGGGCATCCGCCGTTCAGAGATCATCACCAGTCCTTAGTTCAAGAGTTTTCGAGGAGACCTTAACCGGTCTCCTCATTCTATCTTTACAGCCCCCAAGTTATTCAGCCGAATGAACAAACCCCAACTCGGCAGCTAAATCGTAGTATCTCTAGGCTTCGGCCTGGTTACCGGCCATTTCGTAGGAATGTCCTAAATTCAAGTAGAGTGATGGATAGAACTCTCGGACTCTTTCATCTGCAACTGCATTAGCGCGGTTTAGCGCCTCCTGGTTCCAGTAAAGCGTCTCCTCGATGCTTTCCTGATATCGAGCCAGATAATGAGCAGCTATGCAGCCCTCGTAATCATCCAGGGATATTTCCCATGCCTGACGATAGAGCGCGCGGGCATCTTCTATTTTCCCCTGAAATTCAGCCTGTGTACCTTCAATACAGAGTTTTACTACGGGATTATCAATATCCATAATTTCAGCAATTATACATGAACCCTCGGCTTGTGGAGGAGCGCCTGTTCATCCACAAGCCGAGGGTTCATTACTTTTCCCTACGATTCAAACTCAAGATTACCTGGAGGCAACCATCTCAATGGACATCTACTTGCTATTTCGCAAGAAATCCCCGCTTACCGAAGAAGGCCTGCCCTGGCTGCGCGGCGCATTCGAACACGAGTTCACTGCCCGGCGCAATTCATCCGGGCGAGCCGTGGTCAGCGCTGTGCTCGTGCGCTCACTCCTGGCCTGCCTGGATGGCGCGGTGCAGTATGCCGAAGCCAACACCAGCGGCGATATCGTCGCTCGTGTGCGCTCCAGCTCTGCCCCATCCAGCCATGCCATCTGCGCCTGGAAAGGCAGCACTTTCTACATCCCCCACGGGGAAGCCAACAAGATCACCTATCACGCTGGCGTGCTGGCGATGCTGCGCGCCCTGGCGCGCCCAACCCAGGCGTCCGATTTCTGGGAAGCCTACCAGGCCTTGCAATCCGCCTACATCTTGCACGGCAAAGCCTCTGACATACAGGAGAGCCTGTGCCGGGCTTGCGACGAGCTGTACTACTGGGCCAGGTACGCCAACCTTGACCCCAACCCCGAAAACGACTTGCTGGCTTCGGCGGCGATCACCGCCAATACCGGCATCGAGTCGGGTTGGGATGCTACCTCGCTCGACCTGGCCCCGCTCACCGATCCATCTGCCCTGCAGCGTCTGCGCGGGCAGTCGCCAGCAATGCCTGTGCCTGCACCCGTCCAACCGGTTGCACAAACCGATCTGGATGGTGCAGCAGATGGCTTCGTTGGCTGGCAGATTGCCACGCTCGCTGAAGCTCTGGCTGCCGGCGAGCACGTGCTCCTGGCCGGGCCAACCGGCACTGGAAAAACAGCCTGCCTTTTGCAGGTTGCTTCGGCTTCTCCCTATGCTGTGGTGACCATCGAAGGCAAAGAAGGCTTGACCGACCTGGATTTCCTGGGGGCCATCCTGCCTCAGCCAGATGGCTCTCGTCGCTGGGTGGATGGGCCGCTCTTGCGCGCCCTGCGCCTGGCCGAAGCCGATCCTGTGCTGCTCTTCATGGACGAGATCAACCGTATCCCCCGCAGGCACGTCAACCTGCTGCTCACCCTGATGAACCCCAAGCCGGGCGACTTCTGTCGCCAGATGGGGCTGCCGGTGGTGGGCGATGGGCCGTACTACGTAATCGAGACGCCTATGACCAGCGAGATTGCCTGGTGTCCTGTCCAGCATCTGCGCATCGTGGCGGCGGGCAACTTCGGCCGCGCCTATGCAGTGTACGATCTGGATCCCGCTCTGCGCCGGCGTTTCGATACTGTCCTGGAGTTCGACTACCTTGAATCCGCCCAAGAACTGGCCCTCGTCCAGCGCCGTACCGGCCTGGTTGGGAAGGTAGCCCAGACCCTGGTGCAGGTCTCGCAAGAAACCAGAAGGTTGATGGGCAACGGCGAGATGCCGGGTTGTATTGATACCGGCTCGCTGCTCAACTGGGCGAGCAAGTGTGTACGCTCCAACGCCTACAGCGTAGAGAGCGTGATGCAGGCCGCCGCCCTGACCTGGGCGGATACGGTCTGCGGGCGCGATCACGTTGGAAAAGTCAACGCCGGCAACTTCAAGGCCATCCAGGATTACCTGGTCAGCCTGGGCATCCTGCCGCAAGGCGGTGCAGCATGAAAACGTCCGTTGATCCCCGCAAAACCTGGTTTTGGCCAAGGGCGACTCAGACCCGGCTTACCAAGTGGGTATTGGCTTTGCTGCGTGGCAAACGCTATACCATCCGCCTGGAAGAAGAAGGCACCGGCTACCACGATGCCCATAATCAGGTGATCCAGGCCAACCCGCAGCTCTTCCCAGAAGAAGAGCCGGAAGTGCAGTTTCGCCTGACGCAAGGCATCCTCGCTCACGAAGCCGGGCACGCCTGGTTTACCAGCGCCTGGCCTGATCAGAGCGAAGGCCGTCTGCAGGAGACTACGAACATCTTGGAGGATCAGCGCATCGAAAACGCCATCTGCGTGCTTTACCCCGGCATCCAACCGGCAATCCAGCTTCTGGGCGACCACATGCTGGCGTGCCAGAAACGCCTGCCCTGGATGCCTGCCCGCGACCAGGCCTATGCCTGCTGCCTGGTTTGGCGCTGGGCCAGTGACCGGATTGGCGAGGCCGCCATGCTCGATTTGCTGGGCATTGGCGAAGAAGCCAAAAAGCTGTGGAGTGAAGTCAAACCGCTGGTCGAGCAGGCCTGGAGGTCGCACGATACGCACCAGGTGATCGCTCTTGCCCGCCAGGTTCTTAAACGCCTGGGCATCGATCCCAAGACCTCGCCGCTGCGGCTGATCCAACTGCCGGCTGGGAATATCCCGCTGCGCAGAGCGGACAAACCGCTGCCTTTCCCGGCCGCACCTGCTCAAGGGGAGCAGCCCGGCCTGGGCAAAAGTGACACGGTTGGTTCAGACCAGCCGCTGTTCGAAGATCGCTACTCTGAACCCGCTCCATACGTGGAGTTGGAAGATCGCTCCAGACCCATCGTTCGCCAACTGGTTGAAGCGCTGCGCCTGCCCACGCCGGATACCCGCCCGGAGCCGCACGAAAGCCAGGGGCGTTACAGCTTCCGCCAGGAAGCCCCCACCCCTGAGACGCCGCACCTGCTGGCGCAATCCATCGCCGAAGACCCGCGTGACCTGGCGCTTTACCTGCTGGTGGATCGCTCCGGTTCCATGCGCGACTGCGACACACAAGTGCGCCTGGCGCTGATGAGCCTGTACCTGGCCTCGACAGATCTGGAAATCCCTACCGGCCTGGCCTTCTTCGGGGCGCACTCCGACTCAGAGCGCGAACGCGTTCTGGAAGCTGCTCCGCTAACGGTGCGATCTTCCGAGACCGTCAAGGCGCTGATCGCCGGATTCACCGGTCGAACGCACTACGAATTCCTGGACTGGGGCTTGAAGCTGGCCGAAACCGCCTTGCAGAACTGCCCGCAACGCCGGAAATTCATCGTCGTGCTGCACGACGGCGACCCTGTGTATGAAGGCGCAGAAGGCAATGATCTGATGCTCAGTCACACGCACATCCGCCGCCTGGAACGCGCCGGGATTACGGTCATCGGCGTCTACCTGGGCGATGATGCGGACCTGGTGGTCAAGCTCAAGCGGCTTTTCCCCCATCTAATCATCAGTTCCAACAACGACTTACCCGACAAACTCGGCAATTTGCTGAAGAGTCTGGCTTGATTCAAACGTGATACCAGGGAGGCAACACCATTGCCTCCCATTTCTCAAACTGCTGTTACTCCGATCTTGACCGGTGAAGTTTGCGGACTTCAGCGGTGAGGGTCGGAGAAGATCACTCCGGTCGGAGTATTCGATTCCTGCCCTCCACATTTCAATCAATTGGAGGCTCGTCCATATGGACACACCACTGTTTCAAGTTCAATCCCCCTATGATCTTCCAAAACTCAGGCTGCTGCCCTTGCGTGAGCAGCCTGCCTATCGTGTCGCTCAGAACGCCGACGCCTGTAACTTAGCCGAACTGCTGGCTGCCATTGTTGGCGGCCAAAACCAGATCGAGATCGCCGATGACCTGCTAAGACATTTCGGCGGCTTGCGTGGGCTGTACCAGGCTCGCGTAGCTGAGATCGGCTCGGTCAAAGGCATCGGCCAGCAAACCGCAGTGCGCTTGAAAGCTGCCCTGGCCCTGGGTAAGAAGCTCAACCAGGATAGCGTGCGAAACTCCGGTTTCGCCGAGCGCCCGCAGATCCATAGCCCATCTGACGCCGCGGCGTTGTTGCAGTACGAGATGAGCCTGCTCGAACAGGAATATCTGAAAGTGTTGCTGCTCGATACCCGCAACCGCCTGATCGAGATCGTGGAGGTGTATCACGGCTCACTCAATATGACGCTGGTGCGCGTCGGCGAGGTTTTCAAACCGGCTGTTCAGCGCATGGCTCATGGCATCATCCTGGTGCACAACCACCCCAGCGGCGACCCGTCTCCCAGCCCGGATGATATCGCCCTGACCCGGGCGATTGTCCAGGCTGGCCAACTGATGGATATCGAGCTGCTCGACCATCTCATCATTGGCCGTACAGCCCCTACAGGCTACGTATCCTTGAAGGAAAAAGGTTTGGGGTTTTCGTAGGATGCAGCCATGATCACTGACCGACCACCAACCATCTGCGCCTGGTGCGGCCGCCTGGCTGCTCCGGAGGCTTCTTCCGAGACCTTGTGCGGATTGACCTGCCACGATCAGGCCTGCCCTGAGAGTAATCGAGAGAACTGCCTGTGCGAACACGCCCGCGAATGCGAGATATGCCTTTCGACAAGTAGCTACCAGTCCGATGTCGGAATGGTCACGCACCTGTTCTGGGAGTGCCGCTGTGAAGAAGCCTATATCCAACCCTATCACATCCCTGATTGCCCGGCCTGCGAAACCAACCGCGACGAAGGGTCGCCGGCGCGGGTACGGGACGTAATGCTCTTCGCTCACGAATGGCGACTGGAACCTGATCTGGTTGCCCGCCTGCAAGAAGAATTCCCAGACGTTTGGGAACTCGATCTATTCCCCACTGAACATCACATTAACTAATAACTGGAGGAAACATGTCTTACTCAAATGAGCATCGCCGTATGAAACCGGTGCTCGACCTGGCGCGCCGGCTGGATATTGCCGTCAACCCTGAACCAGAGGCGATCTTCGAGGCCGGAACCGCTGGCTTCCAAATCTGGTGCACCCCTGCGGACCATCCCAAAGGCTGGGACAGCGTTGTTATGACTGCTGGAGCTTTTTCCAAGCCCTGTGAATATGTAGCTTCGGTCAGTTGGGGCTGGGAGGGTGAAAACATTACCCATCTGCTGCTCTCGACCGATGCTTATGCGCTCGGTCGCAGCAAACGCAACCACAACCGCCCGGCTGACCTGGCCTGGGCGAAGCGCAAAATCCGCCGATTGTTCAAACAGGTTGGTGTGACTTGTCCGGAAATCCGATCTAAAGAATAAGGCAATCAAAGCAGTTCCTTTGAACAATTCTTTCACAACACTATCTGACCATCCAGGTTACTTACCTACGAATTAAAAACACCTGAGGAGATTCCACATGATCTCCTCAGGTTTTCTGTAATTTGTGTATCTTAATATAGGGCGATGCTATGGGTATGGATTTGGAAGTGGAGAAGAGAAACTAGGGGACGGATATGGGTTGGATCCGAGGGAACGAGAAGATGTCCCACTCATAATAAGGGGCAGGTAAATTCTGCGTAATCTAACAAGAGCTATCCCCAGAGAGTTCGAAATTACGTTAGTACTTGCCTTGTGAACTGCAATTCGATAATTACCTGATTCGGGCGCTACAAACTCAATTAATTCGTAATTGTTGCTATAACTGGCTGACCAAGCCCCAGAAACCCAATCCCATGTCCCGCCATTCGATTTTTGAGCTCCCAGGTTCAAATTTGTATCCAGTTGATCGTAACTGCAACTGCCTGGATCAGGGCAATTAACATCTGACCACCACGCAATCGCGATACGAATAAAGTCACCTTTATCCGCAGTAAAGTAGCGATATAGATAGTTATCTGGAAAATTAGTATCAGTGATTGAAGATGCCCACCAACAAGATGTAGTGCACGGATTGGTGGCAGATAAGTTGTGGACTTGAGCAATGCTATCGGCCAAACTAGCGTTAATTCCTCCCGCGCCGTCTTTTAAGTCTTGACCTGTGGGTATACCTGTCGGGCCGTCGATATTGTGTGTTGCCGATGCCATAATAATAGCTTTTAGAGCTTCTGGCCATATATCAAGGGATCCATCGCGGTCTATCAACAAAGCTGCCAAACCGGCTACTTGAGGGGCAGAAGCGCTTGTGCCGTTAGCCGTAGTTGGATTATTATCCAATTTAAGTGCCGAAATGAGAACACCCGGTGCTACAACTTCTGGCTTCTCCCGGTCTGTTCCTGGGGGATTTTTCCATTTGGAATCGCTCCACATCACGTCATCCCACCAATCACTGTTTTCTTTATTGTCAAATGCGCCAACAGTGATGACATTCCAACCTAAACCTGGAGAACTCACGTAAGTAGTGTCAGGATTAAAGTTCCCGGCGCTTACAACGACTGTGTCATTGCCATTTCGTGCATAGTGATCAAAAGCTCTATCTACAAAATGCAACTGGCCATCGTCAACAAAAGCAATACTGGCATTGATAGGATCAGCGATAGAGGTTGCCCATGACAAAGCGCTTACTGTATCCACATCATTGCCATTTGTGCAAGCATCTACGATCGTGGCATCTGGAGCGACGCCGGTCCAGAAACCGTGGTAACTGGCCGATATACTGGCCACAAACGTTTTATGCCACTCTTCTCCCATAGTACAAGTTCTCACCTGGCCTTGATGCAAATAGTTGTGTCCTGCTGGGCCAGTAAAATCCACTTTCCCAGCCTCCAGAATAGCGATATTGACCCCGTTACCGCGATAACCTCTTTGCCATACAGGCGGAACTAAAATTGTGGGCACAGCAGTGTCTAATTCAGCTTTCTGCATTCTACCAGCAAGATACACCATACCAATATCGTCTCTCTTCGCAATTTCTAGAAGCATAGATTTAGGCAAGGTTACAACGACGGCTGGCAACGCTTCAAAGGCGGTAATGCTATATCCCTGAGCCTGTAATGCGTTAACAAGAGGGTAGATCTGTATTTCAGTGTCTTCAGCCAGCATTTGCATGTACTCTGCTTCTAATATGCCAACCATCTCTGGATCGCGTACATCAAAGGGCTTACCTGATAGTTGTAACGCTTGCTTCGCTTCTGGGTATTGGGCAGCCAGGGACGCATAAAGCTCACTTTGGCTGCGTTTAGGAGCTCCTGCTACCCAAAGCGCTACTTGGACTTTTTCTTCGGCTTTCATGAATTGCAATTGCTCGTAAAGAATTGGCTCAAACTTACCGTACTTGTCCAAACGGGCATTTCGCTCGGCTTGCTCTATCTTATCAATTTCATCCACAAAGCTGCCGTCGCCCAAATCAACCATGGCGGTATACCAATTGTTGCCACTGGTATCCAGAGCTGTGACCATCCAAAAGGATTTGTTGAGAATTTGATAGTCACGACGGTGTTGATTAACAATTGCAAGCTGAGTGGCAGGGATCGCTTCTCGTTTGGAGATGTATTCAACAACTTTTCGCGTTTCTGCTTCATAGTCGAAAGTTTGATCGGATATGATAGGCACAAAAGTCGCGATAGTTCCGAACAAGAATAGAGTGACTACTGCCCATTTTAGAAAACTCGTGCTCATGTGTCACCTCGAGGTACGCGTATTTGGATTATGGCATAGTGTAAGATCGGCGAGTTATCTCTCTGCCATCCGAGTACAGAACTACTTCTATTTTGCCGCTCAATTCCTTTTTGGGAATTCTTACGATATGGTATGGGGAAGTCACTACTGTACTTGCGCCTATTGATGGATCGCGCTCGGTAAAGTGAGCAAAAATATTAAGGGTGCTCTGTTGTTTAGTTATACGTTGGATTTCAACCCCATACAGATTGGTACCCGTAATACCCTGAAATACGACTATCGCAACAAATTGGCCGAAATCCAGGTTTTCTAGCTTAGTCAGAGACTCCGTAGACACATTTTCCCCAAGCAAATCAATTCCCCCCTTGTCAGCAACAATTACAAGGCTTGGTTCCTTTCCCTGATATTCGTACCCTGTACCAGGTATCTCTGCAATTTCGATTGTTTCAAAGGATAACTCAACCTCCCCCTGCTTTCTTGCATTTGTAGAAAGTATTATTGCCACGATAACGAGTAATAAAGTGAGTACGGTTACAAGATATACCCAGAGCTTGTTTTTTTTCATGGTCTCACATCCATTTCGTTACTATGCCTGAACGACAAAGTATCTCCACACGCAAACGATTTTCAATTAGGAATGGGATGGTCAGAGCCGATGTGTCTCCTTCAACTTTGCCGCCATATCAACCTGGGCAGAATTAAGCTATTTCTGAAAAGTGTCGTATTCGAATTTGGATACATTATTGGAAACGGTACAGGGCTTCCTTACCTTTGTACTTAATTGTACAACAAAATCGTAAAATTTACACTCTTGATCGACCATCAAACCAAAAGGTTGTCACGAAAATTCTCTAGAACCCTCGGCCCGTGTTTCATATTCCAATGTCTCTCTCTTTTCTCCGGCCCTCTCCCTTGCGGTTATCCGACCGCAGCGGCGAGGGTCGGAGCGTTTTTCGCTTCGCCTCCCTATCTTTTCCAAACTGGAGGCTTTGCATGAAATCCTCATTTGAGGACAGTCGCCTGCGCCAGCAGACGCTCAAACTGATCGAATTCCAGCGCCAGGGCAAGTTCCTGGCTTCACCCAATGACCCTGAGCAAGATGCGCCGCCCATTCCGACGATCAAGGAACTGGGCCTGCGCCGCTCACGCTACCCGTATGACTACGAAGCCGACTGGGGGCGCTTCAAGATGGATTACAGCGCCTCGGTCCTGATCCTGGTCAACGGCATACCGCCCGTAGAGTGGACGCCGCAGCCTGTGCTGCAACTGGCGACCGCCATTGTTCACCCGGACTACATCACGCTACGCGCCGAAGATGGCAGCGATCCCGGCCTGGCGCTCGACTTGCGCCAGGAAGAGAGCGACTACCGCTTCCTGCGCCGGATCAACGCTTTGCTGCGCTCCGATCGCCAGACCTATGTAGTCTGGAAGCTGGAGTGGCCCGAAGATGATGCCGCCCTGGAGACGATCTCCATCGCCAACGATTCGGCGATGATCTTCGCTTCCTCGGCTGTCTGGTCGCCGGATGACTCGCAGCTCGTAGCCGCCCTGGCTGCCAGCCCTTCGAAGGAATTACTCACCGCCATCCGCGCCACGCTGGCCAACAATAATGGCAAGGGCTGGATCTCGATCAAGGGCCGTTCCCACAATGCCTATGTGCGTGGTGCAAAACGCGGCTTCATCCACATTTCCAGCAGCCTGGCCAAAGCCAACGCCGCCGGAACGAGCGCTGCACTGCTGCACCCGCTTTCCGGCAACCCGCAGGAGGAGCGTGACGATCACTTCTACGTGATCGTCGCTCCTGGCGAGGCGCTGCCCGCCAAATTCAACGAACGCCTGGCGTTAGCGATCGCCTGGCCCACCCAACCCGCCTGGGCGGAATACCTGCTCCAGGCAGGTCAAGAGGCTGACCTTGTGCAGCCCCTGCCCATTGCCGGTCCCGACTTCGCCGCCGCGCTGCGCGTGGTGAAGGATGACACCGGCTGGGAAGCTGTCATCGCCCAGGGTCTCAAAAGCGGCGCGATCTCGATCTGATCGCATCCCCCTACTTTCAATCTACAACTCACATCGAGGAACCTATGGCTCGCCTTGAAGCGCAGAGCAAATTGCTCTATTACCCTACCCCTGAACATATCGTCAAACTGATCGTTACCTGGTTCTCGGCTGAAAAGCCGGTGCGCCTGGCTGACCCGTGCTGCGGCACTGGCGATGCCTTGCGTACCTTCGCCCAATCCCTGGGCGTCCCCGCCGAGACCTGGGGTATCGAACTATCCTACAGCCGCGCCCGGGCTGCACTGAGCATCCTGGAGCGTGTGCTGCCGGCGTCTTTCTACCACGTCACCTGGTCGCCCAACAGCGTCAGCCTGGCGTTCAATAACCCGCCTTATGACTGGTCGCCGATGCGCGACGAGCATGGCAAGGCCATCCGCCACGAGCGCCTGTTCGTCATCCAGACTACCGGGCGCATCGTTCCCGGCGGTCACCACGTGATCATCGTCCCGCGTGCTATGCTGGGCGATGAGAGCCTGGCCCGCCACCTGGCTGGCTGGTATGAACGCTGCCTGGCGCTGCGTTTCCCTGACCCGGATTACGCTGCTTTCGAGCAGGTCGTGATCCTGGCCACCGGCAAGCGCGCCGAATACCGGCATCCTGGTCGGGAGGAGATCGAAGCGCTCACCAGCCTGGTCGAGGCAGAAATACCTGCCCTGGCCGCTGGCGATGGCCGTTTCACCATCCCACCCACACCCAAAGGCGATTTCAAGTTCGTCTATACCCCTACCGAACCGCTTGACCTGCTGCGCGCCGCACGCCAGTGCAGCCCGCTCAAGTCGCCCGAGTTCCAGCGCCTGACCTACGTTCGCCCGGTCGGCGCGCCGTTCACCCCGGCCATGCCGCTGATGATCGGCCACCTGACCATGTTGATCTCCGGCCAGGAGACCGGCGTGCTCTCGCTCACGGATCCCAAAACCGGCCAGCCCTTCCTGCTCAAAGGCATGAGCCGCAAGCAGGTGGAGGCTGACGGCGAGGCCGAATACGATGACGAAGGCGAGTACTCGCACACACGCGTCACCGAGCGTGAACGTCACGTCACCACCCTGACCGTCGCTCATCCGGATGGCCGGCTGCAAAAGCTGGCTGAGCCGGGTGAGGTCAGCCGGTTTATCCAATCCTGTTCTGCCGACATCGCCGATGCGATCCTGACCCGCAACCGCCCGTTGTACAACTTCGACCCGACCGAAGCCGAGTGGAAAACCACCGCCCAGGTTGGGCTGGGGCTGCCGCTGCTGCCCGGCCGTGAGCGGCGCGGCATGTTCGACATGCAGCGCCACTGGGCTGTCGCCGCCGCACGGGTCATGCGCCAGACGCCACAAGGCGCTGCCGTTCTCAATCTCGATATGGGAACAGGCAAGACCCTGATCACCGTCGGCGCGCTGGAAGTGCTCGGCGAGTGGCCGGCGGTCGTGATGTGTCCCGGTCACATGGTCTGGAAGTGGAAGCGCGAGCTGGAGATTGCCTCCAACCCGGCTGACCCCATCCAGGCGCGTGTGATCACCCGCCCGGTACGGGAAAGCGCATCGCGCTGGAGCCAGCTCTGCCAGGCGATCACTGAAGCTGGTGGTACTGTCGTCTCAACGACGCGTCGCCAGGTCGAACCGGCCACGGTCAACGACCCCGGCGGACGCCGCCAGGCGCGCATTGCCTGCCCAACCGACAAAATCGAAGCCGTGGCGCGCCTGCTGAACAGCCTGGCTTTTCGGGACAAAGACCCGGAAGGCCGGCAGGTCAAGATCGCCCCGACCATCCAGTTCAGCGGCGAGGGCCTGCAGGTGGAGTTCGTCGACCGCGACGAGTACACTTTATTCGACTTTGCTGGTGACTACCGATCCGGCCTGCTCGGTAAGAAAGCTGTGGCGGTGATCGCCTTCGACCCGGCCAAGTACGATGCCGGGCAGGAGGAGAAACCGGCGGTGGTCTATCACTGGCGGCGCACCTGGAATGAAGAACTGCGTTTCTGGGAGCGGCGTAAGCTGCCCACCTGCCCGGTGTGCGGCGAGCCGTTCGAGGACAAAATCCCGCGCTTTTGCCCATCCTGCCACGCGGCGTTGTTCAACTTCACCCGTTGGCGCAGGGTTGGCCTGGCGCGCCTGGTGCAGCATCAGTTCAAAGGCTTCTTCCAGGTCTACGTCGCCGACGAGATCCACAAATGCCAGGACGGGCGCACCGATATCGGTGTGGCCGACCAGCGCTTGCTCTCTGCCACGCGTTACAGCCTGGCTTTGACTGGCACGTTGTTCGGTGGGGCGGCGGGCAGTTTGTTTTTCCTGCTCTACCGCCGCTCGCCCGAGCTGCGCCGGCTGTTCGGCTTCCGCGAGAAAATGCGTTTCGTGGATGTCTATGGTCTGTGGGAGCGCCAGTGGAACCAGAAAGAACCGCTGGCTGGCGAATCGGGCAAGTCCACCGGCATCGAGCGCTGGAATTACCGCCAGCGTGAGCTGCCCGGTGTGGCCCCTTCGGTTATCCGCTACCTGCTGCCCATCACCCTGTTCGGCGGCATCGCCGACCTGGGCTACGAGCTGCCCCCGGTCTACGAAGACGTTGTCCCACTGGAGATGACTGAACCGCAGGCCCAGCAATACAGCCATGCCTCGAACTACCTGCTCTCCAAAGCGTTGGAACTGCTGCGCGGCGGCGATCCGGGTGGGCTCTCGGTGTGGTTTTCCACCAGCCGCTTCCGTCCCGCCTCCGGCTACCGCGACGAAAACGTCGCCTACACCGGAAGACGTGGCGGCTCCATCGACCTGGGATTGCCGGCGGTCATCACCGCCGAACAGCCCTGGCTGCCCAAAGAACAGCGCCTGGCCGAGATGGTGCGCACAGACGCCCAGCAAGGCCTGCGTACGCTGATCTTTGTCGAACAGTCCGGCACGCGCGACATCCGCGAACGGCTGAAGAACGCCATCGAAACGCTGGCCCCCGGCAGCGAACCGCTGCTGGTGGAAGCGCCAAGAGTAGGCGTGCTTTCTGCCGGTGACATGTCGCCTGCCAAACGCGAAGCCTGGATCAGGCTGAACGCCCCGCGCATGGATTCGCTTTTGGTCAACCCGAAGTTAATTGAAACTGGGCTCGACCTGGTCATGTTCAGCCACCTGGTGTTCTACGAAACCACAACGTCCTTGTATGTTTTGTGGCAAAGTATGCGCCGGGTCTGGCGGCTGGGGCAAGACAAACCCGTGCAGGTCGATTTCCTGACCTACACCGGCACCGTCGAAGAGCGCGTCCTGGATCGCATGGGCCGCAAGATGAAAGCGGCGCAGCTCCTGTATGGGAAAGAAGCCGCCGGCGTGCTGGTTGAAGCTGATGACGATGACGTTCAGCGCCAGGTGATCCGCGATGCCCTGCAAGGCAAAGTGGCCACCTCCGCCGGCGAGATGATGGAGAAACTACGTATCTTTTCCACCGGCGACGAGCGCGCTGTGCGCGTGAGCGTTTCCCCTTCCGGCTCGCTGATCGCCTTCTCGCACCGCCTGCTGGTGACCCAGCTCCCTGCCGGCGAGACTGTCCAACTCGATCTGTTCGGCGGCGCTGTGGCAGCCTCGGCTGTCGCCATGCGTCGCAAAAGGCGTTAGCAAGTTACTGACCCCGAGCTTACCCGCCCGGGGTCTTTTTGTTTTACAGTTGGATGAATAGTGCGGTATGATTTTGCTCGTAATGCAGATTGAATCAACAAGGGTAAAGTAATGCGAAGTGCCCCACATTTTGAATTGTCAGGGGAAACAACATATTTCCAGTCTCATACTGATGAGATTTTACGGGAAGTTAGGGGATTCCCTACTTCTGATTGCCGCGATCAATTTACTGTGTGCCTAGCTCGTCAAGCACCCGCGAAATTTCATCAGGTGTAAGATGCTTTTTTACAAAGTTGATAACACTTTCTGGTGTAGCTTCTATGCCATAACGGCTTTTGCGCACGCCTAATTCGCGCAGTGCTCGGTTTGCGCTCAATTCACCACGCAAAACGCGATCACGAACAGCAGCAGCAGCAGGGTTCTCATTGGCGAGACTTCGGAGCCGGCGAAGATTCCGTCGAAAGGATGTTCCTGATGGTCTTTTATGCCCCGAGAGCCCCACACGGTTCTTTGGGGGGCGGTATGATGGCATCTGTTCTTGAACGGTGATGTCCAATTGCTCAGCAATTTCAGGATATTTACGGCACAGACCTATTAACTCATCAACGGTGACACCAAGGCCTTCTGGTGGCGGCGTCTCAACGAACTCTCGAAACGAGCCAAAAGAAACAACGGCGCCATGCCAATCGTACCCCTCCCAGACACGTAGCGTAATTAGCTGCCTTAGAATTCCAGGAATATTTCCCAGACTATCCTTGTTTCCCTGCAAAAGTCGGAATGCGTTTTCAACCCGAATTGCTCGTTCTCTTAAAATATCATTTTCGCTCATTATTTGCCTCCACACTGCTTACACCCAATAAGTGTGTATATTATACACACTTATTGGGGCATTAGTTTATTCGAGAGGAGTCCCAATTTCCACGTACTATATCACTGGTCCATAAGGCCAGTAGTTTCCGCCGTTCCTCGAGTTGCTCATTAGTGCTATCGCCAATGCTTTTGACATTAAATTTATCGTTCAGCTTTTTCGTGATAAATGAAACGGCCCTGGAATAGTCCAGAATGGGTTTACCAATAGCATTTGTTGGGGGCTGATTGATTTGAATTAACAAGTAAGTTAGCCGCCGAGTTTGTTTTGCACATCCTTCTTTTAGTAAATCGCGCTCATCCTGGTATGATGGAATGCTCTCAGCTTTGATATCAGAGAGCGGTTTTAGCTCCACATTCCTGGGCTCGGGTGGAGCTTGTAGTGAAAATGCCCGTTCCAGTAAAAGTGCAATAGCAGCAGGTGGGACATGATCAAGAGCGGGAATACCCCTGGCCATTTGCATGGCGTGCTCCATATCTTCGGGGGTCCATTTGCGTTCCTCGTAGAAATGCCCAGTTTCCACCGTATCCTTTCCATCGACAAACTCATATCCATCGAGAAAGTTCATTTGTCCGCTGACAGTTATCGTAGATGGTTCACGATCAACATCTAATCCTTCGGTAATATGGTGGATTCCAATCTCCATGATTTGCGCCATATACTCTTGCAAATCTGTATCATCTGGTACATAGAACCATGCTGGTTGGCCGACCGGTTGACCGTCTCGTGCAAGACCTGCCACAGTGCTATCATACCGTGTAGTACGGGCAATAGCTTGTAAGAAAAACAGGCGGGTTTTGAAATTCGTGGCATAAATTCCCACCCTGAGCCGTTTGATATCTACACCTTCTGAAACCATGCGAACCGTTACAATCCAGGGAGTCTGAGAGTTTTTAAATTCATCGATTTTGTCGGATGCATTCTCAATGTCTGAGTGTACTAAAAAAGGCTGCATTCCCGTGATTTTTTTGACCAGAGAGGCTACTTTATCCGCATGGTCCTGATCTTTACAAATTATCAATCCCCCTGCGTTTGGATGACCCTCCTCACTACGAATGGTCATCAGTCGTTCATGAGCATTGGCAATTACTTTGGTTAACCACTCCCCATTTATTTCTAGTGCTGCCTTAAGGCGGTCTGATGCGAGTTGTTCCTCCAAATCATCCTGAAATGTATGAGTAAACTCTTGTCCGGCCCGGCGCCATGAAAGTGTACTATCCCATGTCGGGAAGAATATATCACGCACAACCCCATCTCGTAGCGCCTCTCCATAACTGTACTCGAAATCAGCTCGGGCAACGCGTTGAACTTCCTGAACACCATCATCTCTGGTAATAAGTTTATCGTCGTAAAGTACAAATGGAATTGTAGCTTTATCTGTTCGGAAAGGCGTGCCCGAACTAACGAGACGCATTGTCGATTCGTGACTGAATGCAATTCGCATTCCTTCCCCCCATGCCAGGTTTTCACGTTCGCCACAATGATGAATTTCATCACCAATAACAAATGTTGGTTCCCGAGAAGCGTAGGCGCGAAATCGATCGGGATTAGCAGCCACGGCCTGGTAAGTTGTGACAATGCCTCCAGAGTCCTCTGGCCGAGTTATCCCACCACCATAATCTTCCACGCGTTGTAATGCAAGGCCTTTTTGGGCAGCATCTCCAATCCATTGCCCAACCAAATTTCGAGACGGCACAACAATCACAATCCTTCCAAACCAACCTTTTCGCAATCCTTCGTGGGCTGCTTTGAGTGATGCGGTTGTCTTGCCAGCCGCTGGTACTACCGCCATCAAGAAATCTTTCTGTCCTCCTGCATTAGGATCACACAATAATGACCATCTTTCTAAAAATCGGACTTGCCAGGTTCGTAATGGTGGATTGTCAGGCCAGGAATTCAAGTGTAATTGTGCGTAGGGAGATACCATAGATTTGCCTTTCTTCAAATTGCATGTGGGGCAGAGTGCCTGACCATTCACAACGTCTGTAGCCCCGCCTTTAATATACGGGGTTGCATGATCAGCGTGCCAATCACGAGGATCCAATTCAATTCCACATTCCTCGCAATGTCCGTTGGCTGCCCAATATAAAGCGCACCTTTGGGATGGTGTAAAAAACCTTCGAGGATCTTTTTGGGGGATTGAGGTCATTAATATAAAAACCGTTGCATATCAAATGGGCAATAGGGTCTGAAAAACTCGCTTGGGACGGATCAAGGCCGGGCTTTCAACAACCGGGACGACCAATTGGTCTGAAAAGAACATCACCTCCGCCCCACTGTAACGATCACCTGCGCTGTAGCTTAAGTTGTACGTGATCTGACGGTGTATATTGTACATCGACTGAATCTGGGGAGCATTATCATAAGAAACAATCCAATGCTGGGGGATTTGAGCGATCAGCCGAGCTATCTCAAGATGATCATTATGCTCATAATAGTTTTCATAGAGGCCCTGGCCCTTCACGTAATAAGGCGGATCCAGATAAACCAAAGCATTATGCGAAATACTTGGCAATACATTTTGTATAAGTTGTGCAGCATCCATGTTGTAGATGCTTATTCGATCTCGAAATCGCGCTATACGTTGAATACGCGACTCGAGATTATCTCGATTGAAGCGTGCATTCAGCTTGTAAGGTCCATTCTGGCTTTTCCCACCAATTACTCCGCCGGTGATTATTCCAGAACGATTAGTGCGGTTAAGAAAGAATGTCGAAAAACCAAGTTCAAGAGTTGTCACCTGATCAGCACGCTGCTGAACTGCCTGTTGATTCTCCCATTCCATCATGGTTGCAGGAGTGTCCCGAATAAGGTGACACAAGGCGTCCGTCTCATTCAGCACTGAATACCAAAAAGCGTAGATTGATCGATTAAGATCATTAATATGGATATGGGAAGTGAACTCATCAAACAGAAGCGCTAGTGCAACTCCTGCCCCTCCGGCGTAAGGTTCGATATACGGAGCATCGAGAAGATTATTCTCTCGAAACACCAGCTTCATAAAGTTGGCCAGTTTTCCCTTGCCGCCAGGATACCGTAATGGAGTTAAAAATGGCATGGATTTACATTCCCGAACTTTCGATCATATCCACATTGCCATAATAAATGGCTGAAGATTGTCCCACGCAGAGCGCAGATCATCTAGGGCTGGTTTGAAATATGGATTATGCACATACTGGTTCAGAGTGTTAACTGAAGCAGCCATGAAATTGTCTGCTTGAGCAGCGTGCCGAACAGCCCGAGATTGATGCTCTGACAATATATGATTTGCTTTGAGGTGATCAGCTACATCTATAAGCTTTTGGCTGAGCTTATATGATGTATCCTCTGGCTTTTTCTTGAAATCTGCTGGGTTTCGGCCAATATAATCATCAACGCTCAACTCAATAAACACTCTAAACAAGACGGCAACCGAATTCGGATACTCCTGGATAAGCAGCTTCTTTAGCTCGGCATAGATTTCGTTGATACGAGGCTGGTGAATTACAAGCTTAACCTTTTGCGGAATCAGCATGGGGCGATTCTTTTCTAGAGGGGCCTGCCTTTTTTGTTTACTTGTAGTAGCTGAAGCATCTGTAGTCGTCGTACCTACTACTGGTTGTGAAGATGCCGATGCTCCGGTTACAGTGTTAGCTTTCCTCAACTCAGCTTCTGTCAAAATGCGATCAATATAACTGACACGATCCTCTTTGTGATAAATATCCTTAGTTTTTACTTGACCGGACGACAGATCAGAAGCCACTCTAGTAAGGATATCAACCATTTTTTGGGGATCGCCGCTAACAACTAATTGCCCATTTTCCATATCGTAGCCAAGTTGGTCGCGGGTGTGGCGATCTTCAACCACGCGTTTCATGCTTGTCACAGGAACGCTCTGGCGACTAGCGGGGAGCAAGGCGCCTTTCTCTTCAAGGAAATCAAGAATCTGCAAATGAATCTCTTTCTGCCCAAACCGCTGGCGAAAGCGAGCCGTTTCAGCAGCACCCCAACGAACAATCCCAGCACCTTCTTGCTCGCCCCCATGGCGCAGTTCAATCCAGTGTCGTGCCTCATCACGGTCCGCTACAACCGCACAAGTAATGTTTGCAACAGGGCTTTTTTGATAAGCAAGGCTCATTTCCTTAGTTTGCTTTTTCGTTGCAGTAGAGAAGAGGTCCAACACCATATCGGGGTTTTCCATAATCTTCAAAGCGCAGAGTCTGCGATTACCCTCTAAAACCAGGTATCGTTGATTGTCACTGTTTACTGGCATAACAATCATAGCATCAGATGGATTAAGCCCATTATCAAGGATATCTCTAGCAAGATTGATGATTTTGGATTTCTGCCCACGTACTAATGCGCGAATAGACTCCAACTGACTTGGTTGCGGATTGTCCAGTCTAGGATTTTCCACGTCGACTAATAATTGCGAAACAGGAATAAACCGTATTTCAGTCATGCCAATCCTCTTTGGTTTCAGATAGCCCAAATGCTGTTGACACTAATTGTAGCCAACCTGGCTCTTATGCGCAAGTGGTTTTTTAAGTTCGCGCCAAAATAGCACTAGTTTTTATAATAACTTTCGACCATGTCAGGCTGTCTTTTACCGAAATGTTTGAAATACAATTCCTCAATAAACTCAGCTAAAGGTTTTTTCCAAGGTTCTTGACGGCTGTTCGCCAAACCGCCGAACTTCTTCGGGTTCAGGCCAAGCTCGCGAGCCATCTGGACTTGGTTATCGGTCAGGTGATATTTCTTCTTGGCTTCGATCCAAACATCAAGTTTATTGGGAGTGTTTTTTGTCATTTTCAGCCTCTGTTAGGCTACTTCACTTCCAGCTTATCTATAGACTCTGCTAGAACTTTGTTTACTTTCTTCACTACATCCTCAGGCGCTGGAGCCGCGCCGCCAAGCTCTATCCTCAAGTGGAATTTAAGTTCGTTTCCTGCCGCAGCAGCAGTTAACTCCCCCATCGCATCCGCCAGGTCCTGGATTTCACTGGGCCGCAGATCCGCCTCGGCGACGCGCACGCCAGGCTTGAGCGGCTGAGCGGGGGGTAGAGGAGGAATTACAAGCGGAGGCAGTATATCCTTGCTCGCCACACGCAGCTTGACCGTTTGCGCGCCCGGATACTCACACGGCCAGGTAGCCGAGTCGAGCGCCGTTTCCAGGTAACGCGCCCGGTAGGCGCCATCGATGGCGTCTCGCACGCGTCGCCAGGGGATGGTCTGACCGGCCTTTTGGGATAGCGCGGCGGAGATCGCCAGGGCAGTGGTGGTTTCACCTTGCCAGGCGGCTGGCAAAGAGTCTGGCAATACATCGATGCTTGATATCACCTGCGGAGGCGCGTGCAGCATGGCATCATCGGTGAGCAAGCCGGCCGGGATCTCTTCAGCCCAAATGCTGGCCGGGCCAGAAGTCAGCCATAGTTTTCCTTCTTTTACTGCTTCAGATACCGCGGCAGTCACCACATTTCGCTCTGCTCGCGGGATTGGCAGGGGTTCCTCGTAGCCTTGCTTTTGCACCTGCACCACACGGCTGCCAGAGAAGTAATCCAGCAGCTCTTTCAGCGTGATGGCCGGTTTACTCCACAAACCCGGCAACGCATCCGCAGCCAACAAGCTGGCTGGAAGTTCGCTCAACGCGGCGTTTTCGGGCAGCACCACTTCCAGAGCCGGCTCCTTGATCGCCACGTCATCGGGACGCTGTCGCCAGAAAGTGCGGAAGGTTTTATCAGGGCGCACCAGGCGCAGCACCAGGAAGCCTGCGATGCAGCCATCGATCAGGGTATCATGAATGGCTTTGCGGTTGAGCATCTTGGGCAACTGCGGGAACTGGGCAAAGGCGCCTTCCAGGTCTTTCATGCGCCGGGCGGTCTCGCCCGCTCGCCACAGGTCATACGGCCCTTCAGGGAGCAGCGCTTCAGCGCTGATGGCGGTATCCTGGATGCGCGAGCGCACATCATCCTTGATGATCTTGAACAGCGGGTCGCTGCCGATAGTGACTTTGAAAGCCTGGATTTCATTTTTCTCGGAGACCGCCACAACGACCGAATAGGCCTGGCGGATCGCTTCGGGGATGCTCTTACGGGCTCCTTCCAGAGTGGCGGCCAGCATCTGCTCGCGCAGCGGGTCGAGCTCCTGGGTCTTGAGCTGCGAGCGCACTTCCTCCCAACCCAGGTAATCGACGATGCGACTGCGGGCCATTTCCAGGCCGTCTTTGGAGGGCGCAGACAGGATGACGGCGTTGCGATAGACGCGCGGACGATCGGAACCGGTGGTTTCTTCCAGGAAGCGGCGCGCCTCCGGGCTGGGCTTGCCAGGGTCGCAAGCTGCCTTCGGCCCCAACACCCCATAGTGGAATTCACCATCGTCTTCTACGTCACTGGGTTTATCGGGCAGATTGTGCACCCGCGCCCCCGCCGCCGATGCCCCTGCCGTCAGGCTCTTGAGCTTTTGGATTTCCTCCAGCAGCTTGGCCGAGACCAGCTCGGGCGGCACGCGGTGCTGGCAGGCATCATGGTGCATCTGGCGCAGGTTGGGCCGCGAACCCAGCCGCCAGGATTTGGGCAGGCCCTTGCTGCCATCCGGGGCGGTCTCTGCTTCCTGTGTAGCGGCTTCATCCAGGAACCAGGAGGTATCCGCCCAACGGCGCAGGGCTTTCTCCAGCTCGATCTTATCGGGGCGGGTGTGGCCGGTGAGCAAAAGCAACTCACGGGTGAGGGCTTTCTGGCCGATGGGCTGGGAGTGTAAGAAGGTCGCCAGCACAGCCTGTTCGACCTCGCGATTACCCACGCCGGCAAACTGGCGCTGGATTTCCTGGGCTTTTTCCAGCTCGCCTTGCAGAATGGCGGTCCACTCCTGGCGTTTGCCTTCGTATTCCTCAGTCCCGGCGATGCTGGTCAATTCACGCGCCGCTTCACCGATCTCGGCTTTCGCTGGCTTCCCCAGGAATACATTCGCTGCTACCAACGGACTTTGATCCCAGCTTTCAGCGTCGCGCAACGCCAGGGCGAAGGTGCGCAGCACGCCACGCGTGCGCTGGAAGCCTTCCAGGTTAGTCCACTTGGTATAGAAAATCTCGGTCAGGTCAGGATGGAAGGGGTAGCTTTTGAGATAACGCTCTTCAGCGGCCTTGCCTTCTTTATGCGTCTGCTCATCCAGATCGCTGATGCCTTTTAGCGCAGCTACCACATGCGGGCGAAACGCCTCCCGGTCGCGGATCGATTTGGTAGTGAAGAAGCGCCGCCGCAGCACTTCAGCCACATCCTCTTTAACCACCGGCTGCACGCCTTCTTCACGCTCGCGGCGGAAGATGGCATACAGTTCCTGGGTGATCTCCTTGCCCAGGCTGTCGCTCTTGCGCGGGTCGGTGGCCAATAGCGAAGCCACCAGGGCGGCGCGATCCACGCGCGTGACCGCCTGGGTGAGATATTGGAAGAAGTTAACCAACCGCCCGCGCCAGGCTGGATCCAGGCCAATCTTCTCACGGGCGTACATCAGCACTTCGTCGATCAAGATCAGCGTTGCTAAGCCTTGCTTGCCAGGTAAAGCGAGCAATTCGGCCAACAAATTCTCGGCCGGGGCGCTGTCGCGCTCAACATCCAATCCTTCGGCGTGCAACAGGCGCAACCCGTCCGGCCCGCCAATCTGATAAGCCAGCACGCTCCACGGCTGCTTGAGCCAGCGCGTTTCGCCGTTGGGGGCGCGCACCTGCATGCCCTTTTCCACATCCAGCTTATCGAAAGTCAGGGCGGCGACGCGTGCCGGCGGCGGCGTGATGCCGATATGCTGGATGAATTCCTGCACAGCGGGCAGATCGGGCAGCGCCTTAGGCTGGTTGACCAGGTGATAAAGGGCGATGAGCGTATGTGTCTTACCGCCGCCGTAAGTCAATTCCAACTGCCGCACTGCCTTCTCATTCCTGCCCGCCAGGCGCAGCGCCACATCCTTCACCAGTTCGCGCAGATTGTAGGTGGGATAGGTCAGGGCAAAGAACTGCGCCGGGTCTTCATAGATCGGACGCCGGCCTTTTTGCATCTGCACATCGTATAGGTCGGCAGCGAAAACTGCCAGAGAAAGCTCACCGCTGCGCAGATCGTCGCGCAGAGAAACCACTTTGTGCCAGGGCATCCAGGGAATTGTAGGCATTGTTCACTCTCCATCAACCTTCTCGGTTCAATTCATAGACCGAGATAAAGAATTCACCCGTTTCAGCAGCGCGTCGTGCTTTGCGATAGATTGCATCTGTCAACGACATCACGCCTTCGATGATAAAGTAAATATCTTGGCCATCCATTCCTATGATATTTGTAGAACGGCCACGCGAGAAACCTATTTGACCTTCTTTGGTAAAACCTGCATGACTGACAAAAAGCCCCCGTGACCAGGTTGATTTCCCCTCAACCTTTTCCCGAAACACAAGCAAATCTGCTTCGGGGGTCTGGCGATCTTGCCATTTGGCCTCCAACAGGTAAATATCTGAGCCAATCACAAAACTTCCATCAATCTGTTCACCCACTAATCGGAAAGGGCCTCTTGGGGATAAACCTTCCTGGGTAAACCAGGCATTCAAGAAACGCTCAAATGCGTAACCTCGCTTTTGTGGCTCGAGCTCGCGCAATTCTTTGTATTGTTGTTTTAAATCAACGTTACTGTTCTTTGATGGTTTCGGGGGCGTATCTTGTCCTGATTTTTTAGTCGGCAAGGAATCTAAAAATTGAGGATCCCATAGCTCAGGGATTTTGAAGCCCACCTTGACGATCAACTCATTCAGTTGCCGGATTTCGTCTCTGGTTAGTGGGTTTCCCTTGCTATTTCGATAAATCATCCCGTTTTGAACAATCTTAAGGATCAGCGTGCAGAACAAATCCCTACGATATCCCAAGGTTGAAAGTAGCAGTTTGGTCAATGACGGCAATTTACTGCTGCCAGGCCAGAATTGCCCTACTCCCACTTGTTGAGCGACCCCAGGAAACGAAAGTGACTGGTCCGCATAGGGGTGCGGCTTACCTGGCAGGAACTCGTAAAGGAGTTTCGCCATTTCATTTGCTGCTTGGACTTCTGCTAAAGAATTCACTGTTTGTTACTTGTATCAGATGTTTGCAGGCAGACAATAAGCAACCCGCCTAACGTTATCAACATGCCAATGAGAAACAACTGATTTGCGGGAGGCTCGGCTGATCGATAATGGCTAATTCCTTGTAATTCGTTTAGGCTCACTATCACCGCGTCAGCAACTGAGCCAGCCCATTTACTCTTGGATGGATTATTTGCTAAAATCTTTTCGAGTCGCATTCTATGAGTGATTTGACCTTTGCCATCCTTTTCTATTTCTTCTTGAGTAAATACGTTATCTGGGGCATGGTAAGCTAGAATTTGCATCAAGAGTTCGCGCCCTGAGTGAGCAGCCTGACGCAGGCGATCGGGATTATCTGAATTAGCTGCCTCCCATGCTCCTATCCACATCTTGGAAAACTGAGGGCCAACATTTTCCAGCGCAGGTATAAGATGATCGTTTACATCCGAGTGAAATAACTTAGGCTCATCAACATCCGTGGCGGGAACAACAACAGTTGCCACAGCATCTATGTAATCAGCCGTAACATAACTTGGGACAGTAACTGTTTCCAACAGACGCTTTTCACTTTCAAGTCGACTTATAGCAACTGAGTGGTAATTCAGATAAGTTCGTGTAACCTCATTTACATGAGGAGCCAACTGCCTATAAATATCATCAAGAGGCTGGCTTGTCTTCAAAGCAGCAATGGCGCTAATCATTCGGCTCATCGACACGCCACTTTGGCCGAGTTGGCGAACAATATCGGGTGTAAGACCAGATATGTTTAATGCCCAGGTGTTCAAATTCTGACTTAAAGTCGCAAATGATGCCGCCTCTTGTATTAGACGCGAGTACGGAAAATCAATCTCTCCCATGCGCGCTGCTGCCTCAATCAACGATGGCATTGCTAAACCTTTTGCAATTTCTTGAAGAGGAGATGCACTAACCAAACGATTTACATCCAAACCAGCTAGAAAAACTGATTGCTGGGTAGCAATTTCATAAAGTTTCTGGCTCGCCAGGGCTTCGTCAAGCACTGCTTGATATCGGGATGTCATGCTTTCAGTCACAGTATTTGCTAAGGCAGATTGATATTCTATTGCCCTCTGTGCAATTTCTTCAAATGGGGTGAAGGACAGTCTAGCCACACGACTTAAATTGGCAAGTTCTATGGCAGTTTCTTTTGCTTGTAGAGCAGCCTTAGTTTGAAGGCTGACAACTTCGGCTTTTCCAGCAATGGTTAACACCCAATTACCATCATCATTTTTAGTAACCAGGCCAGAGTCTTTGAGTGCATGCATAGATCGACTCACTGAAGTACGCTGGACTCCAAAATTACGGGCAAGCTCAGCTAAAGATTTTATTGCTGCATTTCGGTCTACCAAATCAAGGAGGATTCGATCCTGTAGATGGGACTGTTTTACACGCTTCAATTTACTACCTCGCTACGGATAAGCGTAACACTTTATCAAATATGTTACGCTTATTTTAGCGCACACCAAATTAAATGTCAAGGTACTCAAACCAAACGATCCTGGATATTTTGCCCTCGCGCTCCCACATGATTACTGATACTCTCCATCAACGCCCGCTCCTCGCCCGTTGCCAGCTCGATCAGCGCTTGCAGCAGTTGCTGGAACAACTGGTTGCGGCGCAGGCCGCGAATGTCGAGATAATCGTTGACCTTGTTCACATCGCCAGCTTTCCACAGGTGCATCAGGCGGTGAATCTGGTCGATCAACGGTGTTTCGCGCGAGCGTGAAACCTGGGCTTCCATCTCGAGGAACAGCGGCAGGTGGGCGGTTGTGTGATCCAGGGCCGGATCATACCCCATGCTGGGGCGTTTGCGCTGCTGCCACGACTTCAACCGCAGCGTGCTTCCGCTGCCTTCTTCGACCTCTGCTTCATCTCCCTCGGCAGGTTCTTCTTCCAGCGCTTCTTTTCCGCCGGTGCGTGCCAGCAAGTCGTAGCGATCCGCCAGGTCTTTATCCGAAAGCCCGCACGAGACCGCATACAGGATGCACGCCCCCGCCGGCGCATCCTCGAAGCCGAAATCATTGCGGTGCAGCAAATAGTAGGTGGTCACATCATCCAGGCCGCTGACGGTTGAGGGTTCGCCGTCTTTGGTCAGCACCCGCCCAACCACAAAATCCACCACCATTCGCCGCACGTGCCTCAAGAACTCACCCACCGTCATCAACTGCCCCGGTTCGTTGGCCTTCTTGACGGCCGGATACTGGCTGTAGGCTTCCAGCGCCGGGCCGGTAGCAGCCCAAACAAAGTCGGGGCCGCGAATGCCGGCATCCCAGAAATCGCGCAGACGAGTGGCAATGTTTTGGCGCATCTCATCCAGCACGCGGTTGTCCCAACCAGGGCGGGCGGTCTCGAGGCGTTTTTTGCACACCATCCAGACAGAGGATGCCAGAGCAGCCGAAGAGATTGCCCGCGTTCGGGTGCTCATCTCAGTTTGTATCGGCCAGCTACCATCCACAACAAACCCTGCTCGAATAATCGCGGAAACCAACGTTTCCCAGGCATCGGGGTGTTTATGGGCAAAAACAATCACCAGACGCCCTTTTGGTTGAAGTGCCTGATAACAATTCTGGAATACGCGATACATGCCCTCTTCGTAGGTAGCTTTTGATTGTGCTTTGTCGCCAGCAAAACGGCTGGCATCATCAATCAGTTCACCATCCTTAGCATCATGATCCCATTTGGGCGATAATGGCTCGGCATAGGCAAGGTTTATTTCCGGTGAAAGACCAAACAAAGCACGGCGTAGCCAGATATAGAAAAAATCCATCAAGTCAGAGTAGGGGATTGCATCATAGTAAGGAGGGTCGGTAATAATTACATCCCATAGATCGGGGTGATCTAAAGTTGCCGACGACATACGCCACATTTGCCCTTTGGTTCCTGGGAAACGATATGCGTCCGAGCAATGCTCAATCACTTGGGCAATCCACTCTACTTGTCCATCGTAGGTTCCTGAACTGGAAGCTATAGAGTTGGTTTCAGAGTAATCCCAACTGATCGGCAAGGCAAAACGTGAAAAGGTATTCTGAATCTTCTCAAAACCGGTGCTCCAATGGCAGATAGTGCTCAGTCGATCCGCCATACGGCTGATTGATAGAGATAGATAAGCTTCTATTGCTTCTATCCATTCTTTTGGATATTGACTGGCCTGCATGATGTTCTGCCCAGATCGTGTGTGTCGAATAAATATCCCTAACGATGTTAGCTGCCGATGAGTGAATATGTCTCGCCAGTGAGTCATACCGTAAATATGCACGGTGAAAGGCGATCCGCCACCCGAACGACTTCCACCTTTGGGAATGGGTTCTTCTGGCAATCCGAGAGGAACTTCGGAAAATACAGTATCGACTTCGTTTTCTATATCTACGGGTAAAAGAATCTCCAATTCAGTGGGGAGTCGATACCCCTTGCCATTTATCCCATCTACCACTGCTGCCGTTAACACTGCGCCCAACCGCCCTGTCTGCCCCTCCAGGCGAATGTCTTCCATCGTCATGATCGCCCCGCAGCACGGGCAGGTTGCCCCAGAGCGCGACATGGTACCGCTGCCAATCTCTTTGTCATACGCCTTACGCTGGGATGCGCTGCCGCCTTGCACCGGAACTTTGGCTTGCACACCAAAGACAACCCCTGTTTTGTCCATATTAGGCTGCATGGTCAAAACCACGCGCTTCTTATCTTTTTTACACAGCCAGCGCGTCTTGAGCAGGGGGATCGTAGCCCGGCAGTTTTTGCACGTCACCGTGCGCGCCCACAGGTAAGCCACGGTGGGCTTAGCTATCCAGCGCGGGTTGCTCCTATCCTTCAAGTAGGCTGCGCTGAACTCGGCGTTGAGGGCATCGATATCCGGCGTTCCGTCTTCGTTCAACGGCACAGGCTGCATGGGGCGCGTCTCCACCTTATGGGCCACCTCCACCAGCGGCTCGAAATCGGCGTAAGTGGGGTAGAAGCGCGCCAGGTCGCGCCGCGCCTGCGCCAACACCCACATGCCCCAGGCGCGCACATGCCAGGCCAGGTCGGCTTCCAATTTACCTCCCTCACCCTTTGGGAGAGGGGATGGGGGCGAGGGAAAAAGCGCCAGTTGGGAAGACGCTTCGGCTGTAAAACCGGCCTCGGCCAGGCGCATTTTCAACGCTTCACCGCTCCAGCCCTGCGCCTTGAAATAAGCTTCCATGAATTCCGGGTCTTGCAGGGCAAAATCGGGCAGCGGGCGCGTCTGCCCGGCCAGCATTTGCGGGTATTCCAACGTGCATTTCAGGATGAACCAGGCCACCGGGTTGATATCCACTGCCGTGGCCTCGCAGCCCAGGCGCATGGCTTCCAGCGGGATCGCTCCGCCGCCCGCAAACGGGTCGAGCACTTTGGGAGCGCGCCCGCCATAGGATTCCCGGATCTTCTGACGGAACCATTCCAGGTCTGGTCCAGACTCGCGTCCCCAATGCAGGATGCCGCCTTCGGTTTCTTCGACGATCTTCTCTTCGGTTTTGCCATCCGCCCCCTTGACCTTCTTCACCCGCTGTACCACCCTGCCGGCCAGCTTCTCCAGCATCACGCGCCGCTGCTCATCATCTTCCGGGTCGGGCAGCAGCGTAGCGACCAGCGCCGCCCGGCAGGCCGCCAGAGGCCGCCGCGCCGGCCAGATGTGCAGCGTGGATATATGCCCGTGGCGCACGTTCTTCTCGTGGACGGAGTCGAGCGAGGTTTGTTTGAGGGGGAAGGCGACTTCGATGAGGCGATGACTAGAGGGCATAAGTAAATAATCCCTATCTATAGTTTTTGCTTACATAATCGTTCATTGGAAACATATTCGTATCAGGAGTAAAGCACTTTGGCCTTTGTTGGCCATAGTATTTTCCCACTTCGTCGGCTACACCTCTACAGAGAGCTTCAATTTCATTATCATTCGCATCCACAAGGTTAAATTGTCTTTTGATGCAGATCGATTTTTCCTGAACTTGATCTTGTGGGCTGGCAGAATACTCCCAATCGAATATTGAATACCATCGCGCAAAATCGGCTAGAAAGGTATCAGAAGAACCAATCAGGTTGATAAGAATCAATGTTTCTCCATGAATCCCTGCATCGCGATAAACTGCTCGTGCCAGATAAAGTAATTGCCAGAAATAACCAATTAGGCTAACAAAAGCATAGAAACGAATCCCATCACGTACGCAGAACAAAGGCCTTGTAACTATAACCTGAATATGACCTGTTGGCAAAATACTGATGGCGTGAGTGTACTTCGTTGGTAATCCATATTCACCTGGGAACCAAGTGCCCCCATAAGATTTAGGTGTTCCCTTTGCATAAAAAAGCATATCGGAAATCGGACGCGGTAATCCATGATACCACTCACCATCTCTGCCGATACGTTTATCTGGTTGAAGCTTATCACGAAGAGCAACAGTATCTAGCTTGACATCTCTACCCATAGGGTTGAAAACAAACGATACCCAAGATTTAGCTGGATTTGCCTCATCAATAGTCCCCGGTTTGGTGCTGCGTAGAATTTCAACTAAATTATCAGTCAGTGAGTTTTTCCCATAATCTTCAGCGTCAACATCTATATAGTTATTTTTCAAGAAAAATTCATCAGGACCGTTCGAGCCTTTTTCCTTAGATTGATCCAAGATTTCCAAGATACGACCTTGCCGGTTTACAATAACCGTGCTATCACCATGACGAACAAAAATTGCGCCTCGAAATATATAACAAGGCTCTCCCTTTGTACGATTTCCCCCATAACGATCATCATCTATAGCTATAAGATATGGTGCCCGATTGCCTTCAACTGAAACCAGGCCCAAGGTTTTTCCCTGGTAATCATAAGTGCGATAACGGATTGCCAACTGTGGATCTAATCTTTTTTCCAAAATCTGGTTCATCCGATTCTGGGTTTGATCAGAATTCATCAACGGAGCACCGGAACTCAAACCCT
Organism: Chloroflexota bacterium; assembly: GCA_040752025.1. Lineage (GTDB taxonomy): Bacteria > Chloroflexota > Anaerolineae > Anaerolineales > UBA4823 > JBFMFR01. The sequence goes on along the minus strand of JBFMFR010000007.1, from coordinate 87,480 downwards.
TTATTTTCCAACTCTTATCCTCTATGCCGATAATCAGATAACTGGGTATAACATTATTTGCAAGAGCAGCAATGTGGTGGATAAAAAAAGCTTTATCCCCATCAGTTGAAAGAAACAAGTTCTCTTTAGCATCTATCTCAGCTAACTCGGTTTTTTGGCTTTGTAACCTCTGGATCAGAGACTCGAATTCAGTTTGAGATGGCAACATTTGGGTTTTACTCCTCGGCATTTTCCAGTAGTTTAGCTACTTCTAAAACATATCCTCGAGCTGCTGCAACCAATTTTCCCCAAGGATCTCTAATTCGGATTAAATTTGGGTGGTTACTTGCACAATCAAATACCACATACAGCCAATATTTTTCTCGTAAGTTGCATGCCCTTGTCCATTCATTATCACTAATATCTACATCTCCCACCGCGGCGCGGCCTTTGACTTCGATGGCGCGTTCCTCGCCATCTGGGCGGCGAGAATGTAGATCGAAGCCCGGATATTCGCCCAACCCCGCAGCCAAAGCCTTTTCTTTGGTGGAGACATCCTTCACCATTGCGCCCTGGGCTTCTTCATGGGCAATCGCCACGCGCATGGCAACCAGCTCGATTTCTTTGTCATGGCGCTTCTTGTCCTCAGGATCGCTGGATGGCACGACCAGGGCGTGCGCCAGGAAGGCGACCTCGCCGGGCAGGATCAATTCAGGCTCCCGCGCCGCGCTGCGCAAAGCCATTTCGCGCTGGTCGGCCAGGGCCTTTTGCCGGGTCTTGATCCTGGTCAGCTCGCCTTTGGCGCGCGGGTCGCCGTCACGCGCCTTCTCGGTCAATTTCGAGCGCGCTGCGGCCAGCTCGGCATCCTGGTAATCGTAGCCGCGGCGCAGGAAGTCCAGGCGTTCGGGCAGCGCCGCCTGCATCGCCTGGCGTTTTGCATCCGCCAGGGTGCGCGCTTCCCGCTCCAGGGCATAGGCATGCGCCTGTTTCTTGAGATCATTTGCGGAGGCGATCAGCGACAGCGCTTTGCTGCCCAGGCCATCGCCGCTCTTGAGCAGCAGCAGTCTTTCCACGGGCGCGGCGCAGATTTCGCCATTGGCTTCCTGGCGCAGCCCCACCAGGCGGCATTCCAGCAGTTGCTCTTGCGCCAGGGATGGCAGAGCCGGATCAGCCTGGCGCAGCACTTCGACCAGCGCCAGGTGGAAGAGATAGGGCTGGCTGGCGGTGGGATCGACGAACACGCCGCCGCGCAGGGCCTGCGCGCCGAAGCGCACGCAAACATAAGCCCGCAGGGCTTCGAAGAACGGCTCGCCAGGGTGCAGAAACACCGTATCGGACGCCTCCGCTCCCGGACGGCGGAAGATCGCCAGCTTCTCACGCCGTTCGGCTGGATACAGCTCTAACGCCGGCCAGAGTGAATCGAGCGCGCCGGGTTTGAGCGGCAGCAGGGAAAACTCGCTGTCCAGATCGCCGTCGATCCCGATATCTAACAGCGGCGCAGCCTTCTCGACAAAGCGGCGCACGTAACCCGGCAGCAGGCGGCGGTAAGCTTCCTGGGAGAGGCTTTCTTGCAGGCGGGGCAGCTCATGTTTCACATCCCCGCCATCGCCGTACAACCTGCGCTCATGCGCTTCCAGGGCGCGCACCTGCCCGGGGGTCAGCTTGCCTTCCAATTCTTTCTCAACACCCTGGACATCCTGCTCCGTAAAAATCCGCTCCATGTAAACTCGAAGCGACATACCCTCGAACAGTCGTCCGACCACATCGAAGACCTTATCGCTGCCCAACTCTTTGCGGATGCGCTCCAGCTTATCCAGCAAAGTCTTGAGCACGCGGCCTTCGCGCGTCTTACCCGCCACCAGGTTGAGGATCACCACCGGATCGTGCGCCTGCTTGTAGCGGTGGATGCGGCCCATGCGCTGCTCCAGGCGCGCCGGGTTCCAGGGCACATCGTAGTTGATCATCAGCCAGCAGAATTGCAGGTTGATGCCTTCGCCGGCGGCGTCAGTGGCGACCAGGAAACGTGCGCCGCCCTGGTCAACCGGCTTGCGAAAGAATTCCACCTGCTCGTCGCGCTCGCTCAGGCCGGTGGCTGGATCAGGCCCGGTGCTCATCCCGCCGTGAATTTGAGCCACCTGCCCGGCGTAACCGATCCCCTCCAGCCGCCGCGCCAGGAAATCCAGTGTATCGCGGTGCTCGGTAAAGATGATTATTTTCTCTTCTTTGAATTGGGGATCATGTAAGATCTGGCTCAGCCGCTCGAACTTCGACTCCTGGCCCTGGTCATACACCTTGCGCGCCAGATTCAGTAAGTCAGCCACTTGAACACGCTCGGCTTCCAGCTCGGCCAGCGAGACAGCCGCCAGCCCGGCCAGAAGCTGCGCTTCGACCGCCTCAGATTCTTCTCCGCCATCCACCGGGTTCTCTTCTTCATCGGCGGTTTTGGTATCCAGCGGGTCTTGCAGGCTTTCCAGCTTGCGCTGCATCGCTTGCAGGGCTTCCAGGCTCAGTTTACCGGAACGAATATCGGCGATCAGCTTTTCCAGCTTCTCGCTGCGGCGCTCGAAGGAACGCATCAAGGCATAGGTAGAACTGGCTAACCGCCGCTGGAAGATGCTCATCGCCAGGCGGGCGGCCGAGCGGTTGAGAATGCGGGCGCGGTTGTAGTAGGTTTCGATGTAGGCGGTGGTTTCATCGTACAGCCGCTGCTCGCTGATGGTTCCCTGTGTCAAATCGTAACTGAGTGTGTCCGACACGCGTTTTGGGTAGATCGGACTGCCATCGAAACGCACCATTTCTTCTTTGGTGCGGCGGATGAAATGCCGTTTTCGCGCCTCGGCTGGATAAGCGCCAAACGCATCGAAGGTAGAGAGCAGTTCCGGTTCGAGCAGCCGCCACAGGCAGTAGTAGGGGTAATCCTTGCCCATGTGGGGGGTAGCCGTGAGCAAAAGCAGATGGCGGGCGCTCCAGGAAAGCTGCCACTTGTCATCGTCCGTCCGTACACCAGCCAGAGTCTCGGCCAGCTTGTAGCGATCGGTTTTGCGCACCGTAAAATCGGGTTGGCGGTCGGCCGAGAGCTTGTGCGATTCGTCGAAGATCACCAGGTCATACGGAAGTACGTTGAGTTCCTGGAGGCGCGAGAACATCCTTTCACTGGCTAACGTATCGATGCTGATGATCAGCAAATTGCTGTCTGACCCGAGGAAAGGATTACCTGAGCGCGCCTCACTACCCGCTACAACCCGAAACGGCAGGCTAAACAACGTGTGCATTTCGCGCTCCCAGTTGCTTACCAGACCAGCCGGGGGAAGGATCAGCACGCGCTGGATCAAACGGCGCGACAACATTTCGCGCATATACAGGCCAGCCATAATCGTTTTACCTGCCCCCGCGTCATCCGCCAGCAAGAAACGCAAGCGCGGCTGATGTAGCATGGCATCGTAAACAGCAATGCGCTGGTGGGGTAGGGGATCAATCCGTGAAGTCTCAGTAGCAAAAGCCGGATTAAACAGATGACCATACGCCAGGCGTTCACCTTCAGCCACCAGGCGTACAATCTCAGCCGAGGTTGAGAAATCCAAAGCTGGAACATCGTTAGTTTGGGTAATGTATTCAGCTTTCTGTTCGCTAACAGTGTGAACAGAATTCACCTGAGGTGAAAAGTCCTTACTCAATGCTTCTACCCCCAAGACTTCAGCGCGAGCAATTTGTTTCCATGCCAGTAGAGCGGGCTTGGTCTGCTCATTTTCCCAGCGATTGATCGATGCAAACGAGACCCCCATCAGCTCTGCCATCTGCACCTGAGTTAGGTTAAAGCGTTGGCGAAGTTGTTTGATCCGTTGTGGATAATCCGAAGGAACTTTCTCTTTCGTCGTCATCTAATGATGTCACTCTATACCATTGCTTTAGTTTACGACGAATAATCAAGGGAGTCAAGCGATATAGCAGGTGCGATATTAAAGAGAAAACATTCTGTTATAGTGATCTAATTGGCAGAGAATATGCAGTTCGATGACATTCGCACTTGGCTCTGCGACTAAGTTAACAAGGCTAGCATTCACCCTCAAATTACGCATTACGCTTGGTTATTTGATTGAATGGTATATGCAGACCAATAGTTTCTCAAGAAACCGCGCATGCCGGTCGAAGGCTTATAAAGTGGATACAGTTCCCGGAAAGCGGCTTCAGCTTCCTCGAACATGGTTTAGCTACCCTCAAAATTGCTCGCCTATTCTAATCAAAAGCGAAATCAATTTGCGGATTTCGTCCAGTGTGACTTTGATTTTTCGGCCAACGATCGCACCTGGATCTGCCGTCATCTTCAAATATGCGTCATCCACTATACCCATCTTATGGGCAAAAAGATGGCGTTTTTGGAAGCAACCTAGCGCGAAATTCCATTCCTCATCTGTTAGGCTTTGGGCAATATCTTTGCTAAAAATGGCCTGAAATGTTGTACGTGCCTTCGCTAGATTTTGAAATGAGATATTCCTGGCTTGGTCTGGATTTGCAATCTGATCTGCATGAGCTTCGCAATATGATCGTCCAAAGCCATCAAAGGTGGATACGGCCGTTTCAAGCGCATTAACGATCAAGAGGCCCGCTAGTTCAGGCTCGTGTTCTTCATCTGCCAAGGCCAAAAGTTTTATAACCAGTTCCAGATTTTTCTTGAGAATTTGGGGTGAGTTGTGTGTGCCACAATCCGGACAAAATGCAAACAAGCCATAAATCGCGTACTCCAACGTGCAAACATCGCAGGTAACCTTCGTTTCCAGTTGCTTTTCCTGGTAATGGTAAATAGGGTGGGACTGCCCCTTATATTCCATGCTGAGCTTGATAAAGCTGCTCCGGGTACTGCGCTGTAATTCTCGATCCCATTCCTGAACATCGGCTTTAAGGGCTTGGGAAACTTCATTAGCCATGATCGATCGTGCATATTCGAGTTGATCTTGTGTCCAGAAGTGATCCTGGCCGGCCGTGTGCCCACAATACGGACAGTGGCAGGGTAAGTTTTCGCCTTTCAACCCAGTGCCAAATTTAATTTTGAAGTAGCCGAGGCAATCCGGGTTAGGGCACCCTCTGCCGACTAAACCATCTTCATCAGATGGGATTGGAACCTTGGTTCCCTGTTCAAGGCGCTTGAGATGTCTAAATGAAAAGCTCATTTCACTAATCCTGTAAAATCGTATCAGTACATCCAAGAGCAATTTACTTCGTCCAACTTGCCAATCTTTTCCGGCATTCGTCTTGCGGCAACCTAGCTCCCTGATTGAGCATTTGGCTGAGCGCATTAGCAGCCTGCTCAGGTGATATTGCCCGAAACCGAACCATTTCGTCTAGCAGCCATAAGACTCCATGCACACGGATACCGTTTTCCGTCGCCAGGTCACTCAGCCGCCAGTCGCCTGTCAACAGGGTGGCATCTAAGGCTCTGGCAATTAGAAAAGCTGCCAGGTCAGTAGCTGACAACGCTCGGTTCGTTGCGCGCAGAAACGCCAATTCCTGGATGAGTGCAGGCTCCAATTCTTGAGATCGAAGCCCTAAAGCCTGCAACAATTGCCATTTGGGCCGGACAAATTCACGAATGGCAAAGTCAGGCGTCAGAAATTGGTAAGGCAACCCGAACACGTCAGGCAGGATGCCACCATTTTCGAGGTCAATCCAAATGTTGGTATCAGTAACCAACACTGACGGCAACGCCATTCTGCAAAACCTCTTCTACCCATCGCTGCTGCAGCGGCTTGCCCAGCAATTCCTGAGCCTTGGAGCGAGAAATGAGATCCTCAATCAGAGCCCGATAGATTAGTCTTTCCATTCGCAGCGGATTTTCTGAAGGATACGCTTTCCCAGGCTCCTGGCGGTGCCAGTTATTGGCTCGAAAACGCTGGAAGAGGCGCTCAGCGACTTGCGGTGAAATGATCTCCAAATCCCTGGCGCGGAAAATCCAGGCCTGCATGCTCAAGCCATATTTATGCTTGAGCAAGTAGAGTTCATTCATGTCCAACGTGGTGCGGTGAAGCCCAAGTTCAAAGCGAACTGCTGGCGCAGGTGCGAGGAATGCACCAACAAAACGATGCGAGATTTTTTCGGCATCCAGGCCCTCAGCTACTTCCAGCACCAAGTGCCCAAGCTCGTGCCCCAGGTTGAAGCGTTGGCGGTCGCCGGGTAGGTTAGCTTTGGTCACGATGACCGGAGTCTGGCCAGCCAGAAACGTGCAGGCGTCGAAATGCTCGAAACCATCTACCATCCCCACCTTAATACCCTGGTCTTCGAGCACCTGGGTCAGATTCTCAATAGAATCAAGACCCAGCTCCCAGGCAGATCGAAGTTGTTCGGCTGCTGCTTCCACATCTTCCACAGATACAACCGCATAACGGGGAAGTTCAACAGGGGGGAAATCACCCTCAAAAAAGCTTTCCACTTCCAGGTAACGCTCCAGCCATTCCTGGATGCGGGCCTGTACCGCCTCTTGCTCTTTTACACCTAAAGAAGCATGCTTGCGATAAGCCTGAAGCTGCACTTCAGGGGTGGCAGGGCGGAAAAAAAAGTCAACCGAGACATCCAGGGCCTGCGCCAGGCGCAGCAAAACGCCCGAACTAGGTACATCTTGATCCCGCTCGTACTTCGAGATTGCCATTGGGCTAATCTGTGCGTGTTCTGCCAGGTCACGCAGGCTTAGCTGGCTAGATTTCCGTGCCTGTTTGATTCGCTGACCGATGGTCATGGCGGGTTCCTTTCTTGTTTTATATTGCTTTAGTTTACATTATACAATTAAATTGTATTTTTGTAAACCGAGATTGAAGGAGTACCCGCATGGAAATATAGTTGGTCTTCATGAAAGGTGTTCACCAGGTTAGTTAGAGCCAACTTAAATGCGCCGTGGATACTTGCAAAATCCGAACATGCGTGCTAAATTATATTTACTATGGTTTTGCTCAATCGGGTCGCCCCAGAAGAAAATGTGAACCGTTGGTATCTTGTGATGGTGCAGGCTACGCTGTTTTATCCCTGCGCGATAATCATCGCTTGGGGCCGGCGCGACAATGATTTTCAACGATGGCGAGTGATCCCTGTCGAAACTCATGATCAAGCTCAAGAACTGGCGGATCGAATTATTACCAGAAAGATCAAACGGGGATATCAGGTCCAGCCTATTTGTTTTGATCGACCGCCAATTTACAAACAGCCAACCATCCTTTTTTAATCCAACTAAGACTATAGTCTATGGTGTTAGTTGGCCCCCAATGTCCTCGCCTTCAAACAAAACCGCCCGGTTTTCACCAGGCGGTCGCGGGTGGCGGAGAGGGAGAGATTCGAACTCTCGGTAGAGACAAGCCCTACAACGGTTTCTATAACCATACTCGAACGAAAAAATCGAAATTTTTATACCTTGTCCCAGGCATACCCAAAAACCGCTGCTAAGAACTGCATCGCAGTAACATTGGGTTGGAACGAAAGTCATAGGGTCGAACCCTCAGCAGAAGAGAGAAAAGCCCTACAACAGTTTTCATAGCCATACTTGAACGGCTAAATTTTGGGCTTTTTGTGAGCTATTTCCGTACACCTATATATGGGATAAAACGAGCGTTTTGGCAACCCAAGCCTATATACGGCGGCAAAAAAACGTCGTTTGGCTAAAGCGATTCTTAGCTATTTTCAATTTCCGGCATTAAAAATGCGGAACCCGCTGCTGTGAGCGGGTTCCATTGTAACATTGGGTTGAGCGGGGAGAGTGGGATTCGAACCCACGGCGGAGGTTAAAGCCCCCGCACTCACTTAGCAGGCGAGCCCAATCGGCCACTCTGGCATCTCCCCAGTTATTTAATTTACCATGGCAACACATCACCCTGATGGCGGGGAAGATTTTACCACATGAGGGGGGATGGCGCAACATTTGCAAAGCCGTTTCCCTTGGCAATTTAACGCAGGTTCCACCGATACCCCGCTGATTATCACCGGTTTTTAGCTTTGTCCACGCACTGATACATTACTGCCACCACAAGCTACAAACCTTAAAGGATAATCACACTCTATGGCGGACGAACCGGTATTTTCCGAATGGCTCGATTACCTGATGAAGAAGAACGGCTGGAATCAAACAGAAATGGCGCGGCGCGCTAATCTGAGTCGGTCGGTAATTCAAAAGATTGTAAAGCGTTTAGTCAAAAAACCTGATCCTGAAACCTGTGTGGCGCTTGCTAATGCACTTGATGTTTCGCCAGTCAGGGTCTTCCGTATTGCCAAGCACTTACCACCTGCTACCGGGATACCAGAGATGGACGAACTGGAAGCGATGATGTCGCAACTATCCACCGAAAGGCGTGAAGAGGTTGTTGTTTTAGTCAGGTCATTGCTTAACTTCGATAAACAACGGGGGAAATCGGTCAGCCAATAGCAAGATCAGATTATCGCTGCCGTCAACGTAGATGCAACGATCTATCAGTCTGCCTTCTATTCTCTTGCCGCGCCGGCGCGTCGAGCTGATGAGCCGCCCGCGCCTGTTGGAAGTTCTGCATGGTTTGCTGGAATATAAGCTCAACCTGGTCACTGGGCCGGCTGGCTATGGCAAGACATCCCTGCTGATCGACTTCGCCCACGCTGCAAACATGCCAGTCTGTTGGTATACCGTTGATAGGCGCGACCAGGAACTAAAAACTTTCCTGGAACATCTCTTTGCCTCGGTTTCCACAGCTTTTCCAAATTATGTTGCGGTGTCCAGATCGCTTCTCGATGTGCAAACCGATCTGGATATCGACAGCGTGGTGACGGTGATCACCAACGAACTCTATCAGCTTACCCACGAACATTTCATCATCATCCTGGATGATTTCCATCACGTAGCTGAGAACAGCCCGATTATTGAATTTGTCAGCAAATTCGTGGAGCGGGTATACGAAAATTGCCACCTGTTCATTGCTTCCCGGCGCAAATTATCCTTACCAGGCTTACCCGTTCTGATGGGACATTCACTGGTTAGTGGAATTAACCTCGAAGACCTGGCCTTTACGTCGCGCGAAATCCAGGACCTGGCGTTACGCAATTACCAAATGGTAATTGGCGATGAGGCAGCCAGTAAACTGGTTGCCAAAACAGAGGGCTGGATCACAGGGCTGCTGCTATCATCGCCTGTCTTGCATCCAGATATGATCAACCAAAACCGGGCGTTGCGTGCTACAGGGATGAACCTGGCAGATTACTGGGCGCATTACCTGGCAGAGCAACCCACAAAACTCCAGGATTTTTTGCTTTACACATCCATCCTGGATGAGTTCGATACACGGCTTTGTGAACAGGTGTTGGAGAAAACGATATATCCTCAAGGCACAAACTGGCAGGCCTTGGTGCAAGAAATCATCCAGAGCAACCTGTTTATCCAGGTTATTGATCCAGGAGGCCCCTGGTTGCGCTATCACAGCCTGTTCAAAGATTATCTTGTGTCTTGCCTGGAGCAAAACCATCCCGGAGCCAGGGCAATCATCCTGAAGCGCCTGTTGGATGTTTATATTGAACAAGGCAACTGGGAAAGAGCCTACGATGCCTGTATGTCTCTGGACAATCCAGAAATGACTCTTAACCTGATCCAAAAAGCCGGGCCAGATATGATTGCAAACGGCCGCTTTGGCATTCTGGAGCGATGGCTGGACCCCATCCCAGAAACCACTCTAATCAACAGGCCCTGCCTGATGTCGCTAAAAGGCATAGTTGCTGTTATGGCAGGAAAAACCGCACAAGCAATTGGCTTTTTGACACAAGCAGAAGTTTTACTCAGAGCTGCAAAAGAGACACGCCGGCTTGCTCGTACCTTGATTCGACGGTCAGCCGCGTATCACTTCCAGGGAGGTTTTCAGGAGGCGTTGAAAGACGCTCAAGAAGCGCTCGATCTGGTTGACGAGATTGGTGAAGAGGATAACGAGTTGATTTCCATCCGGGCCAATGCATTGAAGGCCAGGGCAGCCAGTTTGCACCACTTGGGAGGCTCGATACAGGCGGTTCAAGATGCCGAACGCGCATTGGAACTGTACAATCTTGTCAGCGACTTCCCGAACATGGCTACGCTCCATTTAGAGCTGGGCCCAGTCTATCGTTCAATTGGAAACATTGAAGCAGCGCAACGCGCTTACAAGAATGCAGAAGCTTACTGGCGCAAAGAAGGAAATCTTTACCGCCTGGCTGATCTACTGAACAACCTTGGCGTTTTCTTTCATCACACTGGCGACTTCGAAAAATCTGCTCTGGCTTTGGACGAGGCAATCCGGAATGCCAGGCAGGTTGGGTTCAGAAAACTAGAGGCATATGGTTTGGCCAGCCTTGGCGACCTTTATGCTGATTTAGGCGCCAGGCAGGCTGCACAACAAGCCTATGAGCAGGCCTATGAAGTAGCGCGGCGAATTCAAAATCGCTACCTGTGCTTTTACCTGGATCTTGCCAGGGTATCCCTGGCTCGCAAAGATGGCGACTTTGATCGAGCGAATCATCTGCTGGAGCAGGCATGGCCGAAAGCAGACGAAATATCTCTGCAGCAGCATTGGGGCTGTCATCTTGAAGCAGCGTTACTGGCGCAAGTGCAGCAGAAGTATCCTGAGACGATCACCCAATTAAACAAGGCTGTTAAGCATTACACACAGGCTCACCTTCTGGCCGAGGAAATTCCAGCGCGTTTATACCTGGCCAATGCCTGTTATGCAGTCGGGAACCAGGATTTGGCGTTCGAGCATTTGCGATCCGCCCTTGATCTTGCACAGGATAAGTCACTGTGCTATTCCTTGGCAGTAGCCGGCCAGAACACAAGGAATTTCTTGAAAATTGCTTCGAGTTCGCCAGGTGCTGATTTGCGCGCAGAACGATTGCTCAACCTGATTGAACAGTATGAAGCAACTCTTCCAGCTTTACGGCGAAAAATACGCAGGCAAAAGCTGGTGATTCCGCTTTCGCCCCCACAACTTGTCATCCAGGCCCTGGGTGAAGCCAGAGTGGTTCTGAACAACCAGTTAGTGACCAGCAAAGATTGGCAGTCACCCGTACAGCGTGAAATGTTCTTTTTCTTGCTTTCCCACCCTGAAGGGGTATCACGAAGAGCCCTGGAAGCCGCCTTTTGGCCTGACAGTTCTCAGGCCAGGGATCAATGTAACCGGGTGATTTACAAGATACGCGCCATTCTCGGTAAAGATACTCTCTTGTTTGAAAACGACCGCTACCTGTTCGATCGTTCTCTGGATTATGAGTATGACGTGGAAGCTTTCACTGAATTCTACGCCCAGGCCAAATCGGAAGAGAATATACAACGCCGGACAGAGATATTCCGCCAGATGCTTTTCATCTACAAGGGTCATTATCTTATGGATGCCGATGGTAGTTGGGCAATTAGCGAAAGGGAACGCCTCTGGCATATTTGTGTGGATGCTTTTCTCAACCTGGCTGAGCACCATCTGGATTTAAGAGAGTACCCGGCTGCACTTGATTATTGTTGGCGCGCCCTGGAAAAAGAGCCTTTGTTGGAGGCTGCTCATCGGATAGCGATGCGCACATACATTGCAATGGGAGATCGCGCCAGGGCAGCGCGCCAATACCAGCTTTGTCATAATTCCGTGGTAGAACGCCTGGGGATAAAACCATCTAAGGAAACCGAGGCGCTTTATCGCACATTGATGCGCTAATTCCCGTACCAACATACCCTTGCTATGCTCGTCCAGCCTGATTTGACCAGGCTGGATTTTTTAATTCTCAGGGAGTGAGTTAGAGGATGAGTCGGAGGATGCCTCTTGCGACAATAGCCGCCAATACAGAGACGATCTGTAAATCTCAAAACAAGAAAGGTGGCCTATGACAACCATCATCAACCGACTTAGCTCTACACTCGTATCACTAACCCCCAATCAGATACGGCTCATTCTGTTCTTGATCTCACTGGCGCTGTTTTTGTTAGGAGCTGGCGCACCCGAGTCGAGCGGCAATCCAGGAGGATAAGACATTGATTCTACTGAGCGCCCTTCTATTTGGTTTACTGGCTGGCCCGCTCCGCGCAAAAGTTAGAGGGTTTCACATAACATACCCTGATCTGCGCTTGCCCTGGCTGGTTGGTATCGCCTTTATTCCGCAATTCCTGGCTTTCCATCTGGAACCATCTCGTGAAATTTGCCCTGATTGGCTGGCATCTGGCGCATTGGTTGGATCACAGATTCTTCTGCTGGCCTTTGCCTGGACAAACCGGAAACTCCCTGGCTTCTGTCTACTGGGCGCCGGGTTATGCCTGAACTTCCTCGTAATTGTACTGAACGGGGGCTTAATGCCAATCAGCCCTGCTACAGTTGCAAAACTCGCGCCAGGTGCGCCAATCGATAGCTGGCAAACAGGCCAACGCCTTTGGGCAGGCAAAGATATCGTTTTGCCGGTTACCGACACATATCTTTGGTCGCTGTCCGACCACTTGTTGCTCCCATTCTGGTTTCCCTACCAGGTGGCTTTCAGTATAGGCGACATCCTGATTGGCCTGGGCGCATTCTGGGCGCTTTGGAAAGTAGGGAGCCCAGCATCGTCAACTATAGAAACAGCCGGACAAACCGTTGGAAACAACCCTGAATATGGAGATTGATCATGAACTCTGCTGCTGACAAAAACAACATTGATGCATTTTCCCGTGAACTTAGCCAATATCTCCAACGCATAACGGGCAAAGTTCTTGAGCCGGAAGATTTGCCGCTGCCCGTGGTGGAACAAAAACTGCAAGAGGACACACCAGAAAAGGCCATAGGTTCGCCTGAGACCAAATCTGAAAAGGATGCCAAAAATGAACAAACAACCTGAACAATCTCTAAAGGAACGCTTGTTGCCGGCTTCATCACAGGAACTTGAGCAACTTGTTGCAGCTACAATAGGCAGTCTTACCCAAAATCCAGACGCCGAAAGGGCTGGAGTCTATAGCCGGGTTTCCAATATTGATCCCCGGAGTCGCCATTACTCAATTGAATTTCAACCCGATCGATCTGAAGAGTATGCGAGATCGAAGGGGTGGCAGATTGTCGGCATGTACTCTGATCCAGATCGCACAGGCCGAAACAGCCGCCGACCAGGCTTACAGGCCCTGGCAAGAGACATCAAATCCGGTAAAGTCACGGTAGTGGTCGTACACCGGCTGGATCGTCTGTATCGAAATCTGGAATCACTGCTACGCTTTCTGCGTTTTCTCAAGCGTTACCGTGTACGCCTGGTATCGGTCACTGAACATATCGATACTGAGAGCTGGTGGGGGCGGCTTGTATTGTATGTCTTGGGCGCATTAGCTGAGATGTACGTCTGGCAAACCAGTATCCGCGTTCATGAAATCAAGGTGGACATGGCGCGCAAAGGGCTGCATAATGGTCTGCCGCCTTTTGGATACTGTAATGGGCTGTGCGCAACCTGCACCGATCTGAATGGCCCCGGGTATTGCCCGCTGGCAGGCCAACCAGACCGCCCGGAAAGCCGGCGCGGGCGTATTCCTGTTCCACACCCGGTAGACCAGTATGCAGTGAAGTTGATCCACAGCCTGTACAGCCAGGGATATAGCTACATGGATCTGGCCGATTACCTCAATACACACAAGTTTCTGCTCCCAGATGGGGCAGAGGTTAAGTTTCGCACGAGGGGTTTGTTAAATAAACGCCCAGATCGTTCCTTCACCCGCGATAGTACGCGAGACATTGTAGCAAATCCATTCTACGCCGGGCTGGTAGTACGCCGAACAGTCAAACCACTGGATATGGATGATGAGCACATTCCTGGGATCACAGTCAACGCGCCAGAGAAAAAGCCGCGCGGGATCAATCCCAACGGCAGTAAACGCACAATTGTCGAACTGAATCCTGGTCAACACCAGGCGCTCATTTCAATGAACATCTGGCAAACCAACCTGCAAATTCGTAAACGCAAACATAAGACCCCACAATCCTATAATCGACCCACTCATGAGTACCTTCTTACCGGGATAGCATTTTGTTGGGAGTGCTACTTGTGGGACAGGCGCAAAGCCAGCCTGCGTGGTGTAACTGGTGGGTCAGGAAACTCTTACTACCGTTGCGCCACAATTACGGATGAATATAAGACCCGAAAAAAACGTCAAAGCGCTGAAGCCGCAAATATACTTCCTGCGGTAGGGTTGTGCGCTCACCACCATAACATTTCTGAAGAACTGATCGAGAAACATCGCATATCGCTCGCTACGCAGAAAATGGAAGATCAAATCAACCAGTTGATCGAGCGCCTGGTTATCCCAGAAGAGTGGTATGAAACTATCCTGGCTTATTACCTGAGCGAGGATGGAATGAGTGAGTTCGAGCTCCAGGGTTACAATTTGCGCCAGGAGCTGGCGCGCCAGCGCATTCTTTTCAAACAAGGACATACCAGCCAGGCCGAATATGAAGATGCCTATCTACGAATTGACCGGGCTTTGCAGCAATTCAAGCCTTCTGCACACCCCCAGGCCAAAGAGATTACCCCTTTACTCAAGGATTTCCCCGCTTTATGGAAGAAGATGAATCTGACCGAGCGCAGGGCATTGCTTCAGACAATGTTCGTCGGATTATATTTCGATGCATCTTGCCAATTGCGCAAGATTTCAGCAAACAGTCCTTTTGACAGGCTGCTGGGCCTGACACAAGAGGCCCCTATTCCGATTGAATTACCGCAACTGCAAGAAGCAGTCTGACGGATCGGCGACAAGGAAGATAATATAGGTACCCGGTTGGCTTGATGCCCCATCATTCAGCGGCCGGGTACTTTTATTTTATTCCGGGTATGGTAGAGCCAGATCGCGCGATGTACTTAACTCGCGATTTCGCACAGGATGCCAATAACCTGATCAAACTCGATCCCATTGGCGTAATAATTCTCTTTGCAGTAGCGCTCCCATCGTTGCCGCATGATCGAATCCGATTGGATATTCCGTAAAATCTCATCTTTGCTTTGCAGCGCCGCAAGAGACATCCTGTTTTCAGATGTGGCATGCAATGCGGTCACAAAAACATCCTGGTTGATTGCTTGGCTTTGAGTTTTCATGATGATGTAGACATCATAAAAATCTCTTGGCCGGGTATTGAGCACACTCCTGCGCAAAATCGTCTCAACCTTCTCGGCCAGGATTGTCTCAATCGTGTAGGCCCAAACTTCGATCACTTTGTTTTCAAAATTCGAATGAAACGAATAGCGAACAGCGCCAGGAGTAATAATATCTCCGGTTGTGATATCGATTTTCAAAGGGGTGTTGATTGACTCGTACCTGGCAATGATCGCTACGCGATAACCGCCATACTCATCGTCTTCCCTGATGGGCGCGATATGACCCAATTCAAAGCATACGCCATCATCCAACTGGATGGCGCAAATTTCTGCAAATGCCTGCCGGATCGTCTCATCTGAAAGCGGATATCCCCGCAAAGTCGCATCCATATCCATCGTTGTTCTGCTGCTGATGCCAACCAGCGATGCAATCAGCATTCCTCCCTTGAGGACAACCATATCTTTGTATTTCGAGATCGATATCCTCTCCAATAACCGCTCCAACATGAAATTCTGCAGAACTGCCTGGGCAGGGATATGGTTTTTCACAGCCAGGTTCCTGATTTGGGCTTTGAAGCGATGACTTTTATCGCCCTGCATTGCTTTGTTCATAAGAGCACCTCGATGTACTCCCGGATTACTTTCTGGATTCGGAAACGTTTGGCATATCTATAGAGCAGGTCAATATTCCTGTCATTTCTCTTCACGTAGCGTTTCAATGCATCGTAAACGAGCTGCACTTCTATCTGATTCCTGCTCCTAACCACATCACAGATTGTCCTCTCAAGATCCGTCACCCTGATTTCATTTCCGTGAGGAGAATTCATCGAAATGACCCCCAAATCAAATAGATTGCGATTGACATAGAAAACTTTACAACCACTCTTTTTCAAGGCAACCGAATGAAACCCACTGGGCACAGAAATGGAGTAAAACAAAGGAGTCCGATCCGTCAAATCATGCAGATAAAGGGCTGTCTTGTGGGAGTATATAGACGATTTGTATCTGGACTGGAAACTAAATAGCTCATCTTCCAGAGAAGCTGTAGCCTGATACACACCCCTTGAAACCCGTTCAATTTCACCGTTACGTTCCAAAATAGCCAGGTAGGTTCTAGGGATGTTGAACCTGGCCAGGTCGGAAGTTAACAGAGTTCCGTGCTGGTCTTGGAGAATTTTCCGCATTCTTTCTAAAGGAGTGGGTACGTTTTTTACAATCACACTTATATTATAGATTAAATGAGTACAATTGTAAAGTACACCCTTTAATTTATTCGAACATGGACGCAATTGAACAATTCTCCCAATTTCATTCTGCATGAAACCGGGATACCTGATAAACAAAGCCCAACCAGAACAAAAAAGGCGCAGCCTGATTAATTGCTACGCCATCGATACATTTATCCCTGAGTAATTAGATCATACAATAACGTAATTCAATATCATTCCTGTTAACAGTAAAGAGATGAACCGTTTGGTCTGTGGGGCTTTTAGGCCTCAAAATACTTTGCCAACAAGGTGCGGATAGCTTCCGCCACCTGTTTGCGTGTGCCAGGATCAGGGATACGGGCGATATCCATCGCCACGTCTACCGCTTCGGGGGGCAGGTTCTCGGCGCTGGCAGAATGAATGTCAAAAGCTTTCAGAGTAGGCCAGCCAGCCAGTTGCAGGAACTCGTTCGGATTTACCCCAAAATGATCCGCAAACAAAATGCAGATGTGCATATCTGGGCGCCTTCCGGCCAAAATGCGGCGAATCGCCTGATGATCCAGTCCAGAACTTAGAGAAGCCTCCCGGTATGTTTCATTTCGTTGATCCAGCAATCCCAACACCCGTTTTTTCAAGGGCTCAGGATCGTAAGGGGTGCGGAGAGTCCTGTGTCTGGACTTTGCAATCGGTTCATCCATGAAAAAGCCTCCGGTCAAATGCGTTAAAATGTTGAGCATGATCACCCGGTCATCCAGCCGACCAGGTTGGTCAACATCTGAATTATAGTACACTTTCACTGGAGGCAAAGATGGAACTGAAACCCTACCGGGCCGTGGGCTACCGGCGTGTGTCCGCTCGAGAACAAGTCGAGGGACACAGCCTGGACGCCCAGGAGGTCCACATACAAAATTTTGTCGAATCTCAAGGATGGCATCTACTCGAAATCTATACCGATGCCGGCATCTCGGCCAAGAAAGGCAGCCGGCGACCGGCGCTGGAGCAACTCTTGCGAGATGCCAAAGAAGGCAAGTTCGAAGTTGTAGTTGTTGATAAGATTGATCGCTTCTATCGACACCTGGGCAGCTTGCTATGGGCGCTCGACCAGTTAAACGAGAATGGAGTGTCATTTGCTTCAGTACAGGAAAGGCTGGATTTCACCACACCCTGGGGCAAATTGATGCTCACTGTACTGGGGATGCTTGCGGAAATTTACATCGAAAACCTGCGCCAGGAAACGAAAAAGGGGCAGCGGCAGCGAGCACGCAAAGGCTTATGGTTAGGTGGAATACCTTTTGGGTACTGCACCGGCTTGTGTTCGGATTGTGAAGATCCCAACGGTAAAGATTATTGCCCCGTATATGGCAACAAGAACATTGGAGATGGTAAAACCCTGATTGCGCATCCAATTGAAAGCGAAGCTGTAAAACTGGTTTTCGAGTGGTATATCACAGGCGAATACTCAGATAGAAGCATTGCAGAGAGGCTCAATGAATCGTATGTGACGCTGAGCGATGGCAGGCAAATTCCATTTCGCCAGAAGGGCAGGAAGAACGCTACAAAACCAGGGCCATTTTCTCGAGACATCATCCGAGACATGATTTTGCGCGTCGCCTATACTGGAAAACTACCTTACGTCGGCATGGACTCTCAAGGCAGGCACCGCCATCGTAAGCCGCCTCTCGAAGTGCTCAATGGCCTTCATCCAGTCTTGGTCAGTGAAGAGCTTTTCGAAAAAGCGCAGAAAGTTCGCGAGGCGTTAGCCCAACACCCCATGACCAAAAATGGCAGACCGACGCGCGTATATTTATTGACTGGCCTGCTGTACTGTGGCTTTTGCGGTGGGCACATGCGTGGCGAGTCCAGTATGACACGATACTATTATGGCGACGGATCGAGGACTGACCGGCTAAACCACTGCATCCAAAGTTCAGTGTGGGCCGAAGGCATCGAGATGCAAGTGGTAGAATTCATCCAAAGTGTAATTGCATCTGGCAAAGAAGAACATGACTTTGATTTTGTGGAGATGCAACTTCGAGAAATAGAGGCGCGCTTCCGTCGGGCGCAAGAGCTTTTCCTCGCTGGGCGGATTAAACGAGATATCTACGAAGAGGAAAGAATCCGCATGGAATCTGCCAAAAAACACTTGCGTTTAACGGGCGTAGGTGCTACAATGGCATCGTTACGGGTAATCCATTCCGGCATGGCCGAATGGAACGAACTTTCACCAACTGAACAAAAAAGGCTGCTTCGACTTGCACTCGAAGCAGCCTGGGTACGGGAAAGCGCGGTAGTGGCCGTCAAACCATCCATCGCGTTTCTTCCACTTATCGGGGAATTAAGTTGTAACATTGGGGAGGGGGGGATTCGAACCCTTGGTGGAGTTTATCGCCCCACACTCACTTAGCAGGCGAGCCCAATCGACCAACTCTGGCACCTTCCCCTGGCGATCTGAATTCTACCATAGATGAGACCACCATGCAACATTTCACACAGAATAACAGCCAGGTGCGATGCACATGTCCTTTGTGCGTTGCACCTGGCCAACTTCGGCCATCTCCCCCTCTTCCCTCTAACTTCTAATTTCTAACTCCTATCTTCTCCCCTCCGCCACCCTGCGATAATTCAAATTCGAGCTCCACGCGAACATCGTCGCCGTCCAATCCCGCGTGTGCCGCCAGGTCGCGGCAGCCTTGCGCACCAGGCTCGGCCAGGCGTACATCCTGCGGTTGCAGCTTCGCATCACCTGCGCCAGCTCGCCGGCCTCCATCGACCCAGGCTGGTGCGTCACCTCGGTCATGTCATAATGCTCCCAATCCTGCGGGAAATTGGTGTACAGCAGCCGCCCTTCCGCCTGGTAGCGCTCGAACAACGGCGTGCCCGGCAGCGGGGTCAGGTAAGTCGTCTGCATCACGTCCACCCGGCTGTGCAGCAGGTAATCCGTCCTGCGCCGCAGCTTCGCCGGCGTATCGCCGTCCATGCCGAAGATGAAAGCCCCCAACACCGCCATCCCCGCCTCCTGGATGCGCTGGAAAGCCTGAGCGTAAGCGCCCACCCCGCGCTGGAAGTTCAGGCGCTTGTGCACCTCCTGCAGCGCCTCGGCGTCCTCCGCCTCCAGTCCCAGGAAAACCATCTTACAGCCCGCCTTCCCCGCCCACCTCAGTACCTCCTCATCATCGGCGAAATTGAGCGAAGCCTGGCAGAACCACCACTTGTCCAACCTGCGCGCTACCATGCCCTGGAACAGCGCCAGCGCCTGCTGGCGCGCCGCCTGCCCGTAACCGATGATATTGTCATCCACGAAAAAGATCATCTTCTGCGGGATCTCCTCCAGCTCCGCCAGCACCTCCTCCACCGGCCGGCGGCGGTAGCGCCGCCCGTTGAAGGCCGTTACCGAGCAGAACTCGCAGTTCATCGGGCAGCCCCGCGAGGTCTGCACCGAGGCGAACTGGTAATCCGGGTGGAACAGCTCCCGCCGCGGCCTGGGCAGGTTGCTCAGGTCGCCCCACGTGCCGTAATATTTGCGCTGCAAGCGCCCGGCCTCCACGTCTGCCACCACCTGCTGCCAGGCTCCCTCCGCCTCCCCGATCACCACCGCATCCACGAACTGCAGCGCCTCCTCCGGGCGCATCGAGCCATGGATGCCCCCCATCACCACCGGCGTGCCCCGCTCCCGGTAAACCGCGGCGATCTCGTAAGCCCGCCTGGCCGAGGCCGTGAACGCCGTGATCCCCGCCAGGTCGGCCTCCCGGTAAGCGAACCCTTCCCAGTTCTCGTCCACCAGCTCCACCTGCCAGTTCTCCGGCGTCAGCGCCGCCACGATCCCCAGCCCGATCGGCGGGAAGCGTGAGCCCTTGTTGACCGTCAGCCCCGTGCGCGCCGGGTTGACCGGGTTGATCAGCACCAGTTTTCTATTCATATCACGCCTCACTGCCAGGTGAAACCCATTTCGTGTGAAACCTTCAGCAGCAGCCGGTGCAGCGTCTGCTGCTCCGCCTCGTCCAGCGCCGCCAGGAAATCGCGTGTATATCGCACCGTGCCATCCACGATCGCCGCGTGCGCCGCCTGCCCGGCCGGGCTCAGGTGCAGCCACCAGTTGCGCCGGTCCTCCTGGTCGCGCTCCATGCACACCAGCCCCTTGCGGGTCAGCCTGCGCACGTACACCGAGATCGTGCTGGGCGCCACATCCATACGCTGCGCCAGCTCGCGCGAATTGAGCGGCGCGAACATGCCCAGCACCATCAGCACCGCGCAATCGTACAGCGTCATCCCCGTTTCCTCCGGCGGGTTTTCCCGCTCCATGCGCGCCTCGTAAGCGTGCGTCAGCGAGAACAGCGCCTGGTTGACCTGCAAATATTCTTTATCCGATAGGGTCATCATCCAGCCTCAATTAATTAGATTATCTAACGATTAGATTATATAATCATTCTTGTACACTGTCAATACCCCAATGCAATGTATGTTCCGCGCGTCACACCTTCTGGCCTCACTTTTACACTGCACAACTGGAAACTAAGCCGCTGTGAGCTAGAAGACACAGCCAGCGTCCTTCTTCACGTGGCTATCAAACACTCGCCAGGTAAGTTATGGGTCGAGGGTAGATGCAGCAAAATGGTGATCTTGGAAATCACCCTTGCGTAAGTAAATAATCAATTAAAGGCCTATAGGTCGAATTCTCGACATGGGATATATACCAATTCTTATAAGTTCCACCTTGAAGGTGACTTTCAATATCTTCTGCCTCTTTGAGTAATGTCCAAAGATTATGCGTTGCCCGAAGACAAAAACCCTCAAGGCCTCCCCTTTTTAAGCCATCTACATTCGAGCGAACACACGCAGGACATTTACATGCATCTAGCATTTCCCATTCATCGTTAGTAGGCTCGCGCCCCCGCCAACTTCCTAGATTAGCTGTGATTCTGTCACCTCGCCCTGGCAATTGTACAATCCCTCGCGCAGCACGGTTACGCCAACCCGAAGAGTCGACAGAATCTATACCCAAGAGTGCCGCCAAATGCAAAGTAGCAGTCCCCCCAATACCAAAAACATGTAACCCTTGCGTTCTTAATTCAGATCTTACCTGACGCACTTGATCAAGCACAAGTTGGTATGGCATTGCCTTTGGAGCACGAAGCAAATTAGGAACGATTCCTCCGAGACCAATGGTTGGTTTACTCATCAATCTCGGCTCACTCTTGAATATTTCAAGATACTCCTGAAGGAAACGACTGATGTGAACAATTGGAACATAGCCATCGCGTTGGTACTGGCGATTTACAGCCATTGTCCTAAACAAACAGGCCTTTTGTTCCTCATCGCTCATTCGGGGCGAGGGAATATAATCCTGAGGGATAGCATACCAATCTGGCTTGGCCTTAGCTACAAATTCCTCATACTCATTTCTGGGCACTTCTCCAGAACCATTTCTAAGAAAGTAGAAAGCCCCATTATCCAAATAGATTTTCATAGAATCTGGAATTTCCAGAAAAGTATGTAAACCTTCATCCATAGCTTTCTTACGCGTAGTGGGTGATTTAAAAAAGTCCCCATAAGAAACCATCACTGCCTTTAAATCTTGTAAGAAATATGGGGAATTTTCGTTCCATACTTTAGGATGACGATTGCTAAGACTTAGGCCAGCGACAATTTCCATGTGTAAAATGAACCTTTACTTAGGCAACATACCCTTATACCGAGCCATAATCCACTGTCCAGTAGATGTATCTATATACTTTCCCACATCACGAGAAAGTATATGCGCCTGTTGAGTAACTGAGGGTAGCAAGTAGACAATTGGCCTATCCGCCATAAAAGAATGATCCTCATCAATCATAAGCCCACAATGTTGTATTCCCCACAAAACCTTCTCAGCTGCCTTCGTTGTCTCATCTAGAACATCCGAAAGGAAAAATTCATAACGGGGCAATTGTTGTTGAGGGCTTTTTGAATGGCCAACGAAGAACATATATACATGAGCCATATCACATAACCGGCGAAAAGGTTTTATATCTACATCATGTTGGCTCTCATAGTTCTGGAAATAAGCATCTAGGTTATCAAGATCGGCCCGTGTATTCAAGTTAGCCCTTGTAGTAAAGGATCGACGGATGAGACAAGTTGAAACTGTTTCCTGCAAATTACTTCCAACAAAAGCTGGGGTCGCTAACAGCGTGCTCATAGCCTGGCCATCGTTAAGAGTATAGTTACCAATTTCCCAATTCCTATCGATATATCGAGCTATAAACCAATCTGTAACGGCACTATAAACTTTCAGTTGAACGTTTTTTGTAACGCCACAATATAAAACTCCAACTTGCTTGGCATAACTAAAACAATCAAGCATTTCGCGGATAGCCTCTCGAGTGAAATCACCCCGTTTATTTTCAACAATGTAATTGTCGAGATAAGCATCTTGCGGAAATAAACTCCCATCTCTGAAAATAATATCAGGAGTCTTATCTGCCTTTAACAAGTATTCGAGATCAAATTTATATTGACCCACATCCATTGCAGATGCCAAACATCGTTGATAATCCTCTGGCTCTAACTCGTCTTGGTAGGATGGATCGATTAGCATCCATCTCAGCAGAGCTTCATCGGGCCTTGGGTTAAAAACATTATCATATTTGTGCTTACCAGCTTGCAATCTAAACAATGAACCAGCTGCATTATTGAGAACAAAAGGCACGCTACGCTTAAAAAAACGTGCTGGTACAGGCACCGCGCTGCGATGTTGACTTACATCAGATGCTCCAATCAGTGGTTCTCTACCATGCCAAAGTTGATCAATTATCTTGATCGGGTTAAGGAAATACTCTCCAACGATATGCTCATCTATATGTTTTTGAATAGCTTCGGTCTTGAAATTTATTCTCCAACGATTTCCCCCCTTTTGTGGCTTATAGATGCTTAGATACTCCTTCTTAATTCCAAGTCCACGAATAGCTACTTGCTCTAACAAATGAGCCAAATTTGACGATCTTGGAGAATTCTGCTCTACTTGTTT
The DNA here is from genome assembly GCA_040752025.1 of Chloroflexota bacterium. Classification (GTDB taxonomy): domain Bacteria; phylum Chloroflexota; class Anaerolineae; order Anaerolineales; family UBA4823; genus JBFMFR01. Next base: position 64,260 of record JBFMFR010000007.1, on the reverse strand, counting down.
TGTTAGATCAACCAGAAACTCAAAATATAATTCTCTGGGATCTTTCCGCAACAGTGCATCTCGCGCTTTTTGGATGGTTGTTTCCCATGCCTCCTCAAAGTGTACGGCTCTTCGCATATATTCAGTTGTCTGTGCTACCGGACTATACTCCTGGTTATTATCCTCTTGCTTACCCCTGGCAGCAACCTGATCACGACTCAAAATCCGAGCAGATTGGATCACTGATTCAAAAGATAATTGAGTATATCCATCGGAATGTTTCAACTTAGCCTTACGAGCCATTTTGTCTACTCCTTCCCCGATAGCCATTTCCGATGCATTTCTTCAAAGATGGGTGGAGCTTTTCCGCCTTCTGAGTCTTTAGTATAGCGCTCCCGAATCTTAACTGGGATTGTATGTTTTACACTTTCGTAAGTGCCAGACAGCAAACAAGTCCCACGTGGCATTTTTGGTAGATTCTGAAGCATTTCATCCGTGGCATCCGCTTTTACACCTCGAATTGCATCTAATTGATCAGGTTCAAGCGCAAATACTAACCTAGTATTGCACTGACGAATTACGCCTTTATCAATATCAACAGGACTTTGCGTTAATAAAATTAGGCAAATACCATGATGCCTACCAATTCGTACACCCTCACGAATGATTTGTTTACAAGGGCTACCCTCATCTTGAGGAACAAAAAGATGCGCTTCATCGATGACCATAACATACGGCGGAATAAAACCTCGTAAACGTAAATCCTGTAGTTCCCGGAGAACTGCAGTCGCAATTGTTTGCAACCTAGTTGACGTAAGATGCTTACACTTGATCGACAAACAAGGTAACATTAGCTTAGGCCAATTAGCCCGTTCAACTCCCTCTCCAAAAATCTCTATCCTCTCTAAAAATTTTGTTCTCCTGTAAGCTAAATCGACTGAATCTATTCTATTTGTTAATGTCGGACCAATAATTTGGATTTTGTCCAGCAAATCCTTCAGCATGAACTTAGAACGTTTACCACCTTTAATCTCATCTTGAAGTTCGAGAAAAGCTGCCGTAATTATATTTTTATGAAGCTCGGAATCTGTTGGTATCAAATCTAGCAACTCCCGATCTGTTAGGGAAGAAATACGTATATTGAAATCTTCACCAGGGGTCAATACCTTTCCCCCCAACTTAGTTACAAGATTAGAATATTCATCCTGAGTATCAAGAAACAAAACTGGTAGTTTATGGCGAATTAACTCCTCAGCAATTACACCCATTGCATAGCTTTTACCACTACCTGTAGTACCACCAATAAAAATGTGGCGCTGGATGATTTCTCTTTTAAGAATAATTCGGGTAGCAGCGCCACTAGATGTTTCCCCTATATAAAGACCCTCTGTCTCATCACATTGTAAACCTAAAGCAAATATAACTTGATCCTGTGTTGCCACAAAAACATTCGCGCCTGAGTTTGGTAACGTTTGAGGCGCCCTAATAGCTTGTTTACCATCATTCTCGGTAAATATTTCTTCTAATAAATCAGCCTCAACAAGGCGATAAATGGTTGTGCTATCTTCCTCTGAAGGATAATTTGGGTGAATACCTAATGTATCACGCACATTAATATCTTCAGGTCTCTCATTTGGGTTATGTTCATACGCACTCCGAATCCGGCCAATAAGGGTGGTTCCTGTAGCACGGGAAACAGGAATGCGTATCAATGTACCTGGGCTGACATCCTGTCCTGCTTTCAGCTTTATTCGTACGATTTCATAAGTAGGTGTATCCTGATCGGAAACTACCGTTCCAATTGGAAGCTCAGTCGTTTGTGACATTCCTAACCTCCTGACTCACTTCTTGACCTGGCAAAATTGGTTTTACATCAATGCCCAATTGATGTAAAACTCGTTTCGCATCACTTGTATGAAAAGAACCAACCGATGTCCCCGTTAATTGGCTAAGCAGCCACTTAGGGCTTACGGGATTCCCGTCAAGCATCACATACCAGGCCTGAAAATCTTTCCAGCCCTTTTTCTCTTGGGCTAAAGCTTGTCGACCAATCTCAAGAACTTGTTCTTGAGTGAAATTGATTTCCATGCCGCGAAAAAGGGGGTTGGCAGAATCCTTTAGCACATGATAACTTTCTCCAATTGCAGATTCAACGCCATAAAGCCACCTTCGCAAAGCTGCAAGCCTCCCACCTTGGGAGCCTGTAGCGTAAATGCACTTAGTTACAGCAGGAGCGGCTTGTTCAAAACCATTTAGAGTACCCAGATAAATCTTACCGCAATTAATAAAAACCTCACGGCAGTTTCTCTTTGTCACCTGAAGTGTCAGATGAGGAACTACTTGCCTTCGCAATTCTTCTGCTCGCTGGGCTGTCATCTGCCGGTCATAATAGGGTAGAAGAGTATCGGATGTTATCAACCCATATTCTGCTGAGAGAATACAAATTTCCAGGTTCGCTTTGCGGGAAATTTCTTCGCGCAAATATTTACGCAATAAACGGTAAGAAGGTCCATCATATCTTTGTATTGCTGGCAGTGGCTCAGAGTCATGTACTTTCTTCTGAGAGCAAGATAAGATCAAGAAACGATTCTCTGGATCAGCCATCCGGGATTCTAGTCAGCGAAATACAAAGGATTGAAGTTTATACCAGTATCAAAAACATCTACTTGCTCTCTGCGTTTGAGGAAAGCCACAACCATGTAAGTTATTGGGGTTACAAGAGTCTCATAGAGGGCTTTGACACCCCATTGCGTAATAATCGCTGTTACCAAACCACTAGTGGGAATAGTACCAATAAAAGCAATCGTAATAAAAACCAAAGAGTCTAACCCCTGCCCAATTACTGTTGAACCAATTGTACGCATCCAAAGCCAGCGACCCTGGGTATAGATTTTCATTTTCGCTAAAACGAAGGAATTGGCAAATTCTCCAATAAGATAAGCAACAAAAGAAGCAACTAATAGGCGAGGTGTGTAACCCAAGATGCGTTCATAAGATGCTTGACCATCCCAAAAAGACGCTGGTGGCAATAATTGACCTATCCATATTGCAACAACGGCGATTAGGTTACATATAAAACCGAGCCAGATCACCTTACGGGCTTGACGATAACCGTAAACCTCGGTCAAAATATCACCGAAAATATAGCTGAGAGGGAAAATAATAACGGCTGCTGGTATCACTAAATTAAATAGACTGACCAATTTGACAGCTGTGATATTTGCGGTAATTAGACAAGTTACGAATACTGCGGCGACAACCACAAACCAGGGAGAGTATTTTTGCTGAGAGAAAGTGCCATTGGGAATGTTAGATTTCATAGTAAGTATCAGCGAGTCCTTATAAGTGCTTATGCAATTTACCCATCTTTAACCATTACATATAACCCGTTCATAGCCTATTCTATCACAAGAGATTTTCACAGAATAAGGCTGTAACTAGTTGGTCGCTTCAACGCCGAGCCCTCCTAACAATACATCTTCGGTTTTACCCCAACAAACGGCCCATAATGAGTTCCCAACAAGTGGCAAACGTACTCCACAACCGCCATCTCGAATTCCCGGTTGTGGAAATCAACCTCCAGCCACATATCGTTGCGTTCCGGATTCGCCGCGAAAACGTACTGCTTATCCCGGAAGTTTTGCAGCTCCGTTGCAATCGTGGCGACATTGATCCGGCAGTAGCGCTGCCCGGGTTTGTGCTGGGCCTGGATACTGCCGCAGCCAGGGTCGCCATGCACCGTGACGTGCGGAACGGGGTAGTTGATATACACCTGGATCATACTCGCCTCCTGAAGCCGCTCCAAGTTATGTTTTTTCCAACGCACCAGCCATATTCGGCATTCATCCTTTGGCAGCCGCGTGCCAGGGATACCAGCAATTATACGCCAACTAATGGACTGATCTTCAGCAACCCGAGCCGGCCTTCCACCATCCGTCATCCATTACATCCTCTTCGTCCTCCTCGCTCTCCTCCCTCCCCTCCCTCAACATCAGCATAAAGTTCTCCAACCGCGGGTCCACCTTCGCCTCCCTCTGCACCCCCATCAGTTCATCTCGTAACTTGATCATCCGCCCGATGCGCACGCACATATCTCCCACCATCGCCAGCCCGCGCAGCGCCGGCATGCCATCTTCCATCGCCTCCGCGCGCTCGAACGCCCGCCGCGTCGCCACCCGCATCACCGCGATCTCCTCGTTCAGCCCTTCCACCAGGCTCGCCGCCAGCCGGTCCGCCTCCGTCATTTCAAAGTCCTTCGTATACAGCCCGTGCTTCTCCGCGTTGCGGTTTCCCGGCTGCGCCCCCACCCGCCGCCGCGCCGGGGGCCGCTGGCTTTCTCCGCCTGGCCTCGCCTCCTTTGCCTCGAGCTGCCTGCGCTGCACCCGCCGCTGCGCCTCCCCCGCCGTCAGCTCGCGCACGAACTTGCGCGTCACCTCCAGGCAGCTATGTCCCAGGAATGTCATCAAGGCCTGCTCATCGTCCCCCGCCTCCAACCGCCGCATCGCTGCCGTATAGCGCAGCGTTGTCGGCGACGCCGCCTCTTCGTTCAATCCCGCGCTGCGCGCGTAAGCCCGCAGCGCCTTCTCCACCGTGTTGATCCCCAGCGGCCGCTTCTGCCAGTCCGCCCCGTAGCGCTTCGCCAGCCGCCCGCCCGCGTCCGTCAGCGGCGCGAAGATGTAATCCTCCGCCTGCATCCCCGCCAGCCGCCCCGTCTCTCGCAGATAATCTCGGGTCGCCTGCCACGCCTCGCCGTCCAACCGCGCCTCGCACCGCGCTGGCCCGCCCTCCTCCCCCTTCCTGCGCCGCGGCTGCCACGTGTACCAGACGCCGTCTTCCGCCTCACGCAGTTCTCCCCAGCGCAGCGCCGTCACCTCGTTCACCCACCGCCCCGTGCGCAGGCAGGTCAGCGCCAGGGCGTAATCCCGCCTCCCCCAGCGCGTCTCCCGGTCGATCGCCCCCAGCAGCGCCGCCGTCTCCGCCTCCGTCAGCGGCCTGGCCTGGTAAACCTGCGCCTCCCCTCGCATCCCCGCCTGCACCGGCTGGCTCTCCGCCGCCAATCCCAGCCGCTCGATCACCCAATCGTAGAACGACCCCACCACCCCCACCTGGTAGCGCACCGAAGACGCCTTGTAGCCCTGCTCCCGCAGGTGCGCCGCCCACGCCGCCACATCCTCCGCCCGCGCCTCCCCCGGCAGCCGCCCGGCAAAGATCAAGAAATCGTCCACCGCCCGGAAATACGCCCGCCGCGTCCCTTCCCGCTTCTGCGCCTCCAGCCAGCCCACCAGCGCCTGCCCCCACCCGCGCGCCTCCGCCCACTTTTCGTCCCCTTCCATCTCCAGCGCCTTCAGCAGCAGCCCCGCCCCCCAGTTTGGATACCTCGCCTCGTACACGTCCATCCGAAACTCCTTGGATGTCCGCTTGTCATTTAACTAGAACATCCATTCGGATTATACCGCGTATTTCCCGCTGCTTTGCCTCTTATCGCATAATTTCTATCTCCTCTCTCCTAACTTCTACCTTCTAACTCCTAATTTCTACTTCCTAACTTCTCCCCCCTTTTCCCGTCTACTGTCTACCGACTACCCTCCACACAATCGTCGCCCCCACCCGCAACTCCTCATACGCCCCGCTGCCCGACGAGAAGTGCACCCCGTCCGCCGAGAAGGCCACGCTCCACACCGGCAGGAAATTGTGCACCACCTCCACCAGCCACTGCCCGGTCTGCGCCTCCCAGATGCAGGCGCGCTTGTCCTCCCCCGACGAAGCCAGCCATTTGCCGTCCGGCGACCAGGCCACCCCGCGCGCCCAGCCCTGGTGGGCGTCGATCGCCCGCGCCAGCTTGCCGCTTTGTGGATCCCAAATCCGCACCACCCCATCCTGGTGCGCCGTCGCCAGCCAGCGCCCGTCCGGCGACCAGGCCAGCCCGTTGGTGTCGCTGCGCTTGCTCGAATAATTGTCGATCGTGCGCGTGCGCAGCCCGGTTTCCGCCTCCCACAAATAGATCGCCCCGCTCCACTCGCCCGAAGCCACCTGCGTTCCATCCGGCGACCAGCCCAGGCTGATGATCGCCGAACCCGACGGGCTCTCCCAATCCGCCAGCTTCTCCAGGCTGTCGGCGTCCCAGATCTGCAACACCCCCGCCTGCGTCCCCACCGCCAACTGCCTGCCGTCCGGCGACCAGTCCACGCTGAACGCCCAACCCGTCGCCAGCACCGCCGTCTGCGTGTAAGCCTGCGTGTCCCACACGCGCACTGTGCCATCCTGGCTGGCGGACGCCAGTTGCTTACCGTCCGGCGACCACGACACACCCCACACGTAGCTGCTGTGCCCTGCCAGCAGGTTCTGCTTGCGCCCCTTCAGGCTCCACAGCTTGATTTTCTCGTAACCCGCCAGCGCCAGGCGCTTGCCGTCCGGCGACCACTCGTGGCTGTACACCGGCCCTTTATCGCTCTTCAGGTCGGCCTCTTCGAACAGCGGCGCCAGCGTCGGCACGGCCGTCAGGGTCGGCTCTGGCCCCGCCGGCCCGTTCGCGGCTGCCTCCAGGATGAAATCCAGCAGCGTCTGGCGGAACGCCTCCGCCTGCTCCGTGAAGAACAGCTCCGTACCGTGCGCCACGCCGGGGAAGACCTTCAACGCCTTGGGCTCGGGCGACTGGTCGTACATCTCGCGCACCGCCGTGCGCACCGGCTCGTAGCGGTCCCCCTCCGTCACGATGAACAGCTTCGGCATCCCCGGGTCCACCAGGCTCTCCGGGAACGATTTGCCCTGCATGCGCGTCGGCTGCGGCCCGGCGATCACCACCAGCCCGGCCAGCTCCTCGTGCAGCGCCGTGCTGGCGCACACCTCCCCGCCCAGGCTGGCCCCCACGCACATCACACTGCGGTAGCCGCGCCCGCCCAGGAACGCCATCGCCGCCTGCATATCCTTCAGGTGCAGCAGCGTGTTGCTCCCCGTGCACTCCGAATCTCCGTAGCAGCGGAAGTCGAAAGTCAGCGCCGGCACGCCCCGGCTGGCGACCAGCCCGGCGAACTCCTGCCACGAGCTCTGCTCCGTCAACCCCATATGAGCGAAGATCACCGCCGTTCCCCCCGCCGCCGGGTAGAACCTCCCCACCAGCCTGACGCTGTCCTCCGTCATGAAACTCACCGCCTGCCCCTCTGGCATCGCCGCCTCCGTTGCCGTCGGCCGCGGCAATGTCGCCGTCGGCGGCGCCGGGCTGGCTGCCGCAGCCGTATCCGTAGCCCTCACCGCTGCCGTAGCCGGCGCCCCGCCTTTACACCCTGCCGCCAGCACTAACCCCACCACGCACACCCACAGCCACCTGCCTCTCGCGTTCATCCTCCAGCCTCCTGCCTGATCTGATCTCCGAAATCACGTATCTGACTATAATGATCTACGCCCCACCTGCCCCTGGCGTTCAAATCACCCCCATTTTCCCCAACGCGCTTTAGCGCGTTTTGCGTGGCAGGCCGGGAATTGCATTCCTGGCTGGCCGCATTCCTCCACCGATTGCGCCCCCGCACGCCGCACGAGCCCCGCCGATTGCATTCGCTGACCGCCAACGGCTGAGATTCCAAATCTCAGCCTGATACCCCAAGTGCGCTCCAAGCGCACTCCCTCGATCCATTTCCCCAACGCGCTTCAGCGCGTTTCGCGTGCCAGGCCGGGAATTGCATTCCTGGCCGGTCGCATTCCTCCACCGATTGCGCCCCCGCACGCCGCACGAGCCCCGCCGATTGCCTTCGCTGACCGCCAACGGCTGAGATTCCAAATCTCAGCCTGATACCCCAAGTGCGCTCCAAGCGCACTCCCCGAGCCGCGTTCCCTGAACGCGCTTTTAGCGCGTTTTGGGTAGCAGGCCGGGAATTGCATTCCTGGCCGGTCGCATTCCTCCACCAATTGCGCCCCCGCACGCCGCACGAGCCCCGCCGATTGCCTTCGCTGACCGCCAACGGCTGAGATTCCAAATCTCAGCCTGATACCCCAAGTGCGCTCCAAGCGCACTGCGCCGACAACGTATCGAAGTTCTCCTTCACCGCGCACGGCCCGTTCAGATTGGTATCCCAGGCGCGGTACACCGCCCCGAACCCGCCCTGCCCGAGCAGCTTGACGATGCGGTAGCGATTGTGCAGAATGTCTCCAGATGTTAACGTCATCACGCCTCCCCGGTGCAGGTAATCTCAGCAAACAGCAGATAGCAGACAGAAAACGGGATACAGCCATTATATCGCAACGCCGCTGTCGCCGGCATTAAGTAGGGGCGAGTCGGCACCTTCTGGCAAAACCAGCCTTCTTACAACCCTCTCGTCTGGCCCGTGACGATATTCGAACGCATAGACTCGCCCTTGCTTCATCCCCGCCTGGGCGTCCCCGCCCAGATTTCATCCCCTGGCCCGTGACCATGTTCGAGCGCATCGACCCGCCCCCTGCTCTCATCCAACAATCCCACCCTTCCTAATTGACTGACAGATTTTATCTTTCACCACGAAGAACACCAAGAACACGAAGGTTTCTTAACAAAACTCCGTGGACTCCGTGGCTTCTCTGTGATCTCCGTGTTAGATGCGCAGATCAAGCGCTCCGCAGTTGATTTGTCAGCCCACCCCGTCTAACTTCTACCTTCTAGCTCCTATCTCCTAACTTCTATCTCCCTCCTCATGATCCGGCAGCAAATCCTCCGCATCCCGCACCGCCGGGAAGAGATACCCGCACACCCCCACCATGGCCGCCCCCAGCCCGCACACCACCATCAGCAGGCTCATCCCCGCCCCCGGGCCGCTGCCCACCAGCCCGCCGAAAGTCGCCGCCAGCCAGGTGTCGCTGCGCATCGCCGGCTCCAGCACGAAATCGGCCAGCGTTCCGGCGATCACCGGCGAGACCGGCATGGTCAGCCAGGCGATCAGCCGCCGCGCCGAGAACACCCGCCCCTGCAAATCCGGCGCCACCTTGGCCTGCCAGATCGCCTGGTTGGAAGTGTTGATCAACGGACTGAACATCTCTGCCACCAACAGCGCCGCGATCCACGCCGCCGCGCTGCGCCCCAACCCCAGCGGCACGAAGCCCAGCAGGCTGAACAGCATCCAGCCCAGCAGCACCCCGTGCACCCTGCGCTTGAAGCCGCCCCAGGCGCTCATCACCACCCCGCCGATCACCGCCCCCACCGCTCCGGCGGTCTGCACCGAGCCGAAGATCACGCTGTCGTTGCCGGTGCGCGCCAGCACCATCGGCGCCAGCACTGTGAAGCCGATCCCCGAGAACAAGTTGCCCATGAAGAACACCAGTTGCAGGCCCAGCAGGCTGGGGCGGGCAAAAATATATTGGAACCCGCTCCACGCCTCCTTGAGCATCCCGCCCTGCGCCTGCTGCCCCTCCTGCGTGCGCTTTGGCTGCGGGATGTGCACCGCCAGCAGCGCCAGCACCGCCAGCCCGAAGGTCGCCACGTCGAAGGCCAGCAGCCCGGTCAGCCCCACCACCGGCAGCAGCGCCCCGGCCAGCAGCGGCGAGACCACCCCCGGCCCGGCCTCCATCAGGGACATCAGCCCGTTGGCCCGCCCGTACTGCTGCTTGGGCATCATCGTCGTGATCGCCGCCGAGTACGCCGGCCACTGGAAGGTATTGCCGATGCCGTTCAACACCGCCGCCACGTACAGGTGCCAGAACGCCAGCCGGTGGGTCGCAAACAGGATCAGGATGCCCACCGTCGCCAGCACCGCCGTCAAATCGCTGACCATCATCATCAGCTTGCGGTTGTAGCGATCCACCAGCACCCCCGCCACCGGCGACATCAGCAGGAAGGGCGTGATGAAGAACACCTGCATCAGCCCCATCGCCGTGGCGCTCTCCGTCTGCTGGTACATCCAGATCGTCAGCCCGAAATGGCTCATCCCCGAGGCCAGCACCGAAACGATCTGCCCGAGCCACACAATCATGAAAGCCATCATTCCGCTTGGACGCCGTGCCCTATTCATCCTGCCTCCGCAACGCTGGCCTCATCCAACCCCCGGCTCATCCCGGGACCCTCTAACTTCTAATTTCTAACCCCTAACTTTTTAGGCGGAGGGAGTGGGGTTCGAACCCACGATGGATTGCTCCATACCTGTTTTCAAGACAGGCGCCTTAGGCCGCTCGGCCATCCCTCCAACAAAACCGTCACCTGGCAAAGCCGCAGGTTTTACCAGGCGACAGAAATTCTACCATATTTCCATCACCTCTGATACTCCTCCCACGTCTCCCGGATGCCATCCTCGAAACCATGCGCCCGCCAGCCCAATTCCGCCTGCGCCTTGGCGCTGCTGAAGCGCCAGTTCATCCCGATCATCTCGAAGAAATCCGGCGGGAACACCGACCTGCCCCGCACCCTGCGGCTGGCCTCTGAAACCACCCGCAGCAGCGCCAGCGGCACGCGCCGCCGCGGCGGGCGCTTACCCAGCACCTTCGCCACCGCCGCCCAGATCTCCACGAAAGTCAGGTTGTCGCCGCCCAGGATGTAATTCTCCCCCCTGCGCCCGCCTTCGTGCGCCAGGCGGATGCCCTCCACCGTGTCGCGGTAGTACGACAGGCACAGCACGTTCTTCCCGCTTCCCAGGATCGCCGCCGGCTTGCCCGCCGCCATGCGCAGCAGAGTCTGCTCTTGCATACTGGGGTGGCTGGAGGCCCGCGAGCAGCCGTAGCCAAAACAGGGATACACGATCTTGACGTTCAGCCCGCGCCCGGCGTACTCGCCGGCGATCTCGTCCGCCGCCCGCTTGGTCTTCTGGTACAGGTTGACGTAGGCGGCCGTGTCCACCGGGCGCTTTTCGTCGGCAATCTCGCCCGGCTGCGTCGGCCCCAGCACCGAGATCGAGCTGACCTGCACGAAACTGCTCACCCCTTGCTCCAGCGCCGCTTGCAGCACGTGGCGCGTCCCCTCCCGGTTCACCTGCCACCAGGTCGCTTCGGGCACGTTGTGCCCCACGATGGCTGCCAGGTGCGTCACCCGCGCGCAGCCCTGCATCCCTTCCCGCACCGGCTGCGGGTCGCACACGTCCCCATACACAAACTCGATCCCTGGCAGTTCCAGCCCGCTCAGGTCGCTGCTTTGGCGCACCAGCAGCCGGGCCGTCTCGCCGGCCTGCGCCAGGCTTTTGACCAGCACCCGCCCAATCGAGCTCGTGCCGCCTGTGATAAACATCGTCATCGCCTCACTCCTTTCCTGCCAGGCCTTCCAGGCCGTGCAAGAACAAACCCACCGCCAGGTCTGCCACCTCCTGTGGGCTCTCTTGCCAGCCCGGCAGCCCCTCAGTTGGCTGCGCCAGGATGCGATGCGTCAGCGCCCAACTGAACAGCGTCCCGAAGAACGCCTGCGCCGCCAGCGCAAGCTGCGCCTGCGGGCCATAGCCCATGCGCTCCAGGTAGCCCCCCACCAACTGCGAGCCGCGCTGCACCACGCCCTCCAGGTAAGCCCTGGCGATTTCTGCATCCCGCACCCCTTCCGAAAGCACGATGCGCAGCCGCTCCACCGCCTCCGGGCGCTCGAACATCGCCAGGTAGGCCCGGGCAATCTGGCGCATCCCCGCCTGCGCCTCCCCCCCGGGTTTTGCCAGCATCCCCTCGAAGATTTGCTCGATCCTCTCGAACGCCCGCGGGTCTGCCAGCGCCGCTTCCAGCAGCGCCTGCTTCGAGTCGAAGTAGACGTACAGCCCGCCCTTCGAAAGCCCCGCCCGCTCCGCAATTTCATCCATGCTCGCCGCGGCGAAGCCCTTCTGGCTGAAGACCTGCGCCGCCGCCTGTGCGATCTCGGCCCGCCGCGCTGTGTGCTCCTGCTTGGGGAAGTCCAGCTCGGGTTGCTCCAGCGCATCGAACAATTCCCGCTTGCCGGCGAAATAGCGGTAGATCACCGCCGGGTTGACCCCTGCCTCCCTAGCGATCTCCGCCACCCGGGCGCCTGTGTACCCCTCCCGGCTGAAACAGCGCCGCGCCGCCTCCAGGATGCGCTCCCGCGTCCCCAGGCTCGTCTCGTTTTGTTCTTCTTCACCCATCCGCTCACATCCTTGTAAATATATTCATACCGATCAGTTGGTTACTATTATTTTACACCCACTCCAATCCACTGTCAAGATTCCCCCTCTCATGCTATACTTGCCTGACTCACTCCCTGTCTACTTTCTACTGTCTACCGTCTACTGCTATGTCCCATGTAGCCCGCTCCTCCCTCCTGATCGCCTTCTTCTTTGCGATGGAAAAAGCCCTGGGCTTCATCCGCCAGGTAGCCATCGCCCGCACCTTCGGCCTCTCGGAATCTCTGGATGCCTTCTATGCTTCCAACAACATCCCCGACCTGCTCTTCTACCTGATTTCGGGCGGCGCCCTGGCGCTGGCCTTCATCCCCCTGCTCTCCGAAACCCTGCAAAACCAGGGCCGGGAGGAAATGTGGGACCTGTTCTCACGCATGGTCAACGTCATCTTCCTGGTCGGCGCCGTGCTCTCCATCGTCATCGCCCTGCTGGCCGAGAAGCTGGTCAGTTGGCAGCTTGGCATCGCCCCTGGCTTCACCCCCGAGCAGCGCCAGTTGGTCGCCGACCTGATGCGCCTGCACCTGGTCTCGACTCTCTTGCTTTCCCTGGGTGGCCTGGTCGCCGGCAGCCTGCAAACCAACCAGCACTTTTTCCTGCCCGCCCTGGCCCTCAGCATGTACGACCTGGGCACCCTCTTCGGCATCTTCATCCTGGTGCCCGAGCACGGCCCGCTGGGGCTGCCTGGCTTCAACCTGGGCGTCTACGGGCTGGTGTACGGCACCATCACCGGCTCGGCGCTCTTTCTATTGATCCAGGTGCCCGGCCTGCTGCGCTACGGCTTCCGCTGGACGCCAGCCCTCAACCTGCATCACCCAGGCTTGCAGCGCATGCTCGGCCTGCTCGGGCCGCGCGTCCTCACCATCCTCAGCATCCAGCTCACCTACATCGCCCAGGACAACATCGCCTCGCGCCTGCACCCCGGCAACGTCACCGCCCTGGTCTACGGCTGGCTGTTCATGCAGGTGCCCGAGACGCTCATCGGCTCGGCCATCGCCACCGCCCTGCTCCCCACCCTCTCCGAACAAATCGCCCGTCAGGAGATCGACGCCTATCGCCAGTCCCTGCGCTCCGTGCTGCGTGTGCTCCTGGCCCTCACCCTGCCCATCGCCGCCCTGCTGGCTGTCGTACTGCGCCCGGCGGTGGCCCTGCTGCACTTCGATCAGGCCGGGTCCGAGTTAGTCCTGTGGACCGCCCGCATTTACCTGATCGGCCTGGCCGGGCACGCCATTCTGGAGGTGGTTGTGCGCGCCTTCTACTCCCAGAAGGACGCCATCACGCCGCTCATCGCCGCCGGTCTGACCACCTTGGCCTTCATCATCCTGGCGATGCTCTTCGGCTTCCCTTACGGCGCGCCTGGCATCGCCCTGGCCAACGCCCTGGCCTTCGGCGGCGAGGCCTTGCTGCTGCTCTTCTTGTTTAGCCGTCGTGTAGAGGGCATCCTGCAAGTCAGGCCCACCCTGCTGCGCGCCGGCGCGGCTGGCCTGTTGGCCGCCGGGGTGGCCTACCTGATCACCCACCTGTCCCTGCCCTTCCACCCGCTGCTGCTGGCCATCGCCGCCGGTGGCATCGGCCTGCTGCTGATCCTGCCCTTCATCTGGTCTGAAGTCAAAATTCTGGTTCGTTTATAACCTCCGATGCTCTCGCCCGCTTTCCGTTTGATCTCCATTTGCATATTGCTGGCCTCCCTGGCCCTGGCTCCCGCCGCCTCGACCGCCGCGGGCGCCCCCTGGCAGGCTCGCGTCGACCCCTGGGTGCTGGATTCTGCCAGCCAGGGACCGGCCGAATTCCTCGTCTTCCTCGATCAGCAGGCAGACCTGAGCGCCGCTTCCCAATTGAAGACCAAAGCCGAAAAAGGCGCCTACGTTTACGCCCGCCTGGCTGAAACCGCCGAACGCACCCAGGCTCCCTTGCGCGCCGCCCTGAAAGAAAGTAGCATAGAGTACCAGCCGTTCTGGATCGCCAACGCCATCTGGGTGCGCGGCGACTTGCAGACCGTCGAGCAGTTTGCCCGCCGCCGTGACGTAGCTCACATCTACGCCAATCCCCGCGTGCGCATGGCTTTGCCGCCTGTCCAGCTCGATGCGAAATCTGCGCCGACCGCGGCCAGCGCCATCGAATGGAACCTCACTAAGGTCAACGCACCCCAGGTGTGGGCCCAGGGCTACACCGGCCAGGGCGTGGTGATCGCCGGCCAGGATACCGGCTACGATTGGACGCACCCGGCCTTGCAAGGCAAATACCGCGGCTGGGATAGCCTCACTCTGACCGCCGACCACAACTACTCCTGGCACGACGCCATCCACAGCGGCGGCGGCCTCTGCGGCCCTGACGCCGCCCAGCCCTGCGACGATCACTACCATGGCACCCACACCATGGGCATCATGGTCGGCGACGACGGCGGCGGCAACCAGGTCGGCATGGCCCCCGGCGCCAAATGGATCGGCTGCCGCAACATGGACCAGGGCGTCGGCACACCCGCCACCTACATCGAGTGCTACCAGTGGTTCATCGCCCCCACCGATCTCAGCGGCCTGAACCCGCGCCCCGACCTGGCCCCCGATGTGATCAACAACTCCTGGGGCTGCCCGCCCACTGAAGGCTGCACCGACCCCAACGTCATGCTCACCGTGGTGGAGAACGTGCGCGCCGCTGGCATCCTGACTGTGCACTCGGCCGGCAACGACGGCTACCTGGGCTGCGGCAGCGTCAAGGACCCCGCCGCCATCTACGATGCCTCCTTCACCGTGGCCAACACCACCAGCAGCGACACCCTGGCCAGCAACAGCAGCCGCGGCCCGGTGACCATCGACGGCAGCAATCGTCTCAAGCCCGATATCGCCGCCCCCGGCAGCGGCATCCGCTCCAGCTTTCCAACGCGCTTCGCCAGCATCTACGCAAGTTTGAGCGGCACCAGCATGGCCGCCCCCCACGTCGCCGGCCTGGCCGCTTTGCTCATCTCCGCCCAGCCTGCCCTGGCCGGCCAGGTGGATGAGTTGGAAGGCATCATCACCCAGTCTGCCGTGCACATCCCCGTGGGTGGGAGTTGCGGCGGCATCCCCGGCGCCCAATACCCCAACAACATGGTCGGCTGGGGGCGCATCGACGCCTGGGCCGCCCTGCAAAGCCACGGCCTGCGAGTCACCCTGAGCGCCGAGCCCGAGTGGCCTCAGACCGGCGAATTGCTCACCTACACCCTCTCGTTACAGCACCTGGCCGTGATCACCCCCACGCACAACGTGGTGCTCACCGATGTGCTGCCCTTGCAGACCTCCTTTATCTCCGCCACCCCGCCCTATTTTTTGGACAGCGGCCAGGTGCGCTGGCAGTTTGCCAGCCTGGACGCGCTCCAACAGGTCGACTTGCAGCTCGTCGTGAGCATTGACCCGCTCCTCACCCAGGACCTGGTCAACCGCTTCTACGCCGCCCGCAGTGACGAAGCGCCCCTATCCTACGGCGCGCCGCTCTATTCCCTCTGGGTGCACATTTTCCCGTTTATCCTAAACCTGCGCTGAACCGGACCCCTTCAGTCAATAACAGCCTGCCCTCTCAGCCGGTCTCGTCTGCCTTCATTTCCGCCTGGCGGATCAAACGCGACGAATTGGCCAGGATTCCCAGGTCCGGCAGGGACTGCGCTGCCGCGGCAAAGATCGGCGGCAGGAAACCCAACGCCGCCAGCGACAGCCCCACCAGGTTGTACACCGCCGTAAAGGCAATGTTCAGTTTCACCACGCCCATCGTGCGCCGGGCGATGTGCACCACCTCCGGCACTAACAGCCAATCGTCGCGCATCAGGGCGATGTGCGCCGCCTCGATCGCCACATCGCTGCCCGCCGCCCCCATCGCCAGGCCCACGTCCGCTTGCGCCAGGGCCGGGGCGTCGTTCACCCCATCCCCCACCATCACCACTGTGTGCCCCTGCGCCTGGTAAGCCTTCACCACTTCGATCTTATCCTCGGGCAGTAAATTGGCCCGGTAGCTAAACTGCATGCCTTCGCAAAGCTGCGCTTCGAGCTGCCCGGCCAGCGCGCCAGCCACGCGTTCGTTGTCCCCCGTCAACAACTCCACCTTGCGGATGCCCAGCTTGCACAGCGCCTGGATCGCCTGCGGCACTTCCGGCCTCAGCCGGTCTGCCGCCGCCAGCACCCCCGCCAGCTCGCCGTCCACCGCCACGTACACCAGCGTTTCGCCCTGCGCCTCCAGCCGCTGCGCTGCCGCCGCCAGTTCCAGCGCCAGGCTCACATCGCCAGACAACATCCGCCGGTTTCCTACCTCGACTCGCCTGCCCCGCACCGTGGCGCGCACGCCCAGCCCGGGGATCGCCGTGAAATCCTCTGGCGTTTCGGGGCTCAACCCGCGCCCCTGTGCAGCCGCCCGCACCGCCTCTGCCAACGGGTGCTCCGAATAGCGCTCCGCGGCCGCCGCCAGGGCCAGCGCCTCGAGGTCGTCTGCCAGGAACTGCATCTCCACGATCTCCGCTTTGCCCGTGGTCAGCGTGCCCGTCTTATCGATCAGCAGCACGTCCGCTTTGGCCAGGAGTTCCAGATATTTGCCGCCCTTGATCATCAAGCCGCGCCGGGCTCCCGCCCCGATCGAGGCCAGCATCGCAATCGGCGTGGCCAGGGCGAAAGAACACGAGCAGGCCACTACCAGCACCGCCGCCGTCGCCAGCGGGTCGCGCCGCAGCAAAAATGTCAGCGCCGCCACGCCCACCACCACCGGCAGGTAATATCCCGAAAAGCGGTCCGCCACGCGCTGCACCTCCGCCCGGTTGGCCTCTGCCTGCTCTACCAGGCGGATCACCCGTCCAAAGGTTGTGTCGGCCCCCACCTGGGTCGCCCGCACCCGCAGCATGCCCATCTGCACCAGGCTGGCGGCGAAGACCCGCGCCCCCGCTTCAGCCTCCACCGGCATCGACTCGCCCGTGATCGAGGCCTGGTTCACCGTCGCCTGCCCGGAGAGCACTTCCCCATCCACCGGGATCATCTCGCCCGGGCGTACGATCACCGCTTCCCCGGGCTGCACCTGCTCCACGGGGATCTCGATCTCCACCCCATCACGTTCGATGCGGGCCGTCTTCGGCGCCATGCGCGTTAAATCTCTCACCGCCCGGCGCGCCCGCTCGGCCGTGAAATGCTCCACATAATCGCCCACCCGCATGAAAAATACGATCACAGCCGCCGTGGCCCATTCACCCACCACCAGCGCCGCCGCCACCCCCAGGCTCATCAGCGTATGGGCGATCACCTGCTTTTGCAGCGCCGCCCGCACCACGTTGCGCAGCACCGGGTAGCCCGCCAGCAGCACCACCGCGGCCCCCACCGGCCAGGGCACCCGCCGGGTGATGGCTTCGAACAGCCCCAGCCACTCCCCTACCACCACGATGAATAGCACTGCGCCAAACACCACGCCCAACAGCGTCAGCACAGGCCGGGTGAAATCGCTCCACCGGGAAGTCTGATCCTCAGGAACCTGTTCCTGCGCGCCAGCAACTTCGGGAATCGAATAACCCGCCTGTTCGACCACCTGGCGCATGCTCTGCAAGTTAGCCAACTGCGGGTCGAAACGCACTACCGCCTTTTCCGCAGCCAGGAAAACTTCCACGTTCTCCACTCCTGGCAAGCTCGCCAGGGCTTTGCGCACGTGCAGGGTGCATTCGGCGCAATCCATCCCTCTCACCGGTAATTCGAGCATTTCCTTTTCTGCCATCTCATCCACCTACCACTAAAAAATTCTGGCGGCAACGGGTTCTCGCGTTCCGCTGCCGCCAGGATATTGATACCACCATCAAGCGAACGGCTAAACTGCCTCTACCGACTCTTCAATTGCCCCGCGGCTCTCCTCGAACGAAGCGCCCGCCATCATCAGGCCCAGTTGCGCTTTGTTCACTTCACCAGCCCCGACCACACCCACGATCTCACCGCGATACATCACCGCGATGCGGTCCGCCAGCGCCATAATCTCATCCAGCTCCGCCGAGATCAACAACACTGCCGCCCCCTGGTCGCGCAGCGCCACGATCTGGCTGTGGATGTACTCGATCGAGCCCACGTCCAGGCCGCGCGTCGGCTGGTTGGCGATCAGCAGTTTCACCTGCCGGCTCAATTCGCGCGCCACGATCACCTTCTGCTGGTTGCCGCCCGAGAGCTTACTGACCGAAACATATGGGCTGGGCGTGCGCACATCGAACTGGCTCACCAGTTTGCGCGCATTCTCGTCCACGGCCTTGTTCTGGAGCACGAAATTGATCCCAAACGGCGGCAGGTAATACGTACACAGCACCAGGTTATCTGCCACTGAGTACGAAAGCACCAGCCCGTGCCGCTGGCGGTCCTCCGGAATGTGCGCCAGGCCGGTTTCGATCACCGGGCGCGGCGGCTTCCCAGTCACATCCTTGCCCGATAAAATCACCTGCCCGGCTGCAGTTGGCCTCAGTCCGGTTAGCGCCTCGGCCAGCTCCGTTTGCCCGTTGCCCTGTACGCCTGCGATTCCCAGGATTTCACCTGCGCGCACCGAAAAGGAAACGCCGCGCACCGCTTCTAACCCGCGCTGGTCTGCAACGCGCAGGTCGCTGACTTTTAGGATGTCTTCGCCCAGTTTGGCCGGTTCTTTCTCCACCGTCAGGATCACTTCACGCCCAACCATCATCGCCGCCAGGTGACTCTCGTCCGTTTCGGCCGGCGTCACCGTGCCGACTACCCTGCCAGCCCGCATCACCGTGATGCGGTCCGCGATCGCCAGCACTTCTTTCAGCTTGTGGGTGATAAATACAATCGACACACCCTTGGCCGTCAGGTCGCGCACGATGCGAAACAGATCCTCCACTTCCTGCGGGGTAAGCACCGCCGTAGGCTCGTCCAGGATCAAGATCTCCGCCCTACGATACAGGGTTTTAACGATCTCCACGCGCTGCTGCACGCCCACCGGCAGATCCTGGACGAAAGCATTCGGATCGATCTCCAACCCATATTGGTGGGAAAGCTGGCGCACTTCGTCGGATACCTGCTTGCGATCCAGCCTGCCCCAGGTGGTTGTCTCCTCGCCCAGCATGATGTTCTCGGTCACGGTGAACACCGGCACCAACATAAAGTGCTGGTGCACCATGCCGATCCCCTGGGCGATGGCGTCCTTGGGCGATTGGATGTGAATCGGCTTGCCATCCCGGAAGAACTCCCCCTCGTCCGGGCTGTACAGCCCGTACAGGATGTTCATCAGCGTGGTCTTACCGGCCCCGTTCTCGCCCAACAGGGCGTGAATCTCGCCTTTGCGCAGGTCGAAATCGACGTGGTCGTTCGCCAAAACGCCTGGGAAGCGCTTGGTAATGCCTTTTGCCTCGAGTACAGTGGTCATCAACGCCTCCTAGCCTACTTCTCGTACGGCACGCCGTCCGCTGCGGGTGGCGTCGTCTTACCGATAATCCCGGTCAGGATCAACATGGTCAGCACGTAAGGCACCATGCCCACAACCGATGAATATTGCAGAAAAGCCCATTGCGGCGGGATGGCAGTGCGGAAGAACTGCAAGTTGATCTGTAAAGCCTGCGCCGCGCCGAACACCAGCGCCGCCGCCCAGGCCCCAAACGGCGACCAGTTGCCGAAGATCATGGCTGCCAGCGAGATGAAGCCGCGCCCGTTGGTCATTCCCGGCTCGAAAGACGGCACCGACTCGATGGTAAAATAGGCGCCCGCCAGGCCAGCGATCAACCCGCCGATAATCACGTTGGCATAGCGCATGCGCATCACGTTGATGCCCACTGTATCCGCGGCGCGCGGGTGCTCGCCCACCGCCCGGGTTCGCAGGCCCCAGGGCGTATGGAACAACACGAAGTGCGATAAGATAACCAACAAGATCGCCCCGATAGCAATCGGCTGCTGCTCGAACACGCGCCCCACCACAGGGATATCGGCCAGCAGTGGGATGTGGATCGCCGGCAGCGTCCCCGGCGCGTGCGGCACCTGCCCGCCAAAAATGCTGCCCTTTTCGAAGAACAACTGCCGGTTCAAGAAGCCGCTGATGCCCACCGCCAACAAGTTGATCACGGTGCCGCCGATAATCTGATCAACCTTGAAAGTCACCGAGAGCACCGCGTGCAGCAATCCCATCAACCCACCTGCCACGATCGCCACCAGCACGCCCACCAGCAGGCTGGGCAGCGGCGCCATCCCAAAAACGGTGTTCATGAGAATGGCCCCAAACCAGCCGAAGAAGGCAGCAGACAACATCATGCCTTCGATGCCAATGTTCACCACACCCGCCCGCTCGCAGAATACGCCCGAAAGCGCCCCCAGCGTGAGCGGCGTCGCCACGGCGATCGTGGTCGCCAGCATACTGACAATCAAAACACCGGGCGATTCGCGCGAACTGCCAACAGCCACCACCGCGCCAATCAGGATCACGATGATCAACAAAATAAAGCCAAAGCGTTTATAATCCACTGAGACCTCCTTCTCTGGGCGCCCCTGGCTTACCCACCCCAGCCGCGAGTGAGCACCACGCGCTCTTCACTCGCCCGGATCCGGTAAATATAGCGAATAATTGCATCCGCAGCCACAAACAACAGGATCAGCGCCTGGATCACCGAAATCACATCCACCGGGATCTGGGTGAGGAACTGCATGCGTGTGGCTCCGTTGCGCATCGCGCCGAATAGAATAGCTCCCAAAACCACGCCCAACGGGTGATTTTTACCTAACAGCGCAATCGCAATCGCATCGAACCCGTAGCCTTGCGAAAAGCCCAGCTCGTGGCGGTAATTCAGAGCCGTCACTTCGATCACCCCGGCCAGCCCGGCCAGCACGCCCGAGAGCGCCATGCTCAACACAATCGTTCGTGACACGTTGATCCCGGCGTACTTGGCTGCATCCGGGTTCGCCCCCGCAGTGCGGATCTCGAAGCCCAGCGTGGTTTTCCACAACAACCACCACACCAGCCAGGCCATCACCAGGGCCAAAATAAAGCCCCAGTGAAAGCGATAGCCCGAGAAGATCACCGGGATGCGCGCCCCTTCAGCGATCAGCGGCGTGCGTGCGATCACGTTCAAAGGATTGGGGTCTTTCCATGGGCCGTTTAGCAGGTAACTGACCGCGTTTAATGCAATGTAATTCATCATGATCGTGTTAATGACCTCGTGCGCCCCTGTCCGGGCTTTTAACCAACCCGGGATCGCTCCCCAAAGAGCCCCTGCCAGGATACCCGAAACAATAACCAAGGGAAGATGAATGATTGCAGGGATCGTGATTCCCAACACATCCGGCAAGGCATAACCCACCCAGGCCGCAGCGACTGCGCCCAGGGCCAGTTGGCCTTCAGCTCCAATGTTGAACAGCCCACCCTTGAAAGCCAGGGCTACCGCCAGCCCGGCAAAGATATAGGGTGTGGCCCAAACAGTCGTTTCGCTCCAGGCACGCGCCGACCCAAAAGCGCCCTCCAGAAGCCCCAAATATGCGTTCAGGGGGTTTCCACCTGCTGAAGCGATCACCAGCGCCCCAACTACCATTGAGGTAAACACGGCCAATAACGGCACCAGCATGGCATTGGCAGTGCGTTTCAGATAATCCTGTATTTTTGACGAGAGCGAATTGGTTGTCTTCTCAGAATTTTCCATGGATTACTCCACAACCAGCATGATGCAAAAAAGGGGAAAGAGGAGTTGCCTCTTTCCCCTCCGTAATCTATAAGCGAGCGATTGATTTATCCAGGTTTGGCGGGTGCGACATTGGTCTGCAGCGAGCCGTCCTTCAAAGCCTTATCGATTTCTTCCATCTTGGCCTTGACATCAGCCGGCACCTGGCTGTCCAGGTCGTGGAACGGAGCGTAGCCAGCCTGGCCGTTGTAGTTGCCGCTCGGGAAGCTGCCCTCTTTAGCCATCTTGATCAGATCGAAAGTGCCAGGGGTCAGCAGCTTCATGGCGCTGGAAAGCAGCACCTTCTGCGCTTCCGGAACGGTGAAGTACTGGTCGGTGTCAACGCCGATAGCGTAAACGCCCTTCTCCGCCGCGCCCAAGAGGGCGCCGTTACCGGTCTTGCCGCCGGCGCCGAAGATCACATCCACACCCTTGTCGATCATCGAGATCGCCGTGGTTTTGCCCCACTCGGGATCGGTGAAGGTTTTGTCGAAACCGACATCATTGTGGTAAACCACGTTAACTTCGATATTGGGGTTGATGTACAGAGCGCCCGCGCGATAGCCCTCGCCAAAGCGCCAGACCGGGGGAACCGCGTCGGTGCCACACACAGAGCCGATCTTGCCAGTCTTGCTCATTTGTGCCGCCAGAGCGCCAACCAGGAAGCCTGCCTGATCTTCTGGGAAGCTCAAGCCAACCACATTGGGGGTCACTTCCGCCTGGAACTGGTCGACGCCGATGAACTTGACGTTCGGGTATTTCTTCCCGGCTGCAATAGTGGCTTCGCCCAGGGCAAAGCCTACGGTCACGATCACGTCATAGTTTTCATCGGCAAACGTGGCGATGTTCTTCTCGTAATCCTTGGGGTCGGTTGTTTCGATGTACTGAACCTTAGCGCCCAATTCTTTCTCAGCGCGCTGGACGCCTTCCCAGGTGGATTGGTTGAACGATTTATCATCGATCTTACCAACATCCGTAACCAGGCCAACGCAGAAAACATCAGCCTTAGAGCAATCAACTTTCTCCTCTCCCTTGGGCGCGCAAGCTGAAAGCAACATCGAGGCAATCATAATCCCCGCAACGAGTATATACAGTTTTTTCGACATTTGGGTCTCTCCTCCGAAAGATTAGTAGAGTTTTCAAAATAGAACTATTCGTGGAACATTTTTCACAGGGGAAAATGGATGATCCGTCACCTCCTTACTCATCATCTCGCAGGTGGTAATCCACTACATCAGGGCCAACGAGTAAAAGCCCCGTTTGTATCCGTATTACTAAGCTTTGTATCGCTATTTTTCCGACCACCAGCATGCCTTAAGTTTAACACGAAAAATAACAGGCGACAATGTGTAATTCTTCACATCTTCAGCACAAATCAACGCGGAGCGCCAGTTTGTGGATCGACACCCGTGTCAATAAAGCCATCCGATAGTTCTGTCAAAGTTTTTTCGACCAGGCGCTGCCGGCCCGGGCTAAAAAGCGCATCATTCCGATCGGTCAGCATCACAGGCACATCTAACACGAATCCGGTTTGCCCTGAAACAAGTTGCGACCAGGCCAGTCGTATCGCTGCGGCCCAATCAGGATATACAGAAGCCACCCAATGATCGCTCAACCCATCCGGAGGTGTGATCCCGCCAATGATGTTGACTCCGGCTTGCGCCAGAAAAGCCAATAAACCCTCATCGCCCGCTTCGGGGTAAACATAAACCGTTTCAACTTCGCTTTCAATCAGCGTGTTAGCGATCGCCTGCTGTTCAGCCTGATCTGCACCTGCGGGTATCTCTGCATACAATGGATATTGATAAAAAGGCGGGTAAACTGGGCGACATAAGCCGCAATAAAAAACCACCCCGTTTAAGAACCCTTGCCGCGCGGCCATCCCCGCCGGCGTATCCGGCAGGCTAATCACACCCACGCGCCAGTCTTGAGTAATCACCGCCGCCAGGTAACCAGCCAGGAAACCCTGCCGGTCCGGGCGGTCTCCCAGAGGGGAAATCAGGCTCAGGTTGGCTGAAGCCGGCACATCCGGAATACCTGCTGCTAAAAACTGAATTTCAGGATATTGAGCAGCCAGTTCCGCCACACCTGGATCTGGCATCATCACGACCACCAGCATTATCCCCTCCTCAATAGCATTCGCAGGCAGATCCGCTCTGGATTCAAAACGCCAGCCGTCTTGTGCAGCCAATTCACTCAACACAGGCTGCACAAGGGCAACCTGTGCTGAGTCTGCCCCCGGCGTCGCTAACAAAATCGCCAGAGGGGGTTGAGCTGTTGGCGTAGGCAATGTAGTTTCTGTCGCCGGTGGCGCGGGTGTTTCACCTGGCACAATCGATGCAACGGGTTGGTCAGTTAGCGCCGGCGTTGCCGCTGGCTTTCCACATGCCATGAAACCGATACTCATGACAATCAGAATCAGACAGAATCGCCAAAATGATCCTTTATGACCTGCAAGATAAGCAAACACAAACCCTCTCCAATGAACAGATTCAAGTGCGACAAGCAATGTTACCTATTTTACTCGAGATGAAAAGGTTATAATAGTCCTATGATCGAACTCAGTATTCCCGGAAAAGGCTTGCTGCAACTCGAACATCTGGTCAGCGACGTAAATGGCACACTGGCCGTTGACGGCCAGCTTCACGAAGGCCTGTCGCGCCTCATCAATCAATTACGCGACCGGTTAGAAATCCACCTGCTTACCGCCGATACTCACGGCCGGCAGGCGACCATCGACATGCTGCTCAATCTACAGGCCGTGCGCATCCAGCCTGGCGAAGAGGGCCGCCAAAAGGCTGAGTATGTTCAACGCCTGGGGGCTGAACATGTTGTGGCCATCGGTCAGGGCGCAAACGATGCCGCCATGTTGAAAGCCGCTGGATTAGGGATCTGCGTGCTTTCGACGGAAGGCACTGCCATCGAAACGCTGTTAGCAGCCGATCTGGTGCTTCCAGATATTTTTACCGCCCTGGAACTTTTCGAGAAACCCTTGCGGATTGTAGCCTCGTTGCGCAAATGAGCTTCCCAGATACCGAGTACATCCCTGACGATCCCGATAATTTGCCCCCGGCCCGCCGCCGTAGAGCACGGCGTTTGCTGGTACCCTTAGACGCCGATGAGCGCGCCGCCTTCCTGGATCAGCTAGTCCATCGTGCTTCACCTTCCTACGATTTCTTTGTCCTATCTCTCATATCAGGAATCATCATGAGCATTGGCCTGGTTATGGATGCCCCTGCCATGCTCGTTTTGGGAGCCGTGCTGGCGCCTTTGATGGCTCCAGCAATAGGCATTTCCTTGGGTACGGTTATCAGTTCCGCACGCCTCTTCTCGCGCGGCCTGGCAGGTTTGTTGATCGGCTGCCTGCTGGTTTTCTTATCTGCTTTAGCAACTGGCAACCTGGCACAGGCCCGCCTTCCATTGGATCCCAGCCTGGCTTATTCATTCACACAACTCTCCTGGTCTAATTTCCTGGTGCTGGCGATCAGCGCCATCCTGACCAACGCAGGCATGGTGCGCGCCGGTCAGGATAAATATCGATTGAACGCCCTCTTCCCCAGCGTTGCACTGGCTTACGAACTATATCTACCCCTGGTAGCAGCTGGTTTTGGCCTGGGAGCACGCATCCCACATCTTTGGCCCGACGGTCTGGTTGTGTTTGCCTTACACCTGGCGTGGAGCACATTGTTGGGAGCGCTGACCTTGGCAATCATGGGCTATCGCCCTTTGACTCTGTTCGGCTACACACTCAGTGGCGCAATCACGTTGATGGGCATACTTCTATTAATTGGATTCAGCGGAGCTGGCGCTGTAGTCGGAGCGCGCCTGGGTCTGCCCACCACAACACCCACCCCAACCCTGACGCCCACACTCACAGCTACCCTTACACTCACCCCGGTGCCGCCAACCGCCACTTTTACACCCACTGCCACCTATACACCTACCCTGACGCCCACGCAGACCCTTACACTGACCCCTACGCCCATCCTGGCCCAGATCAAGACCGATTCCACCGAAGGGGTGCGCATCCGTTCCGAACCAGGTGGCGAGACGATCGGCTTTCTCACCAACAATACGCAGGTCATCTTGCTACCCGAAACCGCTGAGATAGACGGGATCATGTGGGTGCGCATGGTCGCGCCAGATGGCACCCAGGGATGGATCGTTCAGTCTCTAGTAGCGCTCATTACGCCAACCCCGGCTTTCACACCCACATCTGCCCCCCCGTAACGCCAGGCCATCCAATTGCCCTATACGGAAGAATTCTCCTATTGGGGACTACGCCGCATCACGCAATAGATCTTCACGGCCGAAAGCCCCTGGTAATAAATCCGCCAGGCTCGCTTCCTGCAAGATGCGTCCCTGTCCGTCAGCAATCAAAACCAGGGTATCCAAACCAAACTCAGCCAGCACCTGACGGCAAGAGCCGCAGGGTGTACCGCCATTGGATGTAACCACCGCAATTGCCACAAAATGGCGCTCCCCTTCTGAAACCGCCTTGAAGACAGCCACTCGCTCGGCACATATCCCTGTTGGATAAGCCGCGTTTTCTATATTTACCCCATCGTAGATACGTCCAGATGCAGTCAAAAGAGCCGCGCCGACCTGATATTGCGAATAAGGCGCATAGGCCCACTGACGCGCCTCCAGGGCAGACTGGATCAACAGTTCTTTTTGCTCATCGGTTAGCATTTTATTTCCCTTCTGTATTATCTTGGGCATCAAGTACATGCCAACTGGCACGCACTTTACGAATGCGCCGCGCGCTGACTTGCTCGACCGTCAGCAGTAAATTGTCTTTGCGCACAGTTTCACCTACAGTAGGCACACGCCCCAGGCGGCTGTAAATGTATCCACCCAGGGTATCGGCATCCTCCTTAGGAAGGTCGCTTCCCATGGTTTCGTTGAAATCATCGAGATCGATACGACCGAGAAAAAGATAATCCCCATCTTTTAATTCCTGGTAAGGCGCTTCTTCTCCCTGATCATATTCATCCTGTATCTCACCAACAATTTCCTCTACGATATCCTCCATCGTCACCAGACCCGCCACACCGCCATATTCATCGACCACAATCGCCATATGGATTCGCTGGCTCTGCATCTCGGTCAATAATTCATCCACTTTTTTGGCCTCTGGCACAAAATACGCCGGGCGGAGTAAAGAACGCAGGGATTCCAGTTGCCCGCCTTCGCGCCATACCCGTAGCAAGTCTTTGGCGTACAACAACCCTAAGGTATGATCAGCCGATTCCTCGTAAACGGGCACGCGCGAATGTCCCGACTTCAATAACGCGTCCACTCCATCTGCCAATGGGGTATTTACATCCAGGGCCAACATATCAATACGCGGCACCATAATCTCTCGCGCCAATGTATCCCCCAATTCAAAAATCGAAAAAATCATACGCCGTTCATCCTGAGCAAAGATGCCCTCTTCTTCGCCTGCCCCCAACAATGTTTTGACATCATCCTCTGTCACCACATTTGAATTGTCACTGGCACCTGGCATATCCCGAGAAGCAGATAAGGGCAATAACAGGATTGAAGTGACCACCATCAACACCTGGACAAAAGTAGCCAACCGCACTACCCATAATTCAGGATTATGAGAAACTGCACTCTCCACTGACCATTCCACCCCAAACAGCAGCATGGCCGAGACCAACAAGGCAATCGCCTGAACAATGCCTGGCAGCAAGACCGGTAAGCTTGCCAACAACAACAAAAATAACCCGGCTAATGAAAAGCGCGTCAGCACCAAAGTCAAACTCAAGCTGGCGCGCAAGCGGCTCAAAGCCGGCAAAAGTTTTACAACTCTTTGAACTCCGGGCTCAGCCTGTTCGCGCATCGCCAGCAAACGCGCGTAACTTGTCTGTAGAAATCCCGAGCGAGCCGCCACCAGAATCGAATCAAAGATTAACAGCAAGAAAATGCCAATGGTAATATAAAGAATATCAGTCACGCTTCTCCAATCTCCGTATAGGACGGGCCGGAACGCCCACAACCAAAGTATGATCCTTTACATCTTTGGTTACCACAGAACCTGCCCCGGTGCGCGCCCCTATGCCCAACTTGACAGGCGCTACCAACATCGTATCACTGCCGATAAAGACTCCAGCGCCAATTTCGGTGGGATTCTTCTTCTCACCATCGTAATTACAAGTGATCGTACCTGCCCCGATATTAACCTCTGAACCAATATTGGCGTCGCCGATGTAAGAAAAATGCCCCATCTTTGTGCCCGGACCCAAATAAGAGTTTTTGACCTCGCCAAAGTTACCCATATGCACGCCACTCGCCAGGTGCGCGCCTTTGCGCAGATGCGCAAATGGTCCAATGTCCACGTGGTCATCTATAACTGCCCCCTCCAAAACCGACGAGAACACCTTACATCGATCACCGATGTGGGTATTACGGACAATCGTATTGGGCCCCAGAATACAGTCTGCCCCAACCGTCGTATTCCCTTGCAGGTAGGTATTCGGCCAGATAATGGTATCCTGGCCAATTGTGACCCCAGGTTCGATATATGTACTGGCCGGATCAATCAGTGTTACACCAGCAAGCATCCATCGTTGATTGATTCGATTTCGCAATAACGCTTCTGCTTCAGCCAGGTGCACTCGCGTGTTGATGCCAATCGCTTCCTCGGGATCCTGTAAAAGCAACGCCTGCACCGACAAACCATCCGACACAGCAATCCCCACCACATCCGTTAAGTAATATTCGCCTTTCGGCGATAGCGGAACGCGGCGTAAGGCACCCCATAACCAATCGGCGCGGAAACAATAAACACTGGCATTCAGTTCGTGGATCAACAATTGTTCAGGGGAAGCCTGCGCCTCCTCCACAATGGCTTGGACCTGCCCGCGTTCATCTCGGATAATCCGGCCAAAACCACGTGGATCCTCAGCCAGGATCGTAGTCATCGTGATCGGGCCAGTATGTGCGCGCTGGGCGTCGATCACAGCTCGCAAAGTCTCTGCTGAAAGCAAAGGCATATCCGCGAAACCGACCACCACCAGGTCCGTCTTCCCACGCAAAAGCGGCTCGGTTTGCTGGACAGCGTGACCGGTGCCGAGTTGAGGCTCCTGGATCACAAACCGTGCCGCCTCACCCAGGACATCTTGAACTTTCTCTGCCCCATATCCGACAACCACGATCGGCTCACAATCGGTAACCGCCCTGGCCGCATCCAAAGAATACTGAAGCATAGGGCGCCCAAGGAGTTGATGTAAAACCTTTGGAGAGCTGGAGCGCATGCGCGTTCCCTGCCCAGCAGCCAGGATAATAGCAGTAATCGTCATTTCACACTCCTGATAAAAAAAACGAGCATCACATTTCCTTACGAAGGATTGTGAAGCTCATTCCCTTGTTCAAAGACAAACGTCAACCACGAATTCACCCAGGCAAATAGCAGGCTGGGGCGCCCGGATTCGAACCAGGATATACGGATCCAAAGTCCGCTGTGCTACCGTTGCACCACGCCCCAGTATAGCGTGCCCCATGGCACAAAAATGCCCGGCTTGCGGGCAGAGCGAATTGTAACACGCCACTGGCAGAAATGGCAATACCCTTTCTAGTTCGCTCGCATCACTCATCCGGTGCAAGACCTAGTTGGCGCGCCTGATCATAAGAAATGGCATCCGCCCTGGTCAAGCCTTCAGCCTGGTCAGTTGTCAGCGTATCCCAAAAAGCATCTACATCTTTGTCTTTGAGCTTTTTCTTAGAGGCTTTCGAAAAGAGTTCATCCAGCTCGGGAAGATCCTCAACCGGTTCCACAGCTTCTAACGCATTGACCTCTTCAGCGAGAGAAGCGCTTTCTTCTAACTCCACAGGTATCCCCACTTTTGCCAGGATCGACAACAGCTCTTGAGCAGCCTTGCGCATGTCTCGCAATAATCTCCAAATTTGCTGGTCATCCAGAGCTTTATTGGGTACCACCAGAAGCAACCCCAGAGTGGGGCCTACATGCGCCAAGAAAAGATCATACTCCAGGCCATCAAAATACAACCAATCGCCAGGGGATTTCATCCCTAACTGGTAGGATACTTTCATAGCGGCGCTAAAAGTAGCCATCAAAGAATGGATCAATATATCCTGATTAAGACTGGCTGGCAGATCGCCTGCCTGAACCATAATCTGGCCGCGATCGTTCAATATCATCGCAGATGTAGCCTGTACTTGCTGTCTCAGGCTTGATAAACGAACGGAGAGGTTCTGTGGAGAATCATCGGACACCGCAGGGCCTTGCGGTTCAGCGGTCTCTTCAACCGCTTCTTCCACGATTTCTTCAGGCGCAGCCGTTTCCAGGCCCAAACATGCCCCCACCGCCACCAGGAAATCCGATAGTTCGACCGGCTTGAAAAAGAATGCATCTGCACCTGCGTTAGCTACCTCGCGCCTGGTTTTTGGTTCAGTCAAGCCGGTCATCAGAATAAACTTGAGATCCGGGTTGCGAACTTCGGCGCGCTCTTTTAACTCCAGTCCAGAAATACCAGGCAAACGCACATCGCTGATCAACAAATCGATCGGATGGCGCGAAATTACCAGGATTGCCTCTTCACCCGAAGGCACATCGGTTACCTGGATTTCGGCGCTCAGAGTCGCCAAACCAGCGCGCAGCATATGCCGCACATCTCGCTGATCATCAACAATTAGCACGCGATAGCCTGGCATTTTCACTTGCTCCTTAGGTCACGCGCCAACAGGCAGCCTGGTGTCCGGGGCTGAAATCCACCAAAGGCGGCTCCTCCTGACCACAAACATCGATCGCAACCGGACAGCGCGGATGGAAACGACACCCCTTTGGAGGATTCAAAGGACTGGGCACATCCCCTTGCAAGATAATCCGTTCGCGCTTTACGGTTGGATCTGGCACCGGAATAGCAGATAAGAGCGCCTGGGTATAAGGGTGCAATGGATTGTCGAACAACTCATCACGTGGAGAGGTCTCGACAATCTTACCCAGATACATCACGGCAACCCGATCAGAGATGTGCTCCACCACACTCAAGTTATGCGCAATAAACAAGTACGTAAGATTATATTCGTGCTGCAAATCCTTGAGAATGTTGAGCACCTGCGACTGGATAGAAACATCCAGCGCTGATACAGGCTCATCCGCCACGATAAATTTCGGGCGCAACGCAAGCGCGCGTGCAATACCGATCCGTTGGCGCTGACCGCCAGAAAACTCGTGCGGGTAACGGCGCGCATGGTAATCTTCCAGGCCCACCTTGCGCAACATATCGATCACGATATCGTTACGCTCTCTGCTCGTGCCAACACCATGGATCTTCAACCCTTCGGCAATCGATTCGCCAACCGGAATACGTGGGTCCAACGATGCATAAGGATCCTGAAAAATGATCTGCATATACCGGCGCATATTCTTGAGTTCTCGCCCTTTCAGGCCAAACACACTAACCCCCTCGAACATGGCTTCACCTGAAGTTGGCTCGATCAGTCGCAACATCGTGCGGCCCACTGTTGTTTTGCCGCAACCCGACTCGCCTACTAGACCTAGCGTTTCTCCCTCCTGAACGTTGAAACTTACATAATCCACCGCCTGGACCCAGGCGACAACACGTTGCAGCAAACCACCCCGCACCGGGAAATACTTGACCAGGTCTTTGACGGTCACAAGGTCGCGCTTGCCATTATTCTCGTTCAAATTCAAACTCCCTTGTTGTGCACTCATCACTATGTATGTCTCCTAAAGCTCGGCACGCAGAGGAGCTTGATGCCCCTCGTGATCCAGGTATAACCAGCATCTCACCATATGGCCTGGGTGTACGGTCTTCAATTCCGGATCTATCTGATCACAAATTTCCAGGTTGTGCTCCAACCGCGCCATACAGCGTGAAGCAAACCGGCAGCCAGGGGGCAAACCTATCAAGTTCGGCACTGAACCCGGGATCACCGCCAGACGGTCCTTGACATTCCCCAGAACCGGAATCGATGCGATCAAACCCTGGGTATAAGGATGTAAAGGTTTGGCGAACAAAGTCGTGACGTCCGATTGCTCTACAATTTGCCCGGCATACATCACGGCTACATTGTCCGCCATCTCAGCAATCACACCCAAATCATGCGTGATCAGGATAACCGCCGTGTTCAACTCAGTTCGCAAAGCCCGCATCAGGTCCAGAATCTGCGCCTGGATGGTCACATCCAAAGCAGTTGTCGGTTCATCCGCAATCAGCAATTGGGGGTTCAATGCCAAAGCCATGGCAATCATCACGCGCTGCGCCTGGCCGCCAGACATCTCATGTGGATAAGCGTGCGCTTTCTTCTCTGGATCCGGAATACCCACCAGGCGAAGCAACTCGACCGCCTTTTCCCAATCCTCCCCCTTCTTGGCCTGGTGGTGAATTTGTAAGACTTCTGCAATCTGATCGCCCACCTTGAAAACGGGGTTCAAGCTGCTTTGTGGCTGTTGAAAGATCATGGAGATCCGGTTGCCACGGATCTGAATCATTTCGGCCTCAGACAACTTCAATAAATCCCGGCCTTCTAGGATAATCTCTCCTTGCATCACTTTGCCTGGTGGGCTGATCAAGCGCATAATCGAAAGAGAGGTCACGCTCTTACCACATCCCGACTCGCCTACCAGGCCCAATACTTCGCCGTGTTTCACGGCAAAATCCACGCCATCTACAGCTTTTACAATGCCATCTTCCGTAAAAAAATAAGTTTTTAGATTCCGAACTTCGAGAAGGTTTTGAGAGTTATGCTCGCTCACGGGGCTCCTCACTTTTGGGGGTATTGCGAAATTCTATCACATTTTATCTCGACAATTGTGACGAACGCTTAGATAATCGAAAAGAGGGACAGGTACATCAACCTGTCCCTCTTATTCGCTTTGTTTTCTAACCATCGGTTCTATCGGCTTTTTACATACAAAGCGACACCCACTAGGCCAAGGAATAAACCACTCACCGAAGCGCCAAAGGAGATAAAACTCAACAGGAAAGTAGCTTTAACGATCTCCAGCACCATCAACATAGGCAAAACAGCGCCCGATAGCACCAGAAAAAAGCCAATCAGTATGATCATCCGTGGAGATAACTTGTTTATCATTTATATAACCAGCAGGCAGCAAAATGTTCGGGCTGTGGTTCAAAATCCGGCGGTACTTCCTCATCGCACAAACCTTTGATCACATGCGGACAACGCGGGTGGAAACGGCAACCATTAGGTGGGTTGACCAGGCTGGGCGGCTCACCAGGCGGTACTTCTTTGAATGTAATTGCATTCTTGGCCTCCGGCTCTGGCGTAGCTGCCAGCAGCGCGTGAGTATACGGGTGGCGCGGGTCATACAGTAGATCATTCACTTTGGCCTTCTCCACCATCTGCCCGGCATACATTACGAAAATACGCTCTGAGAAATAACGCACTGTAGACAGGTCATGGGTGATATAAATCACCGCCAGGTTGTGCGTGTCTTGTAATCCCCGCATCAGCTTGAGGATCTCAACCCGGACGGAAGCATCCAACATGGAAACCGGCTCGTCAGCTACAATAACTTTAGGTTCCAGGATCATCGCTCGCGCGATCACCACGCGCTGCTGTTGACCACCACTGAGCATGTGGGGGAACTTGTTCAAGAAATCTTCGAGCGGATGCATTTTAACCTCCCCCATCACTTTACGGATCCGCCGGTCCCGCTCTACTTTGCTCCTGATCCCATTGATGATCATCGGCTCTTCCAGGATACGCTCGACCGTCAAAAAAGGCGGCAGAGCGCCAAAAGGATCTTGCTGGACATAGCCCACGTTCGAGCGGTACCAGCGCAAACCTTTCGTTCCTAAAGCGCTCAAATCCTGATCCTCAAACAGCACTTTGCCTTGAGTCGGTTGGTGCAAACCCAAGATCGTTTTCATCAAGCTGGATTTTCCACAGCCACTTTCGCCGACCACGGCAATAGCTTCACCATTGTGCAGATCGAAAGTCACCCCGTCCACCGCACGCACGTATCCAGCATGACCAAACGCAAAACGCCTCAATTCAAACCATACGCGCAACTCCTGAATGGATAATAATTTGTTATTTGCTTCAGGCATTTTTTCCATAAAAACCTCAACCGGCGCTTTCCTGATGATTCCTTTTCAAATGGCACATGGGCTGCTCAGACATGCAACCAACACTTGACCAGCCGCCCATTCTTCTCGACAACCGGCGGATCCTGCTCACATCGCTCGAAACGCATGGAGCAACGCGCCGCAAACCGGCAGGTTGTCGGTGGGAAAAGCAGGCTCGGCGGCTGCCCGGTGATAAATTCCAACTCTTTATCGCCGCGCAACCTGGGCACACTGGCCATTAATTTTTGCGAATATGGATGCAGTGGTGCATTGAAGAATTGCTCGGCGCTGCTCACTTCAACAATCTGACCGGCATACATCACGGCCACCCGGTCCGCCAACTCGCTCGAGGTAGCGATATCATGCGTGATCAGAATAAAGCTAACCTCCAGCTCCTGTTTGATGCGCTTGAGCACGTTCATGATATTCGCTTGCGTGAGCACATCCAGGGCTGAGGTAGGTTCATCCAGAATGATCAACGCCGGGGCCGTCACCAGTGACATTGCAATCGCCACGCGCTGGCGCATGCCGCCGCTCAACTCAAAGGCATAGCGGCTCATAAAATCTGCTGGCACTCCTACGTGCTCAAACATCTTGCGCGCCGAGTTCAAAGCCGATTCTTTATCCACGCCCAAATGGACGATCACTGGCTCTGCCACCTGATCGCCCACTCGCAGCACCGGGTTGAGCGAATTCATCGCCGCCTGTGGCACCATAGACATCTTCACCCAACGCACGTTTTGCCGGAATTCTTCCTCCCCCATCTGCATCAACTCCGCCCCGTCCAAATAGACCTTACCTGAATAAGTGTCCACATTACGCGGCAGCAGTCGCAAGACGGCCTTGGCCAAAGAACTCTTGCCACAGCCCGACTCGCCCAGCACCACCACAGCTTCTTTGTAACCCAACTCAAAACTTACCTTGTCCACTGCCTGGACAACGCCACCGGTGGTACGAAAGTACAACACCAGATCTTCAATGCGTAACAACTTATCATCTGCCATGGCGATTACATTCCTCGAAGTCTCGGATTGAAAACACGGTCCAGTGCAAAGCCCAACATCGCAAACGCCAGGCCTGTGAGCATTAACAGCACCGCCGGCTCTAACACCCAGTAATACATCCCCTGGTACAAAGCCCCATTGGCCTGAGCATCCTGGATGATTTTGCCCCAGGTGGGCAAGATCGGATCGCCTAATCCAAGCACCGCCAGCGAGGCCTCCAGGAACACGTACGACGGGATCAACACCACCAATTGCGGGATGAGCAACGGCACGATGCGCGGGATTAAATACAGGAAAATGATCCGGCCGCCGCTGGCTCCATAAGCCCGAGCGGCTTCGATGTAGGGAGACTCGCGCACTTGCATGAAGATCGCCCGGTAAGTTTTGATCCCGCCGCCGAAGATGCTCAACAAGATCGTTACCCCCAGGATCAGCCAGATGCTGCGCGAATAGAACGTGCCCACCATGATCAAAATCGGCAGCAAGGGCAAAACCAGGTTCACTTCCGTGATACGTTGGATCAACTCGTCCACCCAACCACTGAACCAGGTGCCAATCGCCGCGATGATCATGGTCGTCACCGTGGTACCCACAGCCGCCAGCAACCCAAAAGCCAGGGCTACCGGGAAACCCCACAATAACGCCACCTTTAGGTCACGCCGTAAATGGTCCGTCCCGGCGATGCCATATACCTGCCCATACAGCACAAACTCCGCATCCAGGTCAGATTCATCTTCAAAAGCGATGCCCTTGATCACCATCTTGTAAGTGCCCTTGAGCGGTGTGAGCGGCTCGATATCTGGACCGGCAAACAAACCCTCTTGCGGGAACACTCCGCCAAGCCGGCGCTTCAACTTGGAATCCTGTGAAAAACGCAGCACCTGGTTATCTTGCACCGAGAAGTCAGCAACACGAATCTCGCGGCCATCTGGAGTCTCCCACAGGATCGAAGCAAAAGGCGGTTTTTCTGAATATTTGGGAGTAAAGTACAAAGCCAGTTCTTGCGGGAATTTATTATATGGGTAATCGAACGTATAGGTAATATCGATCTTGCTGCCTGGCGGCGTTTTTTCGATTACTTTTTCTACGTCCTTATTTTCTTCCTGGCTATTCAAAATAATCGTATCGGGCAGCTTATCTGAGCGGAAGTAATTGATCCAGGCAGGCGGCACCGTCTTAGGCAACTGGTACCAGATATTTTCACCACCGCGCCACAACACCAACGCCTGATTGTACGGGATAGCAATCACAGCATACGCAGAAACCGCCAGCAGCAAAACAATAATCACCAGGCTGGCAATCGCCGAGGGATAGCGAAGCAATTCTTGGAAAGATCTTTGCAGATTCCTCATCCCGCTCTTCCTTCCCCACCGCCGATCTTAACCCGAGGGTCGACCAGCGCGTAAATAAAATCCAATAAAAAGACCGTAACTGCCAGTAAATAGGCGAAGATCACCGTAGAGCCCACAATCACCGGTGTATCGTATAGGTTGACGGCCAGCAAAAGCGTACGCCCCAACCCCGGCCAGTTGAACACCGTCTCAAAGATCGGCGCCCCCGTCCACAGGCCGATCAGCAGCAGGGCAAAGCTGGTGATAATCGTGGGCAAAGTTGGGCGCAGCACGTAACGGCGTTCGATATCCCGCGAAGTCAGGCCTTTGGCCTTGGCCATTTCTACATAATCTTCACTGGAATAGATCAAGAAGAACGTGCGCCAGGTGTAAGCGCTCAAGAAGATCGAACTGACATTAATGGCTAACACGGGCAAGATCAAGTGCTTGACCAGGCTGAGAAAATATTCGAACCTGGTTTCCGGCGGCGGCGCGTCTACCATACCGCCAAAAGGCAGGATCTTGAACACGGCCGCGAAAATAACGATCAGAAAAATTCCATAGAACCAGCCCGGCGCCGAAGAGGTGGGCGCCAGGGCGATAATGATTTTATCCAGGAAGCTGCCATACCGCCGGGAAAGCGCCAGGGCAATGTAGATACTGGCGAAGAACAGGAACAGGTCAGCCGTACCAAACAGCACCAAAGTCGAAGGCAGGCGCTCAAGGATAATCAACCGCACTTCCCTCGAACCGCTGTCGCTGGCCATGTTCTGCGAGCGTCCCAGGCTGAGCGTCAGCGCATTGGTCATAAAACGCATGCTGCGCACCATAAAAGGCTGATCCAACCCCAGGCGCTTCTCCTCCAGCCGGATCAACTCCTCCATATGTTCGTTACGTTTCTCCGCTGGCAGATTTTTCATCACCGGGTCGTTCATAACGCGCATTGTGATGGTTTCGCGGATCTCACCGCGGCGGATATCATCTACATAGCCGCCCATGTTGGCTACCAGGATCGTCAGGTAGACCCCAATCACCACTGTGATGAATAATGTGATCGAACGCACGACAACATACTTCGAGACCCTGGCAAACACGCTCGAAGTCCGTTGCTCTTTTGCACCTGGAACGATATCTTGTTGAATAGGCTGAACCGCTTCGCCCATATTTCTCACCTCCGAAAATCAACCATCCTGATGCTAACAGATAACCGCTTCGGATTGATCGATTCTCAACACAGAAGCATAGAGTCCGGTAGGGGCAAGCCCCTACCGGACTTTGAACTAGAAAGAAACGGTTACGGAGTCGTTACGAACTCGTAGGAAACAAAGGTCGGGATGCTCACGACCAGGGGCGAAATCGCGATTTCGAGCTTATTCGCGCCTGCTTCGAGTTTACTGGTGATGTCAGCGCTCAGCACAACCTGGTATTGCCCATCGGCAACGGCTGTAGCTTCACCCGTATCCACCAGCGCGCCCTTGGCGTCGAAGACCAGGTACTTGACGTTAGCGATCTCGTTCTGTGGATAAGGTTCCTCGTTGTAGGTTACGTACACATCGAAGGTAACCTCTGAACCAATCGTCACCTGCCCTGGGCCATCGATCTCAGCCGTGGCGAATTTGGGAGCGCCAAAGCCGGACCACTTGTCAGCCATGTCAGGATATTCGGGGTTGCGCTGCAGCATCAGGGTGCCTTCCACCGGGAAGACCTTGTACAGGTAGAAGGGACCGGTGCCCAGCCAGAAGTGGCCCTTGGTCTCGTACCAGGCCGCCAGGTTGGCGTAGCGAGCGGTGGCCTCGTCGGCCGTGACGTATTCGCCCATCGTGGCCGCGTAGGGGATGTAGTTCTCTGCTGCGGACTGATCCAGGTATTTCTTCAGGATCTCCATGCTTGGGCCGCTGATCAGGCTCATCCATTCGATCTCTTCTGTATCAGCCTTGTCGGCCGAGAAAGCCAGTTCCTTGGCAGCGTCCGCCTGAACGCCCAGCCCTACCGTGTGCCAGGCGCCTGGGCCGTAAGTGTACTCCGGCCACCAGGTGGTCACGGTCAGCTCAGCATCCAGCAGCCACAGGTCATCGTAGGTCTCGATCACCAATGGGTCGGTAGATACGATGCGTACGCCCTTGAAGTGATCCAGGAACGCCGCCACGGTTTCCGCCTGGGCCTCATCGTAGATCGGGCTTTCTTCCTTGCCCGGATCGAAGTTCATGATCATCCACATCACAAAGTCGCCCATCGTCAGCGGGCTGCCATCGTGCCACTTAACTGTATCCCATAGGTCAGCAGGGTAGTAGACCGTGCTCTTCGTCAGCGCGGTCAGGCCATCCGGGAATTTCTCGCCAGCGGTGATGAACTTCTGGTTGGCGGCATCCCAGTCCACCCAGGCATCTGCCGGGACGGCGATCTCAGCTTCGAACTTCAGGTCGACCCAATCCAAGGATTTCGCCATGGGCAGATCCTGCTGGGCAACGATCTCGGCTTTCTCAATGCGCTGCGGCTGAACCAGGCCGGTGTAAGGATCAGGGATCACACCCACATCGCCAGTGGCGCGGATCGGCATCATATCATAGATCCAGTTGCTGCCCGCCACCGGGTTCCACGGTTCCACCATGATGCCAGGCTGGGCGATCTTGACCGCGCCGCCCTCCTGACCTACGAAGCGAACCGTATGCGGCCACAGACGAGAACCGGCAACTGCGCCGGCCAGGTCGTAGGCCACCTCAACGTTGGCCTTGTGCGGCGTGAAACTGTTGCTATCCACCAGCCACAGGCGCACCGAGTCTTGCAGAGACAGAGTCATGGCCTGCTCGAACAAATCGCGGCGCTCGTCCAGGTTCTTGAAATCGTTGTTGCGCAGCTTCAAACACACATCATCGAACTCGGCCGTGGGGGTATATGCCTGCCACAGCGGGATGGGGTAGTCGCGCGGGGTATAGAAGAAGCTGAAGTTGTCAGCCTGGTCACGGTCAACAGCCGTGGTGATCCAACCGCCGGTGTAGATATGATACAGGCCTTCTGTTGGATCACTCTGTACCCAAATCGGGGAAGCTTCGCTGCGGGTCTTGTACTGGCGATCCACGGTGAAGCCGATCGTCTCGAACTGGCTGCCTACGTAATCGCCGATCTGGCGGCGCTCGTCTTCGGTGCGGATCAGGATGATGATGGTGATCGGCTCGCCATTGAACTGCCACTTGCCATCCACCAGCGTGGCGCCCATGCCTTCCATCTCAGCCGTGATGATTTCCTTGGCCTTGTCAGGGTTGTAAGCATAATAGGCTTCCAGATTGCGGGCAACGTCAACGTACTTGGCGTAATCCGGGAAGGCTGCCGTGATCGCGAAGAACTTCGGCACGCCTAGCCCACCCATGATCTCCTGCACGATGTAATTGCGATCCATCAGCCAGTTTACCGCCTCGCGGATCTTGGGGCTGGAGAAGGGGTTCAGCCGGCCATCTGCGAAAGTCGCCGGGTTGAAGGTCAGCTCATTGTAGGACCCGAACGAGTTAGAATAAGCCAACTCCGGATCTTCCTGGACGGCTTTATACAGATTGGCATCGTTGACGGTGTAGGCATAGATGTCGAGCTCGCCAGCCTTGAGCTGGGTGACGGCCGCCTGCGCCGAGTTCTGCTCGGTGAAGATCACCGAATCCACCCAGGCGCCCTGGCGAGTCGATGGCACCGGTGTTGGGGTAACCATGACTTCGACGGTCTTCTCGACCTCGACAACCTTCTCGACCTCGACGGTCTTCTCGACCTCGACCTCGACGGTCTTTTGCACTTCGACGGTCTTGATCACTTCCTGCGGGGCGCAGGCTGCCAAAACCATACTGAGCATTACCAGGACGCTCAAAACAGATAGCGTCAGTCGCTTTTTCATGTGTTTCTCCTCCTCGTAGAGAATGAAATATTAGATTGTTGTCAAATCAACTTACTCGAAAATGGTGTTCTAGCGCTTCTGTACCGGACAACCACCTCCTTTCAAATGAAATTCTATTTCTTCCTTGGCTGGAATACAACGAACTGTTTTCAGTTCGAAAAACACCTGATCTGTAAAATAATCTTACCAATAAATCCGATATCGGTCAATCGAGCAAAATTTGCATGCGCTTAATTGTTGCAAGCCTGACCATAATCAAAAAACTCTAGATTCCACAATGCACTTTCGGCAACAGCCTCCAGATTTATATGACATAGATCAGAACGCGCAACCAGCGTGTGTGTTCGCAGATATAGCGGGATCATCGGCACATCTTCGGCTAGGATAGCCTGCGCCTGGAAGTGAGCAGCCTGGTGCTCCGGCATCCCGGCTATCGTCGCAAGTGCCTGCTGGCAAGCCAGGTCATATTCCGGGTTGCTGTAACCACTGGCATTAGCCCCACCCCACCCCTTGGAAGCTTCCGGATAAGGGCCAGGAATCTCACTGCTCATATAGAGGAAACAAGGGGGCTCAAGCGCAGCTTCCCAACCAAATTGCGCCATCTCAAATTTCCGGCCGAACACCGCTCCATCCGGCCCCGGAGCGAACACCGTTTGCCAATCGCTGGCATTGATTTCCATTCTGATGCCACACTGTTCCAGCGAAGATTGGATGATTTGCGCGGCTTGTTGTTTTTCGGGCTCCGTAGTCGTAAGAAATGTGAATGCCAGGGCGGTACCATCGGTCACACCCGTTACACCCTGGGCCTGGCGCGGAGTATGGGGATCGCCATCCTGATCAATCCATCCTGCGGTTTCAAGCAAAGCCGAAGCAGCGCCAGGATCATAAGCATACTGCTTAACATCCGCGTTCAGCAATGGATGGGAAGGCGGAACAAAACTGGTAGGGACCAGTGATTTTCCCCGAAAAAATTCGTCTACCAGGCGCTGCCGATCTATACACATTGCAATCGCCTGCCGAGTCTCTCTCAGGTGGAAGAGCATATTTCGATTTTCATCTGGTTGAACTACCGGTAAGATGTCAAAATCCATGTGCTCCCAGGCAACGCCTGCCTGCATAACAATTTGCGCCTTTCCTTCACTTTCTAATTCCACCAGTTGTGGGTCTGGCGGCGAGAAATACACCGTCTCATCCAGCAAGTCACATTCGCCGGCTAACAAGGCCAGCTTGGCTTGATCCTTGTCAGGCATAAATCGAAATACAAACTTATCGAACCGGGGGATATCCTGATCCTGGCGGAAGTAATTGGGGTTCCGGCTCAACGTAATATGATCGCCGGCAATCCATTCTTCGATTACATAAGCTCCCCATCCAAGCGGTTTGCGAGTCGAGATCTCTGCGGAAAACAAATCCTGCACCGCCAGATTAC
Organism: Chloroflexota bacterium; assembly: GCA_040752025.1. Classification (GTDB taxonomy): domain Bacteria; phylum Chloroflexota; class Anaerolineae; order Anaerolineales; family UBA4823; genus JBFMFR01. Next base: position 22,882 of record JBFMFR010000007.1, on the reverse strand, counting down.
CCCAGGCATGCCGCGGCAACGGCGTGAAAAAATTTGTAGCGAATCCCGGATCACGATAACCCGGTACCGCCCGCCATTCAATCGTGTTGGCATCCAACGCCTGATAAGCGCTCGTATGCAGCAGCAAATCTGCCCGCACCTGCGGATAGAGACTCTGGGCAATTTCGTAGGAATAAACCGAATCGTCCGCGCTCAAAGGTAACCCATCCGACCAAAGCAAACCCGGCAGCAGCTCGAACCGTACCACCATCTGGTCGGTCTGGACTGCGCCCTCACCGTTATACGTAGCCAGGCAGTCCATCCGGTTGCAGCCAGGAGGTCGGTAATTTACCCCTTCGCCCAGCTTCGCCAGGTTGCCGTATCCATCCACGATCATTTCGCCAGCTCGCACTTCCACCGTTTCGAAAACCACACCGCCGTTTTCCAACGCGGGCGTCTTCGCCAGGATCACCGGCACTACCTGAAACCCGATCACATCGAACGGGCCATCGTAAATCGCCTGGCGCACATTGCGGGCTGCCAGCGAGAAATCTCCATACAAAAACAAAGAGGCCGGCTCGCGCCCCATACAAATCGTCAAAAGCCGTTCCGGTTCAGATGTATTTACCGGGGACGGTGTAGCCGCGGCGATCACAGGCGTTTCAAGAGTAGCAGGAGTAGCGGCCTTACTCGAAATCAAACTGGCTTGACAGGCCATTGTCACCAACCAGGTAACCACAAATACAGCAACCAGCCGAAGAGAACGTTTGTGCATACTGGAAGGGAACTAATTCGCCAACCGCCATTGCGTTGCTATATACAAAGACCAGGTGCGAGACTGCGTGCACGGCCTCGCCATGCCGTCAGGATGCAAATCGACCACCGCTTGATCGAAGATCAAAGCCCAGAGATAAGCGATTGCCCCCAACCCGCGCGCGGGCGCGTGTTGCCGGGTCCGTTCAGCAGCCTGCAGCAATTTAGCGCGGCCATCGGCCGGAGGCTGGTAACCTGCAGCCCAATCCTTGACACATCGTTTTAGATAGAAATCCATCTCTTCATCCATAGCACACCACTCAGGGTCTTTCATAATTAAAATCAGGCAACTTATCACCATCCGCGAAACGGCCCAGCGCCAGGCTCTTTTTCAGCGCCTGGCGGCCATAGTGCAACCGAGATTTAACTGTACCAACCGGCAGTTCCAGGATTTCCGCAACCTCCTGGAGAGAAAGATCGTTTAGATAATACAACACCACTACAACGCGCTGCGCGAACGGCAAATTCGAGATAGCCTTCTGAACACGGTTACAATCATCGCTCCGTTCAACCTCATCATATGGGCTGCTTTTTCCGGGCCCGGCCAACCACTCGGCCAAATCTTCCAACGGGTGATACCAACGCCGGTTGCGCTTGACCCAGGTATAGGCCAGGTTGGTCGTCACGCGATACAGCCAGGGTTCCAATGGGCGCTCAACCTCGATCCGATCGGCGAAGCGGTGCAGGCGCAAAAAAACATCCTGAAGCAGGTCATTGGCAGCCTCCGGATCGCCAGTGATCCCCAGAGCGGTGCGAAACACCATCTGGCGATGCCGGTCATAGAGCAAACCCAGTGCATCCAGGCTGCCCGCTTGAAGCTGAAGAATGAGCTCCTGATCGATAGTACTACCCATTTGCTTTAAAATACCACGAAAGCATCAAAAAGGTTCAATTTTGAACGAAAATCACCCTCGGAAAATAACAAACGGGGCGGGTGACCCCAGCGCAACGTGACGCAACGGCACCCGCCCACATACCTCTCATCATCGATCAGGCTTACACGCCCCGGCCGCGCAAGCGCGGGTCCATAATATCGCGTAGCGCGTCGCCCACCAGGTTCCAACCCAGGGTGAACATCGCCAACGCCAGACCCGGGTACACCACGATGTACCAATAGGTCGCCAGGGAGGGGATCCAGTTACGCGCGAAGCTGATCATCTGACCCCAGTCGGCGTAACCAACCTCCGTACCAATCCCCAGGAAGCTCAGGGCCGCAAAGGAGATCACATCTCCACCGATGTTCATCGATGCCAGGATCAGGGTCGGATAGACCGCATTCGGGATGATGTGCTTCATAATGATGCGGCGATCCTTCACGCCGATCACGCGCGCCGCCATGACGAAGTCGCGCTCGCGCACCGATAGGATATCGCCGCGGATGATACGGGCGTAGCCCATCCAACTGAACGCCACCATGGCGATCAACGGCGGCCAGATGCCCTTGCCGATCACCGGAGTCAGGATCGCCGACAGGGTCAAAGCGGCCATCAGGAAGGGGAAAGCGATGAAGATCTCAGTGATGCGCATGAGCACTTCATCCACCCATTTTCCGTAGAAAGCCGACAGACTGCCGACCAGGATTCCAACCACCAGGCACAGCCCTTCCACCGTCAGGCCCACCTTCAGCGCCGTGCGCGTGCCCCACACCACGCCATAGAAAAGATCCCATTGGCCGCCCGTGGTGCCAAAAACGTGCGTCCAGCTTTCCCTGCCAATCAGCCCAAACCATAAAGGAATTTCTGGCGGGCGCGTCTTCCATTCGGTGCCCGGTGCTTTAGGGGTTGGGCTGAAACCATCCCGCGGCACCACGTAAGGATCACGGGCATTGGTTGGCGGCGCGATCAACGGCGCAAAAATCGCCACAACGATGAAGAAGGTGATCAGCGATGTGCCGACGATCGATAACGGGTTGGTGACGATGCCTTTCAGGATCCGGTAGAACTCCGGCCCGATCAGCCGCTCCAGCCAGGTGATTTTACGCTCCGGTAAACCATCCAGGTAACTTGCGGGAGTACCAGTAACTGCTGCCATTGTTGCCTCCTGCCAGCTTGGCTAATCCAGGTGAACGCGCGGATCGAGGAAGGCGTACATCACATCCACGATCAGGTTCGCCACGATCAAGATAAAACTGCTCAACAAGGTAAACGAGAGCACGGTGATTACGTCCAGTTGGGCTGCGGCCGCGCCAGCCGCCTGCCCGATGCCCGGGTAATCGAAGATCGTCTCGGTCAACACCGCTCCCCCCAGCAAGCCCGCTACCGTAAAGCCGCCCAGCGTCGCCACCGGGATCAAAGCGTTCGGGCGGGCGTGCCCGTTGATCACATCCCTCTCCTTCAAACCCTTGGCCCGCGCCGTGACCACGTACTCCTGGCGCAGCGTTTCCAACATCGAGGAACGCGTCACGCGCAGATAGGTAGCCCATGAGATCGTGGATAGTACAATCACCGGCAGGATCAGGTGGCGCAGCGCATCCAGGAAGACATCCACCCGCCCATTCAGCAGCGAGTCAACCGTAAGCAGCGAAGTATAGGTGCGGAATGAATCAGAATAGATGACCGTATTCGCCCAGTCTGACAGCCGCCCAGGCGGGAACCAGCCCAGCTTGGCGTAGAACAGCAGCAGCGCCAGCAGGCCCAACACGAAACTGGGCAGCGAATGCCCCAGGATGGCGAAGACGCGCGCCGCCTGGTCCAGGAACTTGTTGTGGTTGACCGCCGCCACAATCCCCAGCCACACGCCGATGCCGATAATCGGCAAGATCGTGTATAGAGTCAGCTCAACTGTAGCCGGGAAACGCCGCTTGAGCAGGTCCACCACCGGCTGGTTGCCGGTGCGCGAGTAGCCAAACTGGCCGCGCAGGATGCCGCCCACCATCTCGCCCGACACCATGTCCTTGCGCCCCCACAGCCAGTGCCAGTACTGCGTCAGGATCGGGTCATTCAGGCCATAACGCTTGATGATGGCGTCCATCTGGGCCGGGTTCTTGGGGATATCCCGCACGTACAAAGCGGAGCGTTCTTCGGGGCTGAGGAACTGCAGCATGCCAAAGATCAACGCCGTCACGCCGAACAGGATCAGCGGCAAAACTAACAATCGCCGGATAATGTAATTAACCATGAGTGCTTCACTCCTCACTGCTCAGATGAGCGTACTTGACAGAGGTGGGAAGTGTAGGGACACAGGTTGTGTCCCTACACTTCAGATCAGGGAAACAACATCACGTTAGCTATGCTGCTGCCCTAAGGTGTAACTCAGTTCTTCCACATCGCGTAGTAGTAGGTGCCCGGGAAGACACGGTTGGTGAACCAGCCTTCCACCCAGCGCTGCTGGTAGCGGCGTTGGTTAGCCAGGAACAGCACGATGGTCGGCACCTGTTCGTAATAGAGCTGGTTGAGCTCTTTGTAGATCTCGTCGCGCTTGACCGGGTCGATCTCGACCACGCCGCGATTGACGTAATCCGACAATTGCGCTACCAAGTCATCCGGCAGCGCCTGGCGGCGGGCGAAAGTACCGATCATGTAAGGCTGCACCCAGTTGTGCGGGTCGTCGATGTCCTCGACCCAGCCGCTGGCAGAGATAGGCAGCTTGCTGGCGCGGAAGTTGCGCAGGTAGGTCGGCCAGGGCAGGCCGGTCACCTCGACCACGAAGTTCTCGTTGATCGCCGAAAGCTCGGCCTGCAAGATCTGGCCGATCGTCTGGCGACCGGTGTTGCCGGTGTTGTAGCCCAGGGTCAGGCGGAAGCCCGTGTCCCAGACCATGACGCCGTCAAACTCGGCCTGCTTGATTTCTTCCTCGCACTTGGCGGGGTCGTAGGTGTACTGCGGCTGGTTCTCATCGTAGCCAGCCATGCCGGGCAAGATCACCGAGGTCAGGCGCACTGCCTCGCCCTGCAAAACGTCATTCAGGTAAGCGTCGTAGTTGAAGCAGTACGCGAACGCCTTGCGCACGTGGATGTTGCTGAAGAAGTTGGCCGGGATGCCATTGCCATCCAACTGGCCGCTGCCGATGAAGTTGTTGCCGCCTTCCGAGTTGATGTTGAAGTTCAGGAACATATCGGTGTGGGTGGCCGCCGGGAAGCCGCGGATCATCTCCAATGGCGCATCCGGCTTGTCGGTAGGTTCGCAGTTGGTGTCTTCCAGCTCGCAGATCTGGCCGGTCAGATCGTCCATCTGCGGCCAGTCCGCCTGGGAGCCAATCGCAATGCTGTCCGCGTCGCCAGCCTGCAGCATGGCGTAGCGGGTGCTGAACTCGGTCACGTTCTTGATGATGATCGTCTTGATCTTGGCTACGCCCGTTGGGCCGCCTTCCCAGGCCGGCTCGGTGCGCCAGTAGTTCTCGTTGGCCTTAAGCACGATTTCCTCGCCCGGCACCCAGCGCTCCAGCATGTAGGGGCCAGTGCCCATGGCGCTCGAACCCAGCGGCAGAGCGTTCAGAGCCTCAGCGCCCGGGTTGAAGAAATTCTGCCAGGTGGCGCAGTCGCCGTCCCAGCCGCCGTTGGCGCCAATCCAGGCCTTGGACTGGACCGCGCCCCAGCCATGTGCGGCCAGGGTCGGGATCAAGGGCGCCCAGGGCTGCACCGTGTTGAAGGTCACCGTCCAGTTGGCATCGTCAGCCACCACCGTGCTCTTGACCAGCTCGCAGACGCGCACCAGTTCAGCAGGGTCCATGGCCAACAGAAGGTCGCGGTCGCCGGCGGCAGAGCCATCGCCAACCAGCTCACTCACATCGCTGACACCCACACCCAACAGGGGTTCGGTCAGCAGCCACTGCGGCGAGTCGTAGCCGCCCTGCAGCAGGCCACGCTGGAAGCTGAAGGCCACGTCTTCGGGGGTCATGTCGCTGCCATCGTGGAACTTGACGCCCTGGCGGATCTTGAAGGTGTAGGTCAGGCCATCCGCCGAGATGCCGCCGTTCTCCAGGGTGGGAACTTCCAGAGCCAGCTCGGGCGTGAAAGCATTCGGATTGTCCTTGTCGAAGTAGATCAGGGTGTTGTGAGTGTTCTGCAGCACGTTCGTACCGGCAGTCTCGTAGTCCCAGGCGGGATCGAGGGTGTCGGGATCGCCGAAGGTCACCACCACGTAGGTGGATGGATCAGGCGACTTGAACTCCGCGGCCACAACCGGCTCAGGGGTAGCAGTGACAATCTTGGTCTCACCTTCAACCTGGACCTCAACAGTCTTGACCGTCTCGACCGTCACGGTCTCGACGACTTTCTCGGGCGCCGGGGTCGCGCAGGCGCCCAGCACCATGCTCGCCACGATCAACAGCGAGGCAACCAAAAATAGTTTGTTACGCATGTTTCTTCTCCTCGAAAAGAATTGTCTGTCTTGTCAATCAATCGATAAACCAGATACAGTTGTCATTCAATCTATAAGCTGAAAGCAACCACCTCCTTTCAAATCCTTCTACTCAAACGATCAGCGATCCCAGAAAACTGAGGTCGGGCCGCTAAACCATATGACAGGCCACCCAATGCTCCGGCGCGACTTCGCGCCATTCGGGCACCTGCTCCGAACAAATCTTTTCTGCCAGCGGGCAGCGCGTGCGGAACCGGCAGCCTGAAGGCGGGTGTACCGGGCTGGGCACATCCCCTTCCAGGATGATGCGCTGGCGCTTCTCCTCCACAAAAGGATCAGGAACCGGAACAGCCGACAGTAAGGCCTGGGTGTAGGGATGCAGCGGATGCTCGTACAACTCATCTCGTTCAGACATCTCAGCCAGAATGCCCAGGTACATAACTGCCACGCGCGTGCTGATGTGCCGCACCATCGATAAGTCATGGGCAATGAACAGGTAGGTCAGATCCATTTCCTCTTGCAGGTCTTCCAGCAAGTTGATCACCTGCGCCTGGATCGAAACGTCCAGGGCCGAGATCGGTTCATCGCACACGATGAAATCCGGCTGCAAGGCCAGGGCGCGGGCAATGCCAATGCGCTGGCGCTGCCCGCCCGAGAACTCGTGCGGGTAGCGTGCGGCGAATCCCGGGTTCAGACGCACCCGGTCCAGCAGCATATCCACCCGGTCGTCGATTTCCTTGCTCTTGGCAATATCGTGAACGAAAAGCGGCTCACCCACGATCTCGCGAATGGTCATACGCGGGTTCAGGCTGGCATACGGGTCCTGGAAAATCATCTGCATGCGTTGGCGCATGCGGCGCATCTCTTCACCCTTCAACCCCACCAGGTTTACATTATCAAACACAACTTCTCCGGCCGTTGGGCGGTAGAGCTGCAAAATAGTGCGCCCGGCAGTGGATTTACCGCAGCCAGATTCACCCACCAACCCGAAAGTTTCACCGCGCCGGATTTTGAAAGAAATCCCATCTACGGCGTGAACCACACCCACCTGGCGCTGAAATACACCCGACAAAATTGGGAAGTGTTTCACCAGTCCGTCAATCTTGAGAAGATACCCATTGTTTTGCTCAGACATTGCGTGGCCTCCCCTCTTTGACGTCCCACCAGCAAGCAGCACGATGATCCACATCTACATCCGTAAGAGCAGGATTCTCTTTGCAGCGCTCGAACACGTATGGGCAGCGCGGAGAGAACGGGCAGGCGATTGGTTTTTCCAATAGCAGCGGTGGTAAGCCCGGGATATCCGTCAAACGGTGGCGCTCACGGCTGTCCAGGCGCGGCAGGCTGTGCAGTAAGCCCATGGTATAAGGATGCGTGGGGTGCGCATACAATTCCTTGACCTTGGCTTCCTCGATGATATAGCCTGCATACATCACAATCACGCGTTGCGCCAGCCCGGCCACAACCCCCAGGTCATGGGTAATCCAGATCACCGACATTCCAATTTCGTTGCGCAGTTTCTTGACCAGGTCGATGATCTGCGCCTGAATGGTCACATCCAGGGCCGTGGTCGGTTCATCGGCGATCAATATTTGCGGGTTACAGGCCAACGCCATAGCAATCATCACACGCTGGCGCATCCCGCCCGAGAAATGGTGCGGGTACTGCCCTAAGCGTTTTTCTGCTTCCGGGATACCGACCAGTCGCAGCAGTTCAATCGAGCGCTCTTCAGCATCTTTTTTAGAAAGACCCAGGTGCAAAATCAGTGGTTCAGCGACCTGTTTACCGACCGTCAAAACCGGATTCAAAGAAGTCATCGGATCCTGGAAAATCATACCAATCTGTGCCCCACGCACCGTACGAATTTCATCCGCAGCAAGGCTCAACAGATCATTGTCGTGGAACATAGCCCGGCCGCTGACAATTTCACCTGGTGGGCGTGGAATTAATTGCAGCACTGAAAGCATGGTGACGCTTTTTCCGCAGCCGCTTTCGCCGACCACTCCCAGGGTCTCGCCTTCGCCTAATTCAAAGCTCACGCCGTTGACGGCAAAAACTGTACCCTCAGGAGTATTAAAGTGCGTCACCAAATCTTCAACTTTGAGAATGTTTGGACGCCCATTATTTGACATAATAAGGGATTTCTCCTAATATGGGGTTACTGATGATTAGACCGAGGTTCATCATAATTTTGAGAATATGTTTATTTGCTATCAAACAAACGAAAAACTGGCATTCTTGGGAAAGAGCATGATAATAGCAATTTTGATGCACTCCTCCAATACATATACTAAGAACTACCCATTGAGGTTCAAAATATCATCCCCCTTATTCGATTTTTCGCTGAAATAAGCCACAAACACTCCCGATGTCGGTATATCATTTTCTGCGCTCAAAGCGAAAATGCTGGGATATCATCCCGGTAAGCGTATGAATTATAAGTACGAATCATCCTGCTGTCAATTGTTGTTTTCTTCGCACTTTTAGGGTTACAAATGTAATCCTAAGGTATTAAGCAAGCTATCCATCCTCTTCTCCAAAGCGCATGCGCTGGTAGGATTGATAGCGTTGCGCATGCACCTGCCCTGCTTGCACCGCCTGCAGAACAGCGCATCCCGGTTCGTGGATGTGCGTGCAATCGCTGAACTGGCATTCACTGACCAGCGATCGCAGCTCCGGAAAATAGCCGTCCAGTTCCTCCGGCTCAATATCCCACAAGGCCAAAGCTTTCAAGCCAGGCGTGTCGGCCACATAGCCACCCTGCTCTAAAGGGAACATCTCGCGCACAACCGTTGTATGCCTTCCTTTGCTGGTTGCCGCGCTCACCTGGCGCACTGCTAACCCCAGCCCCGGCTGAATGACATTCAGCAAGCTGGATTTTCCTACACCAGATGGGCCAGTAAGCAAAGAGATTTTTCCTACCAACCCGGCGTGCAAGCCATCCACTCCCTGGCCCGTTTTGGCAGAGACATAATGAAGCCCGTAGCCCAGGGAGCCATAATGCCCAAAAATTTCTTCTGCCCTCCGCTGCCCCACCAAATCCACCTTATTGACCACGATCAATACCGGCACATCTTGCTTTTCTGAAATGACCAGAAAACGATCCAACATCCCCAGATGCGGCTCGGGTTGAGCACACGCGAAGACCAGCACCGCCTGATCCAGGTTTGCGATCAAAATCTGTTGGTAATTTCCTTGAGGGTTGGGGGCCAGGCGCGAGAACATACGCGTGCGCGCCTCCACATCTTCGATGACACCTTCCTCTTCATTCAACGGTGCAAACTGTACCCAATCACCAACTGCTGCCACATCCCCCAGGCGTTGTCCGCGTTTCAACCGCCCGCGCAGCTTGCAAACAAAAACGCGATGGTCCTCGGTTTTTACCGTGTAGAAACCAGATTGTGAGCGGATGATCAGGCCTCGCATTGTGTTACTCCATCAAGGCGCGCTTGTAACTTCAACTTCAGGAGATATCGTCTCGAGAGGGGTTGGTGAGGGTGATAACGTAGGTGTTACATTAAAGGCTGATTCCCACCAATACAACTTTTGAGGCTGCCCAATAAAATAAAGTTCGACGATCCGCCGAAAGATCGGCGCAGCGTAATCTGACCCTTCGCCTTTGTACTCCACGACCACCGCGATGGCGATGTCCGGCCGGTCCAGGCGCTCTTCGAAAGTATATCCCGCGAACCAGGCATGCGGCCTGTCCCCGCCAGACTGGGCAGTGCCAGTCTTCCCCGACACTTTGATGTCCAGGCCTGTGAAGCGGTGCCAGGCAGTGCCACGGGGTTGTTCATTGCGGATCACACCCAACATAGCATCCTGAAGCGCCTTGAGCGTCTCGGGCTTGAGCGGTAAAGTGCCGTTGATTTGTGGCTTGAAGGCATCCACCGGATTCCCATCGGGAGGAGCTACCTGCTCGACAACCTGCGGCCGGTATAAAGTACCACCATTTCCGATCGCTGCGGCAAAAGTAGCTACTTGTAAAGGCGAAACTAATACATCGCCCTGCCCAATCGCCATATTGACGGCATCCACCTGATTCTGTGGATCTGGGATATTCCCGGCCAGCTCTTCCAACCCCACAATACCCGTTGGCTTGCCAAGCCCAAAATTGCGCGCCATATTCGAGACAGCCTGGGTCAGGCCCTGATTATACAAATCCAGGCCGATATGCCAGAAATAAGGGTTGCACGAGCGCATGAGGCCCTGGGAGAGATTCAAAAGACCACTGGGGGCAATTCCTCCATAAGTGTAAGTCCAGTCATATAGCACCGCATTGGGCAATTCCTCAAACGTATATCCACACTGGTAGGTGGTCTCCGGCGTGTATTTGCCGCTTTCCAGAGCAGCCGCCATCGTGATAATCTTGAAAACCGACCCTAACGGATATTGTCCCTGTGTCGCGCGGTTGAGCAGTGGGTTAGATGGATCAGCGCTGATCTCCGATAACTGTTTGTTACTGTTGAAGTTCACCGGCTCGAATGCGTTGGGGTCGAAACTGGGAGATGAGACCATCGCCAGTACACGACCGGTATCGCGCTCCAGAACCACAATCGCACCCGGGAACGATGAAATCGCCTGTTGTGCGGCCAATTGGAAATCCCGTTCCAACGTTGTATAAACCGCCTGCGAGGCACGCGAGTCCCTTTCTGCCAGGCGTGTCATGGGCTGACCCTGAGCATTGAACACATATAGCGCCCCACCGCGCTGCCCAGCCAGATAAGACTCTCCCCACTGCTCCAAACCACTCCGCCCCACACGCTCGTCTGGCAAGTAACCCTTCCGCCGGTAAGCATCCACCTCATCCGGCTGGATGGCGCTTACATAACCGACTACGTGTGGAGCAATGCCACCTTCGAAATAGTAGCGCGATTTGTATGAACGCATGACCAGGCCGTTGAAGTCAATCAGTTGCTCGAACTGCCTGGCAACCTTATCAGACGAGACCTCACCCAGAGGCAGGTACCAGTCAGCCCCAATCGGAGCATTCTCATACATCGTCCGGATCGTATCGACGCGCAGGCCAGTCAATTCAGCCAAACGGGCGAACAAAGTCTCTGCCTGCGATGGTTCGACTTCATCAGGATATAATCCCAGGGCGGTGGCATCCGCTTGTGCTACCAGGGCGCGCCCCCGGCGATCGTAAATATTGGCGCGTGAAGGGACATAGCCCCTCCGATCCATTAACAGATAATTACCGTCCTTGAGATCCGGCAGGATCAAAGAATAATCCCATTGCACCCGCCACTGGCCTGCCTCCAGGCTCAAATTCATCAAGGTCTCCCGGGAGATATCCCCAACCAGGATGCTGTGCAACACGACTCGATAACGTACCTGGGCTGTTTCCGGATTCACCAGCACAGATAGGATTTCATAGTCGATCGAGTCCAGGGCCGCTTCTGTTGCCACACTCGAATACACATCGATAAATTTCTCCTGGCTGAGCGCATTCTGGCTCAAAGAAGTCAGCAAAGTGTACATGCTGCCATAGTTTTCGGATTTCCAGGCATCCAAATAGGCGCGGACCGCAACCGTCACATCCGGCACTTCACCTTGGGGCAGGCTCAAAGTCGGTAGCAGTTGCTGAGTCGTGTGGGGCGCCGAAGCAGGCAACACGGCACAGCCCCATGCCAGGGCCAGGCAAAAACACAATATCCAACGAACGGTTTTCACAGTTTTCATAATTCCATCACAATGGTGCAATCCCTGTTCCATCCAACGCCTGGCCGGTGATTGGACAGAGAATACCGAAAGCTTGCTGGCAGGCTTGAAAGATATCACTCTGTGCTGGCACACCGAAAAGCGCCAATAAACGCGCCAGACTGCATAGCGGCAACCCCATTACATTGGCATAACAACCCTCCAGGCGCTCCACTGGCCGGAAACCAGGGTGCTGGATCGCATAAGCGCCGGCTTTATCCATAGGGTCGCCGCTGGCAATATAAACCAGCAACTCCTGGTCGCTATACTCGCGCATATAAACGTCAGAAACGCTGACCTCACTGACCATCTTGACCGGAGCCTGCTCATCAGCCCGTACAGGGGAAACAGCCACCGCTGTATAAACCTGGTGCATACGCCCGCGCAAGGATCGCAACATGTCTTCCGCCTGAGCAGCATCGGCTGGCTTACCTAGAATAGTAAAGCGAGTCTTTCCATCAGCCTGTGTATGGGCGTCGACCACCGCTGTATCCGCAGCCACGACAAGGTCGCCATCCTGGGCAACTGCCATCTTTTCGCGAGCTGCACTCGCCTTGGCCCGTGCCAGGCGAAGGACATAGGCCGCTGGCAGTTCACCCGGCAACACTGCCTCATCGATCTGGGCAGGCACAACCGCGAAGTCCCAACCTGCCAGGGTCATCAACTGCTTACGGCGCGGTGAATTTGAAGCCAGGATCAACATCAATGCAGATACCCATTTCGGATGTATTTTACTCCATATCCCTGTTCCTTTACTCAAAGCCGTTGTAAAATCATAGGAATTACCCCACCAGCCACCAGGAGGACCCTATGCAAGCACTGAAAGAACGAATCATGCGTGACGGCAGGAATCTGGGCAACGGCATTCTCAAAGTCGATGGTTTCATCAACCACCAGGTGGACCCAATTTTGATGAACGCCTGTGGGAAAGAATTCGCCCGGCGTTTCGCTCATATTGGCGCCTCTAAGGTTCTGACTGCCGAAATTTCCGGGATTGCACCAGCCTTGATGACCGCCCTGCATATGAACCTGCCCGTCGTCTACGCTCGCAAGCACAAACCCATTACCATGCCCGACCAGGTCTTCCTGACCCTCTCTCCATCCCACACCAAAGGCCGTACAGTTGAGCTGATCATCTCTCCTGAATATCTGGCGGGCGGCGAGCGCGTCCTCATCATCGATGATTTCCTGGCAAGCGGCGCCACCATCCTGGGCCTGGTGCGGCTGGCGAACACAGCCGGAGCAGAGATCGTTGGTATCGGCGCGTTGATCGAGAAATCTTTCGAAGGTGGCCGGCAGGCGCTTTCACACCTGGGAGTGCCCATCGAATCCCTAGCTTGCATTCGCTCCATGCAAGACGACCAAATCGTCTTCGAAGACTGACGCGCTGGAAGCTCACCCCGATGCGAGAATTTCCATGAGCGACTCGCTGGCCATCCTGGATTTCGGCTCACAATACACGCAGATAATCGCCCGCCGTATCCGTGAGGAACGCGTTTACTGTGAGATGTTCCCCTGGGACACGCCTGAGCAGCGCGTCATGGCCTTGCATCCGCAGGGTTTCATCCTTTCTGGAGGGCCATCTTCGGTTTACGAACCCGGCGCGCCTTTCATCCCGGCTTATGTGTTCGCGAGCGGGCTACCGGTCCTGGGCATTTGCTACGGCATGCAGGCCCTGACACATGCCCTGGGCGGGAAAGTAGATGCTTCTGCTGCTCGCGAATATGGACCGGCGCAGTTAGAAACCCTGGTGGAGAATCCATTGATTCCGGTTGGGTCGCAACCCGTGTGGATGTCACATGGCGATCGCATCGAGGCCCTGCCGCCTGGTTTCAGCATCCTGGGGCGCAGCCAGAACTCCCCGGTCGCCTTTATGGGCGACCTGCAGCGGCGCTATTTCGGTTTGCAATTCCACCCAGAAGTGCACCACACCCCTGGTGGGAACGAAATTTTGCAGCGCTTTGCCACTCAAATCTGCCAGGCTCAACCGGCATGGACGCCCGAATCGATCATCTCCGAAAGCGTGCAGCGCATCCGGCAGCAGGTTGGTAATCAGAATGTAATCTCTGCCGTCAGCGGAGGTGTAGATTCCAGCGTGGCCACCGCCATGGTGCAGCGCGCCGTAGGTGACCAGTTGATCGCTGTCTTTGTAGATACCGGCCTGTTGCGTCAGGACGAACCCAGGCAGGTACAGGCTGCCCTGCGTGACCGGCTGGGGATTGAGTTGATCACCGTCGATGCCGTCGAGACGTTCATGCGAGCCCTGCAAGGCGTCACTGCGCCCGAGCAGAAGCGTCGCATCATCGGCGAGCTGTTCATTCGCACCTTCGAAGCCCAGGCGCACCGGCTTGGCTCGCCGCGCTTCCTGGTACAGGGCACCATCTACCCCGATGTGGTCGAATCCAGCGCACCTGAGCGCTCCCAAGCGCACCGCATCAAGACACATCACAATGTGGGCGGCCTGCCCGAGGAGATGGCTTTTGAACTGGTGGAACCCTTGCGCTATCTGTTCAAGGATGAGGTGCGCGCCGTTGGTGAAACCTTAGGGCTGCCGCACGAGATGGTTTGGCGCCAGCCATTTCCTGGCCCAGGTCTGGCCGTCCGTTGCCTGGGCGAAATCACCCCCGAACGTATCGAGCGCCTGCGCGCTGCCGATGCTATATTCACCAGCGAATTGGCCGAAGCCGGATTGCTGTCTATGTTGGCGCAATCTGGGGGCACCATCAGCGGTTCCGCCCAGGCCTTCGCTGTGCTGCTGCCCGTACGTTCAGTGGGTGTGATGGGCGACTTGCGCACTTACCAGGAGACCATAGCCCTGCGAGCGGTCACCACCCAGGATTTCATGACTGCTGACTGGGCCAGGCTCCCTTATGAGCTGCTTGGGCGGGTGGCCAACCGCATCGTTAACGAAGTCGAAGGAGTCAATCGCGTCGTTTACGATATCACCAGTAAACCCCCTGCTACGATCGAATGGGAGTAAACGCAGCGATTCGTTCATTTTTCCGCGCATAAACTTATGCTACAATTCTGCCATGCCTGACCGCAAACGCGGCCTGATTCTCCTGTTCCTGATTTTCTCGCTATTACCAGTTTCGGCGCGCGCTCAAACTGCGTTCAATGCCGTATTGAGCACCCCAGACACAAGCCTCTTCCCAATCATCCAGGCTTATCTGGATCTGCATGACTCACAAGGCCAGTTTATGCACGGCATACAGGAAACGCAAGTCAGTGTCCTGGAAAACAGCGTATCTCTGCCCCTCACTTCGTTCGAAAAACTGCATCCAGGAGCCCAATTCGTAATTGCCATCGACCCTGGACCAGCTTTTGGCATTCGCAACAGCCAGGCGATTTCACGGTACGATTACATAAAGACCGCTCTGAGCGCCTGGGCCAACAGCCGCCAGGGCTCATCGATCGATGATTGGAGCCTGGTAATCACTGGCGGGCCTTCGATCAGTCATGTGGTTGACCCCGCTCAATGGTTGCAAGCGCTGAGCTCGGATGAAGTTGATGCACGCAATGCTACTCCCAGCCTGGATACACTGGTGCGCGCAGTCAGCCTGGCTGCCGATCCATCACCACGCCCGGGGATGGGCCGTGCGGTCCTGCTGATTGCGCCCCCAGTAGAAAGCCAGGCTGTCCAGTCTGTAGCAAACCTGGCCAGCCAGGCCAAACAACAAGGAGTGATCATCCACGTATGGATGGTCGCTTCGGCTGGCGCCTTCTCGACCGCAGGCGCCAAAGCGCTTACTGACCTGGCTGCGCAAACCGGCGGCAGCGCCTTCTCCTATACGGGCGAGGAAGCCTTACCTGATCTTGAAGCATACCTGGAGCCCTTGCGCTACATCTACCACATCCAGTATCGCTCTCAAATCACCACTGGCGGTACACAACAACTGGCAATCCAGGTGCAAACAGAGGACGGGCTGATCGAAACGAACTTACAAAACTTCGAATTCCAAATCCAACCGCCCGAGCCGGCATTCATAGCTCCACCCATTCAGATTCAACGCGCGCCTCCAGATCTGCCCGAGGATCAAAACAGCGAAGAAACCCTTCCAGACAGTTTGGTTCCTCTCACATATACATTGCAGGTTGTATTCGATTTCCCAGATGGGCGCAAACGCCCATTGGTTCAATCTGCGTTGTTCGTCGATGGCGTTCTGGTCGACGAAAACAACCAACCTCCCTATGACCAATTCACGTGGGATCTGACCAGTTATACCAGCGAAGACACCCACTTGATCCAGGTACAAATCACTGATGATATGGGGTTGGTGGGCAAAAGTGTTGAGCTTCCTGTACTTGTCTCCATCAAGCTGCCACAAACAAATCCCTGGAGCATGGTTCAGCGGAACTTGCCCATCATCGCCAGCTTGGTTGTGTTACTTGCAGGCGCTGTGCTGCTGCTAGTATTGGTAATGGGTGGCCAATTGCGGCCCAGCACACTACGCGCAGCTCGCAATCAACACCATAAAACCGATCCTGTAACACAGCCAGTGGTTGTCGATGACGATACTTCCACCCGTCACCGGCCAGCCTGGGTCAACCGTTTACAGTGGCCTCATCGCAACGTTGGCCCCAAAGCGTACGCATTTCTGACTCCCATTTCCGATACCGACAACATGGTCATCGCTCCTCCTATTCCCATTACAACAGGCGAAGTTGTTTTAGGTAGCAATCCCAATCAGGCCACGCTTGTCTTGGAAGACGCATCCATCGAAGGCGCTCATGCTCGCCTGCAACGCCAGCCCGATGAAACGTTCCGCCTGGCAGATGAAGGCTCCGTCGCGGGCACCTGGATCAACTATGCCCCCGTATCCAAAGAGGGCGCCCATCTGGAACATGGCGACTTGATCCACATCGGGCGTGTTGGTTTTCGTTTTACCCTGCGCCAACCTGCGCAAGTGCGCAAGCCAGTCATTACGCCGCTGGCAACCGACTCGCAACCAGAACCCACCCCACAAACTCCGCCCGAAGAGGTTGCTTCATGATCCCTTCTGAGCGTTCCCATCTATATGTAGCTGCCAGGAGCCATCCTGGTATGAGCGGGAAGAACAACGAAGATCGCTTTGCAGTATCCGCTTTCCGACTGGGCAAGGAGCATCCTTTGCCCGTTGTATTTGCCATTGTTGCCGATGGGATCGGCGGTCATCGCGCTGGCGAAGTTGCCGCAGAAATAGCCGTCGAGACCATCAGCCAGACAGTGGCTGCTAGCGATGCATCCAATCCAATCGATACACTCCAACAAGCCATCATCCAGGCCAGTCACAATATCCTTGCCCAGGCTGAGACCGACACAGAGCGCAAAGGCATGGGCGCTACTTGCGCCTGCAGTTGGATCATCGATGACAAACTATATATCGCTTACGTGGGCGACTCGCGCATCTACCTGATCCGCAGCGGCGCGATCACCCAAATCTCTACGGACCACACCTGGGTTCAGGAGGCCATCGACGCGGGCATCATCACACCCGACCAGGGGCGAAAGCATCCGAACGCACATGTCATTCGACGCTATCTGGGGTCGCGCCACCCGGTGACGCCAGATATCCGCCTGCGGCTGACAGACGGTGATAGCGACGTCCAGGCCGAAGCCAACCAGGGGCTGCATCTCCTACCTGGCGACCAGCTCCTGATGTGCAGCGATGGATTAACGGATCTGGTCGATAATCACGAAATTTTACAGTCACTGACCACAAAAGAACCGGAAGATGCTTTGGAGTACTTGATCGACCTGGCGAATCAGCGCGGCGGTCACGACAATATCACCATTACCAACTTGCGCATCCCGGCTAACAAGGCACAAACCCACGCCTTGCCAGGCAAAACCAGATCGAAAGCGCGCCGGCCCTGGCCCCTGGAGCGCTTATCAAAATGGCCTTCGAGTTTAACCTGCCTGGGGATCAGTGTGATCTTCGTTGCCCTGGCGCTCTTCGCCCTGGCAGGCGCTTATCTTCTCATGAAGCCCGCTGCTCCTACCGCTACACCAGGCAGTTACACAGCAACTGCTCCTGCGCTTCTGCCCAGTGAAACGCTTGCTCCCCCACTCTCCACCACAGTCCCGCCTGCAGCCGAAACGCCCACTTCTCCTGACGCCACGCTGCCTTCTCCTACACAAACCGTTACGCTCTGGCCAACCATTACGGACATTCCTCCCACGCCATGAAGTCCCTCGGGGAATAAAAAAGCCCGGCGCATCACCGGGCTGGCTTTCCTAATTACGAGAAGAAAAACTTACGGTACTGCCGCGTAATATACCTGGCCGCCAGCCGCCAGGAAGAAATAACGCTGGATTGGGTTGACTGCATAAGCTGTCGCGCCCCCACCTGCCAGCGTAGTGGAAGGCATGAATTGGCGTTGAAAGGCAAGACTGCGCAAGCTAAAATGATAGATCCCCTTACTAACCGGTTCTAATAAAAACAAGGCTGGATCGGGCGGTTGTGAATGCAAAACTTGTGTAAACGGGTTAGCTGCCATCCAGGGTGTATTCTCACGCCCCGGGCGGAAATCCATATACTGTTGGTCCGAGCAGCGCGTCAGCGCCGTCTCTACTGCGCTGTAAAAACACACCGTCATGCGCCCATCAGAATGCAGCAAATAGAGTTCCTCATTGTTTACTGCCAGGTCGACAACATCTTGCATAAAGGGAATCTGTTGATCAAAAAACAGGTACGGCTCCTCTTCCACTTTACTGCCTAAATAGATCCATACAGCGTTCGACAAAGGATCCAGCACGTATAGATTCCCCTCATCATAAGTAAAGCCCATCAGATTGCCAAACACCCCATTGGGTGGGGTTGTAAGTTTGCCTGTTTCCGGTGGCTTGTTCGGACTGCAAAATAGCAGATTGCCGCTGGCATCCAAAGCCACCACACTCGCTACCGGCTTGAATCCCGCTGGCCAGGCCAGGATGTCGATAATCGGGCCAGACAACCTGACTCCAGAGATATTCGGCCCGCACTGGAAGGTCTGATCCCACACAAATGCCTGGCCAATTAGTTGCGCTCGCAGCACAGTACCGCTGTTCCCCTCGAGCATATACAGATCATCGTCAACAAGCAGCAGGTTGGTAATCTGCACATTATCTTGTGGATCGAATTGCAGCGCCGGTTTATACTCCAGGCGCTTGATCAGATCCAGGTCGTCCAGGGCATTTCTGGCCTGGACGCGCAGCGCTTCTGCCTTGGGGTCGTTCCCCAAAGGTTGTAAGAATTCCAGAATATCTTCCCAGGCAGCGCGGCGAGCCAGCAAATCCGTCTGGCTGGCAGCCTGTAAAACTTTCTGTTGTGCCTGAGCTAACAAAATTTCGTTCTGTGCATCGCGTCCCAGGCGGATATAGGTCCAACTTCCAGCCGTCACCACAATAGCTGGGATAACGATAGCAATCAATGCCATCAGGGGTACTGGGATGGATTGGAAGAACTCACCCGGCAGCATGCGCACGAACAAAGTTTTGACTGCGCTCCCCAGGATCGCCCCGACGCGTGCCATGGGTGTACCCACAATCACCAGGAACTTGCCCAACGGCGCCAGGTTGACCCCACCACGTGACTTTCTCCCAGCTTTAGCATTTGAAGCTATGCCACCGACGCGTTGGGCTGCACCTTCCCTGGGCATGGGCTCAGGTTCTGGCTGTACCGGTGCGCTTACAGCATGCACAGCCGGTTCCGGCTCGCTATCAGCGATTGGGCTTGCCTCCATCCTCTCTATGCCAGGCACCGGCTCAACTGCAACAGGTGCCTGGGTGACATCAGGGAGAATGTCAATTGAGGCTTGGCTAACTTCTTCGCTCTTGGGCTTAGGTAAATAAAATTTGCCCTGGCCAGCCTTTGCCTGGATCAAGACGGCGTTCAAGTCTGCAACCGAACTGCCAAATAAGCGCCGGCGTAAACTCTCTGGTCCCTGCCCGTGAATACCGCCCAAGGTAGAAGGATCCCAATCCGGAGCAGGTTGGGCTGCCAGAATCAAAGTGTCATTGGGCTTGATCGTGGCCTGGAAGAAGTGCAGCGGAGCGCTTCGTCCCTGCCCCAGGCCCAGCCCTGCCATCTCAGGATCATGAAAATGCTGGACCTCATTGGCCGTGATCAAAAAAGTGTGCGTCGGCCCACAGTGCGCCAGAGTTAACTGCTCATCGCGCAGCACAGCTTGCACCAGCAATCCCACGCCCTGACGTCCACTACTGGCGATGCGCACATTGCGTTTGTGCAATAGATTGTTGAATTCCTCAGAGATGGCGCGCAGCCCGGAAGTCACTGAACCTGGCGTTTTGTAATACAGGTCCGCCAGATAGGCCAGAGCCTGCTCTTGTTTGCTGGGCGAGAGCGGGGCATTACCTGTCATCGCCAGATAAAGGATCAACCGGTCCGATCCACGCCCGCGCGCGGCGCGCTTCGGCGGCTCAGATACAAATAAGCCCAGCAATTCCGGGTATTCCTGCCCGCCGTAACGAGCAACAGGCAACAAGTTCAGATCAAGCTTTTCTGACATAGGTATAGATAGTGGCCTGGATAAACCATCCAAACGACATTATACTGGTAAAATGAAAGTTGGTGGGCGAAAGGTTGTTGCAATCAGCCCAGGCGAAACAAAAAAGGTTATGGATGGAAACATATGCAGCTCACAGTTTATCAAAATGCAGAAGATTTGCAAACACTCACTGAGGAATGGAACGAACTGCTTGCCTGTTGCAGTGCAAGTCACGTGCCGTTTTTACGTTACGAATACCTGAGCACCTGGTGGCAAACTCTGGGCGGTGGTGAATGGCAGCAGGGCCAATTATTCACCGTGGCCGCCCGTCACGAAGATGGTTCACTGGTTGGCATAGCCCCGTTGTTCTTCGGCCCGAACCGGGAAGGCCAGCCCGCCCTGATGCTGCTTGGCAGCATCGAAATATCCGACTACCTGGATCTGGTTGTGCGCCGAGACGATCTGCCAGAATTTTTATCCGCACTGTTTGATCTATTGGATTCGAAACAGGCTCCTGCCTGGCAAGTACTGGATTGGTACAACATCCCTGAGGAGTCGCCCACGCTCGGTGTCATGCAGCAGGCAGCTCAGGCGCGCGGTTGGAGTTATGCGCAGGAGCGCTTGCAGCCTTGCCCTTACATTCCGCTGCCAGGTGATTGGGAAGCTTACCTGGCCAGCATCGACAAAAAACAGCGCCACGAAATCCGCCGCAAAATGCGCCGCGCCGAGGAAAACCCTATGCCTGTGCGCTGGTATATCGTGGAAGACGAACAAATCCTGGATGCTGAAATTGAAGCTTTCCTGCGCCTGATGGCTCAAGACCCTGACAAGGATCGCTTTCTAACCGATGTCATGCGCACACAGATGCGTCAATCCGTGCATGCTGCTTTTCAAGCCGGCTGGCTGCAACTGGCCATGTTGGAAGTGGCCGGGGAAAAAGTTGCTGGCTATTTGAATTTCGATTATGCCGGTCACATCTGGGTTTACAACTCAGGTATCGATTTCAGTTATCGCGATTTATCACCGGGTTGGGTCTTGCTGGGGCACCTGCTTAAATGGGCCAACGACAACCAGCGCATCGCCTTCGATTTCATGCGCGGCGATGAAGAATACAAGTATCGCTTTGGCGGCGTCAACCGCTACATTGCGCGTGCCATTGTCAGCCGCAGCCTCACCTAACGCATCACCAGGCGCGGCATGCCCATCCCTCCCAGGCGTACCTGCCCGGGTTGATCGCTCCATATCCCGGCGATGGGAGTGCCACACTTAGGGCAGGTTCCCTGCCCCGTGATTCGATAGCTTCGGATTACATAGCTGGTTCTTTCTACCAACACTGTACGACACTTGGGACAATAGGTGCTTTCATATTCGCCCACTCGGCCAGGGATATTGCCCGCATAAACATAATTCAGGCCCGCCTCCTGTCCAATCTCGGCAGCCTTTAGCAGCGTTCTGACCGAAGTCGGCGGCGGGTCGACCATCTTATAGTCCGGGTGAAAAGCGGTGACATGCCAGGGGATATCCGGCGAAACCGTGCGGATGAACTGGGCCGTGTCCATCAACTCTTCAGTGCTATCGTTGAAACCTGGCACAACCAAAGTCACAATCTCCACCCACAGCCCCAGTGCATGCGCCTGGCGTATGCTGTCCAGCACATACTGCAGCACTCCGCCTAACTGGCGGTATTGCTTGTCCTGCATCGTCTTCAAATCGATCTTGTAACCCGCCAGGTAAGGTCTCAAGTAATCCAATACCTCTGGGGTGGCATTACCATTCGAGATAAATACGCACTTCATTCCGGCTTCCACTGCCAGGCGAAAGATGCCCACTGCCCACTCCGCAGTGATCAACGGCTCGTTGTAGGAGGATGCGATGATTTGCGCCCCGCTGCGCCGGCCCGTTGCAACCACTTTCTCTGCTGAAACACGCCGCACCAGGCTGCCAGCTACATCCGAAGCCGGGTCGCGTAATGCCTGGGATGTCAGATGGTTCTGGCAGTAATCACAATGATAGTCACAGCCCAACATGCCAAAGGTCAGCGCATCCGCCCCCGGCAGAACGTGGAAGAAAGGTTTCTTCTCGATCGGGTCGACTTGCAGCGCCGCGACGTAACCCCAGGGGACGTACAACTTTCCCCCCCGGTTGGAACGCACCTGGCAAACGCCGCGCCGCCCGTCGCGGATCAGGCAGCGATGCCCACAGGCATAACAGCGCACTACCTGATCATCTAATCCCTGGTACAGTTCCCCCTCGATCGTCATCTGATCTAAAAACTCGCCTAGACTCGTCATTCCATCGCCTCACTTGCCAGCACAATCATCGTAATATCATCGAATTGGGGTGCTCCCTCAACAAACTGGTGGATGCGCTCCAGTACTGCATCCTGAATTTCAGATATTATACTCAGTCACGGGTGGGCGTCAATTTTTTGAGAAGTGATTGGATGGCCAGTATTTAGCTTGCCCGATGGGCGAACGACACCAGGGATGATCCGGGGCAGGCTTGGATGTTTTTGGGGCCGGATCAGGCTCCGGAAGGGGAGAAAACTCCTGCAATGGGGGAGCGGGCGGCGGGACCTCTTCAGCTTGGCTAGACGCTTGAGGAACATGAGACCCCTGTGC
>JBFMFR010000069.1:0-32996 GCA_040752025.1 Chloroflexota bacterium | reverse complement strand
TCCGCTTGACTGTCTCGATCGAATATCTTATGATGTGTTTTGGGAGTCATGGTATCCTCTCAGTTGATGTGGTAATCTGCTGATGATACCGGCTCCCGACATTTTACACAAGATTCAGTATACTACCGTGGGAGGCAGGATATACAAAGTAGAGAATAACCAGTGGCTTTTGGCAAATGTTCACAAGCAAACCATCGACCATATCGTAGTTCTTTCTAATGGAGATCTATGGTTGAGTGATGATAACAAGGTTTACGCCTGGAACCCGGATAGCGGTTCCGGTGAGACTGATCTGGTGTTTGATTTGTCGGACAAGGACTGTGACCCAGACTGCGACGTCACACATGTTTTCGAGGATAGCCTGGGAAGAAGATGGATCATCACAGCAGGTGGATTATGGGTTTATCAAGGAAGTACTCTCACAAGAATCGGTATTCCTATACCCATTCGGCAGCGGCTACATGAAATCTTCTTTCCTGGTTTCAATTATCTTGCTGACGCAGCTTTCGACTATCAAAAGGATCGATTGTATATAGCCTCTAATCACATTCTCGTCTATATAGACACAGCAACCATACAATTGCCACGGGGCGAATAAATATCGAGACCGGTTTTTGGAATGGGTCGAATCGGGCAGCCATTATCGTTGGCGAGGTGTCTTGTCAAAAATGAACTGCGTGGAGACCAGTCGCTGGCCAGCGGGCTGGGCTACACTTACAACCCCGCCAACGGCAACCTGGCGAGCAAGGCGCGGCGTTGGCGCACCTCTTCAGGAGACTTGTTTTGGAAGCCGCAGCGTTTTGGCTGCGAGGATTGGCAGGGGCTAAGGGTATGGGTTAGCCTTCGGAGTTACCGTCAAGCATGACGAGGGGTCAGGCGGCGCGCCGCAGGTGGGCGCGGCAGGTATAGTGGGTTCATCCAGAGAGGCTACAAAGCGCTCACTGACAGGGTCAAAATAAAAGATATCTCCGTCAGCGGACTCGAGAATCAGATAAGGCCAGGCATCTTTCACAATCTTGACGCTTCCACTTTTTCTGGGCGTCAGGTGCAGGTGGAATTGGTGGTTATTGGCATTCCAGTCTAACACCATGCCTTGTTGTATATCTGTGATCAAATATCCGGCTACAACCAGATAGAAGCGCGATGGAGTTGTTCTCCTCCAAACATTGCTGATATTCACCGTCTTGTCGAAACCCGGAATGGGCCGAGGAATGAGATAGGTGTTATCTATGCCATCTGGTATTTTGTGAGCAACAGGTGTCGAGACGGGTGGGTTTGATTCAACGCCACGAGGAGCGGGGCTTTCGCGCCCGGACGCCCAATGGGTCGCCTCGTACTGTACGGTATCGAGCTTTGTCTCGATGTTTTGGCGCTCCAATTCGGAGAGCGTTGGGTTTTGGAGATCTTCTTCGAATTGTTTGATCTCTTGTGAATAAGGATCGTATCCACGTGATCCCAGAGCCACCTTCAAATACAGCACTGACACAATGATGACAGAAGTGAAGATCAGTGCCATGTAAAAAAATCTTTTTTTCATTGTGTCTCCTTTTGCATTAACAGGGCCGATTACAACCAAATGGTGTTAGCAGGAAAATATTTCAGTAGATGGTATCTTCTTCCACTGGATTCCCGTTATACCATATATGTCAGTCATAAAAATCATGGGATAGGCGATTCGGTTATATGGGTCAGATTGCAATCTGTCTAGTAACTGCGCATATCCTACACTTGGGTAGTTGTTTGTCCCAATGCAATCTGCAGGTAATTGTTTTGTTATGGGATCCCTTTGTTGCTCACATGCATAGAATTGTGTCAAACTTCCATAAAAATGCATTGTATTGTTATACTTGAGCTTCGAATAAAGCCCTATTCGATACCATTGATCGGCATTGGCTCCAACGGTGTTATATATTTCAGGAAGGGGCCACATATCACCCATCCAGGAAACATAATAGACATCATCCTGGGTCCATGCAGGTGTTGGCCCTTGAACTGTGGGACAAGTTTGAGGGGTAGGATTCTGATATTGAGGCTCCGTTGATGGCAAATCGAGAGGGCAACCGCTTGCTGTTCCAAAATTGTATGCTCTATAATATGAGGTCAATGAGTATCCATTTGCCCACTCCCGAGATTCGGATGGTGATCGCCAATTTGTTTCAGCATCGATTCCACCAACTATTCTTACCTGTCCGCTGTACCCATATTGGCCAGCCCAAGAGTTTAGATCATTTATCATGAGTCCCCAATTACTACCATGATTTTGGGATAGAGATCTTGAACTGTTTACACCTACAACAACTGTGAGTATTGCATCACTCATCCCCAATTCTCCATAAAATCCTCTAACATAATTTTGCACATGTTGCTTGATATCATTTGGGGTGAGAAATGTCATGTAATCATAGATTAGTACACGATCATTACCATCAGCAGCACCGAAGGCAAGTATAACTATCCCCTCAGATATTTCGCGAGAGTGTGAGTAAAATTTACCGCGCTTTTGTCCCAGTTCATAAAGTTTCTCTGTAGAGGCGATATAATAACTGAATTCCTTGAAGGGCTTCTTAAAAACAACGGGCAAATAGATGCTTTGAATTGTGGAGGAGGTTTGTTTGTTGGATTGGACATTATCAATAACTTTATGGAAAGTCCTTATGTACCCATGTGTGAAAGAAATTTGTTTTGAACCAAGAACAAAAATCATGACAATAAGAACATCTAGCCTGCGCCATTGAAGCATAATTCACATCCTTATACTCTTGTAGAGGAACTTTTCTGATCTAACGATAGTGTGATTGGATCGCGATTTATTTGGCTAATAACATTTAGGCAAAAAAGGTCACAGTTATTTTGGACAGGAATGGATTTTATTTTGTTTGATTGAGAAATAATACCCCCCCCCCATGTGTATTTGTCAATGGAGAATGGACATATATTTAGAGGAATTGCTGATTCGAAAACGCAACAAGTTTTGTGCAGGTAAAAACTATAACCAAGCAGGCTCTTAAAATCATATGCCTACCCTCGATCCGATCGTGATACAAGAGGTACACTATCCAGTGTTCGAGCGAAGGTTTTCGAGTGGGCGGCGATTCACCAGGCGGAACTGCGCGCCGATTGGGAACTGGCGCGTGGGCGCAGGCCGCTTTTCGAAATTGCGGCTTTAGATTGAGAGATGGTGAGATGTTGATTTACGTGATCGAGGCCAAAGTCGTTGGCCCACATTCATTGGAGCTGACTTTCAACGATGGTACGCAGAAGCGGGTCAATTTGTGGCGCTCGCTGTGGGGAGAAATGTTCGAGCCGCTGCGCGATCCGGCTTATTTCGCCCGTGTGCAGGTCAACGAGTGGACAGTTTTCTGGCCTAACGGGGCGGATTTCGCGCCGGAGTATCTATTCGAACTGGAGCCTGAAAGCCTGCCAGCCGTCGAGGCCTGAAACGCGGCGGAACACTACCCGTTAGCAGGCGGAGAATGGCGCCAGCAGCAGCTACTTCCAGGCGTCCTCGTTGATCGCCAGCTTGCGCAGCAGCGGCTTCCACCACTCGGGGTTCTGGCGGTACCAGGCCACCGTCTCGGCAAAGCCGCGGGTGAAATCGATCTCGGGTTTCCAGCCCAGCTCGCGCTCGATCCTGGAAGAATCCAGCAGATAGCGCCGGTCGTGCCCGGGGCGGTCTTCCACGTAGCTTTTGTAAGAGGCGTCCAGGTCGAAGGTTTCCAGCAGCAGGTCGGCCATCGTCTCGATGTCCACCTCCAGGCCTGTGCCCACGTTGTAGGTCTCGCCGATCTGCCCCACCAGCAAGATGCGCTCGATGGCCCGGCAGTGGTCCAGCACGTGGATCCATTCCCGCCGGTTGCGGCTGCTCTTGTACAGCGGCATCTTCTGCCCCTGCAAAAGCCGGATGGTGAAGTACGGGATGAGCTTCTCGGGGAACTGGTACGGCCCGTAGTTGTTCGAGCAGTTGGAGATGGTCACCCCCAGGCCGAAGGTCTCGTGGTAAGCGCGCACGGCCATGTCCGCCGCCGCCTTGGAAGCGTTATACGGCGTGCGCGGCCGGTAGGGCGAAGTCTCCGAAAAGCGCTCGTCGGTGTCCAGCGGCAGGTCGCCGTACACCTCGCAGGTCGAGATGTGGTGGAAGCGCCGGATGCCCGTGTCCAGGGCCGCCTGCAAGAGGCGCTGCGTGCCCAGCACGTTGGTCTGGAAGAAAATCTCCGGGTTGACCACCGCCCGGCTGTTGTGCGACTCGGCGGCGAAGTTCACCACCCAGTCCGGCTGGTGGCGTTCGAACAGGTGCCGGGCAAGCTGGTAGTTGCCGATGTCGCCGCGCACGAACAGGTAGCGTTCCTTGAAGCGGTCGACCACGTCGGTCAGGTTTTCCAGGTTGCCGGCGTAGGTCAGCAGGTCGTAATTGATCACAGAATCGTCGGGGTGGTTCTCCAGCCAGAAGCGCACAAAATTCGAGCCAATGAAGCCGGCCCCGCCCGTCACAAAAATCGTAGCCATAAACTCTCCTCCAGGATTACAATTTCTACAATTATATCAACGCTTTCGGCGGCTTCCCAGGCAAACATCCGTTCCCACACAGAGCGCGGGAACGAGAGAAGAGCGCGTGAACGAAAAACAGATCACAAAGATTTCCAAACAAAAAATCGGTGTAATCTGCGAAAATCTGCGGATAAGAATCAACCCCGGTCGTAAGGGCTCCGGTCCTGGATTTCCACCTCCGCCAGGCCCTGATTGTCCTGCTCGAAGACAAAGCGCCCCCAGATGCGCCGGCCCGCCAGCAGCGGCGGCAGCCAGTGGCGCCCGTCCGCCCACATCTGGTCGTAGGGGATTTGCGCCACCTCGAACCAGCGCGGCCGCATTTCATCGCTCTCCTGCGGCTCCCCGCTCCAGGCCCGCGCCAGGAAAACGTGCACCGACTGGCTCCAGCCCGGCCTGAAGGGGAAGATGAAATCCAACTGAGCGGCGTAATCCAGGTCTGCCAGCGCCACACTCACCCCGCTTTCCTCCAGCATCTCGCGCTGCGCCGCCTGCGCCAGGATCTCGCCCGCCTCCAACTTGCCGCCGAAGCCGGTGTAGCGCCCCTGCCCGAAGCCAACTTTCTTATAGCCCAGCAGCACCTCGGCGGGCGGCTCGCCGCGCAGCAGGAGACACAATGTGGCCTGGCGCAGGGCCCTGGCCTCGTCAGCCTGCATCGCCAACCACCCCCTCCCCGGCAGCCGGCAGGGCCTGCAAGACCCGGGCCAGGATCGCCTGGCCTGTCCTTTCATAGCCCGGGTCCTCCTGGCTGGCGTCCACGCGCACGAGGCGCGCCCCGGCCCGCTCCGCCTGCTCCAACCAGCCATCCAGCAAAGCTTGCAAAGCGTGCAGTTCTGCCAGCCGGGCGATCTCCAGCGCCCGCCCGCGCCGGGCGAAGCGACTGGCGATCACTTCCAGCGGCGCGGTCATCGACACGAACACCTCCGGCGCGGGCAGGCCACGCCGCAACTGCCGGTACAGGCGCTGGCACAGTTCGTACTCCGCCAGGTGCAGATAGCCCAGGTTGTAGAAATGGCGCGTGAACACGTAGAAGTCCATCTCCAGCCCGCCGTCCTGCACCCCATCCAGATCGCTGGCCCGGAGGCTGGCCTCCTGCTCGGCGCGCAGCAGCAGGTAATCCACCTGGTTCGCCAGGCCGTAGCGCTGGTTCTCCTGTGCGAACAGGCCCTGGAACGGGCGCGCCTGGTGCTGCTCCAGCCCGCCGGTGAACGGCCCAAGCTGGCACAGGCGCTGCGTCAAAGCCGTCTTGCCGACCCCTGAATTGCCCACCACCGCGATCAATCTGCCCATGCCCTGTATTTTAACCGCAATTCTGCAAGCTCAACCCGGCCAAAATAAAAACCGGGCCAGTCAACGCTGGCCCGGCATCCGTTCCTATACAGAGCATGGGAACGAGAACTAATGGTTCGACCTGGTTTGCTGCGGCGGTTTCAGGTCTGGCTGCGAACCTGCCGCCAGCATGTGCCGGACCAGGCGGTAAAGCTGGGCGAACGCTTCGACCACAACCACGACCAGGGCCACGGTCAGGGCCAACTGGGTGAACTGCACCACCATGATCTGGGTCACATCCGCTTCGCTTCCCATCCCGGCGGACAGACGGTCAATCAAGCCGAAGAACCCGCCGCCCGTGCGCGGCTGGAGCCAGGCCGCGTGCGCCGAGACCAGCACCACCAGAACGTAAATGCCGAACGCATCCACGCCCAGCTTGACTGCCCGCGATTGGAGATTCCAGCGCCCTTTCCACAAGAGCCACGCATCCAATCCCAGGCCCAGCAGCAGGGCCAGCGCGATCAGGGGGATGTGGCTGTTGACCACCGGGTTGGGGATGATGGGCGTGCCCGGGGTGACTACCACGCCGACGTAATTGGGGAAGGCCAGCAAAGCTACCAGCAGCACCAGCGCCAGGGCGATTTCAAAGGTCAAGCCCCTGCGGTTGACCGTTTCCTCTTGCTCGACCACCGGCAGCCGGCGCGGGTCCCAATCCTGGCCGTGCTGTTCGAAGCGCACTTCGAAAAGCTGCAGGATGTAGAACACCACCACGATCGCGCCCAGGGTGCTCACCGCATTTCCCCAAAACTCAGATAGCCCGTTCAACAGATGCCAGGGCTCCGGGTTGGCCAGCCAGGCGATGATCAGCACCACCAGGTGCACGATCACCAGCACCAGCAGGGCGATGCCGCACACCGTGCGAAATACAGGGAAAAGCGCCGGGCCGATCAAATACTGCCCTTCCGGCCAGTAGGAGGCCGCCACCTTCCTGGGCGGGCCGAACTCCTTCAACAGCGCCACAACCGCGTCTTCGCCAGGCTCATCGCCAGCGCGCTGCTCCAGGGTATCCACCAGCAGCGAGCGCAACTCGGCCTGGATATCCGCCCGGTTCTTGGGGGGCAGGCGCCGCCCGACTTCATGCAGATAACGTTCGATCAGTTCCATTTCTAACTTCCTTTTTCAGGCATTTCGCCAGATAGCAAACGATTCAACACTGTGGACAGGCCGCGCCATTCTTCTGTGAGCGCTTGCAGCAACTGCCGGCCTGCCGGGCTGATCACGTAATAGCGGCGCGGGCGCGAGCCCTCGGTGTTCCATTCGCTTTGCAGCAGCCCATCCGCTTCCAGACGGCGCAGCAGCGGGTACAACGTGCCCTGGTCGATCTCCAGACCTCGTTCGGCCAGCTCGCTGATCAGCGAGTAGCCGTACTGCGCTTCACCGAGCTGGCTGAGCGCCGCCAGCACCAGCACGCCACGGCGCAGCTCCTGTACCAGCTTTTCGTACACATCGGGTGAGATTTGTTCTGTCATCATGTGGCACATTATACTATGTGCTACACAGTATTGTCAAGAGCAAATATACGGATTTCGTAATATTAAGTGTCACAAAGCTGGAGAAATCACAACTTCGTGGCGACTCCAGCATTCACCCCGCCGCCGGGCTCACTCGAAAAACAGCCATTGAGTGATATACTCGGGCTATCTCATCCGGAAAAGGGAGAACAAAGATGGCATCCACCAAAAAACGTGGCTGTATGTACTGGTTCCGCCTGCTGGCTTTCGGCCTGGTGGGCGGCGTGACGCTCGCCTGCGTGGGCATCGAAGTCTTCTACCTGTACGTGATCACCCGCCCGGCGGACACTTCGATCTGCTGCGCCACGCCGGCCGATTACGGCCTGGAATACGAAGAGGTGACCTTCACCAGCCAGGATGGCACGCGCCTGTCCGGCTGGTACATCCCCTCCAGCAACCGCGCCGCGGTGATCTTCCTGCACGGCTTCGGCGCCAACCGCACCGAGCTGCTGCGCCACGCCAACGCCCTGGCAAGCCACGGCTACGGCGTGCTGCTCTACGACCTGCGCGCCCACGGCCAGAGCCAGGGGCGCAAGCGCACCCTGGGCTGGCAGGACCCCCCGGACGCGATCGCCGCCCTGGACTACCTGCTGACCCGCCCCGAGCTCGACCCGGCCCGCATCGGCATCTTTGGCTTCTCGGTCGGCGGGCAGATCGCCATCCGCGCCGCCGCCCAGGACCAGCGCCTGAGCGCCATCTTCGCCGACGACCCGGGCTTCATCACCATCCAGGACGCCCCGCCGCCCACCAACAACCTCGAACGCGCCGTCTACGCCATGAACTGGGTGGACACCAAGGGCATGCAAATCGCCACCGGCTTCATCCCCCAGCCGCCCCTGGTCAGCCAGGTCATCGGCAGCCTCTCCCCGCGCCCGTTGTTCCTGGTCGCCACCGGCGCTTTCCCCGCCAACGCCCGCATGGGGCAGCACTACTACGACCTGGCCGGTGAGCCCAAGACGCTGTGGGTGATCCCCGAGGCCGGCCACGGCGGCACCTTCAGCGCCCGCCCCGAGGAATACGCCGCCAAACTGCAAGAATTCTTCGACCAGGCCCTGCTCGAGAAATAAGTGTTGGTCCTCACGACACAGGAGAACGATATGTACACTCGCGTCTTGATCGACATCCTGGGCTGGGCCGGTGTGGCCCTGCTGCTGCTGGCCTACGGCCTGGTCTCCATGCGCAAGCTGCCGGGCGATTCCAACCTGTACCAGGCTCTCAACCTGGCCGGCGGCGCCATGCTGATCGCCAACTCCTTCTACTTCGGCGCCATCCCCTCCGTCGTCGTCAACCTGTTCTGGATCGCCATCGCCGTCTTCACCCTGGCACGCAAACGCCGACCCCAACCCACCCCCTGATCCCCTTGTTGCCTGATCACCTGATCACCTAATTACCCTCTTCCTCCAGGAGTTCCCATGCCATCCCTTCCATCCTACCACATGACCCCCGAAGAATTCCGCCGCTGCGGGCGGGCCGTCATCGACTGGATCGCCGATTACTACGAGAAAGTCGAAGACCTGCCCGTGCTCTCCCAGGTGCAGCCCGGCGAAATCCGCGCCGCCCTGCCCGCCGAGCCGCCCCAGCAGGGCGAGCCCTTCGACGCCATGCTCCAGGATGTCGAGCGCATCCTGCTGCCTGGCATCACCCACTGGCAGTCGCCCAACTTCTTCGCCTTCTTCCCTGCCAACGCCTCCGGCCCGGCCATCCTGGGCGACCTGCTCTCCTCTGGCCTGGGCGTGCAGGGCATGCTGTGGCTGACCAGCCCGGCCTGCACCGAGCTCGAGACCCACGTGCTGGATTGGCTGGCAGACATGCTCGCCCTGCCCGACAAGTTCAAATCCACCGGAAGCGGCGGCGGCGTGATCCAGGACACCGCCTCCAGCGCGGCCCTGTGCGCCCTGCTGGCCGGGCGCGAGCGCGCCAGCGGCTACGCCGGCAACGAGCGCGGCCTGGACGGCAAACTGGTGGCCTACACCTCCAGCCAGGCGCACTCCTCCATCGAGAAAGCCGTCAAGATCGCCGGCCTGGGCCGCCAGAACCTGCGCCTGGTGGAAGTCGAGGCGAGCTTTGCCATGCGCCCCGAGGCCCTGGCCCGGCAGATCGAGCAGGACCGCGCCGCCGGGCTGACCCCCTGCTTCGTGTGCGCCACCGTCGGCACCACCTCCTCCAACGCCCTCGACCCGCTGCCCGAGATCGGGCGCATCTGCCAGCGTGAAAACATCTGGCTGCACGTCGACGCCGCCATGTCCGGCACCGCCGCCCTGTGCCCCGAATTCCGCCACATCCAGGACGGCCTGGAATACGCCGACAGCTACGCCTTCAACCCGCACAAATGGATGTTCACCAACTTCGACTGCGACTGCTTCTTCGTCGCCGACCGCGCCGCCCTGATCCAGACTCTCAGCATCCTGCCCGAATACCTGCGCAACCAGGCCACCGAATCCGGGGCGGTCTTCGACTACCGCGACTGGCACATCCAGTTAGGCCGCCGCTTCCGCAGCCTCAAACTGTGGTTCGTCATCCGCCATTACGGCGTAGAGGGCCTGCAGTACCACGTCCGCCAGCACGTGCGCCTGGCCCAGGAATTCGCCGCCTGGGTGCAGGCGTCGCCAGACTTCGAGCTGGCCGCCCCTGCCCCGCTCAACCTGGTGTGCTTCCGCCACAAGGCCGGCGACGATTTCAACCAGCAACTGCTCGAGCGCCTCAACCGCAGCGGCAAGCTCTACCTGACCCACACCAGGCTCGACAGCCGCCTGGCCCTGCGCCTGTGCGTCGGCCAGACCCACACCGAGGAGCGCCACGTGACCCAGGCCTGGGAGTTGATCCAGGAAATCGCGGCGCAGTTGCAAACTATCTAAAATTCAGGGCCGGCTGACACAGCGGAACCCGGTAAAGATGTTCCAGTACTCGCTGGCGGCTTTGTGCCGGCTGGCCGGGCCAGGAAGCTCAGGTTGCAGCCCCACGAGCCGGTTCCCGGCTGTCAGGTTATCGATGTCCCAAGCGCCATCCGTTATGGAGACACAAGCGACTTGAACCAATCTGGGTGCTCCGCTAACCATCCTTCTACACCATCCGCAACGACGCGCACCTTCCACCAATGATAGCCGTCCATCTCAACAGGGCCTTCCACAATCTGGACCGTCTCTTCAGGCTGGAGCTTTTTGAGCACGTTTGCATTTAGATCAGGCGATTGGCGAAGATTCAAGTTAGCTCCAGCTTCCGTGATTGCGTAGGTATCTCCCGACCGGAATGGCCAGGGAACAGTCAGCCAAAAATAGACAGATGTGGACCCAGGGCTGTCAACCAGCTTGACAGAGCCGCCTCCGGCTACTGGGGCCAAGAAAACATCTTGAGATGAATCTGTTTCCGATTCTCGGCGGCTGTATGCAATCCATTCCCCATCTGGAGACCAGGCGAAAGAGTCCGTGGATCCATATCCGCCATTCAGATTCAAATCGCGGAAAGTCTCTGTCTTCAGGTCAAATATCTTGATCGGACGGTCATCGGAGCGAACAGGGATAGCTAACTTCTGGCTATCTGGCGACCACACGTAGGGCCCCTGCAAGTAAAGATTATCCTGAAAAGGACCTCGCATTTTCGCAGGACACGTGCCAGGCTCCGCGATGCATGCCGTATCGATCAAATAAAGCCCATCATCAGGGTCGGTTCGAAAAGGGTCAGGCGGGTAGGTTTGATTGAACAACGCAATCCACTTCCCGTCAGGTGACCATAGCGGGGAAGAATAATACTCCTGCTCGTGCGCCAGATGCGTTATGGGTATTGTACGATCGTCTTCATGCGATACCACGTAGACCTCTCCGTGGCAGCTTACTACAGATTCGCTCAAATCAGGGGATGTATTGAAAGCCGTGCATCCTGGAGCAAATGCGGGTAGTTCAACCAGAGTATCGTATTCCATATCGAATATGAACTCGCGCCCCGCTTCACCTGCATAAGCAATCCTTCTTCCATCGATTGAGATCGAATGTCCATAGACCTCAGTCAGATACTGTCGAATGGCACCATTTTGTGAAATCACATCCAGGCCGTGATTCTTGGACTCGGTATCAAAGTAAACCACATATTGGCCAGGCGGCAGAGAAGCGAAGCTTGACCAGGGCTTTTGAGGGGTTTTCGCCAGGACGGGTATAGCCGTTGGTAGTGGGGCGATTTCTGGTTGTATCGCTTGAGTCGGAGTCAGCCATACTGTTGGATCAGGACGGTTTGTTGGTGAAACTGGAGAAGTGGTTTGAGCAAGCGCTTGCAGCGTTGTCATCTTCGCCAGCGGCGGGGATGAGGCCGCTCTTGACGGAGAGCATGCTGGAATCATGAGCAAAGTGATAAAACGCAATACCGCAAAAGTCACTATTAGCTTGACAAGAGGGGTTCTCAGGGCATACTGCAACTTGATGATCAAACAAGGAGCAGAAGATGAGAACCCCGAGTGGATTATACCGGAAGACGCCGATTATCTACAAATGCGAACTGGACAACTGTCCGCAATGTGGGCAGGAATTAGTTGAGATGAGCTATCTGAATGGTTTGAAAACGGTGCAGACAATGAGCCAAGTAACCACGATAGCCTACCGGCCAAAGCGCTGCGTGGGAGCAAGTTGTGCCAGTTCGGAGGTAAGGTGGCCATCTGCGACATGGCAGCAGATAGCGCCGAAATACAGCATCTATGGGTACGATGTGATTGCGCAGATTGGCTGGGAACGGCAAAAAGGGCGGATGCATTATGATGCCATCTATGCGCATCTGAGTGGGCGGATACAAATCAGTGCGTCGCAAGTGCGCCATCTGTATCAACAACGGTACTTGCCGTTGTTGGACTGCCATGAGCGAGGGCATTATGCAGAATTGGAGGTATTGGCGCGGCAGTCCGGTTTGTTACTGAGCCTGGATGGTTTGATGCCTGAAGGGGGCGAACCACAATTGTGGATCATTCGCGAATTGCAGACCGGCTGGACATTACGGAGCGGATGGATGAATTGCCAGGATGAAAGGGCCTTCGTCGAGTTCTTGGAACCGATTGCAGCTTTGAATCTGTCGGTCAAGGCTGTCATGAGCGACAAACAACGCGGGTTATTGCCAGCAGTGAAGGCGGTTTTTCCAAATGCGCTGCATGGTTTTTGCCAGTTCCACTACCTGGACAATGCCGCTGAACCGATTGCAAAGGCAGATGAGCAGATGAAAATCGAACTGCGCCAGACTGTGCGGGGCGAAATTGGAGACCTCATCCGGCAAAGAAAGGCCGAAAAGCCCCCAGTAGCGGTGGTGACCGGGATCATTCCATCGCCGATACCCTCTGCCGCGGCTCAATCAGCTTCTCTTGAGCCAGAAGTGAGTGCTCAACAAGAGCGGGAAAGCATTGTGCAGGACATCCTATCTCGTGTGCGCTATCTCCTGACGCTGAAAGGTCGCCCTCCTTTTCGTCTGGCAGGGGTGGAGATGTATGCCCGCTTGCTGGAGGTAACGGCTTGTTTGCAGGAACTGATCCAGTATCAGCCTGAGCCTCGCCTGCTGGAATTACAAGCCGGATTGCACAAAGCCCTCATCGCAACCCACTCTCAATACAATGAGTTGTCTCAGGCTGCCAATTGGTTAGCCGATCTGGCCGATGTGCTTGATCCCGAAGGAAAACCAGTCCGAGCCGGAGAGCAAGTGCGGATCGAATGGGAGGCCTGCTTGACCCGCATCGAGACCCAAGCGCAAAGGTCCTCCCGTTTACAGGAGTTCAGCGCCAAAATCCATAAGGTCTCCCTCAGTTATGCACCCGGTTTGTTCTATACCTATGACCTGCCTGCCTTGCCCCGTACTAACAATCACTGCGAAAGCGAATTCCGCGAACTCAGACGACGCTTGTCTTCTACCACTGGTCAAGTAGGAGCAACCAAATGCCTGCTATTTCGACAAGGAGCCTGGGAACTGATCCCTGGGCCAAGTTCTTTATCCGAAACCATTGCTGCTATCTCTCATGTCGAATTCGATCAATTTCTGCAAGAGCGCCAACGTGTGCGAATACACCGTGCCCCTTTTAGACTTCATACTCGCTCTGCTAAACAATCACAGGCCCAGCTTAGAAAACTCATCCAACGCTGGAAGGCTCTCCCTCCCAGCTTTGACCCATAGTTTGACAATGTCACATTCGGTATATGCAGGTTATTTCGTTCGTCTACCGCCAGATATGGAGCATTGTCGATGCCACCATATCTGGGTAACATAACCAAAATTCATGTGGCAAAGCCATAGATGGTGGATGAGCCGAACAGAATTCATAGAACAGATGTTTAATGTGACATTGTCAAAATAGTGACTTTTGCGGTATTGCGATAAAACATAATATAAGCCAGGGAACACCAGGGCGTAGGGCGTTGTTCGGCATGTTTTCCTTCTCTTTGTGGAATTCGCGCTCAAAAGAGTTTTGATAGATAATTTTAGCTGATAAATCGCAGCAAGTTTATCAACCCGCTACCATACCTGCTAATCACGAAACAAACCACGCAAGCCACGCTATACCAGATTAGAACATCCAGCAGCAGTTCAAACGGGTAGAAGCCTTGCACATGCACTTTGTGGCAGTAATTCACTGGCGGGCAAGGCCCGGAGTATCCACTCACATCTAGGAACACAAGCGGCGCGCCCCACATCTGCTCCGAGGTGACTTTCGTGGTAGGTT
Source organism: Chloroflexota bacterium (assembly GCA_040752025.1). GTDB lineage: Bacteria > Chloroflexota > Anaerolineae > Anaerolineales > UBA4823 > JBFMFR01. The sequence continues at coordinate 18,938 of JBFMFR010000069.1, read as the reverse complement.
TGTAGCTCACAAACACCAACATAGACAGCAATAGCAACACTATGAAAGCAAGCAATTTTCCCCAATTTGGGCGCAGGAACGCAATCAGTGCTTTCATCGTGTTGATCTCTGTTTTCTAGAGGATTTGCATGAGAAAGGCAGGCTCTCTCCCAATCATAGCACATTCTCCTTCAAAGCGATCAACTTCTGCCCATCCCATAAAAGTATCAAACTATTGACTTTTTAGAACTTATGTTCTATAATACAGACACGTTTTCGTACCAGACATGCATAAAAACGTGCATGCAGAAGATGATGAGTGTTGGTTCAGGAGTTAGACCGGGATGTTTCAGATGAACGCCTCAACCCTGTCGACCCACAGGAAGAAGAAAAGTTTGCTCGAACTGGCCCTGGTTCACGAGAAGCCCCACTGGCTGGCCAGGGAGCGCATCATCATCTGGCGCGATCCAAGAGACGCTACCCGGCGCGCCTACCTGCAAGAAAACGGCGGGACGGTCTCGCTGTACGTCAGCACCCATCCGGCGACCTGCGTGATCTTCAAAGAGGATCCCCTGACCGCCTTTTGGGATATTTCCGAGACCCTGGCGTCAGACTACCCCGCCTTGGCAGCCCGGGTAAAGAGAGAACTGAGGAGTGTACAACATGCGCATGAAGCCAGAAACCACGCGCTTTAACCTCACCTTGCCAACCAAAGTGGTCGGCGAGTTGGAAAACATCGCCGAGGAATACGAAGTCAGCGTCACCGACGTGATGCGCGCCTTCCTGCGCATTGGTTTAATGGTAGCCAAAACGCAAAAGGATCAAAACAAAGCCATCCTGGTCCGGGAGGGCGAGCGCGAAGCGGAGATCATTTTTACGCCATTGTGGTAAAGGTTGGTTCAAATGAAGGTGCGCGATGGAAACACTATCCTGGTTGGCCCTGAGCTACATCCTCGGGCAGGTGATCCTGTTAGTCGTCTGGGGGCGCGGTTGGAAAGAAACCCTGCACCGCCTGGCCATGCTCCTGGCAATCTCCAGCTTTGCCGTGCTGTTTGGATTTGCGGTCAGCTATTTGCTGTGGATGTAAGCTGACTGCCCGATTCCCCAAACAAACACCCATCCTGCCCGGCTTTATTGTGGTATTCTATAGGCATGCCGCCTGCTCTGCGATTCCCCTTCTCCAAAAAAATCCCTGCCAACCCGCGCCAATCCATGTCCTGATATTGTTTCAGGCCCACCAGGAGCTGCCCTATGAGTCAAAATCCCTTTACCGAAAACGTTGTCGTTCTCACCGGCGCTTCCAGCGGCATCGGCCGTGAGCTGGCTTACCAGCTCGCCGCCCGGGGCGCCTGGCTGGCCCTGGCAGCCCGCGACCGCGACCGCCTGGAGGCGGTGGCCGACCTGTGCACCCACCGCAGCGGGCGCGCCCTGGCGGTGCCCACCGACGTGAGCGATCCCGCGCAGTGCCAGCAGCTCATCGACCGCACCGTCGAGGAGTTCGGGCGCATCGACACCCTGATCAACAACGCCGGCATCACCATGTGGGCCCTCTTCGAAGATTTGCAGACCCTCGAGCCCCTCGAGCGCATCATGCAGGTCAACTACTTCGGCAGCGTCTACTGCACCCATGCCGCCCTGCCGCACCTCAAGAAGAGCCAGGGCCGCCTGGTAGGCATCGCCAGCCTGACCGCCAAGAGCGGCGTGCCCACGCGCAGCGGCTACGCCGCCAGCAAACACGCCCAGTTGGGCTTTTTCGACACCCTGCGCATCGAGCTGGCTTCGTACAGCATCAGCGTGACCGTAGCATTCCCGGATTTCGTCAATACCGAGGCGCGCATGCGCGCCTTTGGCGCGGATGGGAAGCCCCTGGGCGAAAGCCCGGTGCACGAAAGCCAGGTGATGCAGGCCGACGAGTGCGCCCGCCTGATCATCGAAGGCGTCGCCCGCCGGCGGCGCGAAGTCGTCATGGGCCGCGGCCGCCTGCTGCAATATCTGCGCCCCTTCATCCCCACCCTGATCGACCGTATCGCCGCCCGCGCCATCCAGCAAGGCCGGTGAGCCATGCCAAAACAGCCATCGCTGGCAACCCGGCGCTCCTTTATCCTCTGCCTGGCCTCGCTGGCTGCTGTACTGCTGGCCTGTAAGCTGTTGGCGCCAGCCGCGACTCCCACGCCCACATTCACCAGCCTTGCCAGCGCGCCCGTTCCAACCCAAAGCCCGCCTGAGCCCACCCCCTTGCAGGCTGCCCCGGGCACCACGCCTGCCCCGCAGCCCACACAGACTGTCAACCCCTCCCCCCTGGCCCGTCCCTGGCCCGACACCACCCAGGGCATCCACGTTTTCAACGACCAACTCGTGCCCTGGATGAGCGCCGCCCAGTACCGTTTCGCCGCCACCCATTACGCTGGCACGCAAAAAATGACCCGCTCCGATGCCGAGCGCCTGCGCGCCCTCAACCCGGACTTTCTCATCCTGCACTACCGCCTGGGCGGGGCCCTGGGTTACCGCGCCATCCAGGGTGGCTGCCAGCCCACCGGCGGCTGGCTGGAGATCATTGAAGGCGACCAGTGGGTGCGTGAGTGGCCCGGTGAGACCGCGCTTTCCGAGAATTGGTTTTTCCACTGGCCCCAGGCGGGCCGCCAGCGCTTGCTCAACTGCGATTGGGGCTGGTACCAGGCTGAACTGGACGACCCCGCCTGGCGCGACTACTGGCAGGCCGAGGTGCTGCGCCAGGTGCAGGCCAACGCCGCCGACGGCGTCTTCATGGACAGCCTGAGCGTGCCCAACTTCCTGGGCGCCGAGCGCTTCTCGCCGCGGCTGCCCCCTGTCGATGCGGCCTTCGAAAGCGCCTGGTCAGAGCGCATCGCCCGCTGGCTGGAGTGGCTGCAAGGCCAGCCCCTGGGCGATTACCTGCTCATCCCCAACGTGGGCGGGTGGATCACCACCCGTGACCTCACCGATTACCGCGCCGCCGACGGGGTGATGATCGAAGGTTTCGCACTGGAAACGGATGGCAGCCCGCTCGACCCGGAAGACTGGCGCTTGCAGATGGACCGCGCCCTGTCGTTCACCCGCCAGGGCAAAGCCCTGATTGCCCAGGTAGCGGGCGTGGTCGAGCCCCAGCCGCGCCTCTTCGCCCTGGGCAGCTATCTCTTGATCAAAGGAGAGCACACCTTCATTAACATCGAACTCGACCTGGAGCCCGAGTGGTGGCCCGAGTACGAGATCCCCATCGGCGCGCCCACGCACAGCGCTATGGACAGCATCGATGATCTGTACCAGCCCGTCGGCAAGGGCGGATCTGAGACCCGCCCCTACATCTACCGCCGGGATTTCAGCAACGGCTTCGTGCTGGTCAACCCCGGGCCGCGTACGCTCCAGGTCGACCTGGAGCGCGCCGCCTACCTGGCCCAACCCGAGGGCGGCGGCGCGCTGCCTGCGGATGGCGTTCCCACCGGAGCGCTCAGCTACACGGCGGTCACACAGATCAGCCTGCCGCCTGTTTCTGCCCTCATCCTGCTGGACGAAAGCCCGTAACCGTTGTAGGGGCGGGTCTGAGACCCGCCCCTACGGGACACACCCCTACACGCACCCACCAGGGCAACACTGAGATGGAACCAAAGCCCGCACCCAAGCGTCTATCCCGCATGCGAACTCGCTCTCGCCCGGCCGCGCCCCGCCGCGCCGTATCCTCCTATGCACCCGTGATCGTGGTGCGCCCGCTCCGCCCGGCGACTTCCTCCACGCCCTGGCTGTTGGCCCTGGCCTTGGGCTCCAGCCTGTGCATGCTCGCGGTATTGCTACTCACTGCCCTGTTATTTACTTACGGTTACTACCAGATCAGCGGCCAGATCGTGCCCGGCGTGCGCGTCGGGGAAGTGCGCCTGGAGGGTATGACCGTCTCCCAGGCTGCCGTCGAACTGAACCGGCGCTGGAACCTGGAAACGCACCTGCTGGTTACCAACGGCCTGGGCGCGCAGGCAGCCGTCGCCCCCGCCGACCTGGGGCTCAGCCTGGACCCATTGCAAACCGCCCAGCGCGCCCACGAGGTTGGCCACGGCGGTTGGATGCTGTCCGAGATGGGCCAGATCATCGCCGGCCTGTCACGCGGCTACACCCTCGCCCCGGTAGTCACTCTGGATGAGAACGCTGCCTGCGCCGGCCTGCAAGCCCTCAGCCCGGCCTTGAGCCAGCCGCCGCGCGACGCCACCCTGCGCCTGGAAGGCGACGCCCTGGTGGCCGTGCCCGCCGAGTTGGGCTACACCATCAACCTCGACCAGACCCTGGCCGTGCTGGCTGCCGACCCGCAGATCGTCCTGGTCAGCAATTATTTACAGGTCATCCTGCAGCCCGTGCCCCCGGCCGTCACCGATGTCGCCCCGGCCATTGCCCAGGCCCAGCGTTTGCTGGATACCCCGGCCCGCCTGCAAGTCTACGACGCCATTACCGATGAAAGCCTGTCCTTCGACATCCCTCGCCAGTCGCTCGCCGGCTGGCTGGCCGTAACCGCCACAGCCGCTGGCCCGCAGGTCGCCCTGGAGCCTGCCGGAGTCGCCCGCTATCTGGACGAGATCAGCGCCAGCCTCGGCCCCGGGCGCTACCTGGATTCGGCCCGCTACAGCCCCGAGGTCGCCAGAGCTCTGTCCCAGGGCCTCCCAGCCCTGGTCATCGCCAGCCATCCAGCCACTTCCTACACTATCCAGCCCGGCGACACCCTGCTCAAAATCGGTTGGAAGCTGGGCTTTCCCTATTGGATGATCTTGAACGCCAACCCCGGTCTGGACCCGGACAATCTCCTCGCCGGTGCACAACTGGTCATCCCTTCCAAAGATAACCTGCTGCCCTTGCCCATCGTCCCCAACAAGCGCATCGTGCTCGATATCAGCCGCCAGCGCCTGTGGGCTTACCAGGATGGCAAGCAGCTTTCCGAGTACGTGATCAGCACCGGCATCGACCGTTCGCCCACCCAGCCGGGCGTTTTCCAGGTGCAGACCCACGAGCGTAACGCCTACGCCTCCGTCTGGGACCTGTACATGCCGCATTTCCTGGGCATCTACGAAGCCTGGCCCGGCTTTATGAACGGCATCCACGGCCTGCCGACCCTGTCCAGCGGCCAGCGCCTGTGGGCCAGCATCCTCGGCCAGCCCGCCTCCTATGGCTGCATCATCCTCGACCTGGCCGACGCCAAGTGGCTGTATGGCTGGGCGGAGGATGGCGTGGTTGTCGAAATCAAAACGTAGATATCGTAGGGGCGGGTGTAGGGGCGGGTCTAAGACCCGCCCCTACAGGACCCACCCCTACGAAACGGTATAATAAAAACGAGGTGAACATGAATACCCTTTCTCATAAAACTCCCCACGGCCTTAAGTTCGCCGCCTACCGGCTGAGCTTGCTGCTGGTGATCGTCGCCATGCTGTTAGGCGCCTGCCGCCCGCAGCCTACCGGGCCTACCAGCACGCCTGCGCCAGCCACGAAACCGCCCGCCACTGAAAAAGCGGCCACGCAGAAGCCGGAAGTCAGCCAGCCTACCCTCACCCCAACGAGCATAGACAGCGGCTTGCCAGTGATCGATGACGGCGCGCCGCTGCCGCCTCAGCTCATCGACCAGCAGCCCGGCGGGATGGAGCTGCCCACCAACGGCGAGATCGCCCTGGTCTTCGACCAGCCTATGGACGCCGCCAAGACCGCCGCCGCCTGGCAGATGACCGACGAACAGGGGCAGATCGTGGTTGGCAAGCTGAGCTGGCCGGCCAGGAATAAGCTGGTCTTCAAGCCGGAGGCTGCTCTCCAACCCGGCAGTTCTTACCAGGCCAGCCTGAGCGTCGATGCCGTCAGCGCCGAAGGCGTGGCCCTGGTCGAGCCCCTGACTTTTCAATTCAACACCGCTGGCGAGCTCCAGATCAGCCAGGTCTCTCCGGTGGACGGCAGCACCGAGATCGCCAACGACGCTGTCATCACCGTCATCTTCACACGCCCGGTGGCGCCCCTGGTGATCGCCGAGGAACAGGATAAGCTGCCCAACCCGATCTCCATCGAGCCGCAGGTGGAAGGCACTGGCGAGTGGATCAATACCTCCGTCTACGCCTTCCGTCCTAAGATCGCCTTCCAGGGCGCTACCACCTACACCGTCACGGTGGCGGCCGGCCTGGCCGATGCCCTGGACGAGACCCAACTGGCCCAGGATTACTCCTGGAGCTTCACCACCACCGCCCCCGACATCGATTATTACGCCATGTCCAGCGGTTATTACAACCAGAACAACCTGAAAAACGTGCTCCTGGATGAATACTTCATCATCCGCTTCTTGCAGCCTATGGATCAAGACAGCACCGAAGCCGCCCTCTCGCTCACCAATAACAAAACTGGCAAATCTGACCTGGAAACCAGTTGGGACGAGGACTTCGTCACTATGATGATCACCCCCACCCAACGCCTGGCCCTGGGCAGCGATTACGTCCTGCGCATCGGCGCCGGGGCCCAGGCCCTGGGCGGCGGGGAGCTGCGCCAGGAGTTGGAATGGAACTTCTCAACCGTTTCCGCGCCCAAGGTGATCAGCACTACGCCCGCTAACGGCGCTACTCAGAACTATTACTCCAGCGAATTCCGCATCAAGTTCGCCTCACCGATGGACATCGAGTCGGTCAAATCCAGGATCACGGTCATACCCGCGCCGGAGAAAGAGATCGAATGGTGGTACAACGAATGGGACTGGAGCATGTCCGGCTACTTCTTGCAGCCCTCCACACGCTACGAAATACGCCTGCAAGCCGGCATGCAAGACATTTACGGCAACGCCATCAGCCAGACCCAGACCATCCGTTTTACTACTGCCGCCCGCTCGCCCTTGGCCGGCCTGCAAATGCCTTACGAGCCGGTGCTCTTCCGCGAAGGCGGACCGCAGGATTTCTACGCCTATTACACTAACATCAAGTCGCTTAAACTTGAGCTATACCAGGTGGCTGCCGAGCAATTCACCCAAATGCTCACCGGCAAAACGCCGATGTATCGCTACCAGCCAGACGCCGAGGCCCTGGTGTGGGAAGTCAACGAGTCCAGCCAGGCTGGCCGCAACGAGCGCGTCCTGAAGAATTACGCCCCCACCACCCAGTCCGGCAATCCGCTGCCGCCTGGTTTCTATTTCCTGGGGCTGGATTCGCCCGAAGTGCGGCACGATGGTCGTTACAATGACACTCGCCTGCTGATGGTCACCAATGCCAACCTGACCTTCAAATCCACCACCACGGACAGCCTGATCTGGCTGACCGGCCTGGAGGATGGCAAGCCCCTGGCAGATGTCTCCGTCAGCGTCTTCAACGAGAACTTCGAAAAGATCGGCCAGGGCAGCACCGACGCGGATGGCCTGCTCCACCTGGAGCTGCCCGCCCCCGATGATCCCTACACCACCCGCTTCGTGCTTTCCGACGATGGGAAAGTTTTCGCCTTCTCCACCAGCCAGTGGGGCAGTGGTGTATCCATGTATGACTACGGCATCTGGGGGGCGTACTACTTCCCCTCCAACCAACCGCGCGCTTACGTTTACACCGAGCGCCCGATCTACCGCCCTGGCCAACCGGTGTATTTCAAGGGTATCGTGCGACTGGATGACGACCTGGCCTACAGCCTGCCGGATGACAGCCAGGTGCAGGTGCGCATCACCAACTACGAAGAGACTATCTACGATGAGAAGCTGCCGCTCTCGTCCCTGGGCAGCTTCGATGGCCAGATCACCCTGGATCAAGAGACCACGCTGGGCTCGTACTCTATCGATATCAGCCTGGCCGGCAGTGACAACGTGGTGGGCTCGGTCTCCTTCACTGTCGCCGAATACCGCAAGCCCGAATTCCAGGTGCAGGTCAGCGCTAAGCCGCTGGATGTACTTGCCGGTGAGGAGTTCACCGTCCAGGTGCAGGCCGACTACTACTCAGGCGGCGGTGTAGCCGACGCCCAGGTGAACTGGACTCTGACCGCCGAACCCTACGCCTTCAACCCGCCGGGTAAGTATTCCGGCTACAGCTTCTACGACTCCGAGATCGACGCTGGCTTCCGCGAGGGTTACGACGGCAACGGCAGCGAACAGCTTGCCTCTGGGGAGGGCCACACCGACAGCACCGGGCGCTTCACGTTCAGCCTGCCGGCCGACCTGGGCAAGATCACCGCCAGCCGCCGCCTGGTCTTCGAAGCCACTGTCACCGACCTGTCATTGAACGCGGTCAGCGGGCGCGTCGAGATCGTTGCCCACCGCTCGAAAGTTTATCCCGGCATCAAACCCGGCAAATACGTCGGCCAGGCCGGCAAAGAACAAACCTTCGAGGTCGTCGCCCTGGATTGGGATGGCGAGCCTCTGGCAGGTCAAAAAGTCAGCGTCGAGATCGTCGAGCGCCGCTGGTACAGTGTCCAGGAACAGGACGCCAACGGGCGCATCGAATGGACCTCCACCGTCGAAGACATCCCCGTCACCAGCTTCAAGGACCTGGAGTTGGACGAAAAAGGCCAGGCGACCGTCACCTTTACCCCGCCCAACGGCGGCATCTTCCGCGCCCGCGTTACCGCCGAGGATGACCTGGGCAACCAGGGCAGCGCCTCGGCCTACATGTGGGTTGCCGGCAAAGATTACATCCCCTGGCGGCAGACTAATGACCGCAGCTTCGAACTGGTCACCGACCGCAAGAGCTACGCCCCCGGCGATACGGCCGAGATCCTGATCGCCTCGCCCTTCCAGGGCCAGGCTTACGCCCTGGTGACGGTCGAGCGCGGCCGCATCCACGAGCAGGAAGTCGTCCGCCTGGAAAGCAACAGCACCATCTACAAGCTGCCCATCACCCCCGGCATGGCCCCCAACGTCTACGTTTCCGTGCTGGTGGTCAAGGGCGTGGATGACACCAACCCGCGGCCCAATTTCAAACTGGGCATCACCGAGATCAGCGTCAGCCTTGAGAAACAAACCCTGACCGTTGAACTGGAACCCGACCGTGAACAGGCCGGGCCCGGCGAAACCATCAACTACACCGTGCGCACCCTGGACGACCAGGGCAAGCCGGTCAGCGCCGAAGTCTCGCTCAGCCTGAGCGACTTGGCCACCCTCTCGCTGCTCCCGCCCAACTCGGCCCCCATCCTGGATTACTTCTACTCCGAGCGCACCCTGGGCGTCTGGACCGCCGTGCCCATCGCCCTGAGCATCGAAGAATACAACGCCACCCTGGCGCAGGAGATCGTCGAAGGCGGGCTGGGCGGCAGCGGCGGCGGCGGCAAGGGCGCCGACATCTTCGGCGTAATCGATGTGCGCCAGGACTTCCCCGACACCGCTTACTGGAAAGCCGCCATCCAGACCGACGCCAATGGCGAGGCCCAGGTGAGCGTGCGCCTGCCCGACAACCTGACCACCTGGCGCATGGAGGCGCGTGCTTTCACCAAAGACACACGCGTCGGCCAGGCCACCATCGACATCATCAGCACCAAGTCGCTGCTCGTGCGCCCGCAGACCCCGCGCTTCTTCGTCGTCGGCGACCAGGTCACCCTGGGAACCGCCGTGCACAACAACACCGACAAATCCTTGAGCGTGGATGTGAGCCTGGCAGGCGAAGGGCTCATGCTGAAAAACCCGGCCAACCAGCGCATGGAGATCCCCGCCCAGGGCCGCGTGTACGTCACCTGGCAGGCCAGCATCAACCCGGACGCCCAACGCGTCGATCTGGTCTTCAGCGCCGAAGGCGGTGGATTGAGCGACGCCAGCCGCCCGCCACAGGGCACCCTGGAGGACCAGGGTCTGCCCGTCTACCGCTACGAGGCCCCCGAGACCGTCGGCACTTCCGGCCAGTTGCTGGACGGCGGCTCGCAGGTGGAAGCCATCAGCCTGCCCGAGGCCTTCCAGGTCTCGCAGGGCGAGCTGACCATCAAACTCTCGCCCTCCCTGGCGGCCGGCATGACCGACAGCCTGGAGTACCTCAAAAACTATCCCTACGACTGCCTGGAGCAGACCATCTCCAAGTTCCTGCCTAACGTGATCACCACCCGCGCCCTCAAATCCGCCGGCCTGAGCGACAAAGCGCTGGAAGACAGCCTGGCGACCCAGGTCGACACCGCCCTGCAGCGCCTGTACAACTGGCAGAACCCCGACGGCGGCTGGGGTTGGTGGAATTACCAGAAGAGCGACCCGCTCACCTCGGCCTACGTGGTGCTGGGGTTGGTCGAAGCCAAGGAAAGCGGCTACACGGTCAGCCAGGAGGTGCTCAACCGCGGCCTGCGCTACCTGAACGGCCAGGTGCTTTCCATCGTGCGCATGACTGATCCCTACAAGCTCAACCGCCAGGCCTTCATCCTGTACGTGCTGGCCCGCGGCGGGCGAGCGGATGTGAGCAGCACCGTCCAGCTCTACGACCAGCGCCAGCGCATGGCCCTCTACGCCCACGCTTTCCTGGCGCAAACCCTGCACATCATCGACTCTGGCGATCCGCGCATCGGGACTCTGCTCTCCGACTTCGCCAGCACGGCCATCCTATCGGCCACCGGCACACACTGGGAAGAAAAAGCCTCCGACCGCTGGAACTGGAACACCGACACGCGCACCACCGCCATCGTGCTCTCCGCCCTCAGCCAGATCGAACCGGAGAACCCACTCAATGCCAATGCCGTGCGCTGGCTGATGAGCCACCGCACCAACGGCCACTGGCTCAGCACACAGGAAACCGCCTGGACGCTGATGGCGCTCACCAACTGGATGGTTGCCAGCGGCGAGCTGCAGGCCGATTACCAGTACGCTGTGGCCCTCAACGGGCAGCGCCTGGGCGGCGGCGTAGCCAACGCCGAGACCCTGCGCCAGACCCAAACCCTGCGCGTCGACGTGAGCGAGCTGCTCACCGACCAGGCCAACCGCCTGGCTGTGACCCGCGACGATGGTCCCGGCAACCTGTACTACACTGCCCATCTCAACGTCTACCTGCCCGTCGAGCAGATCGAGCCTCTCGAACAGGGCATCATCGTCTCGCGCAGCTACTACCGCCTGGAGGATGTGAACACGCCCGTCACGCAGGCCAGCCAGGGTGAGCTGCTCCTGGGCCGCCTGACCATCGTGGCCCCGGCTGCCCTGCACTACGTGATCATCGATGACCCGCTGCCTGCCGGCCTGGAGGCGGTCGATCAGTCGCTCAGCACCAGCCCGCAGAGCGTGGAAGTGCCCCAGCAGTTCTCCTGGAAAGACCTGTGGTGGCGCGGCTGGGGTTGGTGGTTCTTCACTCACACCCAGTTGAAGGATGAGCGCGTGGTGCTCTCCACCGATTATCTGCCGGCTGGCACCTACGTGTACACCTACCTGGTGCGCGCCTCCAGCATCGGCGTCTTCAAGACCATCCCACCCACCGCCCAGGAGTTCTACTTCCCCGAAGTCTACGGGCGCGGCGCCGGCAGCCTGTTCACCGTGATACCCTAGAAGGCTCGCCAGTAAAATTCGCCTGGCGCCCGCGACGCAAGTCGCCTGGGCGCCAGGCTTTTTTTCTCCAGTCAGAGCTCGCTCTATTTTCTAACAACTTCCTAAAAACGCGGCAGTCGCTGGTTTCAGCCAGCGCGAATCCAGTATAATAAAAGCAACCCAATCCAAAACCTTTCGAACGGAGGAATTGTAAAATGCTTTCCATATTCTCTGTATTCCTGAAGCAGGTTGCCCCGCCTGCCCAGCAAGGACAGGGAGTCCCCCCCTGGCTGTGGATCCTGATCTTCCTGCTGGTAGTGCTGGTCGTCTGGTGGCTGCTCACCCGCTCGGCCAAAGAGGAGCCCCCGCACATCGAGGCGCATCACGCCGAGGAGGCCCAGCCCGAGCCGGCCGAAGCTGAAATCGAAGCCCCCGCCCCGCTCAAGAGCGCCGCGCCTGAGCCCGTTGTTGAGGCTGCGCCGCCCGCTGAGCCGCCCAAGCCGGACGATCTGACCCTGCTGGAGGGCGTCGGGCCTAAAGTGCAGTCGGTGCTGCAAGCCGCCGGAATCCTCACCTTCGCCCAACTGGCCGCCGCCGACCCGGGCAAGCTGAAAGAGATCCTCGAAGCCGCCAATTATCCCTACATGGATCCCGCTTCCTGGCCCGAGCAGGCCCAACTGCTGGCCAAAGGCGACATGGAGACCTTCCAGAAGCTGACCGACGCCTTGAAAGGCGGGCGCAAAGTCTAGAATCAAAAACGGGAGAGCCGTACACCCGGCTCTCCCGTTTCTTTACATTTCAGGGCTCCGTTTGCACCACGAAGGTCACCACTTCGCTGGTCACCTTCTCCCCGGCCTCGCCCACGGCTTCCGCCCAGGCGCGGTGCGAACCCAGGCTTAGCTCCCACCAGGCCTGGTAGGGGCCGCCTGCGAAGCTCGCCACCGCCTGCCCATCCACGTACAGAACCACCTGGCGCAGCCCTGCTGCCCCCACCGCTTCCAGGCGGATGCGCTGCGCCCCGGCTGTTAAGCCCGTCGAGAGCACGTACACGCTGCCTGTGGCTGGCGCCAGCATACGCAGCGCCTCCCCTGCTCGCAGCACCGGCGCCGCCTGGCCCAGTTCAACTCCCTCGCCGGGCAGCAGGTCACTGTACAGCGCCAGGCCTTGCGAGCGCGCCCAGGCCTGGGCCTGTATCGGCAGGTCGAGCACCACCTGGTCGATGCGCCGCTCGGGCGGTGTGCTGGCGGTTGCCAGGCGGCCCGTGGCCGAGTCGAGCGTCACTACCCGGTAGAGATTATCGCGTCGAGTCGGCTGTGTGCCTTCGATGAACCACTCCCAGCGCCGGTACGGACAGGCCTGCGTGGGCAGCAGGCCCGATAGGGCGCAGATCTCCACCCGCGCCAGCCCCGGCGGTTGGGCGAACGCTTGCGGCGGCTGGTCGCGCAGCACCGTGCGCATGAACTGGTGCCAGATCGGCGCCGCCCCGGTCAGCCCGCTCACATCCCGCATCGGGCGGTAATCGGTGTTGCCCGCCCAAACCCCCACTACCAGCCCGGGTGTATAGCCTACTGTCCAGTTATCGTGGAAATTGGTGGTTGTGCCGGTCTTGACCGCCGCCGGGCGGTCCAGGCGCAGGCTGCTGTAAGCCCCAAAACCCAGGCGGCGGGCGTCGTTGTCGCTCAGGATATCACTGATCAGCCACGCCAGGCGCTCGTCGAGCACGCGCGCCTGCGGCATCGGCGCCGCCTGGTAGAGCAGGTTGCCCTGCCAGTCGCTGACCTCCAGGATCGTCTCCGGGGTCACCTGATATCCGCCATTGGCGAAAGCCCCGTAAACCTGCACCAGTTCCAGCAGACGCACCTCCCCGCCCCCCAGCGCCAGCGACAGGTTGTAGGCCTCCGGGTCCTTCAACGTGGTGATGCCCAGGCGCGAGGCCAGGGCGAACAGCTCCGGCAGGCCAACGTGCTGCATGGTCAGCACCGCCGGGATATTGAGCGACGAGGCCAGGGCATCGCGCAGCAGCACCGGCCCGTGCTCGTTGAAATCGTAATTGGCTGGCACGTACGCCTGGCCTTGAGGGGTCAGGAAAGAAGTCGTCACATCCAGCAGCATGGTCGCCGCCGTCCAGGGCTGCGCCTGCTGCGGGTTCATCGCCGCGGCGTACACCAGCGGCTTGAGCGCCGAACCCGGCTGGCGCGGCGCGTTGGCCATGTTGATCGCCCCGCCGTGCTCGGCGTCGAAGTAATCCGGGCTGCCCACCAGCGCCAGGATTTCGCCCGTTTGCGGGTCGAGCGCCACCAGCGCGGCGTTGTTAACGTTGTGCCCCAGCCCGTCCGGGGTGCGCCGCAGTTCCTCCAGTTGCTGAGCGATGGCCCGCTCGGCGTGCCCCTGCCAGTCCAGGTCGAGCGTGGTGCGCACCACCAGCCCGCCGTGCTGGTAGATCTGCTCGGGGGTGAAGATTTCGTCCAGTTGAGCGCGCACCATCATCACGAAATGCGGCGCTTCGATCGGGTAAGGACTCTCGGCCAGCACCAGCGGCTCGCGCTCCGCCAGGGCGCGCTGCTCGGCGGTGATATAGCCGTCCGCTTCCATCAACCCCAGCACGACCTTCTGGCGCGCCTGCGCGGCCTGCATGTCCGTGAACGGGTTGTACGGCGCTGGCGCTTGCGGCAGCCCGGCCAGCAGGGCGCATTCCGCCAGGTCGAGCTGCGCCGCCGGCTTGCCGAAGAAAGTCTGCGCCGCGGCTTCCGCCCCGTAGGCCATGCCCCCGTAATAGGTCTGGTTCAGGTACAGCCCCAGCACCTCTTCCTTGCTCAGGCTGCGCGTCAACTGCCAGGCCAGCAGCGCCTCGCGCAGCTTGCGCCGGTAGGAGCGCTCGTAGCGCTCCTCCTGCTCCATCAGTAAATTGCGCGCCACCTGCTGGGTGATCGTGCTGCCGCCCACGCGCGTTTCACTGCCGCGCAAATTGATCCAGGCCGCCCGCAGGATGCCCTGCCAGTCCACCCCCGGGTGGCTGTAGAAACTGCGGTCCTCGGTGGCAATCGTGGCCTGGCGCAGCGCCAGCGGTATCTGCTCCAGCGCCACCACCGCGTGCCGCCCGCCTTCCGTGGGCAGCGCTTCATAGAGCAGCCGCCCCTGGCGGTCGGTGATGCGCACGCTGGGCGTGTTCAGGCGCGCCGGCAGGGTCTCGACGGAGGGCAGCCCGCTGAACAGCCAGGCCCAGCCCGCCGCGCCCAGAGCCGCCAACACCCCAACCAAAATAAGAATCAAAAGAGAGCGTTTCATCTCGTTGTCACCAACGATTATACAACGCTCTCCTCGGCTTAGAAGTTCCCTGTAAAATGATCGGCTGCGTCGCCTAAGCCGGTTTTCGCGCCGCAACCATGGCGCTGTACACGCGCACACTGGCGATCTCGCCCGCCTGGGCGCTGCGCCCTATCTTGATCTCGCCAAAGCCGGCCTGCGCCACCAGATCCAGGTATTCCTGCTCGGGCAGCGCCCCGAAGACGCAGTTGCCCCAGTTGTGCGGGTCGGCGCGCAGTTCAGCGGGGAAAGTCCCCTGCGTGACCACGTCGCTGACCTCCAGCCGCCCGCCGGGCTTGAGAGCGCGGTAAGCTTCGCGGAACACCTGGCCCTTATCTTCGCACAGGTTGATCACGCAGTTCGAGATGACCACATCCACGCTGCCATCCTCGACCGGCAGCGCCTGCGCCTGCCCCTTGCGGAACTCGACGTTGTCCAGCCCGGCCTGCTGCGCCGAGCGGCGCGCCCGCGCCAGCATCTCGTCGGTCATATCCACGCCGATCACGCGCCCCTGCGGCCCCACCTGGCGCGCCGCCAGGAAAGCGTCCAACCCGCCCCCGCTGCCGATATCCAGCACCACCTCGCCAGGCTGCAAACGCGCCAGGGCGGTCGGGTTGCCGCAGCCCAGCGAAAAATTAGCCGCCTCGGAGGGGGCCGCGGCCCGCTCAACGCTGGAATAACCCGGCACGTAGCCTGCTTCAGTCGTGGCAAGCGCCTCCAGCGGGATCACCTCCACCGGCGAGCAGCAGCTCGCCTGGACTTCTGCCTGCGGTGCGCAGCAGCTCGTCTCCACTTCTGCTTTCGATGTGCAGCAGCCTTCCTCGACCGCGGCCTGTAGCTCCCAACTGCCTGTCCCACCGCGCGCCAGGGCTCCGTAGTGCTCCTGCACCGCACTTTGCGCCTGCACCCGCCGCGTGCCAACCGCCACGAAGACGCCAATCTCCGCCTGGCGCTGCTCGGCTGGCGTTTTTGCCTCGACCGACTCGGCGCAGCACGACTCCCCGGCGCACCCGATGATGATATTGACCAGCCCGGCCTGCTCGTACCAGGCGCGCACCTGGGCTGCCTCGAAGCCCAGCCAGACGTCCGCCATTTCTTCGCGCATCCACTCGTATTCGTGTGCGTCCATGTCGGTGATCACCAGCCGCCCGCCGGGCTTGAGCAGCCGCGCCATTTCCCGGATGGCTGCCAGCGGGTCCGGGCAGTGGTGCAGATACATGTTGGCAAAGACCGCCTCCAGGCTGGCGTCCGGCAGCGGCAGCGCCAGGCCCTCGGCTTCCTGGAAAACCACGTTGTCGAAATCCTTCAGGTTTTGGCGCGCCACCGCCAGCATCTCCGGCGAGCCGTCCAGGGCGTACACTCGGCTGACCAGCGGCGCCAGGCCAGCCGCCATGAAACCGGTGCCGGCGCCGATATCCGCCACGCTCATCTCCGGGCGCAAATAGGCCTTCGAGATCGCTGTCTGGCGCACCACTTCGCTGAAATACCCGGAGCGCAGGCGGTCCCACTCGCCCGCCACCTGGGCGAAATACTGGCTGGAAGCAGAAGTCATGTCCATTTTTCCTCCAAATCATTCTTGATCGCAAAAAGAAACCGGGTTTTTGATTGGCGAGAATCGCCCGCAAAAATTACGCCAGGCTTGCAAAACTTTCCCGCTTGAACGAGGAAAAACCCGGTTTCTGACATCAAATTTTTTTATCGTAAAAATACGATGATTGGCGCCAAAAAAACACGATGCAGCCGCGCCTGCAATCGTCAATCCGAACAGCAGCTCGGCAGCCAGCGTTCGATCTGTTCTTTCAACCAGCGGATGTTATCCAGGTCCAGGCAGTAGCAGGTCGCCGGGCCTTCGATCTCGCCGCGGATCAGCCCGGCTTCCTTGAGCACTTTAAGATGCTGGCTGACCGTTGACTGCGCCAGCGGCGTGGTCTCGACGATCTCGGCCGTGATGCACATCTGCCGTTCGGCCAGCGTCTCCACGATCTGGAAGCGAATGGGGTTGCCCAACGCCTTGAGCATCCTCGCCAGGCGCAGCTTATCCGGGGCCATGCTTGGGGTTATCGTTCGAGCCATCGCGCTCCTTATATCGTATAAAACCGATAATATCGTAATTATACGATGAAAGGCCGGTTTGTCAAGGGTATGCGTCGATCGCAACCTCAAACACGCCATGCACAGGGCCCACTTGATGGTTGCCTTCGGCGCGTAATCGTTATACCGTTTCGAATTGAAGGATGCGCAGCTTCTCAGGCTCGGTGCGCGCACTGAGACCCAGGATTTCGATCCCCACCACCTGCCCATTGACATCCAGGTCCAGGATCACCCCAGGCTGGACTTCTTCCGATTCAACAATCGCCGCCTCATCCAGCCGGAAGTAGAGCGCATCATTCTCTTTATCGATCTTCAGTCTCATCACGTTTTACCTTCGGCCAGCATATCCTTTGCATGCGCGGTTAGAGTCGCACGGACTTGTTCATCCACACATTCATTTTGCCATACCAGATTCGCCGAATTGGTATAGAGCCTTTCCCACAGATTTCCCAAATCAAAAAATCAGCGGCATCTGCAACCTAAAACTGTGTCACCCATTTTTTCAGGAGGGCGCTGCACGTTCTTTCGCGGCGTTACGCCATCTCGCGCCCACATTTCCAGGTAAAAATCGATCGCCTCCCGAAAAGAACGCTCCAATTCCTCCAGCGACCGCCCCTGAAAAGTAAACACATCATTCAACCCGCTCACCTCGCCTGTGAAAATCTTTCCCTCGGCATCATATTCGAACATACCGCAATACCCCTATATTCCAACACCCTGATATCAACTGGTGATCTTCTTACCACTCAACCTTTTCCAGCGCCATAATGCAGCGTTGATTCATAATCCAATCGTATCCGAAATGACGCCAGCATCAAGTCGAAACGAGCATATCCCACTATGCATACCTGGGCAGCAAAAAAGTTGGCTAATTCAGCTTCGAGAACCCCGAATGCAGAGCATGGGACAATGGCGGAGAAATTCATTTCTCGCCAGTTCATGGAATGCTTTTTCAGGGCATTCGGACACAACGGAAACCGATCCCAGAACTACGGTAGTCCAGAGAATGATAATTCAATTGGGCCGCGAAGTAATAACGCGAGCGCGAATCCCACCCGCCTCCACGCGTAATGTGCGTTTCAGAGGTCCAATACTCATACTGGCCGTAAACCCATTCAGAAACATTACCGATCATATCGAAGAGCCCATAGGGATTTGCCCAACTTGGGAAAGAGCCCACTGGCGCGGTATATTTATAAGCATCATCAGCGCTCTTTTCGGATATTCCAAAAGCCGGGCAACTTTTATCGCAGAAATTCAGCAAGCTACTGTCAAAAGTATCCCCCCAGGAATAAATTCGGCCATCAGTACCACGTGCAGCCTTTTCCCATTGTTCTTCTGTAGGTAAATCGCCACCCCGCCACGCACAATAAGCCAACGCATCATCCCATCCCACTTGCACGACTGGGTGATTCTCCAACTCATCCAGGCTACTGCCGGGCCCCCGGGGATGCTTCCAATCCGCACCTGTGACTTCCTCAGGACGGTTTATACCCATTGTATATCCCCAACCCTCTTTTTCAGCAAGTGTGTTGTACCCGGTTTCCTCCACAAACTTGGCGAACATAGAATTAGTCACCTCATAAACATCGATGTAATAACCGGGCAAATAAACATAACGTAATGATTCTTCGCGAGGGGATAAACCACTATCTGCTTTTGATCCCATCTCAAATAAACCAGCAGGGATCAAAATCATCTCGCCGCCCTTTTCATCAGTAAACTTCACATAAGCGCTAGTTGAAATTATTTCCGGTTTGGCAGTAAGCGTAGCTGTCGGCTGTGGTGTAGCTGTTGGTTGGGGTGTAGCTGTTGGTTGGGGTGTAGCTGTTGCGGTGCGTGTTGGAACAGGAGTAGCCGGTAGCGGCCATTTAGAACCATTCTCTGCCCACCATTCCTCCCAAACGGAAGGATCACTGTCAAAAGATTGTTCAGTCATAGCCTGCAAAACGGACAAAACACGCTCACGAAGGGTTGAATCTTCAATTCTCATTATGTCAATCAACTTTGGGATTGCACGGCTCGCTCTTGAGCCCAAACTAGTACATCTTGGCATAAATAGCTATGCAGAAAGGGCTCTGCCCTGGTAGGTCCATTTGAACGGTTTAGCCATGGTACGGTTGTAATACTCGATGAAGGCCAGAACCTTGCGTTTCAGATCGTC
>JBFMFR010000068.1:4646-34391 GCA_040752025.1 Chloroflexota bacterium | reverse complement strand
GTACGATACAGGCTGAGGTTATCTGACATTGTTCTTCTCCTTTGGCAGTTTGGTTTGCGACTTAAATTTGCCATAGTTTGAACAATTTGGATAGCCTCTCTTTCTTAAGATTCGTCAGTCAATCAGCGTAAGTAACCATTCTCCACCTAACTCATGACGCATAACTTCGCCTAAATAACTTCCCCAAACGGTAGCAGTACGTTGTATTATCTTATATGTTACCTTGCCTTCACTTTTGTAGTCATCTATGTGTTTTGTCGCTAATACTAATAAGTTTTCAAAGTTTGGCAAAGTTAGTTCGGAAAAATCCAAGGTTAGTCCAAAGCGTTCTTTAGCAGCCTTTACAGCATAATTAGCAAGTGATATTGTATCAACATTCATGACTTAGAGCCCTTTGAGTGCTAATGGAACGCAACTTCATCAGTGTTCTTTCCAAATCTGGTAACGCGAAGCGATGATATCTGGTACCGATGTTCACATCTACTACTTAGGTTTGCATAACAATTTTACCAGTCTTGGAACAACCTTATGTAGTAATTGTTCCAAAATTGGTAAAGTTTTCACGAAACCACCAGATGAAAATTGGTACCTTACCAATCGAAAATCAAGCCGTTTGAGCAGCAATAGGCGTTATTGTGATAACCTCATATTCTAGCACCTCACTGATTGGTGCGGTCTCTGCCAAGAGGAGCGATGATCGCCGTCGCCGTAGGGGCGGGTCTGCCCGCTCTGGCTGGCCCGCCCCTACGGCAGCCGCCCCATCTTGCCCACGGCGCGCCTCAACCAACTCGACCCGCCCCCGCACACCCACCTCGGGGGAAGTGCGCTTTGAGCGCACTTTGGATACCAGGCTGGGGTTTTGAATTCCAGCCATTGCCGGCCAGCGTGCCACCGGCGCGGCGTGTGCGCCCAACTCGGCCAGGAATGCAATTCCCGGCCTGCTACCCAAAACGCGCTGAAAGCGCGTTGGGGAAATGGCCCGGGGGGAGTGCGCTTTGAGCGCACTTGGGGTATCAGGCTGGGATTTTGAATCCCAGCCGTTGGTAAATGGCGCGGGCAGCCTATTGGTCAACGGGTTTTTGGGGGTTATCGCTTCTGGCCGTTGGTAAATGGCGCCGGCAGCCTATTGGTCAACAGGTTTTGGGAGGCGTGCCGCCGCTTCTGGCATTATAATACCCGCATGGATTACCAGATTCTCCCCTTCCCCTCCGATAGAAACGTAATCGTCGACGCCGGCTACCTCGGCATCCAGCGCCACGTCATCTACGGCCTGCTCGAGATCGACGTCACCCAGGCGCGCCAGTTGATCCGCGCCGCTGCCGAGGAGACCGGCGAGCGCCTCTCCTTCACCGCCTTCCTGGTCGCCAGCCTGGCCCGGGCGATCGCCGCCAACCCTAGGGTGCAGGCCTACCGGGATTGGCGCGGCCGGCTGGTCGTCTTCCAGGATGTCGATGTGGTCACCTTGATCGAATCGAAA
Organism: Chloroflexota bacterium; assembly: GCA_040752025.1. Taxonomy (GTDB): domain Bacteria; phylum Chloroflexota; class Anaerolineae; order Anaerolineales; family UBA4823; genus JBFMFR01. The sequence goes on along the minus strand of JBFMFR010000068.1, from coordinate 32,914 downwards.
GCGGGCGCCGTGGCCATCCCGCACATCCTCCGGGCCGCCAACCGCCGCGGTGTGCACGAGATCAGCGCTGAAATCCGCGCCGTGCAGAGCGGCTCGAAAAAAAGCGCCCAGAGCGGCGGGCTGGTCGCCCTGGCCTCGCGTGTGCCTCGCTTCGTGCGCATGCTGTTCTACTGGGCCATGCGCAAGAACCCGCACTGGTTCAAGGGCATGCAAGGCACCACCATCCTCACCTCGGTCGGCATGTTTGGCAAAGGCAGCGGTTGGGGGCTGACTTTCCTGCCCTACCACAACCTGGGCCTGACCGTCGGCGGCATCGCCCAGAAGCCCGGCGTGCATAACGGCGAGATCGCCATCCGCGAATACCTCAACCTGACCATCGCCTTCGATCACGATTTTGTGGATGGCGCCCCGGCGGCGCGCTTCGCCCGCAGCCTGATCGATTTGATCGAGAGCGCCGCGGTCTTATCTGAAGGGTGAGGCCGGCCAGATGGGCATTGGCAGAGCGTTCTTGCAGTGGGCGCTGCTCGTAGGCGTGCTCCTGGCTTTGGTTTTTGCCGGGGTGCAGCCTCCCGCCTCCGCCCTGGGGGACAGCCTGATCTACCTGCCCCAGGTCGCCAACCGCGCCCCGGCTTACTGGCAGCCTGTCCCTGGCGCCTCCTGGCAAATCCAGTACAGCGGCGAACTGGATCTATCCCTGGATGTGCGCCTGTATAACCTCGACCTGTTCGAAACGCCTCAGGCGGTCATTGACCAACTGCACGCCCAGGGGCGCAAAGTGATGTGCTATTTCAGCGCCGGCTCCTGGGAGGACTGGCGTCCCGATGCGGATCAATTCCCCGTTGTGGTCAAGGGGGATGACCTGGACGGCTGGCCCGGCGAGAAATGGCTGGACATCCGCCGCCTCGACCTGCTCGGCCCGCTCATGGCGGCCCGCCTGGACCTGGCGCGTGACAGGCGCTGCGACGGCGTCGATCCCGATAATGTGGATGGTTATACCAACGACACCGGCTTCCCGCTCACCTACCAGCACCAGATCACCTATAACACCTGGATCGCCGCACAGGCTCACCAGCGCCGCCTGGCGGTTGGCCTGAAGAACGACCTGGATCAGGTCGCCGACCTGTGGCCCTACTTCGAATGGGCGCTCAACGAGCAGTGCTTCGAGTACGAAGAGTGCGACCTGCTCCTGCCTTTCGTCCAGGCTGGCAAGCCCGTCTTCGGCATCGAATACCAGGGCGACCCGGCCGTCTTCTGCCCGCCGGCCAACGCCCTGGATTTCGACTTCTTGAAGAAGCACCTGGCGCTGGACGCCTGGCGTATCGCCTGCCGTTAAGAGACCTGACAGGTTTTTAAAACCTGTCAGGTCTGACGATTTTCCCGGAGAACGCCATGCCACCTGAAGCTTTGTCCCCTTCGCAAGAACCTGTGATCCTCGACGGCCAATCCCTCACCCTCGAAACCGTCGTCGCCGTCGCCGGTAACCCTGGCATCCAGGTCAGCCTGTCCCCTGAGGCCTGGCGCAAGGTGCGCCGCGCCGCCCAGGCCGTGCAGGATTTCGTCGCCCGCCGCGAAGTGGTCTACGGCATCACCACCGGCTTTGGTGCCTTCAAGGACCGCATCATCTCGCCCGACCAGGTCGAACAGCTCCAGCGCAACATCCTCATCAGCCACGCCGTGGGTGTCGGCCAGCCCCTCGACCAGCGCGCCACGCGCGCCATGCTGCTCATCCGCGCCAATACCCTGGCCAAGGGCCACTCTGGCATCCGCGAGGCCACCTTGCACCTGCTCTTGGATCTGCTCAACTGCGGCGTGTATCCAGTCATCCCCAGCCAGGGCTCGCTGGGCGCCAGCGGCGACCTGGCCCCCCTGGCGCACATGGCCCTGCCCTTGATCGGCCTGGGCGAGGCCGTCTACCAGGGCCAGCGCCTGCCCGGTGGGGAGGCCCTGGAACGCGCCGGCCTTTCCCCGCTGACCCTGACGGCCAAAGAAGGCCTGGCGCTCACCAACGGCACCACCTTGATGAACGCCCTCGGTCTGCTGGTCACGCACCAGGCCGAGAACCTGGCCTTCGCCGCTGACCTGGCCGGGGCGCTCAGTCTGGAAGCCCTGCACGGCACACCGCGCGCCTTCGACGCCCGCATCCACGCCGCCCGCCCGCACCCCCGCCAGGTGGAGTGCGCTGCCTGCATGCGCCAGTTGATCGAAGGTAGCACCTTCACCCGCCCGGACGACCCCTACAACGTGCAGGACGCCTACACCCTGCGCTGCATCCCCCAGGTGCACGGCTCCGCCCGCGACGCCATCGCCTACGCTCGCTGGGTCATGGAGATCGAGCTGAACGCCGCCACCGACAATCCCCTGATCTTCTTCGATGAGGACGAGCGCGCCACGGTCATCTCCGGCGGCAATTTCCACGGCGAGCCGCTGGCCGTGGCCCTGGACTACCTCGGCCTGGCCCTGGCCGAGCTGGGCAGCATCTCCGAGCGCCGCCTGGCGCGCCTGGTGGACGCCGCCAGCAACCAGGGCGTTCTGCCCGCTTTCCTCATCCAGCAGGGCGGGGTCAACTCGGGTTTCATGCTCGCCCAATACACTGCCGCCGCCCTGGCCTCCGAGAACAAAGTCCTGGCCCACCCCGCCAGCGTCGATTCGATCCCCACCTCGGCCAATATCGAAGATCACGTCAGCATGGGCCCGGCTGCCGCCCTGCAGGCGCGCCAGATCGCCGGCAACGTCGAGACCATCCTGGCCCTGGAGATGTTCGCCGCCGCTCAGGGCATCGACTTCCGCCGCCAGGCGCTCGGCCCGCAGGCCCGCCTCGGTCGTGGCACCGCTCCCGCCTATGAGTTCATCCGCCGGCAGGTGCCCTTCTTGCAGCAGGACACCCTCATGTATCCATATATCGAGACCATGCGCCGCATGCTGGCGGATGGCAGCCTGTTGGCTGCGGTCAAGGGACGCCTCCAGTTCACCGGCGATCAAGCCTGAGGGAATGTGTTGGTCACCGCTGCGCGCCAACGCCGCCTGTCCGGGGTGATCCTGGTCGTCATCTCCGCTGCTTCGTTTGGCACGCTCGCCATCCTGGGCCGTTATGCCTATGCCCAGGGCATGGATACCCTCACGATCTTGTTCTTGCGCTTTTCTTTATCCGCCTTGCTCCTGGTCGCCCTGCGCCAGGCGTCTGCCCGGGTCCCCGGGCCTGGCCCGCATCCTCCGCCTGCCCTGCGCCCTCGCCGCCTGGTCTGGCTTCAATTGGTCGGCATGGGCGCCATCGGTTATGTCGGCCAGTCCTACGCCTATCTGACCGCCCTGAAGTACGCCTCCTCCGGCTTGGTGGCCCTGTTGCTGTACCTTTACCCCATCTTTGTGGTTTTCCTGTCGGCGATATGGCCGGGCGTGGTCCATGAGTGCATCACCCTGCGCAAGCTGCTGGCTTTCGGCCTGGCCCTGGCCGGTCTGGCGTTGACCGTAGGGCCGCAGGGGGGCCAGGCGCTCGGCATTTTCCTGGCGCTCCTGGCCGCCGCGATCTACTCGGTGTACATCGTCGTCGGTGCCCAGGTGTTGAAGCAGGTCTCGGCCATCCAATCCTCCACGGTGATCTTTGCCTCCGCCGGGGCCTCCTTCGGCCTCTTGCTGGCGCTTTCTGCCCTCCGCGGCGGCGCCTGCCATTTGCCCTCCTCGGGTGCCGCTTGGCTGGTGATCGTCTTGCTCGTCCTCCTGGCCACTGTGCTGCCCGTGGTCACCTTCCTGGCTGGCCTGGAGCGCATCGGCGCCTCCAACGCCGCCATGCTCTCCACCCTGGAGCCGGTGGTCACCGTGCTGCTGGCGGCCTGGCTGTTGGGCGAGAGCCTCCCGGCAATCGCCTTGCTGGGCGGCGGGCTGATCCTGGTCGCTGTGCTGCTCTCTTACTCCCAGTAAACCTGGTTGGCCTCTTTCAGCTTCTGCTCCAGCTCGTCTTTCATCTCCTGCACCAGGGATTGTTTCCGCTGCTCCGGGTGCAGGTCCACCAGCTCTTCGGGGTCGTTCTTCAGGTCGTAGAACTCGTATTTGTTCGGCAGCGCCCGGTAGCCGAAGTAGCGCACCAGCTTGTAATCGCCGCGCACCACCGCCACCGTGGCCTCACGCAGCGGGGCGTGCGCCGGGTTTTTCTTGGCCTCCACCACGAACACGCTGCGCTCGTCTGCGGCTGTTGCTGCCCCGCTGCTCCCCGGCAGGGCGCGCCCTTCGCACCATTCCGGCGCTGTTCCCCCGGCGATCGCCACCAGCGTGGGCAGCAAATCCACCGTGCTGGTCAGGCTGTGCACGTCCTGGCGCTGGCTCTGCCCCGGGGCGTGCACCAGCAGCGGGATGCGGATGATGCCCTCGAACACCAGCGGCGTGTTGTGTCCGGCCACGCCCCTTTCGAACAGCTCTCCGTGGTCCGAAGTCACCATCAGGTAGCTTTCATCCAGCAGCCCGCGCTGCTCCAGGTGCTCCAGCAGCCGCCCGAACTCGGCGTCGATGTTGGCAATGTACTCGTCGTAGCTCTGCCGGCGCTCGTTCAGCTCCTCTTCCGGCCCGCCGGGCGCCAGGCGGTGCTTCTCCTTCGCCGGTGGAGCCCAGCCATCATCGAAGCGCCCGATGAACTCGCCGGTCGGGCGATAAGGTTCATGCGGCGCCATCAGGTGTATGTAGGCCATTCCCGGCGAGCCAGCCTGGGACAGGCTGCCATCCAGGAAGCCCATCACCCCGTCCATCACCGCCTTATTCAGGTAAAAGATATCCGTGCTGGAGAGCTGCGGCAGCCCATCGGGGTGCAGCCCGGCCAGCTTGCGCTCGTACAGGCTCGCTCGCAGTTTCACTGCCAGGTCATCGAGCACGGCAAAGAAGAAAGAGCCCCGTTCGCCGTTGCGGTCGAACAGGAAGCGGTCGTAGCCCACCAGCCCGCTGAAGGCGTCCTTCTGGAACAGCCGGTTGTAGAACGTGCTGCCGGACAGGCTGAAGCTGTTCAGCGGCAGGTGCTTCTCCAGGTGCTGCTCGTACTGGTACAGCAGCGCATCGACGAACAGGTTCTGTGTGAAGGCTGTCTGCCGGTAAGCCCCTTGCAGTTGGCTGAACAGGTTATTGGCCTGCACGTTGCGGCTGATCAGCCCGCCCAGGCTGAAAGCCCGGTGACTCCACGGGTAGACCCCCGTGAACAGCGAGGCCGTGCTGGGCGTGGTGAAATTGCCCGCCGCATAGTGCTTGTGATACACTGTCGAGCGCTGCGCCAGTCGTTCCAGGTTCGGGCTGGTCTGGCGCCGGTAGCCGTACAGCGACAGGTGCCGCGCCGACATGGCGTCGAACACCACGATGATCACGTTAGGCTGCCCGGCCCTTGTTTCTACCTTTGTAAGCACGGGTCGGGGTGAAGCCCATACCTTCTTACCCGCCAGCGCTGCCAGGGGTGCCGCCCCGGCCAGTTTCAAGAAATCTCTTCGAGTGAGCGTTGTGCCTGGCGCTGGAAATTTCAATGGTTTCATGTACCTGGAATTATACTAGAAGTGCACAGTGGTAAGTGCTTGTTCGCTTCTGGTTTTCCACAGGCGATGAAATCAGGGCTTTCACCGGAGTTCATCCCGGATTCGCTCAGATACCAGCCGGCCGGAGACCATCGCAGTGGGGATGCCTGTGCCAGGATGTGTACTTGCGCCTACGAAGTACAGGTTCTGATAGCGCCGGTGCCGGTTGGATGGCCTGAAGTAAGCCATTTGAGTCAGCCGGTGGGACAACCCGTGGGTGGAGCCTTTCACCAGGTTATATCGTTTCGCCCAAGAGAGTGGGGTATATCTCACTTCGAACTTGATGTGCGCTTCCAGGTCGGTGATTCCGAGGAGCCGCAGCCGGCGAAACACGTGTGTGCGCGCTTGTTCCTGGAGTTTATCCCAATTCTGTTCCCCGTTCTCGCTCAGGTGCCCGACGGGCACGATCGCTGTCAGGGTATCTTGCCCAACGGGAGCCATAGCCGGGTCGAGGCGCGCCGGCGCGTGAACGTACAGGCTGGGGTTGGCGGGCAGGTTCAGCCCCTGGTTGATACATTCGAAGTTCTCGCGGTAGTCGTCTGTCAGGAAAAGCGTGTGTGCGCTCAGGCGTTCATAGGTTTTATCTACCCCCCAGAAGAAACTGATCGCCGAACACGAGAAGCGCTTGCGCATCAACGCCTCGGACATCCCGTTTTTCGGGAGCAGGCGCTGGTAGACGTAGGGCAAATCTGCATTGGCAAGCACCACGTCTGCCTCCAGTCGCGAGCCATCTCCAAGCACGACGCCTCGGGCGTGCCTGGCGTTCACATCGATCCGTTCCACCGCCGTGTTGAATACGAATTCGACGCCGGCCTGGCGGGCCAGTTCGGTGAGGGTTTCGGCCACGCCATACATGCCGCCTTTGGGATACCAGACGCCGTGCGCCAGCTCTGTATAGGGCATCATCGAAAAAGTGGCTGGCGCTTCGAACGGGCTCAACCCCATGTAAATATCCTGGAAAGTGAAGGCGCTTTTCAAGCGTGGTTCATCGAAGTAGTTGGCCATATTGCGGTAGTGGTTGGCGAGCGCCTTGAGCCGAAAGGCCAGGGCCAGATTCTCGGCGTTGAAGAAAGCGGAGGCCCTGTGGAAGTCGCGGTTGACCAGTTTATCCAACACCAGTTGGTAATGCTGGTCGCCTTCCCGCAGGTAGCGCAGAAGCCCCAGGAAACTCCCCGGTTGCATCCTTTCCAGTTGCTCTCGCATGGATTTCATATCAGAAGTGAGCGCAAGCTGGCTGCCGTTGTCGAAGACCAGGTGGTAGGTTGGGTCGACGCGCTGCAAGTCGAGCCGTTCGTGCATTGCTGCGCCCAGGGCATGGAACTCGGCTTCGTATAACAGCGGCATTACCAAAAGTGTGGGCCCGGTATCAAAGTGATGGCCTTCTCGGCTCAAGCGGTCGCAGCGACCGCCGGGCCCCGCGTTCTTTTCCAGCACGGTGACGTGCAGCCCACCCCTGGCGAGGTGGGCTGCTGCGCTGATCCCACCGATCCCCGCCCCGATGACCATTACGGATTTCGGTTCCATGCTTTACCTTGCCGCTGCGGGGCGAGCGCCCGCGACACGCTTTCCTCCCTGCGCCAACGCATCATCGACGTGAGGGTAAGCCAGCTCATCCTCAGCCCGGTTCCTGTGCTTTTCCTTTCGTTGTACTGGGGGCGTAGGATGTAGCCCTCCGCCTCGATCGCCTCCAGCAGCCACTCGAAGCGCGCCATGTAAGCGAAGCCCGCCAGGCGGTGGCGCAGGTTCTGCACCTGCCTGTAATACTGCTTGCCTGCCTCGAAATACTGGCGCGCCAGTTGCACCCGGCTCTTCACCCAGGCGCGATAGGCTGCGCTGCGCACATCCTGCAGGCCGATCTGGTTGGCTTCGAGCACTTCGCGCGGGATATTGAAGTACCCGGCCTGCGCGTCGTCGCACGTATCCCGCAGCATGTGCACGATATGTGCGGCCGAAACCGCCAGGTAACGCCTTTCGCCTCGGGGTGCAAAATCCCCATGCCCGATGAAATAATGCATGGCCTCGGACACCGCCACCGCCAGCCAGCGCGTGTACTCGTTCAGCTCGGCTTGCGTGACCAGCCGGCCCCGCCGGCTGACATCGAACTCCATCACCAGCATCATGTTGCGCAGGTAGTCTCGCAGGCCGCTGTTCTTATCTGGGTCGCTGTGGACCAGCTCGACCAGCATTGCCTCCTGCGCGCTGGCATCCTGCGGCGCCTGGCCACGCAGGCATTTGTCAAGCAGCCACTTCTGCCGCTCCAGGAAGGACTTCCGCTCGGATGCTTCGGCTTCGCCCGGCACAGGCCCCGAACCCGTATCCGCGTCGAGGATATCGTCCACCCAACGGAAGTATCCATACGCCCGGTAGGCGGCCTCGACGCGGGCCCGGTCTACCAGGAAGCGGATGGTGCAATAAGCCTGTTTGCTGGCAGTTTTAGTGATCGTTGCGGCCAGGCTGGGGGTCATGGCATTCACCCTGTCATCCTTTCCGGTAGAATGGGATCAGCCGGTCGACCCTGGCCAGGTAATCCTCGTACGCCTTGCCGAAGGCCCGGGTGAGCTGCCGCTCCTCTGTGCCGATGAACAGCATCACGCCCGCGTACAAAAAGATTGAAACCACCAGGTACACCCAGGTCGACGTGATCAGCGCTACGGCGGGCAGCACGAAGAACGTCACGCTGGAATAGATTGGGTTGCGCACCACGCCGTAGGCGCCAGTGGTCACCAGCTTGCCCTTGGAAAAGCCCGTCAGCAACTGGATCACCGCCGCCCCCCACAGGATCAGCCCAGGAAGCAGCAGCACGTACCCTGCGGGCTTGAGAAAACGAAAGCTCTCGGGCAGCGCCGCGATTGCGGGGTAAACCGTATGCACCCCGATGGCGGCTGCCAAAGCCGGCAGGGTAAACAGGATGATTTTTCCACCCTGCCCGACGATGTTCATCCCATTTTGTTCTTTGAATACGTTGATCATGGCGCGCCTCCTTTGTCGATCGTGCCAGCCTCTTTCTTATAGTTTTACCTGTTCGGCCAGGTGCGCCTGGTATGCTTTCCAGCCGGGGCACCAGCCGGTGTGCCAGCGTCAGCATCTGATCATAGTGTAGCGCGCATCCAGGCAGCCCGCATCTGCCAAACGGGATATGCGAGGTTTATTTGTAAGGTTTACTTGTAAACAGGGTGGGGGTCTTAGGGGAGTATGCCGAGCTTCCTGGCGCGCGCCGCTGCTTCGGTCCGGTTGGAAACGTCGAGCTTGCGGTAGATGCTGGCGGTGTGGGCCTTGACGGTGCCCGGGGAGACAATGAGCTGCCCGGCAATCTCCCGGTTGGTCTTGCCCAGGGCCATGAGCTGGAGCACTTCGATCTCTCGCTGGCTGAGCGGCTCGATCAGGGCCTCGTTCGGAGATGCTTTTTCCTGGGTAGTGCTGGTCATATCCGGTTCGGCGTTGAACTGGGAGAGCAGGTGGGCGGCGTAATCTCGCCAGGGACCAGCGCTGGCCTGCGCCAGCCACTGGATGAGCAGCCGCTGCACGGGCTGGCCTTCGTCCAGAAAGATGCGCGTATAGCCCTGTGGCCCGGCCAGCCCCAGGCATTTTCCCAGCGCCTGGAGCGCGCCTGCGGTGTCGCCCATCTCCCGCCGCGCCAGTACCTGGAGCAGCAGAATTTCGATGACGCGTCCCATCCTCCCGGCAGACCGTGCCGTTTCTTCCAGGGTCGCTAACAGCGCGCCAGCTTCAGCGAGCCTGTTTTGGGCGATTAAAACGCGTGCCTGGATGATGTCGGCCAGCTCATTTCGAAAACAAAACCGCTCGCTCGAGCTTGGGCTCTCCGCTTGGGAGACTGCCCAGCGCTGCGCTGGCTGCAAATCGCCCTGGGCCAGCCATAATCTTACCCGGGCAGCCTCGACCGCCATGCGGGCCTCACAGAACACCCCCCTGGTCTGAATGAACCGGGCCGCTTTTTCGATGGCCTCCGCCGCCTCGTCCCTTTTCGCTTGCGCCATTTGAATGCGCCCCAGAATGACGTAGGCCAGGGCCCAATCGTCGGCTTTATCCCACATCGGCAGCAGCTCCAATCCCTGCTTCACGTGAGCCAGGGCCGCCGCGAGATCGTTTCGTTCGCAGTACACCTCCGCCAGCCCGATTTCGACCAGGGCCTTGGCGCCGAGATGCTGTCCGCTGGCCTCCGGGATCGATTGGGTCGCCATCAGATAAGTGTCATACGCCTGGTTCAACTGGCCCTGGACCGCGGCCAATCTCGCCAGGAGACAGGCTGCGGCCACGGTGTTGATCACCGCGCCAGCGGCGATGCCGGACCGGATCATCTCATTCAAGACCGGGCTGGCGTTGGCGTAATCGCCCTCCAGAAAATACTCGTATCCGAGCGTGATTTGCGTATCCAGTTGCAGGGCCAGGTTGTCGTCCGGGGTGTATTGGCGGGCGGTAAGACAATATTCGATCGCTCGTTGGATATCCCCGCGCATCGCCGTGACCCGGCTTTTTACATAGGCCAGGTGCCCCAGCATCGACTGCACCTCGGGCGCTGCAATCTCATCTCCAATGCGCTTTTCGGCCTCTTCCAACAACCGGTCGGCCTCGTCCAGTTCCCCGAACCACGCGTGACTGTAGGCCTCGTAGATGCACAGCCACGGCCGGCGATAAACCAGCTCTTTGCTCAGCTTGCCGGCCCAATAGCGCAGCCCAACTTGTTCTCCGCGGCTCACCAGTTCCATGTAGTTCTGTTCGATGAAGCGCTCGACCCGCGCTTCGTCCGCTGCCAGGGAGGCATGGTTGATCGCCTCCAATATTGAGCCATACTCTCCGTGCCAGTCCGCGGCGCGCACGTGTAACGATGCAACGCCCTGCGCCCCGAGCAATCTGTGGAGCTGCGTGCGTAGCAAATCGGCAAACAACTGGTGGTAGCGGTACCAGACGCGCTCATCGTTCAGCGGCACCAGGAAAAGGTTCGCTTTCTCCAGGTACGCCAGCATCGAGGCCGGTTGTCCGGCGGAGGGCGCTTCTGGGCTGGTCGATCGTTCCTTGCCATCCTTTTTAGACCCTTCGCCGTTTACCAGCACAGCCTCGCACAGCGGCGCAGCCAGGCGCTCCAGGATCGAGGTGTGCAGCAGGAAATGTTGTACCGCTGGCGGCTGGCTGGCCAGCACCTCCTCCAGCAGGTAGTCCAGGATGTAGCGGTTCGTGCCCGAAAACCCTTCGATAAACCCGAACACATCTTCCCGGTCGCGCATCGAGAGCGCCGCCATCTGCAAGCCGGCGATCCAGCCTTCCGTGCGCTTTTCGAGCAGCGCCACCGCCCTGGCCTCCAGGCGCAGCCCCATGACTTCATTCAGGAACTGCGCCGCCTCGGATTCGGTAAAGCGCAGATCGGCCGCCCGGATTTCGACCGCCTGGCCGCGTCCTCGCAAACGCGCTACCGGCAGCGGCGGGTCCGAACGGCTGGCGATCACCAAATGCAGCGCCTTAGGGCAGTACTCGAGCAAGAAGGCCACTTCCTCGTGCACCGCCTGGCTGTTGATCAACTGGTAATCATCCAGCACCAGGGCGATCTCCTTGCCCGTGGCGTCCAGGTCGTTGATCAGGCTGGTCAGCACCGCTTCGGGCGGCGCTTGTTGTGACGCCGCCAGCAGTTGCGCGGCCCCGCTCCCAATCCTCGCGTCAGCCTCTTGCAGGGCCGCCACCAGGTAGCTCAGGAAGCGCCCGGCCTGGTTGTCGTTCTTGTCCAGCGACAGCCAGGCCACTGGCATGCCCGCCGCGACCGCGCCGGCTGCCACCAGGGTGGTCTTGCCAAAACCGGCAGGGGCAATCACCAGGGTCAGCGGGCCGCGCAGCCCTTTCACGATCCGCGCCTGGAGCCTCGGGCGGGAAACCAGCTCCGGCCGGAGGAAGGGCAAGCGCAGCTTGGTGCGGATGAGCGAGTCGGCCTGTTGCATACAGTGGTCTCAGGTCAGCATTGGGGTGGACAATGGAATTATACCCCAGGGAGGCCCTTTCGCTTTTCTTCTGGATTGCTATGTCACTGCGGAGAGGGAGGAGAAACACGGAGACCACGGAGAAGAACCACTGAGATCACGGAGTCGATAAATAAAAAATCTCCGTGAACTCCGTGCAGACTCCGTGATCTCCGTGTTAAAATTCCTCGCTAATCTGTTTTATATTTCACCGCCGGGGCCGGCCTCTCGTTAACCACCAACTGGAACACATCCGGGCGGGCGTAGTGCCCCACCACGTCGAAATCGAACTTGCTGCGAGCGATCTCGCCCAGGTCCAGCTCGGCGTACAGCATCCCCTCCTGGTCGAAGAGCGGCCCGGCCAGCACCTCACCCAGCGGCGAGACGATAGCGCTGCCGCCCCGGCATAGGGTCTCCGGCTGGCCCTCCAGGTCTTCCCGCCCGACCAGGTCCGCCGGGTACATCGACTTCGTCACAAACTGGTTGCAGCCCAGCACGAAACAGCGCCCCTCGCAGGCGATGTGCCGCAGCGTGGCCTGCCAGGTGTCGCGCGAGTCCGCCGTGGGCGCCAGGTACAGCGCCACCCCCTTGCCGTAAATCGCCATGCGCGCCAGCGGCATGTAGTTCTCCCAGCAGATCAGCCCGCCGATCTTGCCGTACGGACTGTCGATCACCGCCAGCGTGCTGCCGTCGCCCTCGCCCCACACCAGCCGCTCGGCTGCCGTCGGCTTGAGCTTGCGGTGCTTGCCCACCAGCTCACCCTGCGGGTCGAAATACAGCAGCGTGCAGTACAGCGTCCCGCCGCTGAATTGTGTATCGCGCTCGATCACCCCCACCGCCAAATAAGCGCCCGCCTGGCGCGCCGCCGCCCCCAGCGCCGCCGTCGCCGGGCCGGGCACCTCCACCGCGTTCTCCCAGTAGCGCTGCCAGGTCAGCCGCCCCTGCGGGCTGCGGCTGCCCACCACCGTGCCGAACGCCAGCCCGCGCGGGTAGGCCGGCACGAACGCCTCCGGGAACAGCATCACCTGCGCCCCCTGTCCCGCCGCCTCCTGCGTCAGCCGCACAGCCTTCTCCACGCTGGCCTGCCAGTCGAACAGCGCCGGGGCCGCCTGCACCACCGCCACTTTCACCTTATCGTTTGCCATTGGATTCTCCATCGTGTGTTTCTTCTAGCCGCCTGGCGCCGCACTGCGTTGGGTTGGCGCCCTTTCACCAGCCGGTTGCCCCCTGACCGGGCTGTTTCCTACACCCGGAACTTCCCATCCTTGTAAAACACCTCCCCATCCACCACGATCTCGCTCTCTTTTTGCATATCGCAGATCATATCCCAGTGGATAGCCGAATGGTTCTGGCCGCCCGCCTCGGGGAAGCCGCGCCCCAGCGCCATGTGCATGCTGCCGCCGATCTTCTCGTCGAACAGAATATTCTTGGTGAACTCCTGGATGCCGTAATTGGTCCCGATGGCGAACTCGCCCAGGAACCGCGAGCCCTCGTCCGTCTCCAGCATCGTCAGCAGGTAATCCTGGTTCTTCTCAGCGCTGGCCCGCACCACCTTGCCCGCCTCGAACTCCAGGCGGATGCCCTCCACCTCGCGCCCGCCCGTGATCGCCGGATACGTGAACTCGACCCAGCCCTGCGCCGAATCCTCCACCGGGCTGGTGAAAATCTCCCCGCCGGGCATATTGTTCTCGCCGCACTCGTTGATGAAAGCCCGCCCCTCGATCGACAGGCGCAGGTCCGCGTGCGGGCCGCGCACCGCCACCTCCTGCTTGCCCTTCAGCCACTGCACCAGGCGCTCCTGCTCGTCGCGCATCTTCAGCCAGTGCGCCACCGGGTCCTCCTGGTCGGCGAACGTGGACTTGTAGACGAAATCCTCGTAATCTCGCAGACTCATATCCGCCTCCTGCGCGAAAGCCTGGCAGGGCTGCTGCGAGCCCACCCAGCGCAGCTTGCCTTCCGCGTAGCGTCGCATGAAGGTTTCCAGGTAGGGCCGCTGGCCCTGCTTGCGCGCCCGCTGCTTGGCCGGGTCGATGCGCGACAGGCTGCGCGTGTTGCTCGCCCCGAACAGCTCGATGAAAGCGTCCACGTGCTCGGCCGCGAAAGAGATCAGCGGCGAAGTCCAGCGCAGTTGCTCCTCAGTCGCCACGCGCAGCTCCGTCCCCATAATCTCATCCGAGGCAAACACGGTATCCACGTGCCCTCCGGCCAGCAGGATTTGCTCCACCAGGTCATTGATCAGCGGGGCGGCCACCAGGTCTCCAGAGACGATCACCCAATCGCCGGGCTTGACCCCCAGCGAATAATGGATCAGGATTTTGGCCAGGTTCTTTCGGCGTACGTCAGACATATCAGTCTCCTTTATTGTGTTTCATAATATTTGATATCAATTCATATATTATACAGTATCTATCTGTCAAAAGTTCAGAAATATTGATATTAATCTCAACTTCTTTCGAAAGAAACCGGGTTTTTGGTCTGCCAGGGTTTCCCCAATTTACCAAACCTCCCACCTGAGCAACCAAAAACCCGGTTTCTGATCGATTGCTAAAGAAACCGGGTTTTTGACCTGCCAGGGTTTCCCCAATTTACCAGACCTCCCACCTGAGCAACGAAAAACCCGGTTTCTGATCGATTGCTAAAGAAACCGGGTTTTTGGTCTGCCAGGGTTTCCCCCAATTTACCAGACCTCCCACCTGAGCGACGAAAAACCCGGTTTCTGATCGATTGCTAAAGAAACCGGGTTTTTGACCTGCCAGGGTTTCCCCAATTTACCAAACCTCCCACCTGAGCAACGAAAAACCCGGTTTCTGATCGGTTGCTAAAGAAACCGGGTTTTTGACCTGCCAGGGTTTCCCCAATTTACCAGACCTCCCACCTGAGCGACGAAAAACCCGGTTTCTGATCGATTGCTAAAGAAACCGGGTTTTTGGTCTGCCAGGGTTTCCCCAATTTACCAGACCTCCCACCTGAGCGACGAAAAACCCGGTTTCTGATCGATTGCTAAAGAAACCGGGTTTTTGACCTGCCAGGGTTTCCCCAATTTACCGAACCTCCCACCTGAGCAACGAAAAACCCGGTCTCTGATCGATTGCTAAAGAAACCGGGTTTTTGACCTGCCAGGTTTCCCCCAATTTACCAGACCTCCCACCTGAGCGACGAAAAACCCGGTTTCTGATCGATTGCTAAAGAAACCGGGTTTTTGACCTGCCAGGGTTTCCCCAATTTACCAGACCTCCCACCTGAGCGACGAAAAACCCGGTTTCTGATCGGTTGCTAAAGAAACCGGGTTTTTGGTCCTGATCGGCTGACAAACCTGATGTGGAGCGTTCGGTCTGCGCGTCTAACACGGAGACCACAGACACCGCGGAGTTTTCAAAAACTTCGTGTTCTTGGCGTTCTTCGTGGTGAAAGATAAAATCTGTCCGTCACAGATTGATTTAGAACACCTCCAGCGTCCCCTTACGCCGCGCCTGCTCCTCGAACCAGTGGAACATCAGATAGCCCGCCAGCGAATACGCCAGCCCTAGCAACGTCTCCGCCAGCAGCAGCGGCGCCACCGCCCCCAGCGGCTCCCCGGCGATGATCCGCCGCGCGCTGGCGATGCCGCGCGTCAGCGGCAGCCCCTGCGAGATCGCCTGCGCCCAGCCCGGCAGCCTCGCCAGCTCCACGTTCGCCCCCGAGAAAATCAGCAGCCCGAAGAACACCGTGTTATTCACAAACATCACATTGCGCGTAATCAGGCTCAGGCAGCCCAGCATCAGCCCCATCCCCGCCGTGCTGAACGTCGTGATCAAAATCGTCAGCCCCAGCCCCCACAGGTTCGCCTTCGACAGGTCCAGCCCCAGCAGCAGCACCCCCCACGTCAGCCCGATCACCGCCCCCAGCATCCCGTCCAGCACGTGCATCACCGCCCGCCCCGTGAACATCAGAATGCGGTTGGCCGGCGCCCCGAACAGGTAAGGCAGCGTCCCCGCCCAGCGGTCCCCGCCGATGCTCATCGTCACCCCGTAGATCCCGCTCAGCGCCACCGTCTGGATCGCGTTGCCGATCACGTAGAACGACGCGTTCGACTGCCCGCTGGCGAACCTCCCCAGGAACACGAAGAACAGCATGTACACCAGCGGCCCCCACACCTTGGTCGCCAGGTACTGCGACGGCCTCAGCCAGTGGAACAGCCCCAGGTAAGTCAGCACCGCCCCCTCCCAGAACAACCGCACATTCAACGCCAGCTTCTTCATCATGCTACCTTCTCCTATTGCATCGACAGCGTCGCCCTCTCCCGCGCCCGGAACAGCAACCGCCGGAACAGCCAGCGCGACGCCAGCAGATAGACCGCGCTCACCAGCGCCATCATCCCCCAGCACAGCCACAGCCCCGGCGCCCCGGCCTGCCCCCCGCCCGAAGTGATGTGCAGCGCCTGCGCCGCCCAGTAAGGCGTCAGCAGGTAGCTCAGCGGCGTTGTCCAGCCCGGCAGCAGCGCAATCGGGAACAGGAACCCGCACAGGATGTACACCGGGAACTCCAGCCCGTTCTGCAGGCGCTGCACGTCCGGGTTGATCACGAACACCGGCGAGACGATCAGCCCGAAACACACGTACGACAGCACCGCCAGCCCCAGCGAGGCGAAGAAGGGTCCCGGCTGGGCGATCTCTGGCGTGTAGCCGAAAACCACGATCGCCAGGCTGTAACAGGCGATCATCGACAGCAGCGACTGCACCGTGTTCGCCAGGATCTTGCCGAACACCACCAGCGAGATCGGCGTCGGCGCCCCCACCAGCAGCTCCAGCGTCCCCGTCCAGCGCTCCTCCGTGATACTGTTCCCGCTGATGAACAGCAGCGACGTCCACAGCCCCGTCATCCCACTCCCGATCACCACGAAAATCACGTACTCGCCCCCCCGCCCTTGCAGCATCCAGAAAGCCAGCACTGCCACCATCAGCGGCTGCACCAGGATGCCGAACAGCACCCACGAATCGATCAAATTGGCCCGCAGCGTCATCTCGAACGCGTTCCACACCACCCGCCCGTACAGCCGCGCCCGGCTTACCAGCGAAAGATTCATCGCCAACCTCCAGTTTCTCTCAACCCTTGGCTTCCCCGTTCGCCGGATGTTCCCCATCCGCTGAACGTTCCCCGTTCGCCGCAACCAGCCGCACGTAAGCATCCTCCAGCGTCGGCTCGCGCACGCTCACGTTGCCCACCCGGATCCCCTCCAGGCTCTTCATCAGGTCCGGCACCGCCTCCGAGCCCAGCGGCGACTGCACCAGCAGCGTCTGCTTCTGGTCGCGGTTCTCCACCGACACCGTGCGCACGTACGGCTTGGCCCGCAGCCCCTCCAGCACCGCCGGCGGCACCCCGTACACCTCGAACTCGATCACCGACAGGTCGTCCACGTGCTTCTTCAACCCGCTCGGCGTGTCCAGGGCGATGATCCGCCCGTGATTGATCACCCCGATGCGCTGGCACAGCGCGTCCGCCTCGAACATATAATGCGTCGTCAGCAGAATCGTCTTCGCCTCCGACTGCAAATCCCGCACCACCTGGCGCAGCTCGCGCGCCCCCACCGGGTCCAGCCCCATCGTCGGCTCGTCCAGGAACAGCACCTGCGGGTCGTGCAGCAGCGTCCGCGCAATGTGCAGGCGCTGCTTCATCCCCCGCGAATACCCCTCCACCTTCTCCTGGCTGCGTTCCTTCAGCCCCACCAGCTCCAGCAGGTACGGGATGCGCCGCTTCGACACCTCCGGCGGCACGTGGTACAGGCTGGCGAAATAGCGCAGATTGTCCGCCCCCGACAGCCGCCAGTACAGCCCGCGCTCCCCCCCGAAGATGAACCCGATCCGCCCCCGGATCTGCTCCGCCTGGTGCACCACGTCCAGCCCCAGCACCCGCGCCCACCCCGCCGTCGGGATCAGCAGCGTCGTCAGCATCTTCACCGTCGTCGTCTTCCCCGCCCCGTTCGGCCCCAGCAGCCCGAACAGCTCCCCCGGCTTGACCTCGAAGGAGATGTCCTCCACCGCCGCCACCTCCTTCGTCTTGCGCCGCACCACCCCGATCGTCGTCTGGAACACCCGCCGCAGCCCCTGCACCTCGATTGCGTCCATAATCAAACTCCTGCACCGTGCTCGAATTCTGCCTGACCCGGCCCCGCACAGGCGGCCTTTTCCGCTCTACACGCAGAGGATACCCTCAGCCCCGCCCCAAGGTTCAAATCCTCCTCCTGCGCTGCACCTGCCCCAATCGTGCGTTGCACCTGTTCTTGGTGCGATGCACGTGGGGTGGATGCAGCCAGACACCCGGAGATTCCAAATCTCCGGGTGTCTGCTTCACCGCTTGTCTTTCGCCCCAACGTACCGGGTAAGATGATACGAAACCAGGTAAACATCCTCGAGCGCCATCGTCCTGGGCTCCTTCGCCAGGAAAGCCGGCAGCGCCTTCTGATTCAACACCCAAACATCGCGGTGGCCCTTGGCCGGCTCCACGAACCAGTTCAGGAAAAGGACCACCGCCCTCACCGGGAACTTCTTCCCCGTGCTTTTCTGCAGCAGCTCTTGCAGCCAGCGCGCCTCGCCCCGCGCCTGCTCCAGCGGATTGCGCTCGATCACCTGCCCGTTAGCCAGCACCTGGTCATCCTGCACGCGGATCACCGCTTTACCCTTCAGCGGCTTGCTGTAAGTCTTGGTCTCGATCACGTACACCCCCTGCGGCGAGATCAGCACGTGGTCCAGGTTGAACCCCTCCGCCGGGATGTCGTGGAACACCTGCGTGTCTGCCCGCCGCAGTCCGTCCAGGAACTGCCCGATCGCCATCTCGCCGTCCCGAGCCATGGTCAGGCGGCTGATTTCCCGGCGCGTCCGAACCATTTTGTAGATACAAAACGCCATAATCGCCGCCGCCAGGATAGTAGCGGGCAGCGGGTGGTGAATCTTTTGCGTCAGCCAGGTTTCCCAGTCTGAAACGACGATCACCACTCCGCTCACGCAGAACATCAGGTACGTAAAGATGTTATCCCAC
The DNA here is from genome assembly GCA_040752025.1 of Chloroflexota bacterium. GTDB lineage: Bacteria > Chloroflexota > Anaerolineae > Anaerolineales > UBA4823 > JBFMFR01. Next base: position 14,406 of record JBFMFR010000068.1, on the reverse strand, counting down.
TTTTGCTGTATCTGCTTGTCCAGCGTCTGGCCGGGGTTGTGCAGCAGAGGATCGGTGATCGGGGAGCGTTTTTGTGGGGGCATAGTGAGAGTCCTGCAAGTAAGATTATGAAGTAAACAAAGGGTGATAGCCTCCAGAAATCGGATTTTTGCCAAAAATCCGATTTCTTTCGGATGCCGCGGCAGGCACAGATTCCTCAGTGGTTGTAGGGATACAGTAGCGGATTGATGCAATAGGCGTTGGGGAAGCAGCCGCGTGCGATGAAGTTGCAAGCCAACCGGGATCACAAGGCCTTGACTACGAACGTATCGTACTCATCTGTGTAATTGGCCAAGAACCCGAATTGATCGATGACTCCCAGGGCAAGCCCATCTTTGTTCGCGGCCGCGTCTACTTCGATGAGCATCATTAATTCAAGGAGTTCGCCTGCGTCCGGGACATCAAAGAAGATATATCGCGGAGGCAAAAAGCGATCAGCGCAGAAGTACTCCTTATGATCCCCGGACCTGGTGCCGTTGTAATGGATATCGCCCCCTGACTCCTCGATAGCAGTGAATCCTATATAGAGGAATTGATAGTAATCGAACCAGACTTTGGCATCGTAACTCGTTGTCATGTTACCGTGCCCGACAACCCGTGAATGCCCGCGAATACGCAGTATGCCCGATGGATGGATAAGGCACCATCTGCCTGCCTGTGGAATTTGGGCGGCAAATGTGATGCATAACTGCCCGAAGAAATGGACGCGGGTCTTGCCAGTCGTGTCACCAGGATTAAACACCTGATACTCATCAGCCCCTAACCTCAAGGCGCCGAGCATACCCCGCGCTACTTCAAATTGATTAGGGCCAGACATAGCATTGTACGCGATAAGTCCTGTGAATTTAAACGGCACCAGGCAGTCACATGCCAGTTGGTTACTTGCAGCAAGTTGCCCGATGATCCCGAACCCCGATTGTATCGGGAGCGGATTGGCTCTAGTCTCATTGATGTTGACAGGATAGGAGGCCTGCGCGTTGAAGAGCTTTTTGTCACTTCTTAGAGTTTCGAGTGACCTGACCTTGTACTTGCGATCGATCTCGCCTACCATATGGGCGAATGCTATCGGATCCTCCTCTACCGCCTTGAGCTTTGCGAGTTCTTCCTCCGTGGGACGCAGCTTAGCAAACAGCTTGGCCAAAGTTTCCTGTCTGTTGCTCTTTCCCGTTTCCATAATTGTTTCCTTTCTTTGCTTCCATACAAATGCACCTTCTAACTTCCGGGCCTATCTAATCGGCCACTCACCCCGCCCCTCGATCACATCATCGATTTCGCCCATCAAGCGCATCGTTTCCTTCAACGCCACCACCACCTTCTGGTAGTGTTCCACATCCTCATCCGAAAGCCGCCTCCCGCGGCGATCCTTGAGCCATTTATGGCAAACCTGGTAACCGCCGATGTGGAACTCCCACACCTCTGCTGGCACGCCCTCGAAGCCCTGCTGCGGGTTGATCCACACCCTCCCCTGGCTGTACTTCGGGTGGCCTTTAGCTACGACCTTATCGCCCTGGCCCGTGAAGTGCGTGATAGGTTGGTCGAGGAGCGGGCTTTCCAGCAGGTGCAGCCCCACCAGTTCGCCGCCCAGGCGGCACAGATCGCGAAACAGGAGTAGATTGCTGGTCAGCGGCAGGCGCGGGAAATCGATCTTCAGGAATTCGGCGTAGCGCTCACGGTAAGCGGGGCTGTGAAAAATGGCATATGAATAATAAAGCACATCTTCGGGTTCCAAAGCATCATACAACCCATCAGACTGATTAGATACAAATCTCAGACCAAAATTCTTTTGTAGTACAGAAACAAATGAGCCCGAAATGTTAGGTACGCGCTCCGAGTTCTCATAACCCATAGGCTCATCGAACAGAGTACCTTGTCTTGGATTCCGAGGTGATGAATACAAATATAGTGGAAAAACAGATGAACCATCCTTTATCTCAATAAAAACCGCTGGAGTAGGACTGCTACTTACCAAAACATGTCTCCATACGTTTGCTTTCGTCTGCCGCATCATATTTAGGGCTAGATTAGGCATAAAGAGGTGGCTTTCAACATCAAGCCGCGGTCTATCACAGACATTTTTTCCTAAATATACAAAACGTTTATCAAAGGGTCGATAATCACATTTTTGACAGAATTCCTGCCATTCAGTTTTTGAAGGTTTCCGATCTAAATATTTTTCAACTTGTTTATACAAAGATTCGGGATCAAAACTAACTGCTACTGGATCGCGATGGGTTTGAAATCCTAGCAAATTCAAGGGCATTATCTCTGTAATTTTCCACCCCTGTTCATACTCTCTGCGCAGATCTAAATTCTGCTTTGTAAAAAGATAATAAGGTTGCTGTGACCAAAGCTCTTGCCATTCAACTGACCCTGTATCGCGATGATGTGTTATCAGCCACTCATATTTGAATTCTCTCAAACCATACAGATCAGCACGATACACTCTAGCTAACCTAGTAACCCCAGGCCTACGCACCATCAGGCAGATGGCCACACCTTGCTGAATGTCAAAGACGTTTTCATCCTTTGAGCCATCTGGGGCAGTTTCTTTTTTCTTGCTGTTACCGTGCAAATCCAATACGTATATCTCAGAAAAGGTATACATCAAGGATTGGCGCATACCTCGGAAGGTGGGGTTATCCAGGTAGCTGTGGTTGGTGATCATCGCCAGGATGCCGGCCCCGCTTTGTTCGATGCACCACTGGCCGAAGCGCAGGAACTTGACGTAATCGTCTTGCAGCCACTTGGGGTTCTTTTCGCCCAGCGGCTGGCCATCCACCCGGTAATAATCTTGCAGCAGTTGCCCGATGAAGTTCCATTCACCCTGGGCGTTGCGGCTGGCGTTGGACGAGTGCCCGGCATACGGCGGGTTGCCGATTACAACGGTCACCGGATTCCCGGTTTTTACTTGGTTGGCTTGCTCTGCTTCGTGCGCCAGGGCAGGCGTATCCACTCGAGCGACTTCGTGGGCCGGCTGCAGGGCGTTGCTCAGGTAGACTTGCAGCCGCTCGCCTTCCTGGAAGTCGAAGCCCTTCTCTTGCAGCGCCAGCCCCAGCTTCATGTGGGCGATAGTGTAGGGAGCCATCTTGAGCTCGAAGCCATGCAGGCGCGGCAGCAGGCGCTCGCGCACGTACTGGTTCCACCTCGCCCGCCGCTCGGCGGCGCTGAGCTTTCTGGTTTTGTTGTAGAAGCTCTCCCAAACCACCTGGATAACGTACTTCAAGAATGTGCCCGTGCCTGTAGCGGGGTCGAGCACCTGCACCCTGGGCGCCTGCTGGCCTTTCCAGGGCATTGTGCCGCTGTCCGCCAGGCCGTCCGGGTAGTCGAATTCCGTGCGCAGCAGGTGGTCTACCGAGCGCACGATGAAGGACACCACTGGATCGGGCGTATAGAACTCGCCGCGCTTGGTTTTCTGCTGCGGGTCGTACTGCTGCATGAAGGTCTCGTAGAAGTGGATCACCGGGTCTTCGCCGCGCTTCTGCCGCCCGAAATCCCGCAGGATCGCCTCCATATCCACCTGGCGCAGCAGGTCGCTCAGTTCGTCCACGCCCAGCTCGTCCAGCTCGAGCGCCTGCTGTTCGGTCATCTGTTCGAGCAGCTCGCGCAGGAAGGGGTTGGTGTGGGCGATCAGCGCCGCCACGTTGCCGCCGGCGAACGGCCCCTGGTGCGTGGCGCGCGCCGCGAACAGCCCGTAGGTCACCGTCTGGGCGTACATATCGGCGAAATCACCCGCTTCCAGGTCTGTGATCAGGCTCAGCTTCAGGCTCAGGTGCAGTTGGTGCAGCGGCCCGCCAGCGTGTTCCAGGCTGTAAAGATCCTCCACCGCCTGTCGGATGTCCTTGGCGATGCGCGCCATTTGCTCGGCCAGGGCCTGGGCCGTGCGCGGCACGTAGCCGTGTTCGATAGTGAAAGCCGCCCGCCACTGCTCGCGCCAGGCATTAGCGTTTTCCTCATCCTGCGGCCAGCGCAGGGCTGCCAGGTTGAGTTTGTCGATATAGTACAGGTGCGTCTCGTGCACGTCCCAGGAGAAAGTGCGCAGTTCGGGCTTGCCCTGCGCCTCCTGGCGGAAGTGCGCGAAGGAGATCGAGCGCTCGCTCGCTGTGCCCTGCGAGGAGATGAACAGCAGGTCGCTCATTTTCCAGGCCGGCCGGTCAGGGTCCTGGCGGCGTGAGCTCGGCACCAGGGCGTGCAGGATGCGCCGCAGCAGCACCACCGGCAGTTTTTTGCTTTCGAACTCGATGTAGAACACGCCCCACGGCTGGCCCTCGGCCAGCGGGCGCATCTGCCGGATCGATTCCACCTTGACCACCTGCGTGGGGTCCAGGCCCAGTTCTTCCGCCTTATACGGGAAAGTGATCTTCTCGGCGTCTTCGGCCTCGATCGGCCAGTCGAGTTCGTCGCGCAGGTAATCGACCAGCGCATCGAAGCTGGTCAGCGAGCGTAGTTTCTGGATCTCGTCTGGGTTCATTTGGCGTTTTCCATTCACTGCTTCAATTCAATTCAATTCCATCCAGGCCAGCAGCGTGGCTTCCATGCCCTGCACGGCCTGCACCCTGCGCAGATAAGTATCGGTGATGTGCCGGTCCATCTGCCGCCGTATAGCGGCCAGGTCGCTGCGCGGGATTTGGGTCTGCCGCCGCGTTTCCGGCGTGCTCTCGATCAGCCCCATAATCCGCGTGGCGTCTCCCAGGATTTCGCCCGTATCGACCTGGTACAGGTACCAGCGCGTGAACGCCGCCTGCTCGTCCCATTCGCCCGCCGCGTTCTTGGCCGGCAGGCGGTAGCAGAAGAATACCGCCCGCCCCTGGGGCGTGGGATGGGCCTTGCCGCTGAAAAGCCGCCGCGGCAGCCCGGCGGCGCGCTCCAGCAGGCTGGGGTGCGCTTGCAGCAGTTGCTGGTAAGCCAGGTACATCGCCTCCGTAGAAGTGGTCGCGCCCTCCACCTGCTGGTTGAACTCGCGCAGCGCTTCGTAATCGTCGTACGGGGTCAGGAATTTGCGCCCTTCGATCCCGAAGGTCTTGGAGATGCGCAGCGCCTTGTGAGTCACGCGCTCGTACAGGCTCAGGATTTCGTTCAGCTCCTCCGGGGGAAGGAAGTTCCACAGGTGCGCCGTGCCGCGCAGCCCGGCCAGTTCCGGGTGGTCGGCCAGCATCTGCGCCTCCACGGCCGGGTCGAGGCGGCGGTCCACGCGCCCGATGCGCTGCATCAGGCGCACCGGGTTCCAGTGCAGGTCGTAGTTGATGATGCAGGTCGCGTCCTGCAGGTTGAGGCCTTCGGCCAGCACGTCGGTCGAGACCAACACGCGGATTTCCTGCACGCCTCGTGCCGCCAGTTCAGCGCTGCTCGCGCCGTTGTAATACGGGGCGAAGGCGTGCACCGCCTGCCCCGCGTTCTGGCGCTGGCTGTCCACCTGCACCAGCGGCCCGATCCCCGCTTTCTCGATCTGTTCGGCCAGGTAGCGCGCCGTGGACTGGTATTCGGTGAAGATCAACACCTTGTGCTCGCGCAGCAGCGGCTCGCTTTGCAGCAGGTTGAGCAGCTTCTGCAGTTTGTCATCCTGCGCCGGGTCGAAATCTTTCAATTCCACCAGGTATTTGGCCAGCTCATCCATATCCAGCATCGCGTCCAGCACCATGCTGGTCACGTCGTACTCGCGGTTATCCAGGATTTCGATTTTCTTCTTGAACTCGTCCGGGATGATATCCTCGTCCAGGTCTTCCTCTTCGCCGTCGATCAGCCCGCGCTGCCGCACGTGTTCGCGCACTTGGGCCAGCAGTTCGGCGTGCTGCGCCTCCCAGCGCTGCGCCGTCCTGGGGTTGTGAATCTGCACGAAGTACAGCAGTTTGAGCAGCAGGTCTTCGCACGACGCCCGGAAGGAGACCGCCGAGCTTTCGAAGCGCTTGAGCAGCAGCGTGCGGATCAGGCCCACCACCTGCATCTGGCGGCCATATTCGAAGTCATCTACCGGGCGGTCCTTTTGAATGGGATAGTTCAAAGGGAAATAGATCGGCAGCTTGACCAGCGGGTTAGCGCTGTTGAAACCCTCCTCGAGCTTTTGCAGCAGCCCGCCGTAAGTTTTCTTGAGCGAATAATCGGCCACCTTGGGGTCCTGCCGCTGCGGGAAGGAGACTCCCTGGTCGTTAGCTTCCTGCTTCAGGCTGGCCTTGACGTACGCCCGGCTGCGCTGCACCACCAGCGCCTGGAAAAGATCGTCTTTGGAGAGGATTTCTTCCGCCTCTCGCTGCCCGAGCAGCATGTCGCCGGCGACAGGCTTTCCGGTCAGGGCATTCAGGGCCTCTTCCATTTGCCGGAAGCGCCCGCGCAGGCTGTGGATGCCCAGGGGCGCGTCTCGGAAGTAGTCCGGCTTCCGCCGCGAGAAGTACTCGATCAGGTGCATCAGGTCGTACAGGCTGTTATTGATCGGCGTAGCCGTCAGGAAGAACAGTTCCTTGCCCTCGCTCATCTCGTAGAACTTGCGCGCCCGCTGCGAGCCGGTGTTGCGGAAGTGGTGCGCCTCGTCGATCACGAAAGCGTCGGCTTCGGCAGCGATCTCGTCCATGATCTCCACATAATGCCCGCCGCGCAGGATATCCGTGTGGCTGTAAACGCGCAGATTGCTGTATTCGCCGCTGGCCTTGGGCATGAACTGCCGTAGCTTGGCCTCCCACACGTCCTCCTTGGCCGCCTTGGGCACGAACAAAGCCACGCGCTTGCGCTCGTACAGCAGGCGCTCGATCACCATCATGCCGATGTACGTCTTCCCCAGGCCCACGCCGTCGCACAGCAGCGCCCCGCCATAGCGTCGGGCGATCTCCATCAGGCGCTGGTAGCCCTCCTTCTGGTATTGGCTCAACACCGGGTACATCACCGACAGGTTGCGTTCCCACTCGCCGACCGACACCTCGTGGCCCTGGAAGTACGCCGCCATAGCGCGGGCGTACACATCGAAGGGCGAGTAATCCTGCGTGTGCCGCTCGATCGTCTTCAAAATCTCCGGCGAGACTTCTTCGGCCTCCTTCCAGTGTGTTTCGTACCAGGCTTGCAGCGTTTCGACCTCCCGCCGCAGTTGCACGTTCAGCTCCACGTTCTGGCTCAGGCCCGGATAAGTGAAATTGCTCGAACCCACCAGCGCCGAAGAGCCGACGATCTTCAGGTTGGAGTGCGTAATGTAAGCCTTGGCGTGGAACTTCTTCTTGCGATACACGCGTGTCTCGATCGTCCCGCTGCGCATCGCTTCCACGATCGCCGGCACCCCTTCCAGGAAATCATTCTCCTCCTTTGCATCTTCCAGGCTGTCGTCCAGCTTGTGCGTAATCTCGCCCAGGCTCTTCTCGAAAGCCTGTTTAGTGCGCTTGGAAACCTCGTCCCCCATCAGAATGCGCATCTTCGCCAGCTTCTGCCAGGTCCCCTCCAGCGCCAGCAGCGCCCCGATCTCGAAATACCCCGTAGCAATATCGAACTGGCTCGAAATCCCCGCCCACTCGCGCAAATAATCAACAACTTTCCAGTTCTCGTCGCTGTTATCGACGATGAATAAATCGGCGTTGGAGGGTTTAGGAGGATTGGACATGCGGTATTCTCGCAAGGCTGGCTAAGAGCCTGACCTGGCTATGACTATGAGGGGGGCGTCAGTGATGATGATGGCGCAGAGCTGGGCGTGTTTGGCTTTGGATGTGTAGTGGCGACTTGTCATGATCTGCCTTTGTTTCCAGTAATAAGTGCCAATTCTTTTCTGAAGGCGTAAACAAACTTCAAGAAGAAATAGAGCAAGCTTGCGCTTTGCAAGTTCCTCAATCAATTTTTGGGTTCCCATTTTGCACTTTTACGCTGTTTCTAGCTCTTTTCTCCGGTTTTTTGCCTAAAGCTGTATCAGTTATTTCTATTTCACGTTTAACAAAAAAGTCCATTTCTTCATCATCTTTTGTCGCACGTGAAATTTGCAATCTCAATGGATGTGGAACTTGCTTTTTTACCAAAGAATATAACTGCTTCTTTATGGAATATTTGAACGAATTCATCACATTTGCTCTGGAATATTCGGATATTTTCTTTCTATTTATCCTGTTCAACCTGTTGAACAAATGCTCGAATTGATCATAAAGCGTATCATCATGGAACTCATTACGTTTGTCCCTTATTCCGTCACTAAACAAGCAATAGTAATGTTGGATATTCCACGAGAATACTTCCCATAAAACTTGGGAAGAAAGCACGTGATTCCTGGCATAAACACCCAAATCCTCGAAAAATTCAGATATCTGTTCTGCTAATGGGTCGAAATCCTTCTTCCCATCTTGCCACCTTCGGCATACAGTATTCCTGGCTCTTAACATTGGCTCTGAATTCCAGCGTTCCTCGATTGTTTGGATCGAGGTAACAATATGGGATCCAGTTTGAATTCTTAGTTGTATACCAATAACTACGAGGGAAATTACGATTGTGATGGTCTGCACCATCGCCCAAAGCCAATCCTGCTGTATGAGATAACAGATACTTGCAATGATGCTCATAAACCAACTCAAAAAACTCATAGGCCAGGCCCTCCTTTTTGCTAGTTGCCGGGGACATCCCAGGTATCCAAACGTCCCTGGGGAACAAGTAACTTCTCCTTACGATCTTTGAAAATGCGCAGATTCTTGCCTGGGTGATATCGAACAGTTATGGCTTGCTGAACGCTGACGCTAAAATCTAGTAGGCCATGCAGTTCCGATGGTTCTAGTAAACAAACCTGCATTTCAGTATCAAAAGATTTATTGCCGCAAACCAATGCAATATACACTTGCATCTCTTTAGCTTTTGCCGCCATCTGTTGCATCTGCCCAACATTGAACACAAAGGACCAGGAATAACCTCCGCCGCCCCTGCTTACCTTTCTGCGAGAAGTGCTATGTTTTACGAACAAAAACACTGCTTCGTTGATTTTATAGCACGCCCACTCATCGCCTCGAGTTTCGATCAAGCTAAGTGCAACAGGGCGTTCGCAGCGAACCAGCTTGGTCAATACGATTCCATGAAAAATCTCAAATTCTTTGACTGACATTATTGCCTCCTTGAAAATTAATGCAACCTGAGCCTCTTGCGGAGGGGGTTGGGGGATACGGCAATTGGCTAAGTTTGACTATCCTTGGAAGCGTGGGAGGAAAGGACGGCCTGGAATTCGGGAGTGTTACGGATGGCGTCGAAGTCGGCGTCGGTGCGGGCTAGATCGAGGGTTTCTCCATCCATCTGGATGGCGAGGCGCAGCCAGCGGCAGGCCTGGGGAACATCGTTCATGAGGGCGTAGGCGCAGGCTTTGTTGTAGTAGGCGTTAGTATATTGGGGATCGTGGGCGATGAGTTGATCGTAAATTGCTATGGCATCATCGTATTTGCTCGAGTTGATATAGGCGATCCCCAGGTTGTTGAGACGAGATGGCAGGGCCGGAGAGTCGGGAGGGGTGAGCGCCACCGCCTGCTGCCAGTGCGCAATCGCCTGCTCCAGGTCGGCCAGCTCCCCCGTGCGGGCATAGCGGTCGCGAAGCCCATTGCCCAGGTTGTTGAGGTACATCGGCAGGTCCGGTGAGCCGGGCGGGGTGAGCGCCACCGCCTGCTGCCCGTGCGCAATCGCCTGCTCCAGGTCGGCCAGCTCCCCCGTGCGGGCATAGCGGTCGCTAAGCCCATTGCCCAGGTTGTTGAGGTACATCGGCAGGTCCGGTGAGCCGGGCGGGGTGAGCGCCACCGCC
>JBFMFR010000068.1:0-4546 GCA_040752025.1 Chloroflexota bacterium | reverse complement strand
GGTCGGCCAGCTCCCCCGTGCGGGCATAGCGGTCGCTAAGCCCATTGCCCAGGTTGTTGAGGTACATCGGCAGGTCCGGTGAGCCGGGCGGGGTGAGCGCCACCGCCTGCTGCCAGTGCGCAATCGCAGTCTCATAATCTCTCTCGATGTACGCTGCCCAGCCCCAAATGAAATGCTGCCTCGCATCGAGTTCGATCTGAGGCGCAAAGGGCAGATTTTGAGCTTGTTCGAGGGCATCCAATAAGGCCAGGATGGACCTGGTCTCGCGTTGAGAGATAAACCGCGAGAGCAGCTCATCCAATCGCCGGATGGCTTCCTCCACCTGGCCTGTAATTACCAGGCCGGATAGCGCCAGCACGGCGGATTCGTCTTCTTGCCAGTTAGCCAACAAGGCTGGAAGTACGGCGGTGTAAGCCGCGGCGATCTCGTCAGGTTCTCTTTGGATGTAGCGTTTTAACAACCCCTGGCGGGTTGATTGGTGGTAAGTGTAACCCGAAGGAATGGTTTCGGTGAACGGAAAAGAAACAATGGCCTGGATGGCCGCCTCTGCCTCCGCCTCGGCAGTGTCTGCCAGTAATGCAGCCATCATCGGCCGGGTAAACCAGGGGAAAAAGCCGCACCGGCGCGCCGCTGTAGCTGCTTCGTGGGGCAGGCCGGCGAAACTGGCCTCGGCCAGGATGGCGGCTTTGTCTTCGGGGGTTTGCGCCGCCTGCAGTTCGGCGATCAACTCGTCTGCTTTCATCACCGGCCTCTATGCAAGTTGGGCGCCATATCCGCAAAGAAGCCGGGAGCGCCGTTGAACACTCTGTGGCAAGTGGCGATCTCTTCTTGCGTCACCGGAATCCCCTGGCGGGAGCAGTGTTCCATGAAATGGCGTTCTTCCACGGGAGGTAATTCGTGAGTCAGGCAGATATCCTGGCAGTTCGTCAGTGGTTCGGGCACGCTGCGCCCGGCAAAAACTACCCAGGAATTTTCCAGGGAATACAGGCCCGGCAGCAACTGCTCGTTCAGCCAGGCTTGAAGCCCTGTGTCGGCCTCATCGAAGGTGTCGAATAGCAGAACCACCCGCCCTTCGGCTGCCAGGCTGCTGGCATCTTGCAGAAAAGCATTGGTCAGGCGGCGGCGGATATGCTCTTCGGCGCTTTTGTCTTGTTCTGCCCGAATTGATAACGAGGAGAACAACTGCTTGACCCCGGTCACGTTCACTGCGCGGCGCTCTACGTACTCCTGGTGAACCGACTGGAAGCATGTAAAGCGGCCTGCTCCGATCTGCTGGCACATAAAAAACAGGTGGTCGACCTGGTTCTGCGAATCTGTGCGCAAATCGATCAATGCGCAGTAAGCGCCGAGCTCGCTTCGTGCGATCTGGCGGAACTCGCGCAGCATGCGCGATTTGCCCATCTTTTGGGTTCCAAGCAGCCGCAGGTATCTCTCGGGTCGCTGCCTGTTCAGCATGGAGCGGAACAGATCCAAAGTAGCACCGCGATCCATCAACTGCGTGTCAGACATAGCCTCAATGATCCTTTGAGTCTTGGTTTGTATCGATATCGATGGTGGAGCCGAGTGATTTGACGTTGTGGAAGTGGATATTCCGGCCCCTGGCGACCAATTTGGACCACAGCAGCGTTACCCGGTCGAGCCAGACGCCAACCGATCTGCGCCCTGGGGCCGCGCTTTCCACGGGCGCTTGCCGGCTGGATAACCAGGCTGCAATCAACAGGCCCACAAACGCCGCCGCAGCGATCACGGCGATGCGCGCCGGCGTGAACAGGTTGCCGAATATTTCCCCTTGCATCCAATTCGCCAGCAAGTTGCCCAGTATGCCTAGCAGGAAGCCGATCAGGCCGCCCCAGAAGAGGCTGGCGAAGCTGGACGGCGGCCGGGCGGGTGGTTGTCTGGCAGGCTTTCGCCTGGCGGGTTTGCGTTTAGCCGGCTTTCCTGGCGCGATTTTATCGCCATACACTAAATCGCCGTGGACGTGTGTGTCGCGCCCGGTGAAGTTGCCACTGACGTTAGCATCTCTCCCGGTATAGGCGCCTCCGCCGGTGTCGATCGATGGGTGTTCGGTTGTTTGCTTTTCAGGCATAGTCCACTCTAGATAAAAAGCGCCCGGCCTTTTGCGGAGGGTGGGCGCTTGGGTTACACCTTTTGCTGCCGGTGCACCCCCTCCGCTGAGGCCATGCGAGCAGCGCTCGCCGCTCGCCAAACACTACCCTGGGCGAGGTGATTATCTCGGATGCCTGAATTATATTACAACATTTGACTCGCAAGGACAAATTCTCCCAACCAATTACCTTGTTGCCTTATCGCCCAATTCCCCTCCCCCACACCTTACCAACCTCATATCCCCAGCCATCCCCTGGCCCCGGTGCGATGCACGTGCCCTTCGTTGCACCTTCCCCCCCCCGCCAATCCAGGTGCATCGCACTCTGAAAGTGCAACGCACCCTGCCTTGGAGCATGCGGCGCTTATTTCGAGCGATTTTATAACCACATTGGCTCCGTTATCTGGCCAGTTTCGCCGCTAACCCCTCGAGATCTAAATAGGGTCCGCCTGTTTTACCACTCCTGGTGAACGTCCTCCCAGGCGATCGCCCCTGATTTTTCAGGCCCTATCCCCAGGCGCGGCAGTTTCTCGCGCGCCAGGGCCCGATCTTCCAGGTCTCCCCGCCTCCCCTCGCTTATCCAGGCTGGCTCCATCCAATGTCCTCCTCCTCATCCTCATCCTCCTCCTCATCCACCATCTGCCCTCCCTCCATAAGCTTCATCTCCCCCAATACATTCTCGATCGCCTGCTTCAGCACCCTCCGTGACCCTTCCATTTCATCCTCCACTCCCAGCGCCTTCTGCGCCTTCAGCGCCCCGCTCAACTGCCCCACCGCTCGCCCGTACACCTCCAGCAGCCGCATCAGCTCCCGCTCCGAGTCCGTTTGCATCACCAGCTCGAACGCCCGCTCCATGATCACCTCCAGCCTGGCGATCGCCTGGTCGAACCCCATCGGCGCCGCCAGCCTCGCCGCCACCTCCGCCTGCGGCAGCCGCTGCGCCCCGTACCCGTGCTTCAACCCCGCCAGGTTCCCCTCCTGGAAGCCCGGCGCCTGCCGTGGGTACGCCCCCTTGCCCAGCGCCTGCCTCGCCGCCTCCAGCCGCTCCGCGCTCACCGGCTTGCGCGCCGCCTGTAACAGGTGCCTGCGCACCGGGTAATGCGCGTTCACCCCCATCCACGCCACCACCTCCTTCTCGTCCATCCCCGCTTGCAGCCGCTGCACCATCGCCGTGAAGCGCAGATCGACCAGCCGCAGCCCCTCCACCTTCAGCCCCGCCCACTGCGCGTACAGCCCCAGCGCCCTGCGCATCTGCTCGGCCGAGATCGCCCGCCCCGCCTCCCATTCCTCCGCCCTGCCCGTCGGCTCGTGATCCTTCTCCGCCAGCGGTGCGAACACGAAATCCGGAGCCTTCATCTGCCCCATTCGCCCGCTCGCCTCCAGGTAGTCCGCCATCGCCTCCCAGCACGCCTGCCCCAGCGCCTCCCGCCGGGCCTTCCTCCCTCGCTTCCACGATACCCACGCCTGCCGCCCCTCCACTTCCAATTGCCCCCAGCGCAGCTCCCGCACCCGCGCCGGCGTCTGCCCGCTTTCCAGTTGCAGCGCCAGCAGCGCGTAATCCCGCTTCCCTACCACGCTCGTCTCCCGGTCCACCGTCCCCAGCAGCGCCGCCGCCTCCTCCTGGTACAGATACACACAGTTGCTGAACGCCTCCGCCTGCGGCGTCCGCAGCCGCGCCGCCGGGTTTGCCTTGCACACCCCCCGCTCCTCGCAGAAATAGAAGAAATTCGACAGCAGCTTCACCTGCCGCAGCGCCGTCGTCGGCCGCGCCCCGAACTCCTCCATCTGGTAATCCAGCCAGCCTTCCAGGTCCTCGCGCCTCACCTCCCACGGCGCTAGGTGTGCCAGCCCCAGGAACTGCCGCCAGGCGTTCTCCCCCGACCAGCGCTGCTTCCTTCCCAGCCGCTGCTCCCGCTCTGCCATCCACGCCTCGAACGCCAGCGCCCACCGCCTCGCCTCTTCGTTCACCTCCAGCGCCCGCGCCTCCCCCTCGTCCCGCGCCAGCAGATCGAACAACAACAACCGCTTAGCCTCATCACCTGCGTTCATCCTCACACTCCCGTCGACCGCCAGACCTCCACAATCCGCTGCCATTCGCAGCCATATAATTATTAGCACAAAAGTTCTAAAAACGCAAGCCCTTTTCCCCACCAACCCCTCCCCCCACTTCGCCCAACTCGTCAAATTCGTGCCCTTCTCCCCCCAAAAATTCGTCCAATTCGTAAAATTCGTGGCCTTCTCCCCCCAAAAATTCGTCCAATTCGTAAAATTCGTGGCCTTCTCCCCCCAAAATTCGTCCAATTCGTAAAATTCGTGTCCTCCTCCCCCCAAAAATTCGTCCAACTCGTCAAATTCGTGCCCTCCTCCCCCAAAAATTCGTCCAATTCGTAAAATTCGTGGCCTTCTCCCCCCAAAAATTCGTCCAATTCGTAAAATTCGTGG
>JBFMFR010000067.1:0-34475 GCA_040752025.1 Chloroflexota bacterium | reverse complement strand
TTTTCGGACAATAAAGTGTGTTCCAGTCCATTGTGGCATCCTCGATTGGCACAGTATGCCTTCAAGGATACGCCAATTTTTCAGATTTCGATTACCTCATCAAGTCAAATGAGGGACAACACCCAAATTTGCGAAGCCCTGTTATATCTTCATGAGCAGTTTCCTCCAATTATCCATCGTGATATAAAGCCAGCGAATATAAAAATCAGGCCAGATAATAGGGCAATGTTAGTGGATTTCGGCATTGCCAAGGTTTATGATCCCAAATTAGCGACAACTCTAGGAGCAAAAGCTGTCACTCCAGGCTATTCCCCACAAGAACAATATTTGAGCACTAGCCGAACAGATGCGAGAACGGACATATATGCATTAGGAGCTACCATTTACACTCTCCTTACTGGGGAAATTCCCCCCGAATCCCCCGATAGAGGTATGGGGATCGATTTAGAAAACCCAAAGAGCAAGAATTACAAAATATCAGGTAACATTGATGCAGTGATTATAAAATGCCTCGAAATTCATCCTGATAATCGATACCAGAGTATAACGGAACTCAAAGAAGCATTAATAAACAGAAACGCGGCAACGGAAACGCTCTCGATATCCAAGGTGGAGATATCGCCCACTCAGAAAGTGTTTCAAAGAGAGGCCGAAATAAAGTCGGACGTAAGGGAACTAGCATCAGCGGCAATCAGAACACCGAGAAATATAGTAATAGGAGTTGGAAGTGTTATCTGTTTGCTGATCATTATTTTCCTAATGCGATCGATCTATACTAATCCTACAGTAACATTAACTCCAAGTACAACTAGAACAGAGAAAGCGAAAATAGTTCAGACAACAACTTTACCTCCACCTACTGAAACTGAGACTGTTACCCCTTCACCAAGTGCTACCCCTACAACGCCAATCCTGCTACCAGGACAATTTTCATTGAAGTCTGTCAATGAGATTCTCGTAATGGAAAATTATATGACTAGAACTGGCTATTGGGATGTAGACTTCTCTTGGTCATCGGATAACACTATGATTGCCTTGGTTTATTATGGATACAATTTCAATCACCCTGAAGGGGAAAACAATGTCCATATCTACAATATCGAGACAGGAGAAAAAATCACCGAACTCATTGGCCACACAGTTGGTATAGCAGCGGTGGATTGGTCGAATGATGGTTCAATGATCGCAACTGTGGACCTCGAAGGGAAAATAATTATATGGGATGCTACGAATGGTGATGAATTAAAGACCCAATCTATTGCCGAAGGGTGGCCCACAGCAATTGATTGGTCTCCGAATGATGAATCCGTAGCAATAACTGGCTGCAGCTATTCTTTATATGTCTGGGATGTTTTTGATAGTGAACCATATGCCCTCCAAGATGATCAAGGGGATCACTGCAATTTTATGTGGGATGTTCGATGGTCACACAGCGGTAGATACATCGCAATCGCGGGAGGTGGCGAGCCAGATTACGCAAATATAGTTATTTGGGATGCGGAAACAAAAACCATCGTAATGGAAGAAAATTTTGATAATAGCAACTCTGCATCCTTTGTTTCATGGTCATATGATGATCACTTGGTCGGATTAATTGATGGTGGAAATAACTTGAAAGTTCTGGTCGCTCTTACAGGAAAACTCAAATGGGAGCAATCAAATTACTATTTGGCAGCCTGGTCTCCAATTTCTGACATACTTGTTGCAAGCCGCACATCCGAATTTGAATTTTACTTTGGTAATGATCCTCTAGAACCGACAATTCTAGATACTAAGACTAAGGATTACAAAATTACAAACCTCGAGTGGTCTCCTGATGGCTCTATGATTGCAATATTCAAAGAAGTAGATGGTGAATTAAGGATTTATCGATTGATACCGGGATAAATAAATGGTTATTTTCATCACCGGAATCTAGGTTGGCAATATCAACTCGAGAGATCCTTGCCTCCCGGTGAGCTTATCCGTGACCGTCTCTGTGATCGCTGTGCTGCTGGTGGGCGCGCTTCCAAGCATCATGCACGGCGTGGTTTTTGCCTACATCTGGTTCCGCAGCCGCAGCCTGGCGGTGGCTACCTTCTATCACGCTGCCTACGATGGTGTGCGCGACTCCCTGAGTCTGTTCGTCGGTCTGGCTTCGATGGTTTCACTCTGGGCCAATCTGCTGCTGACGGTCTTAGGCATCATTTTCCTCTGGAAAGGGAACTGGAAAGACCTCGAAAAAGGCGCCGCCGCAGATCAGGAATGAAGCCAGTTCCCGGGTGATTGTTCTTCTTCGTTTGTCGATCACATCCAAGCCCACCAGGATCTGCATGTCCGGCGCTGATAATTGTGGTATCCTCTATCCTGACTCTGGTGTTCCACCTGTGCAGATGAAACGCCGCCAAAACTCCCGCAATCCAGCTTTTATCGCCATTTTTCCTGTTCCAAAGGAGGTGCCTGATGTTGCGCAAACTATTCCAAGCAAAACTTATCCTGATCGTCCTGTTAGTGCTCCTGTGGTGGTGGCTGCGCCGCCCGGCGCAAGAAGCGCCCCAGCCAGCCCACGCGATCGAAATCCTCATCCCCGATGAGAAGGAGCCTGAGCCGGCTGCAAAGCCGGTCGCCAGCCCCGCCCCGCCGGATGACCTGAAGCGCATCTCGGGCATCGGCCCGAAGATCGCCGGGGTCTTGCAGGCCGCCGGGGTGACCCGCTTCCAGCAGTTGGCCGGTATGGACGGCGAACACATCGGGCAGATTTTGCAGGCGGCGAACGTGCGCCTGGCGAAGCCGGAAAGCTGGCCCGAGCAGGCGCAACTGGCAGCCGCTGGCGATTGGGATGGGCTGGCAAAACTGCAGGCCGAGATCAAATCCAGATAAGGTGAGATATGCCAGACAGAGAGCAAATCATCCAGTTACTTGACAAGGGCCGCGACGAAATGCACGCCGTGGCCGAGCAGCTCGACCTGGACCTGGAAGTCTACCCAGGTTGGACCAAGAAGCACCTGATCGCCCATCTGGCCGGCTGGTACGACGCCGTGCTGGCCTCGCTGCAGGCGCACGTGGATGGGGAAGTTCCCGCCACACCCGCGGCGCGCGGCGAGGATCTCTATAATGCCCAAACCGTGTCCGAACGTGTAGCCTTGAGCTACGAGCAGGTGGCAGCGGAATGGGAAATTGACCGTGCGCAGCTCAAGGAACTCGTGCGCCAGATGCCGGAAGAGAAATACCGCCAGCAAATGGTCTTCCCCTGGGGAGAGACCGGGGACGTGGAAAAATTGGTGCGGGACTTCGCCTCTCACGAAATCTTCCACGCCCGGGATGTGCGCAAACGGCACCTGGATCAGGAAAGCTGACTTGCCTGAGCCGCCTATCACCTACCGCGGCGTAGTCTACCCCTGGCAGTGCGACCAGATGGGGCACATGAACGTGACCTTCTACACGGCCAAGTTCGATGAGGCCACCTGGCAGTTGTTTGCCAGGATCGGGCTGACCCCCACTTACCTGCGCGAGCAGCAGCGCGGCATGGCCGCCGTAATGCAAAAGACCAGCTACAAGCGCGAGCTGCGCTCGGGGGATGTAGTCACCGTGCGCTCCAGCGTGGTCAACATCCGCGATAAAGTCATCCAGTTTCACCACGAGATGGTTAACGACGAAAGCGGCGAGCTGGCAGCAACCACGACCATCACCGGCGTGCACATGGACCTGGGAACGCGCAAAAGCTGCCCCTTCCCGGATGAGATCGTCCAACTGGGCCAGGCGATGATCCTGGAAAACCCCTCAACGGAGTAAAACCTATGGACAAAGCCAAGTTGCTTGTGTATGGGGCCGGGCCGCTGGGCAGCCTGTTCGCCGCCCGCCTGCAAGCCGCCGGGCATGAGGTCACTTTATTAGCGCGCGGCCAGCGCCTGGAGCAACTGCGCCAGCACGGGCTGGTGCTGATCAACGCTGAGAACGAGGAACAAACCGTCACCCAGGTGCAACTGGTGGAGCGCCTCGATCCGCAGGACGCCTACGACCTGGTGCTGGTGATCATGCGCAAGAACAAAGCCCTGGAGATACTGCCCACTCTGGCGGCCAACCCGCACACCCCCAACGTGCTGTTCTTGATGAACAACGCCGCCGGGCCGGGCGAGCTGGTCGCCGCCCTGGGAAAGGAACGCGTGCTGTGCGGCTTTCCCAGCTCCGGCGGCATGCGCGAGGGCTACGCCATGCGCTACCTGGGCGGCAGCGCCGAGCGAGTCATCCCGATCCCCTTCGGTGAGGTGGATGGCGCCATCACCGGGCGCACGCAGTGGGTGGCAGAGATCCTGGGCAGCATGCCGGGATACTCTGCCGAGATCATGACCGACATGGACGCCTGGCTCAAGACGCACGCCGCCCTGCTGATGCCCTCCCTGGTGCCGGCCCTGTACGCCTGTGACACCGACAACCTGCGCATGGCGCGCACGCGTGACGCCCTGGTGCTGGCGGTGCGCGCCATCCGCGAGGGCTTCGGCGTGCTGCACGCCCTGGGCATCCCCCTGCTGCCAGCCAGCATGCGCAGGCTGGAGCGCCTGCCAGAGCCGGTGCTGGTCAAGATGCTGCAAGCCCTGCTGGTGCGCCCGCAGTCCAAAGTGGCCATCGTGGGCCATGCCCTGGCCGCGCCGGACGAGCTGCAGCACCTGGCGGATGAGTTCATCGCCCTGGCGCGCAGCAACGCTATCCCCACGCCCGCCATCGACCGGCTCTATCCCTATTTCGACCCGGGCACGCCGCGCCTGCCGGATGGCAGCGCCGAAATCCCGCTGGATTGGCGTGGCATCGGCCCGATCTTGATGCTGGCAGGCGGCGTGCTGAGCGGTCTTTGCCTGGCGGGATACCTGGTGTTCAAACGGCGGCAGAAGAACAAAGCTACACGCATGTAAAGGATGCGCTCCTCAGATTCCATGCAAGTCGTGCTGCTGGGCACGGGCACGCCCAACGCTGAGCCAGAACGCAGCGGGCCGGCGCTGGCCATCGTGATCGCCGGGCGTTCCTACCTGGTGGACTGCGGGCCGGGAGTGGTGCGGCGGGCGGTGCAGGCCAGCCGGAACGGCCTCCCTGCGCTGCAAGCCAGGAACCTGGAGCGTGTTTTCTTTACACACTTGCATTCCGACCACACCGCCGGTTACCCCGACCTGATGCTCACACCCTGGGTGCTGGAGCGCCAGCGGCCCCTGCAGGCCTTCGGCCCCCCGGGACTGCAAGCCATGACGGAGCATTTGCTGTCAGCCTACCAGGCCGATATCCGCCAGCGCCTGGATGGCCTGGAACCAGCCAATGCCGGAGGCTGCCAGGTGCAGGTCACCGAGATCGAGCCCGGCCTGGTGTACCAGGACGCCCACCTGCGCGTGCAGGCTTTCGCCGCCCGGCATGGCGATTGGCCAGCTTTTGGTTTCCGTTTCAGCACGCCGCAGCGCACCATCGTCATCTCCGGCGACACCGCCCCCTACCCTGGCATGGTGGAAAACTACGCCGGGGCGGACGTGTTGGTGCACGAGGTCTATTCAGCGGCGGGCTTCCAGCGGCGCTCGCCCGACTGGCAGCGCTACCACGCCAGCATGCACACCTCTACCACCGAGCTGGCCCAGGTGGCGCTCCAGGCCCAACCCGGCTTGCTGGTGCTCCACCACCTGCTGCCCTTCGGCGAGCCCGAAGAGCGCCTGGTGGACGAAATCCGGGCGATCTGCCCGGGGCCAGTAACGCTCGGGAACGATTTGGACGTGTTCTAATCAAGACGCATTAGCCCGCCAGCTTCCTCGCCTCAGTTCCCACAGCACCTGCGTCTCGAAGCCCGGCAGGTAATCGTAGCTGTGGTGCTGTTCGCCCAGGCATTTGAAGCGCAGCTTTTCGAGCACTCGCCTGGACGCCGGGTTTTCCGGGTGCGTCTCTGCGACCACCCGCTCCGCTCTCAGGGCCTCGAAAGCAAAGCGCAAGAGTTCGACAGTAATTTCAGTGGCAAAACCCTGCCGCTGGTGCTCGGGCAGCACAAACCAGGAAAGCTCTAGCCCCGCCTCATCGGGAATGGTGTTCTCAGTCACCCCGGCAGTGCCGATAATTTCCCACGTGTCTTTGCGCAAGAGCACCCCATACCAGCGGTGTTCCACGCCCCAATCATCGCGCCATTCCTGGGTGGCGTCTGCCACTTTATCGGCGTCCCAGGCGCCCCCCAGGTAGCGCATCATCTCCGCCTCGCAGAACACCCGCTCGAGGCTGCGGCTGTCCTCTAATTCGGCGCGCCGGATCAGCAGTCGCTCCGATTCGACCAGGACATCCATCGTGCTGCGGGGCCGCTCTTGTTCAGGCATTGGGTTTACTCCTTGTATGCTCCGGTTTACAGTGAGTTCGATCAAGCCAAGAGAAGACAACCCTCATCACTTTCATCCACCGAAGCGATGCCATCATTGAAGTCGCCATTATAAACCCGATTGCCCCTTGACAAATCAACCTTTCTGGCTATAATAAACTATATTCGTTTTCAGTTTCCAATGGAGTTGAGCAGATATGGACGCCAGGCGAGATGAGATTGCAGAAGCCTTCAAGAAGCGTTTCCTGCACTTCGGGTACAAAAAAACTTCGGTAGACGATGTCGCCCGCGATTTGCAGATCAGCAAGAAGACCATCTATGCGCATTTCAACACCAAAGAAGAAGTGTGGTATTACGTGGTTTACCAGGTGGCGCTGCAATTCCGCAATCGCATGCAAGCAGACCTCGCCAGCCAGCCTGGCTACGCCGCCAAGATCTCGGCTCTCATCGAGCAAATCTTCGCTCAAACGCGCCAGTGGCTGAAAGAAGGCAACGATGCTTTCGAGTTCAAGTACAAATACCAGATCGCGCGGCTGGCTTTCAAGGACGCCTACGCCGGCCTGGTCAAAGAATTGATCGAGCAGGGCATGGTAGCCGGCGAGTTCGCTCCCGCTCCACCCGATCTGATGCTGCGCTTCATCGAAGGCGTGATCTCCGAAAGCATGGATGTCGTCAGCGCCGACCCGGAGCGGGAGGTCAGCCAGAACGTCATCGAAGCCGTGCTCAAGTTGTTGAAGTAGATGCCGCCTTCTCTAACAGGGGGTCGAGAAGGCGATTATTTTGCGACCCGGAAACGATATACGGTAATCGTTTCTATAATATAGGAGATAAATATGTTCGATTATGCCTGGAAAAACATCCTCAAAAGGCCGGGGCGCAGCCTGCTGACCCTGATCGGCGTGACCGTAATGATCACCCTGATCGTCACCATCACCGGGATCGTCAACGTGCAGAAAGCGCGCATGCACCAGCACGCCTCGGCCAGCATCGGCAAGCTGCACGTGCAGCCGCGCCTGGCGGGCAGCACTTACCCCGCCAGCGGGATCGACCTGCCCGGCAAGACCGCCGGGCGCATCCTGTCGCTGACCCACGCGCACTTGCAAGAGCGGCTCAGCAGCGCCGTGCTGTACTTCGCCCTGCAGGCTCCGCCCTACCCCAACTCGCCGCCAGCCGTCTTGCTCGTCGGCATCGAGCCCGGGCGCGAAGAGAGCTTCACCGGCAGCGTCGCCAACGATGTGCGCCCGCTTGAAGGAGTCGAGTTCCTCACTGAAACCCAGGAAGCCTGGCCGGTGATCGCTGGCAGCGCCGCCGCTGCCTTGCTGTCCCCCGATTTGCACGCCGGGGACAGCGTGGAAATCCTGGAACAGCCCTTCACGGTGGTGGGCATCCTGGAAAGCTCGCCAGACCAGGTGGTCAACAGCGCCGTGATCGTGCCGCTGCCCCTGGCGCAAAAATTGCTGGAAAAACAAGGTTTTGTGTCGGCGCTGATCCTGACCCAGGAGCGCGT
This sequence comes from Chloroflexota bacterium, assembly GCA_040752025.1. Classification (GTDB taxonomy): domain Bacteria; phylum Chloroflexota; class Anaerolineae; order Anaerolineales; family UBA4823; genus JBFMFR01. The sequence goes on along the minus strand of JBFMFR010000067.1, from coordinate 26,661 downwards.
CGGCGCAGAACAGGAGATCACGGCATTAATCCAGCAGGCGTATCCGACCATACAGGTGATCGACCCGAACACGCTGCGCCGCAACCTGAACGATGGCATCAAAATCTTCGAAAACATGATCAACGTGATCAGCCTGGTGGTGACCGGTTGCGCGGCGATCTTGATCAGCGCCGTGATGCTGATCACAACCAAAGAACGCCGGCGTGAATTCGGCGTATTGCGCGCCCTGGGAGCGCCAGCCAGCAGCATCGTGCGCTCGGTGTTCTGGGAGATCTTCTTGCTGAGCGCCGCTGGCTGCCTGCTGGGTGGCCTGATCGCCGGCCTGGTGATGCGCTTCGCCTTGCCGGAAAACATCTTCGACCTGGGCCACATCCTGGCCTACATGCCCCTGGCGCTGGCGCTGACCCTGGCTTCGGGCGTGCTGCCAACCTTCCAGATCAACCGCATCCAGCCAGTCGAAGCATTACGCTACGAGTAGAAAGGGTATCGAAAATGGACGAGTACATTCGCCTTGAAGCAGTTCAGAAAACGTACCGGCTAGGACAGACCTGGGTAACAGCGCTGCGTGGCATCACCCTGTCTTTCGAGCGCGGCGCCTATTATTCCATCGTCGGCCCAAGCGGGTCGGGCAAATCCAGCCTGCTGCACATCCTGGGCTGCATGGACTTGCCCAGCCAGGGGCAGGTGTGGCTGGACGGCAAGGAGATTTCCAGGCTGGGCGAGAGCGCCCTGACGCGCCTGCGCGCCGAACAGATCGGCTTCATCTTCCAGGCTTTTCACCTGAACCCGATCCTGACGGTGTGGGACAACGTGGCCATTGCGCTGCGCATCCTGGGAGAAGCGCAGCGCACCGCTCGCCAGAAAGCGGCCGAATGCCTGGCGCAGGTGGGCCTGGCGCAGCGCATGCGCCACTACCCGGCGGAGCTGTCCGGCGGCGAGCGCCAGCGGGTGGCCATCGCCCGGGCAATCGTCAAGCAGCCCGCCCTGATCCTGGCGGACGAGCCCACCGGGAATTTAGACTCGCACACAGGCGAGCAAATCATCGCCTTGCTGCGCGCCCACAACCGCCAGCAAGGCACAACCGTGATCCAGGTCACCCATAATCCAGAAGTGGCCCGCATCGCTGACCGGATCTTGCATATGAAAGACGGCCAGTTTGAAATTTCTTGATCTACTTTTCAAAGGAGGTAAAGGTTGTGACGTGCCTGCCCTGCCGCTTGGCGGCATACATCGCCTGGTCGGCGGCCCGGATCAAAGTCTCGATATCGCGGCCATGCTGCGGATACAGGCTGATGCCAATACTGATTGAAATGCAGGTTTCTTGCCCGCACACGCTGAAAGGCTGATCCAATTCATCCAACACTTTGCCGGCGATCATTTCAGCAACCTGGAAGTGATCCACGGCATCTAAGATGATCAGAAATTCATCACCGCCCAGGCGAGCAACCGTGTCGGTATCGCGCACGCCCCGCAGCATACGTTCGCCGATCTGCTTGAGCAGCAGGTCGCCGCAATCATGGCCATAAGTATCGTTGATCCGCTTGAAACCATCCAGGTCGACGAACAGAACTGCGAAGGTCATGTCGTAGCGGCTGGCGTGGGCCATCATCTGCTGCAAGCGATCGTATACCAGGAAGCGGTTGGGCAAACGCGTCAGCGGATCGTGGGTCGCCAGGTATTGCATCTCCATCGAATTCTGGATGAGTTCGTTCACCTCGCGGGTGATGCCAAGCAATCCAATCACTTCGCCTTGCTGGTCCCGCACGGGCAGCTTGGTGGTCGAGGTCCAATTGAGCTCGCCATCTGGAAGGCGGCGGCTTTCGATCAGGCCGATGATCGGCTCTCCGGTTTCCATCACCCACTGGTCATGGGCAGCGGTTTTCTGGCCAAATTCTTCTCCAAACAGGTCGGAATCTGTCTTTCCAACCAGTTCTTCAGGATTGGAAAAGCCCAAATCCTCAGCCATTTTGCGACTGACTCTTAACAAACGGCACTCCCGGTCTTTAAAATAAATGCTGTCAGCGATGTTATCCATCAGCGCTCGTAAGAACAGTGCGTTAGAAAACGAGTGAGGCATGGTAAGGTGCGTTGGCGAGCGTAGAATGCCCTTGGGAAGTCAGGCCGCTTCGCTGTACAGCTCCGGGTTCTTGAACGGCATCAGAGCCAGGATCACCGCCTGCTCATATAGTTGGGCGCGATTGAGCACATCCCCCGTCAGCAGGCCCACCGCGCCGTTCTCCTGCTTGGAGTTCGAGCGCCCGAAGACGATATCGTCCGCCTCGCCCAGCTCGACGCCCTGGCGCACCAGGCCAGCCACGCGCCACGGCAGGTAAAAAGTGCCCGTCCGGCCCTTGCCGCACAGGCCATCCGCCTGGATAACGATCCAGGCGAAAGCCGCCATCTCGCCATCCTGCTCCTCCACACCGCCTTCCACCCCCACCCAATAAGCGGCCGCCGGGCTTTGCGCAGCGGCCCCGGCGGCGCGGTTGCGCGCCCCCTGCAGGGCTTCCCGGTCCGAGGCGGGCTGGTCGCGCACGCCCGAAGGCACGGACAGGGTGTGGAATTCGAAGGTCGCGCCGGGGAACATGCGCTCGAAGCCCCGGCGCACGGCCTGGACCTTGACCGGGTTGGTGGAGGCGACCACGACCACCTGGGCAGCGGGGATGGCGCTCTCAGCCATCACAGGATGCCCTTGTACATGCCGCCGTCCACGCTGAGCATCACGCCGGTGAGATAAGAAGCCGCCGGCGAGAGCAAGAATACCGCCGCGTTGGCAAACTCGGCCGGGCTGCCCATGCGCCCCAGCGGGCTGTCCTTGGCCTGCCGGGCGATCTCCTCTTCGACCGAGCTGTTGTTGGCGCGGGCCCGTGCGTTCATCAGCTCGTAAACGCGCTCGGTCTCGGTCCAGGCGGGCAGGATCGAGTTGAAGCGGATGCCTTCCGCACCCAGCTCCAGCGCCAGGCTCTTGGTCAGGCCGACCGTGGCGGCGCGCACGCTGTTGGACAGGATCAGGTTCGGGACGGGCTGCTTGACCGAATAGGAAGTGATCGTCAATACGCTGGCGGCCGGCGAACGGCGCAGGTGCGGCAGCGCCGCCCGGATCAGGCGCACGTGGCTCATCAGCGACAGCTCAATGGCTTTATACCAGGTGGCATCGTCGAAGGTTTCGAATTTGCCCGGCGGGGGGCCGCCGGCGTTGGTGACCAGCAGGTCCAGGCCGCCCAGCGCCTGCACGGTTTGCGCCACCAGCGCTTCGGGCGCAGCCGGGTCGGTGACATCGCCGGGCAAGGCTGCCACCTGCACGCCGGTTTGCTGCCCCAGCTTCCCGGCTGCCTCCTCCAGGCGGGCCACATCCCGCCCGTTCAGGGCAATCTGAACGCCTTCCTGGGCCAGGCCCAACGCCGTGGCGTAACCCAGGCCGCGGCCGGCGCCCGTCACCAGGGCGCGTTTGTCTTTCAAATGCAAATCCATTCAAGCCTCCATAAAATCCAGGGAATTATGAGAGTTCGATCTGCTCGCTCACCACGAGCACGTCCGGCCAGGAGTTCTCGATCCATTCCACCACGCCTTGCAGAGCGCGCTGTGTGTGGGCAGAGTCGCTGCTCACCAGCGCGCAGGCAATGGCGGCATCCTGCCAGACGTCTTGATGATCCACCTCTGCTACCGAAACGTTGAACTCCCGGTGCAGCCGCGCCAGCAGCGGCTTCAAGCGGCTGCGCTTCTCTTTGAGCGAGGCGCACCCCGGCAGGTGGATGCGAAGGGTCAACAAACCAAGCGACATACAGGTCTCCAGCGAGCGCTTCATAGTATAATCCAGGCTATGGAAAACACAAAGGGTTGGGTACTGGTGATTGGCGTTCTCGCCATCCTGGCGCTGCTGGCGATGGGCGTGGTGTGGATCGTGCAGGATACCGTGCAGCGCACGGTTTCTCCGGTCGAGTCGATGACCGGCAACCTGGGCACGCAGGTGGCCGCGATGTTGAACCCCACTCCCACGATCCTGCCCGATCCGATCACCATCATTCGTGACGTGCGCTCGCTGGCGCGCCTGGAGACGATCCAGTATTCGATCGAAAAAGTGATCACCGCCGAGACCGGGCAGGGGCTGTTCGGGTCGCTCTTCGGCGACCGGCTGCTGCTGGTAGCGCATGGCTACGTGATCGCCGGGATCGACCTGGCCAAGCTGAGCCCGAACGACTTGAAAGTGGATAATGGCGTTCTATACGTCACCCTGCCAGAGCCAGAGGTCTTCGTCGCCACGCTGGACAACGACAAATCCTACGTCTACGACCGGCAGACCGGCGTGCTGACCAAGGGCGACATCAACCTGGAGGCTGAGGCGCGGCGTGTGGCAGAGGAAGAAATCGAAAAAGCCGCCCGCGAAGACGGCATCCTCAACCTGGCGCGCCAGAACGCCGAAAATTACCTGTCAAGCCTGTTCGTGCAGCTCGGCTACCCCGAAGTAATCTTCACCGGCGCCACCCCTACCCCATAACCGGCCTTATACCCGCTCGATCCAGCCCGGGTTGGCGTATTTCTCGCCGAGCAGTGCTTCGGCGCGCCGCAGCTCGGCCGGCGTCAATTCGGATGGGATGAGCTCCAGGTGCAAGCTTTCGCTGAAGGCATTCACGAAGGCCTGGGCAGCCTGTTCCCAGGTGGGCGCGAACCCCAGCAGACCCTCGGCCGTGGCGGCGCGCTCCAACAGGCGCTGTGCCGCCGTTTGGCGTGCGGCCTGGTCCGGGAAAGACAGGGCTTCCGTGATGCGCCCCAGGTCGCCGAACAGCGGCAGCGAGCCGTGCTGCAAGACGCCCTCCTTGCGGCGCGCCTGGGCGCTGCCGATCAGCTTCTTGCCGCCCACGGTGATCTCGTAATTGGAAGGCACCTCGAAACACACCGGGTTCTGCTCGCGCCATCCCGGTGCGGGAGCGGGCTTTTCCAGCGCCTGGGCGGGGATGCCCAGCAGGTGCAGGGCGCGCAGTAAAGCCTGCGCCAGCACCCGGTAGCTCTCCAGCACGCTGCCTGCCAGGCGCGGCTCGTTCGGCGGGCCGGCCACGGAGTACGTCAGCTCGTCCGTGTGCAGGATCGCCCGCCCGCCGGTCGGGCGGCGCACCAATTCCCAGCCGTTGCGGCGCAGGGCGGCCTGGTCGACATCCTGGAAAGGCTGGGCGTAGCCCAGGGAAAGGCAGGGCGGGCTCCAGGCGTACAGGCGTAAGGTGGGCAGCGCTTCGCCGCCGCCGATGGCCTCTAGAATGGCCTCGTCCACGGCCATGTTCCAGGCTCCGTGGGCCGGCGCGCTCTGGATCAGCCGCCAGGTTGCAGGGGAGGTGTTCATGGGCGTCTCGTCAAGGGTAAGCGGGTGTGGTAGGGGTGTCAGTAGGCGTCGGCGTGGCCGTATTGGGTGTGCCGCTCACCGTAGGCGTCGGCGTGGCCGTGTCGGGTGTGATGCTCACCGTAAGCGTGGGCGTGAGCGTAACGGTGGGAGTACTGCTGGCAGCCGGCGTACCCAGGGTCGCGCTGGAGGTTGGCGAGGCGGTCGGGCTGGGCGTGGGCGAGAGGAACACCGGTGAACCGGCCAGCTTGAGGCGCGCCATGGTCGTGTAGGGACTCTTCGAGTAATCCGACCACAGGCGGTGGTAGGCCTCGACCGCTTTCGACTCGTCGCCGGCCAGTTCGCTGGACAGGCCCAGCAGGTAGTAATACGGGTCGCAGCTCCAGGTGGGCCGGCACAGCAGGCCGGGCCACTCGGCCAGGGCGAGCAGGTCATCCTGTACGCGCCCCGGAGAGACCCCGGACAACAGGTCGTGCTCGGCGCTCCACAGGCCCTCCAGGTAGCGGTTGGGATACTCGACGCGCAGGGGTACCGGCAGCAGGTACGGCTCCAGGCTGTCTGGCAGGCGTCGCATCGTAAAGGATAACCGGCCTTCTAAAAAGGCAACCGGCTGCAAATCCAGGGCATCCTCGCGGATGTAAGCCGCCTCCAGGTACTCCAGGCTGGGCGGGTTGCTCTCGACCGTGGCGACCTGCAGGGCCTTGATCCCCTGCGGGTACTCGGCCAGGATCCAGAACTGGAGCTTCTCGAACTTGCGATGGCGCAGCGTCAGCCAGCGCTCGGGCGACTCGTCGCCATCGAAATCGAAGTAACCCGAGGCGCTCACCCCCGGGCCCGACTGCCAGATGAATTCCATAGCGTCAGCCCCCGGCGGCAGGTTCTCGATCAGGCCGGCCAATACATACGAAGGGTCGCAGTAGGCCGTGGTCAGGCAGGCCGGGTAGATACCCTGCGACTGGTAGCGATCCAGGAAAGTCTGCGCCGGTTCGATCCAGCGGCTGAGTGGGATCGAAGGCTGCTCCACCAGCCCGCTCAGGGCGGCCACGGCCTGCTCTCGCTCGCCCAGCATGGCCTGGTAGACCGCCAGGCGGAAGCGCCATTCATCGGCGGCGTCCAGCGGGAAGGGCTTGCCCTGCTCGTCCTGGGCCGGCGGCCAATTGGGCAGCAGCGGCGCCATCAGGCTGGCGGCGGCATCCGGACCCCACACCCCCGCGGCGTGATCGACGATCAGGCGGCAGTATCCCAGCGATAGGGGCGTACGCAATTGTTCGATTTGCATCCCGTCCCGGGCAAAGTATAGCCCATTCCAGGTAAAGACCAGGCGCACCTGAACCAGACAAGCCGGGAAAACAAACGTATTGAAAACCAGGACCCGGTCGTTCTGGCCGTTGGCAGTAGCCTGCACCGCCCACAAGTTCTCGTAGACCGTACCCATTTCAAAGATATCTTGCTGCGGCAGGAAGGGCAGTTCCCGGGGCTGCGCCTGGGACAGGTTGAAAACCAACGGGGCATCCAGGGAGAAATCCGTTATCCCTCGAGCCCGGTCCGGCCGGAGATAGAAATAGAAAGCTAATTCGTCGCCATCGCCAGCCTGTGCGTTCAGATCAGCCTTGATCCAGCGCACCTGCGAGCCATGCACGAAATCGAAGTGGGTGAGCAAAGGCCTGGCCTGATAACCGGAAGGCGTTTGCAGCAGCCAGATGAAGGCGCTGCCCTGGCTGCGCACTTCCACCAGGTAGCTGCCCAGATAGCCGGAGGGTGGGGATAGCTCGATCATATACAACGCCAGGCGCGGCTCCCGCTCCTGGAACCACACATACAACTGGCCCAGGTCGGTTTCGCCGCGCGTCAGCGCCCCGGCGATCAGGTCGGCGTACGCCGCGCCGGCGCGCTCCTGGCCCAGGCGCGCCAGGTCGTAGGCCAGCATCCAGCGCCAGGCTTCCGCCTGCTGCGCTTCCGGGAAGCGCAGCAGAGCCTCGTCGAGCGCCAGGCGAGCGTACTCGAAAGCCGCATAGTAGGCAGCCTCATCCTCGCCGCGCGCCTCGGTAGAGAGCGTCTGTGGGTAGCCCTCCAGCAGGCGGGCCATGTAGTCAGCCTCCTCCGGCGTCCACTCGCTCAACTGGTAATCGCCGCTCAGCAACTGCGGCCGGGCGGGCGTCAGCGTAGGCAGACCGGTGGGCGTGGGCGTTTCGGTCGGCGGCGGCGTAAAGGTAGGCGTGAGCGCGATCGTAGGGGTCAGCGAAGGCCGCGGCGGGCGCGTTTCGGTGGGCGTCAGGCTGGGCGGCGGGGTGAGCGAGGGCGGCCGCGAAGGCGTCAGGATTTCGACGATCGCCACGGTGCCGGTCGGCTCTGGGGCAGTCAGGCCCGGCAGCAAGAAAACCAACGCCACCAGCGCCAGTAAACACACCAGCAGCAACGCCAGGCTGGAGACCAATAAGAAGACGCGCCGGAATTGGCTGGAGTTATCGGGCATAGTGTGAGATCAATCGCGAGAGCGCCATTCAGTTGGCAAGAGAGCGCCCGGCTTCGCGAATTTCTCCCAGGACCTGCGCTTCGATTTCGTCCGAAAGCGGCAGCAGCGGCGGGCGAACCGCCCAGCGGCGGAAACGATGCAGCCGCGCCAGCAGCGCCTTGAGCAGCGGCGGCGCAGGCGGGTAGCGTTCCAGCCATTCACGCCCGACATCCAGGCGCTCTTGAGCTGGCTCGTTCACATCGCCGGCCTCGTGGGCGTCCCACACCAGGCGCAGGTCGGGCGAGCGCAGGTTGGACAGGGCGGTGATGCAGCCCTGGGCGGAATTTTGCAAGGCCATGCTGAACAAACGGTCGTTGCCGTTCAGCACCAGCAGTTCCTTCTTGAAGCGCGCTCCCAGGTTGCGAGCGTGCTCCGGGTCTCCTGACGAGTCTTTGATGCCCGCAAAGCGTTCCGGGAAGGTGTCCAGCAGGCGCGCCAGCAAATCCAGCGAGAGCGGCACCCCCGAGATGCTGGGGATGTGGTAGCCAAACAGCGCCCCGCCGGCCGGAACGGCGCGGCGCAGCACCTGGCTGAACCACAGGTACAGCCCTTCGTCGGGGACTTTGCGATAGTAATAAGGCGGCAGCACCACGGCGCCATCCAGGCCCAGGTCGAAAGCCATGCGGGTCAATTCGATGGTTTCTTCCAGGCTGGGCGTACCGGTTCCAGCCAGCAGGTGGAACCTGGGATGCGCCTTGCGCACCGCCAGGGCCGCGCGGAGCACTTCCCGGCGCTCAGCGGGTGAAAAGGAAGGTCCCTCGCCCGTTGTGCCAAACAGCAGTGCGCCATGACAGCCGCGCCGCGCCAGGAAAGACAACAACTCCGGGACATCATCCAGCGCCAGGGAGAAATCGGCGCGCAGGGGGGTCACCGCCGCAGCGTAAACCCCAACGAGATGTTGGTGAGTGGTCATGCGGCGATTATACTAGATTCGCTGCATATATCAGGGTATTTTTGGGCGTTTTTCGAGGTTGAAGTCTCTTTCAACCGTTGATAATCTCTTTCAACCCTGGTATAGTTGGCAGCAGGGGAGACACCGTTCGCTGGAGAATAGCAACCTATGGATGAGGCCAATGCCATTCGAGAACGTTTGAAAGCACGATCTACTACCGCGAGTACCCCGCCGGTCACAATTACCCTGCCTGGCGCGACGAGGTACAGAGAGGTTTAGAATGGCTCTTCCCGGCATGAAACGTCTGTTGATTATTTGCCTATCGCTCGCCCTGCTGGCAGCCTGCCGCCCCGCCGGGGTGAGCGTGGCCCCGGTGACGGGCCTGCCGCAAGGCAGCGGCGCTTACCCGTGGTGGAACGATACCGTCTTCTACGAAGTTTTCGTGCGCTCCTTCTACGATTCGAACGGCGACGGGATCGGCGATTTCAACGGCCTGGCCCAGAAGCTGGACTACCTCAACGATGGGAACCCCAAAACCAACACCGACCTGGGCGTCACCGGCCTGTGGCTCATGCCGGTCAACCCGGCGAGCTCCTACCACGGCTATAACGTGACCGATTACTATACCACCAACCCGCAGTACGGCACGCTCGACGATTTCAAAAACCTGGTGGCAGCCGCCCACCAGCGCGGCCTGCGCGTGATCATCGACCTGGTGCTCAACCACACCTCCAGCCAGCACCCCTGGTTCCTGGACTCCCAGGACCCCGGTTCGGTCTACCGCAACTGGTACATCTGGTCGCCGGACGAGCCCGGCGGCGCGGGCTGGCACGCCGCCCCCAACGGCTATTACCTGGGCATCTTCGAGGCGGGCATGCCCGATTTAAACTACACCAACCCGGCGGTCACCCAGGAGATGCAAGCCGTGGCGCGCTTCTGGCTGCAAGAGACCGGCATAGACGGCTTCCGCTTGGACGCCGCCAAGTTCCTCATCGAGCAGGGCACCCTGCAAAGCCACTCGCCAGCCACGCTCGCCTGGCTGGACGATTTTCGCAAGTATGCTCGCAGCGTGGAACCGCAGGCCCTCAACGTGGGCGAAGTGTGGGATAACAGCGTGGCCGTCAGCCAGTACATCAACGCCGGGGCAGTGGACCTGGCCTTCGATTTCGACCTGGCCCAGGCCTACGTGAGCAGCGCCCGCCTGGGGAATGCCCTACAGGCCTCCCAGGTATTGTCACGCGACCTGCGCCTGTTCGCCGCGCCGTCCGGCCTGCCCGGGCAGTTCGCCAGCTTCCTGAGCAACCACGACCAGGCCCGCCCGATGTCGATGCTGGGCGAGGATACCGGCAAAGCCAAAGTCGCCGCCAGCCTGCTGCTGACCACGCCCGGTGTGCCCTTCATGTACTACGGCGAAGAGATCGGCATGCTCGGCCTCAAGCCAGATGAACGCCTGCGCACCCCCATGCAGTGGTCCGGCAAAAACCAGGCCGGCTTCAGCCAGGGCGAGGCCTGGGAAGCGCCCAACGACGACTATGCGAAGCGCAACGTGGCCGCCCAGACCAACGACCCGGACTCCCTGCTGGCGCATTACCGCGCCCTGCTGCGCCTGCGCAGCGCCCACGCCGCCCTGCGCATCGGCGAATTCCAGCAAGTGGAAAGCTGCCAGCCAGGGGTGTGGGCCTTCCTGCGCAGCGCCGGCGAACCCAATGCGCAGGAAACCGTGCTGGTAGTCATCAACCTGAGCGCCAAATGTGTGACAAATTGTAATTTGAGCCTGGCCGCCGGCCCGTTCAGCGAGCGCCAGCGCGCCGTTCAATTGCTCGCTTGGGAAAGTCTGCCGGAAGGCCTGCCGCCGCTCCTCCCCAATCTCCAGGGTGGCTTTGACGCCTACCAGCCCGTGCTCGAACTGCCACCTTTCAGCACCCTGATCCTGCAAATTCGTCCCTTGAAAAAGTAGGTCCCCATGCACCCAAAACACCGCTCGATCCCGACCCACCTGCGCGCCGCCAACCTCCTGTTGGTTGCGCTGCTGCTCACATCCGCCTGCCAGCGCCAACCCGCCGCTGGCGCGCTTACTCCAACGGTTCCCAACCAGGAGCCAGGGGCGCCAGCCACACCCCTGGCAACGCCGGCCGCACCCGGCGCCAGTCCCACGCCCCTGCCCCCGACCGGGCAGGCCACAGTGCGCATCTGGCATTCGCTGAGCGAAGCCGAACTGCCCGCCCTGGTGCAAGTCATCCACAGCTTCAGCGCTGGAAACCCAGGGGTGCTCTTCGATGTGCTCTACATCCCCGCCGGCGACCTGCGAGCGCGCTACGAACAGGAGACGCTCAACGGCACCGGCCCCACCCTGCTGCTGGGATCAGCCGAATGGGGTCCCGGCCTGTACGACGCCGGACTGATCGCTGAACTGGGCGGCATGGCCGGCGGCGACCTTCTCGGGCGCTTGAACGCCCCAGCCCTGGAGTCGGCCAATTACCACGGCATCCTCACCAGCCTGCCCTACGCCATCTCTGGCGTGGTGCTCTATCGCAACAAAGACATCATGACTCTCAACCCCGACACATTCGAAGACCTGGCGGCCCTGGCCCAGGCCTCCACCCAGGGCGAAACCATCGGCGCCATCCTGGAGCTGGGCTTCCTCTATTCCGGCGCGCACCTGGCAGGCCTGGGCGGGCAGTTGATGGACGCCAACGGCTACCCGGCCTTCAACACCCCGGCCGGCCAGGCCTGGCTGGCCATGCTGGCCGATTTCCAGCGCGCCGGGCCGGTCAACTACCTCAACAACACCGACCTGGATGCCTTCCAGGCCGGGCGCGTCGGCTGGATCATCGACGGCACCTGGAACCTGCCGGCGCTTTCCGAAGTGCTCGGCCCCGAGCTGGCCATCGATCCCTGGCCCAGCTACGCCAGCGGGCGTATGTCCGGCTTCGTCATGGCGCGCAACGTCTACTTGAGCGCCAGGGCTGAGCAGATGGACCGGGAAGCGGGCTGGAAATTCGTCCAGCACCTGCTCTCGCCGCAGGCCCAGGCCAACCTGGCGCTGGCGGGCTTGATCCCCGCCGCCAGGGACGCCACCCTCAGCAGCGATCCCGAAAGCGCCCTGATCGCCCAGGCGATGGAAGCCCTGACCGGCGGCGGCGCCTACCCGAACTCGCCGCACACCGACCTCTACGACCTGTACCTGAACATCGCCATCCAAAGCCACCTGCAAAACGGTATTCCGGCAGCCCAGGCCTTGCAGACCGCCGAAAACGCCATCCTGGCAGAGCTTTCGGCCCAGGAAGCCGCCCCTACCCCCGCGCCCTGATCGGTCCGGGAGGGGGCGCCGCAGGGCCATTCTGGCTCGCTTGCCGGCGCTTTGTTCAAAGAGGAAGTTTTGTAGTGCCTAGATATGACAGTTGGCACTACCCAAACGCCTCTCAAGAGAGCATAATTAGATAAGATCGGTTGGATTTACGTTCGTTCCGCAGCAGTAACCCAATAAAGGAGGTCGCTAAATGCCCGTAAGAGGTTGGATTGAAGTCAACGAATTGTACTGCAAAGGGTGTGAAGAATGCATCGTGCAGTGCCCGCAGAAGGTGATGGCCCTGGATATGGAGCGCCTGACGCCCAAAGGCTACCATCCTGTTCACCTGGTGAAGGATGGCTGCACGGGCTGCGCCATCTGCGCGATCGTTTGTCCCGAAGCTGCACTGACGGTGTATCGCGAGACACCGCTGCGCGCCACAGCCCAGGCAGCCGGTTAGGAGGTGTCCCATGGCGCGCGAATTATTGAAAGGTAACGTAGCAATGGCAGAAGCCGCCATCCGAGCCGGGGTGGAGGCCTATTTTGGTTATCCGATCACACCGCAGACAGAGGTGTTGGAGTGGTTTTCAGAACGCATGCCCCAGTTGGGCCGGGCCTTCCTGCAGGCCGAGAGCGAAGTCGCCGCCATTAACATGGTCTACGGCGCAGCCTGCACCGGGGCGCGAGTGATGAGCTCGTCTTCCAGCCCGGGCGTCAGCCTGATGATGGAAGGTTTATCGTACATCGCCGGCACAGAGCTGCCGGTGGTGCTGATCGACGTGATGCGCGGCGGGCCCGGCCTGGGTAACATCGCCCCATCGCAAGCAGACTACAACCAGATCGTCCACGGCGGTGGGCACGGCGACTACCATCCCATTGTGCTGGCCCCTTCCAGCGTGCAAGAAGCCATCGACCTGACCGTGCTGGCTTTCGACCTGGCCGAAAAATACCGCTGCATCGTTGTGGTGTTGACCGACGGCAACATCGGCCAGATGATGGAACCGGCCGAGCTGCCCCCCATGCAGCCCCTGCGAACAGAGCGCCCTGACTGGGCCGTTACGGGCGCTGTCGGGCGCGAACGGCGCATCCTGACCTCGATCTACATCAAACCTGAAGAGGAAGAAGTCACCAACCTGCGCCTGCTCGAGCGCTGGCAAGAGATCCAGGCTAACGAAATCCGCTACCGCGAAGATTACCTGGACGACGCCGAGATCGTGGTGATCGGTTTCGGCACCGCCGGGCGGGTGGCCTTCTCGGCCGTGCGCGCCGCCCGCGCCGAAGGCATCCCCGTCGGGCTGTTCCGGCCCATCTCGCTCAGTCCCTTCCCCTACGCCCGCATCCATGAGCTGGCTCAGAAGGCCAAAGCTTTCCTGGTAGTCGAAATGAACACCGGCCAGATGTTCGAAGACGTGCGTATGGCCGCCGCCGGCAAGCTGCCGGTGGAGTTCTACGGACGGCTGGGCGGTATGGTGCCCTTCCCGGATGAGGTCCTGGATGAAATCCGGCGCGTGGCGCACCAACCGCTGTCGGTGAACGGCGATGCCCGCAAGGCCTGGATGCAGCGCCTCAAAGCGGCGCTTTAGGTTTGGTTTATGGAGAGATGAAACAATGACAAGTGCTCCTGTACAGGTTGTATATTCCCGGCCGCAATCCCTGGCCGATGTCCCCAACAGTTACTGCCCCGGCTGCACGCATGGCGTGGCTCACCGCCTGATCGCTGAAGTCATGGACGAGATGGACATCCGTGAGTTCACCATCGGCGTCGCCCCGGTGGGCTGTTCCGTCTTCGCCTACAATTTCTTCGACTGCGACTTCGTCGAGGCCGCCCACGGGCGCGCCCCGGCCATGGCCACCGGCATCAAGCGCCTCCTGCCCGAACGCTTCGTGTTCACTTACCAGGGCGACGGCGACCTGGCTTCCATCGGCATGGCAGAGATCATGCACGTAGCCGCCCGCGGCGAGAACATCACTGTGATTTTCATCAACAACGCCATCTACGGCATGACCGGCGGGCAGATGGCCCCCACCACCCTGCCCGGGCAGAAGACCACTTCCTCCCCCACCGGGCGTGACGTCGAGCAGGCCGGCTTCCCCATCCGTATGGCCGAAGCCCTGGCGACTATGGAAGGTACCTCCTACTCCGTGCGCCGCAGCCTGCACGATCCCAAGAACATCCGCCTGGCCAAGAAAGCCATCCGCACCGCCTTCGAAGTACAGAAGCGCGGCCTGGGCTTTTCGATGGTCGAACTGCTCTCGGTCTGCCCCACCAACTGGGGCCTGACCCCGTTGCAGTCGCTGCAATGGCTCGAAGAACACATGATCCCCGCCTTCCCGCTGGGAGACTATAAAGTCTCGCCTGCCCTGGCAGAGTTGAAGGTATAAAGAGGTGCACCATGCAAACTGAAATCATGCTCGCCGGGTTCGGCGGCCAGGGCATCTTGTTCGCCGGGCAATTGCTGGCCTACGCCGCCATGGACGCTGGTAAAGAAGTCACCTGGATCCCCTCCTACGGCCCCGAAATGCGCGGCGGCACAGCCAACTGTACCGTCATCATCGCCGATGAAGAGATCGGCTCGGCCACCGTGCGCAACCCGAAGGCCGCCCTGCTCTTCAACCTGCCTTCGCTCGATAAGTACGAGCCGCTGGTAGTGCCCAACGGCGTCCTGATCGCCAACGCCTCGCTGATCAACCGCGGCATCACCCGCACCGACCTGGCCGGGGTGCTCATCCCTGCCAACGAAATCGCCGAGCAGATCGGCGAGAAGCGCCTGACCAACATGGTCATGCTGGGCGCCATGCTGCAAAAGCTGCCGGTGCTGTCCCTTGAAGCGCTGGAAAAGACCCTGGAAGCTCACCTGCCCGAAAGGCATCGCCGCCTGCTGCCGATGAACTTCCAGGCCCTGCGCCAGGGGGCCGAGTTCGCCCAGGCGGCCGAACCGGTTGCCGCGGCCGGCTGAAGCCCGGCGAAGGGAACTACCACAACAGCCTGGCTATGCCAGGCTGTTTTTCGTCGCCAAAGTTGTGCCCGCAATCGGGCCAGCTTGCGATAAAATAGTGCGACTGTTCTGAAAGGAGGACGTTGTACAAATGTTAAAGAAACTACCCAAGGCGATCGTACTGGCGCAGTTGGCGCTGGTCATCGCCATCCTGGCCGGGACAACCGGCTGCGGCTCTCTGGCGGGTCTGGTGGCCTCGCCCACCCCGCTGCCCCCCACGGCAACCTTCACGCCCCTGCCCACAGACACCCCACTGCCCACCGATACGCCCCTGCCTACGGCCACCTTCACCGAGACGCCGCTGCCTTCCCCCACCAACACCGAAGCGCCGCCGCCCCCACCGCCCAAGCCGCCCACCGCCGTCGTGCCCACCGCCACCGCTTCCCCCAAAGAGGCCATCCTGGTGTATTACATCAATAAGAAAGAAAAAGGCATTTACGGCTGCGGCGAGGCCCTCTGGTACCTGAACACCGGCGTGAAGCAGTCCGGCAACCTGGTCGATGATATTTCTCTGGCCATGCGCCGCCTGCTGAACTACAACAGCCCGACGATCGGCATCCTCTATCACGCTGGCTACGCCTCGCACCTGGCGGTTGGCAAGGTTGACATTGATGGAGAAGCCAACGCCTACGTCAACCTGACCGGGGAATTCGTGCGCACCGACGACCGCTGCGACGTGCCGCGCTTCAAGGACCAGATCAAGGTGACCATCAAGCAGTTCCCTATGGTCAAAGGCGTGTACGTCACCATCAACGGCACCCCCATGTCCGACGCCATGGACCGCAAGTAAATCGAGCCGGCTGCATTAAAGAGGGACGGGCGCAAGAGCAACTCTTGCGCCCGTCTTGCATTCTCCTCCTCCAAGAGAGCCGGCGATTCCTGTCGGGGCGCGGGGAATTGAACCCCGGACCTCTTGCACCCCATGCAAGCGCGCTAGCCGGACTGCGCCACGCCCCGATCCGAACGGCCCAAATTATAGCGCGGAGTGGCTAATCTGGCAACCCCTGCGGGTATTTTTCCGGGCACTTGATAAAATCCGCCGGTTTCAGGCGCCGATCGCCCAGCCGGTCACCAAGCGGCGCTGCGCCTCGGTCTCGGGCGAGCGCTTCCAGCCATCCGGCGTGCCCCGCCGCAGTTCGGCGATGCGGGCGATGGCGGCTTCGCCCTGCGCCATACCGTGCCGCGCCAGGTAGCAGCCCACCAACGTGCCCGTGCGCCCGATGCCGCCGTAGCAGTGCGCGTAAACTACCTGCCCCTGCGCCAGGGCCGCGTCCAGCGCGTCCAGGATGCGCTTCATCTCCTCCACCGAAGGAGCGGTCATGTCGGGGACGGGCATGCGCTCGTGCCTCACCTGCCGGCCCATCGCCGCCGCCTCTTCGTAAAGCAGGGGCGCGTAAAGGCACAGGCCCGCCTCGCCCGCCTGGGTCAGATCCAGGCAGAAGCTCACCCCCATCTCCAGCAGCCAGCGCGCCTTACGCCGGGCCTGGGCTTCATCCAGCGAACACGGGTACTCACCGGCCATGAAACACCCCGGCAGCACCCAGTAAGAATCTGGGATGGCCTTCGTCATCGTAGGGATATTGTATCAGGGAATGAGGAAATGGGCGAATGCAGGTCATCAACAAGACCGACCAGCCCGTGTACCTCAAGCTGGAAGGCAAGAAGACGGATGCCTTCTACTACCTGACCATCGCCGCCGATGACGATGTGACCTTCACCGTGGTGAGCGACGTCTACAAGCGCACCACCTGGACCTGCGACGGCGTCAAGAGCGGCGGCTAGCTGGCCATGACCGGCAACGTGCGCCTGGTCTTCGTGCGCTGGTCCAAGATCGTCGACCCGGTGCTGGCTGCTGGCGCCATCTGCGACCCGTTCCCCGTTGACTTGTGCGATGTTTGGTGGAGCCCAGTCGATCCGGCTCTGTATGGTTACCCGTACTCGGTTGCCGACCCGACCTGGTAAAATGGCCACTTCATGGTCTGGCTGCCCTTCAAACTCGGCGTGGCCTGGCGCACCTACAAGGCCCCCGTGGGCCTGTGGTGGCGCTACTCCTACTAGACCCGGTAAATGGGATATAGTAGACGACAAACAGGGGGGCGCCGTTGACTGTGAGAACGTAAGCTGGAGGCCCTGCAGAAAAAAGCAGGGCCTCTTTATTTTATCCGTGCAATTCGTGAAATCCATGTACCATTCCCTTTCAGAAAGGCCATTTCACCCAGCTACCCGAGTCCGGCCAATCCAGGAACACGAAAGGCGCCGATAACAGCACGATCACGGCCAGGTAAATGGCGAATACCCACACCAGGTCCAACCGATTCTCCAGCTGGTCTTTTTTGCGCACGAGTCTGAAGGGAGCAGAAATCATCCGGCACAGGAAACCAGGCAGCGGCAGCATGAAGGGCGTGTGCTTACAGTACTGTTCGTAATCCACGGGGTATTGCCGGCGCATGGAGATTTCCTCGGACAGGGCCACACACAGGATAATCAGGGTCGAAATCACCCACGGCAGGCTCGCTCCCGGGTTGATCTCCTGCAATGCGGCGTCTTGCCGCAGCGCTACCCGCAGCATCAGGCCGTAACTCCACACAATCCAGCCCAGGTATTGCGGGTGACGCGTGAAACGGTAAAGCCAGAAATCGGCAGTGTTCTTTTTTTGATAACGAGCGTAGAACCAAGCCAACACCCCAAGAATGAAGATCAGCAAACCCAGGCTGGCGCACAATCCCGCCAGGGCTCTGCGCACATCCCATCCGGCCAGCGCACAAGGGTAAACCACAGCCATATAGGGTAGGTACGCGATGTCACCCAGCCTCACCAAATCCCCCCAAAATGGAGCCCACAGGGCAGTCAAAACGCCCAGCCCGGCCAGGAAGGACATGTGCAAGATGAAATGCGCGTAGACCGGCAAGATCAAGCCAAGGCTGCCAAGCGATGCCAGCCACCGCTTCTGGGTTAACAGGCCCACGAACGCCGCTAACACAATCAATGCGATGCAAAAGTAACCAACCAATCGAACATGCCTGGCTGCCATGAAATGGTCGACCCCGGCATAGATCTCGTGGCTCAATTCCGACACCTGGGCGCTGGCCGCGATCTGCGGCGTGATCGCTCGTTCCACCATCCGTTCGAGTTCGATCGTGAAGAACGTTGATCCAATCCCATAAACGATCGCCAGCGCCAGGAGCGTGAGCAAAGTGTACGGCCAATGCATCTTTTTTTTCATGTTGCCTCCTCTTATTCGGCTGCTATACCCGTGGGTCCTGAGCCCGTCTCGTGATCCAAGGGAAATGACCCATCGCTCACGGCTTTAGCTAACGCCTGAACAACGCTCCCCAGAACATCAGCAGGCCCAGGAAGCCAAAACCTGCCGCCTGAGCGAGGCGTAAACCCGAAATGCCTTCAACGGATATGATTCCCAGATAAACTCCTGAAGCTACCAGCCCGCTGATGGCAAGCATGGCAAACAACCATCTTGGGAATGCTCGCTTTCCCGTCTTTTTCATAACCAGGTCTCCTTATTGATCTCACGGATTGGAGGTATCTTGAAGCGGAATAAGACTACCCTTCTAAACGATATAGGATTTCCATCAGCTTGTCATCCACCGAAAGGCTGATTCCCCCTGGCCGGCGGGCTGTCGTTGCGACTTTACTGCAAAGTATTGTAAAATTGAGGTATGAGCACACAGAAAGACGCGCCCCTTGAACTGCGGCGTGTAGGGCGCCGGTCGCTCCTGGTGGGAATCGCCGCCTCCCTTCTCAGCCTGATGCTGGGGCTTTTATTCCAAACGGTCTTCTATGGGATCGCCAGCGCCATCCCATCTGTGATTCGCCAGGATGCCCACATTTCTTTGCCTCTCTGCGAAGTTTTTCCTGGCCTCTATGGTTGCGCTCCCTGGGTTGGTGCACTGACCAGCCTGCAAATCTTCGAGCTCTCCCAACAGGTCGGCCAGGCCGGCGGACTGCTGGTCAACCTCCTCCTGGTCGCTGTTTTTTCCGCGTGGCTCACCCTGCGCACGCGCAGCCAAAGCCTTTGGTCCGGCCTCCTGGCTGGAGTAACCGCGGCATTCGCCGCCCTCCTGCTGGCGCTTGCCTTCGATGTCCCCTTGACGCTCATCTCACCCCAGGGCACTTTCGGGATCCTGGTCCTCTCGCTGCTGCCCTTGAGTGGTTGGATCGGCGGGCGCATTGGGAAGTCCAGGCTAGCCAGGCCGTCATCCCCCGGAACGGGCTACTTCCTTCCCGGGGATGCCACGCTGCCGTTGGGACCTGCCAGCGAGAACCTCAGCCCACGCGAGTTGGAGGTCTTGGTCCTGGTGGCAGAAGGTTTTCACAATCGAGAAATTGCCCAGAGACTCTCCATCAGCAATGCCACGGTCAAGACCCACCTGCTCCACATCTTCGGCAAACTGGGCGTCAAGACCCGCACCGCCGCCGTCAGGCAGGCCCTGGCTTATGGTTTGCTGCACCAGGGGGAAGAAGAAGCCGGTTCCGAATCGCCCTCCAGATTTGCATCCCCCGGTCTCAAATGATCGGTCGAGTCTCACTCAGAAAGCACAGGTCATTTTTCGTGCACCGGATGGAGAAATGATCTTTGTTAAGAGCATGCTGCTGGCGGCCGTGCCATCTGGCAAGCTGGTACACTTGCAGGTTATCAACAAGACCGACCAGCCCGTTTACCTCAAGCTGGAAGGCAAGAAGACGGATGCCTTCTACTACCTGATCATCGCAGCCGATGACGATGTGACCTTCACCGTGGTGAGCGATGTCTACAAGCGCACCACCTGGACCTGCGACGGCGTCAAGAGCGGCGGCGAGCTGGAGATAACCGGCAACGTGCGCCAGGAGCTGCGCGCCGCCTACGAGAGCTTCCAGGAGGCGCTCCAAATGCAAAACAACCTGCAAGGCGACGTCTTGCACGGCGTCCTGGGCATGCTCCCCCACGCCGCTTATCACCTGGGCTCGATCCGCCAGATGATCGAGCGCGTGCGCTCGGCTGCGGGCTGATCACTCTGGAACCGAGCCAGGATTGCGCCTGCCCCTTGCACTCAGGCGCAGCCTGTTCTACAATTGAGCGTTGGCTGCCAGGCAGGCAGCCGCAATGATTGGAGACTATGACCGCTTTGACCACCCCCTCCCCCACCACACAGGAAACACACACCCGCTTCCAGTTCGGCCAGGTGCTGCCAATTGCCGCCGGGCACTTCATCCACGACATCTATACCTCGTGCGTTGCCCCGCTGCTGCCGGTGCTCATCGAGAAACTTTCGCTCAGCCTGACCCAGGCCGGCGGGCTGACCGCCATCATGCAGATCCCCGCCCTGCTCAACCCCTTCCTGGGCTACCTGGCGGATAGAATCAGCCTGCGCTATTTCGTTATCCTGGCCCCGGCTGTGACGGCCACGCTGATCAGCGCCATTGGCTTCGCCCCCACCTACTTCAGCCTGGCGGTGATCCTCTTCGCCGTGGGGGTCAGCGTGGCGGCCTTCCACGCCCCGGCCCCGGCCATGATCGCCCGCGTGGCCGGGCGCAAAGTGGGCCTGGGGATGAGCCTGTTCATGGCCGCCGGGGAGATGAGCCGCACGGCCGGCCCGCTGCTGGCAGTGTGGGCGGTTTCGACCTGGACGCTGGATGGCTTCTACCGCATCGTGGTGATCGGCTGGGCGGCCTCGCTGGTGCTGTTCTGGCGGCTGCGCGGGGTCACGGCCCGCCCGGAAAAGCCGGGGAACCTGCGGGCGCTGCTGCCGCTGCTGCTCAGCCTGTTCCTGCCTCTGGCGCTGGTCAACCTGTTCCGCAATTTTATGCTGGAGTGCCTGACCACCTACCTGCCGACCTTTATGAGCCAGCGCGGCGCCAGCCTGTGGGCGGCGGGCAGCGCCCTGTCGCTGCTGGAGCTGGCCGGGGTGGGCGGCGCACTGCTGAGCGGCACGATCAGCGACTGGATGGGGCGCAAGGGCGTACTGCTGGTCATGTGCCTGTCTTCCTCGGCGCTGATGCTGGCCTTCCTGTACGTGGGCGGCTGGCTGGTGGTGCCCGTGCTGCTGCTGCTGGGCTTCACGGCCATTTCGACCACGCCCGTGCTGCTGGCCATCGTGCAGGAGCATGTGCCCAACAACCGGGCAGTGGGCAACGGCCTGTACATGGTCATCGCCTTCCTGCTGCGTCCGGTGGCCACCCTGGGCATCGGCGTGATGGGCGACCGGCTAGGCCTGCACCAGGCTTACCTGATTTCGGCTCTGATCTCGCTGCTGGCTATCCCACCCATCCTGGCGCTGCCTAAAAACCGGTAGGCCCGCCCCTACTCCCACGGCCAGGGGATCAGCAGGCGCATCGGGTCGAAGTGCTGGAACGCGCCGCTGGTGCGCCACAGATCGTAATTCTTGCGCTCCTGGGGGGTAACTGTACCGACGAAGGCCGACATGCCATCGAAGACCGCTCCCGGCGGGCCGGTGCGCGCCTCCAGGTGCAGGTGAGCAGCCTCGGTGTTGCCGCTCTTGCCCACGTGCCCGATCAAATGACAGGCGGTCACTTCCTGGTTCAAGCTGACCAGCGGGGCCTCCCGCATGTGGGCGTAGAGCAGGTAGAGCGAATCGCCTGGCGGGATGCCCAGGCGCGTGACGATCAAGGATGGCAATATATCGTACGCGGTTTCGATGATCACCAGGTTGCCAAAGGGGAAAGAGTCAGAAACAGACGCCGCCACGCGCCCGCGCAGTACCGATAGCACCACCACCCCCTCGATGGAGGCCGCCTCGCCCGCCAGGCGGTGGTAGGTAAAATCCACGCCCTGGTGTCGGGCATCCGAACCGGGCGGCGGCGGGCGGTAGGGATCCGAAACGATCTTGGAAAGCCTGGCCAGGGGGTAGCCTTGCAGCGGCGAGCACAGCATGAAAGCTGGCGTGCTGGTAGGGCTGGGCGAAGGTGTGGGTGAGAGCGTGGGCGTCGGGGTAAGTGTGGGCGCCTGGGGCGTCGCCGAGCGCACCCGGCGGGGAGTTGGCGGCGGCGGAGTGAGGCTGGGGCTGCTGTGCGGCAGCATCAGCAGCGGCGGTGCAGTTGGCGTGAAACTCTCCTGGGCGAGAGGCGTCCAGACGGCCGTCTGGCCCCCGGCGACCGAGGCGCCGCCCGGACTGGCGCAGGCCGGCAAAACGGACAGCAGCAAAGCAAAAGCGAAGAGCACACACAAGCTGCGAACAGACATCTCAAGGATTATACCCTCGTTAGAGAGCCAACTTCGAGAGATCGCCCAGACAATCCTGTTGGCTCCCGGCCAGCGCCCTGACTTTCAGAATCGCCTCAAACTCCTCAAACCGCCCTCGCGGCTTGCTGATATAATGCGGGGGTTCCCAGGAACGCAGGAGGCGAATGTGAAAGAAAAAATATTGGTCACGGGCGGGGCTGGCTTCATCGGCAGCCATTTATGCGAACGGCTGCTGCAAGCCGGGCACTCGGTAGTGGCCATCGATGATCTATCCACCGGGCGGCTGGAGAACATCCAGCACCTGCGCAGCGCGGCGGGCTTTCAATTCGTGCGCGAGACCATCCTGAACGCCCAGGTGCTCGACCGCCTGGCCAGCGAGGTGCAGGTCATCGTACACCTGGCGGCCGCCGTAGGCGTCAAGCTGATCGTGGAAAACCCCGTGCACACCATCCATACCAACATCATGGGCAGCGAGGCGGTGCTGCGCACAGCCAACCGCTACGGCTGCAAAGTGTTGATCGCGTCTTCATCAGAAGTGTACGGCAAGGGCAGCCGGGTGCCTTTCCGCGAGGAGGACGACTGCCTGATCGGGCCAACCAGCCACAGCCGCTGGGCCTACGCCAGCTCCAAGGCCATCGACGAGTTCCTGGGCCTGGCCTACCACCGCCAGTTCGGCCTGCCGGTGGTGATCATGCGCTTCTTCAACACCATCGGTCCACGCCAGACCGGGCGCTACGGCATGGTGGCGCCGCGCTTCGTGCGCCAGGCGCTGAGCGGCGAGGCGCTGGAGGTGTACGGCGATGGCAAACAGACGCGCTGTTTCGCCGACGTGCACGACATCACCTGGGCGGTCGACCGCCTGGCCCAGTGCCCTGGAGCAGTCGGGCAGGTGTTCAATATCGGCGGGGTCGAAGAGGTTTCGATTTACCAACTGGCGCAGCGCATCATCGCCCTGACGGGCAGCGCCTCCACCATCCGCCTGGTGCCCTACGATGAGGCTTACGCCCCGGGCTTCGAGGATATGCGCCGGCGCGTGCCCAGCATCGATAAGGTCACCGCGCTGATCGGCTACCAGCCGCGCTGTACACTGGACGACACCCTGCGCAAAGTGATCGCCTACGAGGCAGAACGCCTGGCAGCCGCGGCATAGCCTTCCAGGCGCGCTTCCAGGCCAGCCTTGACCGCCGGCCATTCGTCATCGATGATGCTGTAGTAAATCGAATCGCGCACCAGCCCATCCGGCAGGATCATATGCTTGCGCAAGACGCCCTCCTGGACGGCTCCCAGGCGCCGGATGGCGTGCTGCGAACGCAAGTTGCGCGAGTCGGTCTTGAACTGCACGCGCAGGCAGCCCAGGCTTTCGAAGGCATGCCGCAGCAGCAGGTACTTGGCGTCGGCGTTCACCCCGCTGCCCTGGAACTCCGTGGCGTACCAGGTGCCGCCGATCTCCAGGTTACGGTGTTCGGGTTGGATGTTCAGGTAGCGCGTCGCCCCGATGGCGCGCCGGCTTTCCAGGTCGATCACGGCAAAAGGCAGGTCAGTGCCGCGTGCCTGCCTCGCCAGGATATCCAGGACCCAGGCGCGCAGGTCCTGTTCGGTGTGGATATCGCCGTACAGCATATAGCGCCAGATGGCATCGTCCAGGCCGACGGACAGGAAGTCCGGCAGGTGGGCCTCGCTCATCGGCTCCAGGCGCACGAAGTGACCGGTGAGTGTAACTGGATGGATTTGCATGGGACCTCACAAGGTGTTAGATCTGCGCTGATCATACCGGAAAGCGCCGTAACCCGCAAGAGCCCCGCGCTGGAAGGAAATTCGAGGTTGACGTTTCCCTGGTTTACCCTTAAGATATACCTCGCACAAACATTCTAAGAGGATGGCAGCTATGGAAGTTGGCCTGGTACATAAGATCGATATCAACAGCGAGATGCAGCAGGCGTACCTGGATTACGCCATGAGCGTGATCGTAGCGCGCGCCCTGCCTGATGCGCGTGACGGCTTGAAGCCCGTGCACCGGCGCATCCTGTACGCCATGATGGACATGGGGCTGCGCCCCGACTCGGCCTTCAAGAAGTCAGCCCGCATCGTCGGCGAAGTGTTGGGTAAATACCACCCGCACGGCGACATGGCGGTCTACGAGGCCATGGCGCGCCTGGCTCAGGATTTCTCCATGCGCTACCTGCTGGTGGACGGGCAGGGCAACTTTGGCAGCGTGGACGGCGACCCGCCCGCAGCCATGCGCTACACCGAAGCGCGCCTGACCGCACCGGCCATGCACATGCTGGTGGATATCGGCAAAGACACGGTCAATTTCGCCGAGAACTTCGACAGCACCCTGACCGAGCCGGAAGTGCTGCCGGCGGCTTTCCCCAACCTGCTGGTGAACGGGGCCACCGGCATCGCCGTCGGCATGGCGACCAGCATCCCGCCCCACAACCTGGGCGAGGTGGTAGACGCCATGCACTACCTGCTGGAGAACTGGGAGAAGCTCGACGAGGTGGGCGTCGAAGAACTGATGCAGTTCGTGCAGGGGCCGGACTTTCCCACCGGGGGCGTGATCCTGCAAGAAGCCGGTGGCGAAGGCCTGATCAGCGCCTACAGCACCGGGCGCGGGCGCGTGACCGTGCAGGCGCGCGCCCACCTGGAGGAGATGGAGCGCGGGCGCAACCGCATCATCGTCACCGAGCTGCCCTACATGACCAACAAGTCCTCGCTGATCGAGCGCATCGCCGAACTGGCCCGGGAGGAGCGCATCGAGGGCATCGCCGACCTGCGCGATGAATCCGACCGCCACGGCATGCGCATCGTGATCGAGATGAACAAGGCCGCCGATCCTGAAGCGGTGCTGCGCGACCTGTACAAACACACCCCGATGCAGAGCACCTTCAGCATGATCATGCTGGCCCTGGTGGAGGGCGAGCCGCGCCTGCTCAGCCTGAAGCAGGCCCTGCGCGTCTACCTGGAGCACCGCCTGGAGATCGTGCGCCGGCGCAGCGAGTACGACTTGGAGAAAGCCCGCCAGCGCGCCCACATCCTGGAAGGTCTGCGCGTGGCGCTCAAGAACCTGGACGCAGTCATCGACCTGATCCGCCGCTCGCCCGACACCGAGACAGCCCGCCAGCGCCTGATGAAGAAATACAAACTGAGCGAGATCCAGGCCCAGGCCATCCTGGACATGCCGCTCAAGCGCCTGGCAGCCCTGGAACGCAAGAAGATCGAGGACGAATACAAAGAACTGCAAGCCCTGATCAAAGAGCTGCAAACCCTGCTGCGCTCGCCCAAGAAGATGCGCCAGGTCATCGGCGATGAATTGAGCGCCGTGCGGGCCACCTACAACGACCGGCGGCGCACGCACATCGTGCAGTTGAAGGAAGGCGAAAAGAAGACTTCCCTGCTCACCAGCAGCGAGCTGGTGCCGGAGAAGATCACCTGGCTGTCGGTGACCAGCGATGGCCTGATCGCCCGTTCGCTGGACGAAAAAGCGCCGCGCTTCAGCGGCAGGGACGCGCCAGCCTGGCTGGTGCAGGCCACCACGCGTGACACGCTCTACCTGATCGGCCAGCAAGGCGAGGCAGCCGCTATCCCGGTGCACGCCGTGCCCGAATCCGAGAAACCCGGCGACGGGGTCGCTTTCCACAAGATTTCACCGCTGACCGAGAACTGCCAACTGGCGGCGATGTTCAGCCTGCCGCCGCGCCCGGGGCGCAACGGCGGCGGAGATGGCTGGGAGGACTGGTGCGTGCTGACCGCTACCCAGCAGGGCATGGTTAAAAAATCACCCTTGAGCGAACTGCCGGGGGCAGCCGCCAACGTGTTCACCCTGGTGCGGGTGAACGAGGGCGACAGCCTGGGCTGGCTGAAGTTGAGCAACGGCAAGAACGAAATCCTGCTGATCAGCGCCCAGGGCATGTCGATCCGCTTCAAAGAAGACGAAGTGCGCCCGATGGGGTTGGTGGCGGCGGGCGTGATGGGCATCAAGCTGCAAGCCGGGGATGTGCTGGCTGGCATGGAAGTGCTGCCCCAGCCCGGGGAGGTCTTCCTGCTGGCTACGGACGGCAGCGCCAAGCGGGTGGCCCTCGGGCAGTTCCCCGTGCAGGGGCGCTACGGGCAGGGCGTGAACGCCTGGAAGCTGCCCGCCAGCGTCCTGGTGGCAGGCGTGACGTTGGGCAAAGGCAGCGAACGCGCCCTCGTACACCTGAAGAAACTGGCCCCCAAGACGGTGCGCCTGGATGAAGCCCCCCTGCAAACGCGGGCGGCGCGCGGCAAGACCATCCTGGAGGTGAAAGCCGGGGAGCAGATTATGCGCCTGACCATGCCCTGGGAGCCACCGCGCCCCGGGGCGAAGCCTGGCCGCGCTCGAACGGGCGGCGACCCATCCGGCGGAACCGGCGGCAGGCGCACCACCAAAGCCAGCCCAAGGGCCAGCGCCAGCCGGGCCACAAGCGCGA
>JBFMFR010000066.1:0-35399 GCA_040752025.1 Chloroflexota bacterium | reverse complement strand
CGGATCGACAAGAGCCTTTTTCGCCTCGGCCTGGATTGGCTCAAGTGCGCTTTGAAACGCGATCTTTATTTTGAACCTGTTTTTTGGTTTCATCCCGTGTCGATAGTTTCAAATGTACGGTAGAGAAACTTACTTTTACTTTTTCCTATACCATTCAGCACCTCACCGACAATCGACTGCGCAATACTGGCCCCACTTTCATATCCATCTCGCTGCGCAGAGCGCGGAAGCGTTTATAGGCTTCCATGTATTTTTCAAACCACTGCCTGAAATCTGCCAGCCGGCTTTCATGCAAGACCATTTCCCTCAACATAGTGCAGTAGTAAGCGCCGGTGGCGTAAGTCTTATGCCCGTTCTCAATATGAGCCTGCATCAGCCGGCGATAAATGTCCTCGACTCGTTCGATGGCAGTGTCGCGCGGAACGGCCGGCGACCGCGGTAAAGCATCACGCAAAAAGCGCAGCGGCTTTTTTTTACCCTTCACAATCCTGGCATACAGATCGCACAGGTTGCTCTCCATGCGCTCATCGGGTGATGAACCAAATGCAGACGACCAATAACCTCCGTTGTAAATGCCGCCCCCCTGTCATTGTTTCCTGCCTGTTTGTAACTCAGCAGTAAGGGCATCTTCCTCTGCTTGCAGCCGGTCGTGCAGCGCTTTGATCGCCTGATGTTCAGGGCTGCCCTGGACAGGGTAATGCTCAGGATCGTTCAGTACCGAGTCAATCACATCTACCAGGCACTCGATATCCCAACGCCATAACCCGATAGGCCGTACCCCCTGGTAGTTGGCAATGCGGCGATCCAGGCCGAAGCTCTCTGACATCATCCAGACAAAACGTTGGAGTTCGTCTAATTCCAAACCGGTGATCAAGATTTGGGCTTTGTGATCTTTGCTGCCAGGTTTTACCATTCACAACCATTGCCTCAAAAATTCATTTTCAACGTTTTTTCTTCTTTTTCGTAACTGATTTGTGTTCTTTGCCCAGGCGATAAATCTGCCCGATAAAAGCAGCCAGGATAAATTTGTTCTCTTCGTATTGGTCGCCAGCTAAAAAACCAAGCTCGAACTGGAGCGCAGCACCCCATTTCTGGCGGGTGCGCAGCCAATGGGTTGCCGTCTTCTCTACATCCTCACGAAAACGGCGAAAACGTTCTGGGGTCATGATCTCGGTAATAGCCTGCCGGATAGACTCGAAAATGCGCTCGCGCATTTCTTCGGATGGTTGCGCCTGCGTGAACGGCTCGCCAAACTCCGCTTGAATACGCTGAAAGGGCAGCATCAGTTCTTCTTCGGAGAATAAGCTCAGTTCTACGTTACCATGTCCCAGCGCATCCTCGAAAGCCTTGACCATATCCCAGACCTGTTTTTCGGCGCGCTGGCGTAGGCCTGGCTGCGCCTCGAATATCTGCTTCCCAACCTGTTCCAGCTTATCGGGATGCTTGAGGATCGTAAAGATATCAATTTCTTCTTCCCCTTCTGCTTTTAGCGTTTCTGCAACAGCCTCGAAAACACCCTGGTCTTCTTCATACTCCTGCATCGCTCGCTGCATTGTTCGGTCGTAAATTTCCAGGATCAAGCCGCACAGTCCCCAAGGAACGCGCTTCATCTGTAACGCAGGAATGAGCATCATCACCATTTCCAGCTTCCGGGTATCTCTGCCTGTCATCAACCGGTCCATCAGGGTTTGCAGCCGTTGTTCCACCTCTTGGCGAAATGTGGGCGTAGCCAGTTCTGCTACAATCTCAATTCTCATTTCGTCGGCGACTTCATGGTGTTCATCCGGGCCTTTTTTCTCGGCTGCTGATAGGCGCTTGTTGTACTTTTTCAACCAGCGCTCGGTAACCTGAACTGCCTTCTCACCATCCATATGTAAATCCCTGAACTCGGGCTCTTCGGCAAATGAAGCCGAATCGATCATAATCCGGATAAGATTTTGTTTCAGGTAATCTGCGCCGCCGTCGGCCATGCGCTGTGCGATTCTCTGCGCGGCCGGGGAAAATTGGCGAGGTTGCTCTTGACGTGCTGGTGCAGTCGTTTTTGTCGGGCTTTTTTGATGTCGTTTTCGGGGCATATCTGTAAAATCCTGTCAATTATGTGTGAATTCATCTTCCAACGCCTGGATCAGGTCCCCCGGCGTGCCAATGCGGATCGTTAATCTGGAATCTAGATTGGTATTCAAGAAATGTGCTTTGTCATGGGTGATAAACCAATCTGGTTCAGCAGCCATAGCTTCAGCCAAAACATATGCATCTGGTTCATATACCACCATGGCTCTGGCCTGTTCAAAGAACTCATCTGAAGGCCGGGTGGCGATCTCAACCATCCCTGACTCTAACAGGTATGCCAGTTTTGGCAGTGATGCCGGCGCCTTGCGCCGCACCACCTGCTCACTTTCTCGGAATACACTTGAGCCTACGATGAGTTGAAGTGCTCCGGCCTCTCCCAATTTGAAGAGCACCCGCGCTCCCCCCGATTCTGAAAGCACAGCCGCAAAGATGACACTGGTATCCAGAAAGATTCTAAGGCTTCTTTTCATGATACTCAGCCCGAACCTCGCGTAGAGCGGTCAACATGGACTCCAGAGATTCGCCTGAGGCTTGCCATTCCTGGGCGAGCTTATTGGCAATTTCATCAACTTGGGAATGGCGCCGGCTGATCATAAAAACGTTTTCGGTTAGTTCAGTCAAGTTGAGAATTTCACCTTCCGCAATCTGGTTCTGGTCGCGCAACTCCTTGGGGAAGGTGATTACTCCGCGACGCCCTACTTGAATTTGATAGGTGGTTTTCATACTTTTCTCCTGATATTCTGCTTATCTGTATATCAGTATAGCGGGTTACCGAATTGTGGTCAAGCCCTAATTCCCCAGCTTCCCTCGATTTCCAAACCGAATAGATAGCAAAAACCGCCCCACAGCTTCTGTGGAACGGTTTTTTTAACTTGTGCCCCCAAGGAGATTCGAACTCCTGTTTTGGCCTTGAGAGGGCCACGTCCTGGGCCTCTAGACGATGGGGGCGTGCGCGGGTCGCTTCGACCCGCAAAGCGACGCAATTCTACCACGCCCATGCAGCAGAGTCAATTGTTTGATCGAAGCGAAGCCGCCAATTCTGCCTCCAGCCAGCGATCACTGGCTGGAGGCAGGTAAGTTTTGTTGAGAGCGAGTGGTTCGCTAAGCTTGCTCTTTGTGCTGGCGCACCAGCTCGCGGCGCAGGATCTTGCCCACGGTGGTCTTGGGCAGTTCGTCGCGGAATTCAACGTGGGTGGGGATGGCGAACTTGGCGATGCGGTCGCGGCACCACTCTTTGATCTCGTCTTCGCTGGCGCTCTCGCCGGGCTTGAGCACTACCCAGGCCTTGACGGTTTCGCCGCGGTACGGGTCGGGGATGCCCGCCACGCCCACTTCCAGCACCTTGGGATTGGCGGAGATCACCTCTTCGACCTCGCGCGGCCAGACCTGGTAACCACCCGGTTTGATCAGCTCTTTCTTGCGGTCAACGATGTAGAAAAAACCATCCTCATCCATGCGTGCGATGTCGCCGGTGTACAGCCAGCCGTCGCGCAGCGAGTTGGCCGTCTCGGTGGGCATGTTGTGATAGCCTTTCATCACATTCGGGCTCTTAAGTACCAGCTCGCCCACCTCGCTAGGTGGCAGGACGGTCACTTCGTCATCCAGGCTGATGATGCGGCAGTCTACGTCCGGCAGGGGCAGGCCGATCGAGCCGGGGGGATTCTTGCCAAACAACGGGTTGCAGTGGCTGGCGGTGGGCGCTTCGGACATGCCGTAGCCTTCCACCAGCTTGCCGCCAGTGAGGGCCTCGAAGCGTTCCTTGGTCTCGCGCATCAGGGGCGCCGAACCAGAGATGCAGGCTTTGATCGTGCTCAGGTTGTATTTGCGCGCCTGCACGTCGGGGTGGTTATTGATGGCATTGTACATGGTCGGCACGCCGGGGTATATCGAAGCCTTGTATTTCTGGATGCTGTCGAGCACATCCTTCAAGTCGCGCGGGTTGGGGATCATGACCATCGAGGCTGCGGCGCGGATGGCGAAGCACATGCCAGCCACCATGCCATAAACGTGGAACAGGGGGATGGCCATCAGCACCACTTCGTTCCCATCCTCGCAGTTGGTCATCCAGTTGCGGATTTGCAGGGTGTTGGCCACCAGGTTGCGGTGCAGCGCCACGGCCCCCTTGGAGATGCCGGTGGTGCCGCCGCTGTACTGGAACAGGGCCACGTCATCCGGACCAATGCCTAACTTGGGACGGTCTTCTGGCTTGTGTTTCTCGATCAAATCTTTCATCCAGTAATCGCCAGCGGCAAGCTGAACGCGGAAGCCGCCTTTCTTCTCCTTGGTCAGCCCGAACAGGAAGGACAGGATAGGCGGCAGAGTTTCTTTGAGGTTGGTGACGACCACAGTGCGGATTTTGGTCTTGGGCTGCACTTGCTTGACCAGGTTGTAGAAGTTGCTCATCACCAGCATGATCTCGAACCCGGAATCGTTAGCCTGGTGCTCGATCTCACGCTGGCTGTACAGCGGGTTGGTAGCGATGACCACGCCGCCAGCCTTGAGGATGGCGAAATAGGCGAGCACGAATTGGGGCGTGTTGGGCATGAAGATGCCCACCCGGTCGCCCTTTTTCACCCCCAGTTCGGTTAGCCCGGCCGCCAGCCGGTCGGTGAGTTCGTTCATCTCACGGTACGTGATCCTGGCCCCCTTGAAGATCGTACAGGTAGATTCGGGATATTTATGGGCTGCTTCTTCGAGCAGGTCGAACAGGGTGATTTCGGGATACTCCAGCGTTTGGGGTACGCCTTCGTCATAGAACTTGAGCCAGGGTCTATCCATCGTTTCCTCCTCCGAAAAGCACTCAATTTTTGGCGAATAAATCAGGGAATTCCGATATATATAGTATAGAGTGAATTGGGCCGGATGTCAATTCATTGGGATTGCCATTTTCGAATCATGTTGAGGATATCTTCGATCGTTTGCGCTCCAGGTGTGAACCAGTGTATCTGCGGATCGTCAGGCTTGAACCAGTTGGCCTGGCGGCGCACGAAGGTGCGCGTATCGCGCCGGATTTGGATCACGGCTTCTTCGAGCGAGATTTGACCCAGCAGGTGCGCGGCGATCTGGCGGTAGCCGATGGCCGACAGGCTGGGCAAGGCGGGATCGTAGCCACGCTCCAGCAAGCCGCGCACCTCGGCCACCAGGCCGTTCGCCAGCATGGCATCGATGCGAACGTCGATGCGGGCATACAGCTCAGCTCGCGGGCGGGTCAGGCCGATTTGCAGCAGCCGGTAGGGAGAAGGCTGGCGCTGGCGCTGGGCGGAGAAGCGCTGTCCCGTGCTCAGGATCACTTCCAGGGCGCGCACCGTGCGCCGCTGGTTGCGCGGGTCGATGGCCTGGGCGGCTTCAGGGTCCAGGCTTGCCAGGCGGGCGTGCAGGCCATCTTTGCCGATCTGGAGCGCCCAATCTTCCAGGGCGCGGCGCAGGCGCGGGTCGGGCGGTACGGCGGGCGGCTCCCAACCCTGGGTCACGGCGCGCAAATACTGACCGGTGCCGCCTACCAGGAAAGGCAGGCGCTGGCGGGCGTGGATTTCGGCGATTGCCTGGCAGGCGCGCTCCTGGAACTGGGCTAGGCTCCAGGTCTCGTCCGGTTCGGCCACATCGATCAGGTGGTGCGGCACGCGCTGGCGTTCCTCCAGGCTGGGCTTGGCCGTGCCGATGTCCATGCCGCGGTAGAACAGGCGCGAATCGGCCGAGACGATTTCGCCGTCCAGCCGCCCGGCGAGCTGCAAGGCGATCTCGGTTTTGCCTACGGCGGTCGGGCCGAGGATCACGACCAGTGCGGGCAGGCTCTCACGGGTGGCAGAATCTTCAGGAGACGGCATTTTCGAAGTGGATGATTTCTGGCGGAGCGGCGGCATCGCTGCGCTGGATGGCGATCACATCGATGCGCCAGTCGCCATCCAACTCGGGGTGCGCTTGCAGGTAGGCCTGGGCAGAATCCAACAGGTGAGCCTGTTTGCGCGGCGTGATGGCCTCCTCGGGGAGTCCGAAGGCCTGGGAGCGGCGCGTCTTGACCTCAACGAACACGGTCACCGGGCCGGTAGGCGCGGGCTGGCGCATCACCAGGTCGATTTCGCCGAAAGCGGTGCGGGCGTTGCGCTCGACGAGGGTGTAGCCGCGCTCTTGCAGGTAGTCAGCGGCCAGGGTTTCGCCCCATCGACCCAGGTTCTGGCGCGAGCGGCTCATGGTCTCAGGCTGTCGAACCAGCGCGTCAGGCGGGCGCGCGGGCTGCCGCGCCGCCCGGCAGCTTTTTGGATGGTCTGCTGGTAGCATTCCAACATCAGGCCGGTGGTGCGCTCGATGGCGTACAGGGCTGAGACCTGGCGAGCCTTGGTCCCCATGCTGGCGCGGCATTCCCTGTCCACCACCATGCGCACCATCTTGGCGGTGAAACTGGCCAGTTCCTCTTCGTTTACCAGGTAGCCGGTCTCGCCATCCTGGATGGTGTCGCCAACGCCGGGGGACTGGATACCCAGCACAGGCAGCCCGGCCGCCATGGCTTCGATCACGGAGAGGGGATGCACTTCGGTGACCGAAGCGGTGACGAAAGCATCGGCCATTGCCAGGTAGCGCGGCACCTCATCATAGGGCAGCATCCCGGCGAAATGTGTCTTGGGCCAGATGCCCATGTGCCGGACTCGATCTTGCAGATTATCGCGCTCGGGGCCATCACCGATGATCAGCAAGCGCACGTTGTCGTAAGCCTGGGCTGTGCCGGCGAAGGAGCGCAGCAAGAAGGGCAGGTTCTTCTCAGGTCCCAGCCGCCCGGTATATACCAGCACGACATCGTCAGGCTGGAAGCCGAAATTCGCTCGTTCCAGCGGCTCCACCGGCTGCTGGAAACGTTGTAAATCGACGCCGTTCGGCACGACTTCGATAGGCCCGTCCACGCCAAAGCGCTTGAGCACCTCGCGCATGCCGGGCGAGGGGGCGATGACCAGGTCGCAGGCCCGGCAGAAGGTGGGCAGATAGGCTTGCAGGGCGGTCTCGCCGATCACCTCGGGCACGCCGGGCAGGTAAGCCTGGGCATACAAGTCGTAGCGGGTGTGGTTGGTGAAGATAATCGGGATGCCGCGCGGGCGGCAGTAGCGCAGCGCCAGCGAGCCGCTCAGGAAGGGGTGGTGCACGTGCACCACGTCCATGCTGCTCACCAACCGGCGCGCCTGGCGGCCATAAAGCAGGCTGATGTAGTAGCCTGTTTCCATCAAAGGCAGGCCGGGTGAGCGGACGATATTGACTTCGTCATCGGGATAGTCTTCATCGCCGAAGGTGAAAACGTAAACTTCGTGCCCCTGCTGTTCGAGGTAGCGCTTGTTGAGAGCAATATAGTTGGTAATTCCGCTGGTGTGGGGTTTATACACATCAGCCATCATTCCAATGCGCATGTTTGCTCCTGATTCCGTTCGAATAGTTTGTGGATGAATGCTAAGCGAAAGCGGGTAAAACGTCAAGCATTTGCGGTAAAATCCAGGTATGCGTGAGCCTGAGCGCATTGGACATTTACCCGACCGGGATCGCCTGGGCGCCCTGGCAGCTACGGTGCTGCTGGCCTATGCCCTGGCGCAGTTTGTCAGCCTTCCGGAGCGCCGGTTGGAGCTGGATTTGTTAGGCATCTACCTGACGCTGCGTTTCAACGCCCAGACGCTGGTCTCGCTCCTGGTCGCCGGCCTGACTGCCGCGGGAGCAGATTGGCTGCTGCGTGACCATCCTGCTCTGAAAAACCAGCCTACCCTGGAGCACCTGTTGCTGCCGGCGCTGACGGCCCTGGTGATCCAGTTGCCGCTGGCGCAGTTGCCTTTCAGCCCCTGGTGGTGGTTGGGCTTTGCCCTGGGCGGGGCGCTGATCATCCTGGTGCTGTTGGCGGAGTACATCGTGGTGGATGCGGATGATGTGCGCTACGCTCCAGCCTCCGCCGGTTTGACCATCCTTTCTTTTTCACTCTACCTGGTGTTGGCGGCTACCCTGCAATTTGCCAACTCGCGCCTGCTGGTGATCCTGCCCGTCCTGGCCCTGGCAGCCGGCCTGGTGAGCCTGCGCGCCCTGCACCTGCGGCTGCACGAGCGCTGGGCTTATCTGGAGGCCGGGTTGGTGGCCTTGCTGGTCGGGCAACTGGCAGCCGCGCTGCACTACTGGCCGGTTTCGCCCGTGGCTTTTGGCCTGGCGCTGCTCGGCCCGGCGTATGCGCTGACCAGCCTGTTTGGCAATCTGATCGAAGGCGAGACTTTCCCCCAGGTGCTGGTCGAACCAGGGGTGGTGCTAGCGCTGGTATGGGCGGCGGCGGTGTGGCTTGGTTGAATTACCCGGCAAATTGTGCCTGACGCCGGCCTTGTTGGCGCAGATGCAGTCCGAAGTCGAGCGGCTGGCTCCCGAGGAGGCCTGTGGCCTGCTGGCCGGGCTGATCGAGGCAGGCAGTTACCAGGCCCTGGCGGTCCTGCCGCTTTCCAACAGCCTGCACAGCCCGGTGCGTTTCCGTATCGATGCGAGCGAACAACTGGCAGCTTTTCAACAGATCGAGGCGCAGGGCTGGGAGTTGGTCGGCATCTACCACTCCCATCCCCAGGGCCCGGAGGTCCCTTCGGCAACGGACATCGCTGAAGCCTATTACCCCGAAGCCGCTTACCTGGTCTGGTCGGGCGCGGGTGGCAAGTGGGCCTGCCGGGCGTTTACGATATTAGACCGGCAGGTGCGTTCGCTGGTGATGTCTATCGATTGAGGTAAGTATTCCGGATTGTTTCGAAGAATCCTGGCTGATGTGTGCAACCATTGCTCACATTATGTGTTTAATGGTTTGCCAGAAATGACTACATCTGGTGCTCGAGAGATGCGCCAAGCGTTTCACCCCATAGGAGGAAGCAAAAGCTATGCAAATCGTGCTGGCTGTTTTGGCTTTGTTTGTGTCTTACCTGATCGGTTCGATACCTTTCGGGTTGATTATCGTACGCTTGCGGACAGGGAAGGATATCCGGCAGGTTGAGAGTGGGCGCACCGGGGGTACTAACGCCATGCGCGCGGCCGGTTTTGGGGCGGGCCTCCTCACCGCCATCCTGGACTTGTTGAAAAGCGCCAGCGCGGTCTGGCTGGTTCGCTGGTCGGCTGGACTTGGCCTGCTGCCAGGCAGCCCCTGGTTGGAGGTGTTTGCCCCCTTGATGGCGATATTGGGACACAATTATTCTATTTTTTTACACGAGCGTGATGAACGCGGCCGGCTGCGCCTGCGCGGCGGCGCGGGCGGGGCTCCTTCGACGGGCGGAGCGTTGGGCCTGTGGGCGCCCAGCATTTTGTTCGTCCTTCCGGTTGGCGTCTTTGTGCTGTTCGGCGTTGGCTATGCTTCGCTGGCGACGATGAGCGCTGCGCTGACGGCCGCAGTCGTCTTCGCTTACCGGGCCTGGATTGGGGCCAGTCCCTGGGAGTACATTTTCTATGGCATCCTGGCGGAAGTGTTGTTGATCTGGGCGCTGCGCCCCAATATACGCCGATTGTTAAGTGGCACCGAGCGCGTTGTAGGTATACGCGCCTGGCTAAAAAACAAGACACCTGGGTCACAGGACTGAGTGGGCCACAGGCCGGCGTTATTCGTCTTCGTACTCCTCTTCGTCCTCGTAATCCTCGTCATCGTCGGGAGCAGCGGGCGGCTCGCCGAACATCTGACGATATAAGGCCCGCAGGTTCCTGCGATGCAGTTCGCCAGCCAGGCCGCCGATCAGCACCCGGCTTTTGCCGCATGATTCGACTGTAGCTTCATCCAAAACTTCCGCAGGGTATTTGCGCCGTGCAGCCTTGCGCACCACTTTGCGGATGTTCGAGAGGTACAACTGGCTTTCTCGAATGAAGTTGTCGATCTCGCCGCGCAGCACGATATCCCCGTGGCCCTGGATGATGTTTTCCAACCCCATGCGGGAGATTTTCTTGAGCGAGGCGGTCAGTTCGTCGATATCACCGTCCACGATGTAGGGCAGGGGCATGGCCGCGTCTCCAGCGAACAAGACGCGGTCCTCTTCGACCAGCACGCCGATATTGTCGGCGCTGTGGCCTGGCAGCGTGGAGATCGTCAGGGTCTTCTTGCCCACGCGCAGGTTGATTTCGCCATCGCTGAAGGTCATCTGCGGCAGCACGATTTTGACGTTGCGCAGGCTCTGGTTGCTGCGGCGCGCTTCCTCAATTGAGGCGCGCCCCTGGGTATCCAGGCGCTGGCGGCAGAGCGGGTGGGCGATGATCGTTGCCCCTGGGAAGAAACAATTACCCCAGGCGTGGTCGGCGTGGCTGTGTGTGTTGACCACATAGCGCACCGGAACGTTTAATTCTTGCTCTACAAAATCCCGGATCGCCAGTGTTTCTTCAGGCAGGGCCAGCGTGTCGATGACCACTGCCCAACTCGGCCCGATCACGGCTCCCGCTGTGACCTGGGCATAAACTTCGCTTTGGAATGAGTAGACGTTGTCTGCAATACGTTCGCGTTGAATCATAGTTGGTCCCCGGACGGGTATGGCGCGTTAGGCGCAGGGCCGCAGCGCGCTCCATAGCATAGCACAAAAGGGCGGGGATTGCAAGAAATTTTAATCTTCGGCTAAACTGGTTTCACCGAAATTGGTTAATCGAAACTTGTTTCGCCCCGTTCGCGTTCGAACTGCGTACGGTACAGGTGGGCATACAGCCCGCCTTGCGCCAGCAGTTCGGCGTGCGTGCCGCGTTCCACGATCTGCCCGCGATCCATCACCAGGATCAGGTCGGCAGCCAGGATGGTGCTCAAGCGGTGGGCGATGACGATGCTGGTGCGCCCGGCCATGACGCGCTTGAG
Organism: Chloroflexota bacterium; assembly: GCA_040752025.1. Lineage (GTDB taxonomy): Bacteria > Chloroflexota > Anaerolineae > Anaerolineales > UBA4823 > JBFMFR01. The sequence goes on along the minus strand of JBFMFR010000066.1, from coordinate 24,532 downwards.
GGCATCCTGGATCAGCGCCTCGGATTCGCTGTCCAGGTGGCTGGTGGCCTCGTCCAAGACCAGGATGCGTGGGTCTTTGAGGATCACGCGCGCCAGGGCGATGCGCTGCTTCTCGCCGCCGCTCAAACGGTAGCCGCGCTCGCCAACGATGGTATCGTAGCCATCCGGCAGTTCCATGATGAAATCGTGGATGTTAGCGGCCCGGCAGGCCGCCTCCAACTCGGCCTGCGTGGCCTCCAGCCTGGCGTAGAGCAGATTGGTGCGGATGGTGTCGTGGAACAGGTGCGTCTCCTGGGTGACCATGCCAACGTGGGCGCTGAGCGAGTCCAGCCGCACCTGGCGCAGATCGTGCCCGTCGATGCGGATGCAGCCCTGATCGGGGTCGTACAGGCGTGGGATCAGGTAGGTCAGCGTGGTTTTGCCGGCCCCGCTCGGGCCGACCAGCGCCGTCAGTTGGCCTGGCGACACGCGGAAAGTAATATTCTCCAGGGCCAACGGGCGCGCCTGGCTGCGGGCGAGCGCTTCGCCCTCGATTGAATCGCTGGCTCCCGGCTTGCCGTTCCCGCGCCGTTCGGCAGGAGGGCTATCCGATAGCACGGCGCCGACATCGGCCATGCGCCCGAAGCGCTGCACCTGGCTCAGAGCAGGCTGGTCGCCCGAGTCGTATTGGAAAGTAACCTCATCGAAGACCAGTTCGCCGGCGACCTCATCCAGGGGACGCGCCTGCGGGTGATCATCGATCTCGGCCGGCAGGTCGATCACTTCGAAGACCCGCTCGAAGGACACCACCGAGGTGGCGAACTCGACCGGGGCGTTGGCCAGGCCTTGCAGCGCGCCGTACAGGCTGGTCAGGTAGGCGCCGAAGGCCACGATGGTGCCGATGGTGAAATTGCCCTGGATCACCAGGTAGCCGCCGATGCCGTACACCAGGGCGCTGCCCACCGCGCTGAGCAGGCCGATGATGACGAAGAACGAAGTGCCCACCACCGCCCGGCGCACACCGATGTCGCGCACGTTCGCCGCCCGGCTTTGGAAGCGTTCAACCTCCAACGCAGCTCGCCCGAAGAGCTTGACCAGCAGCGCCCCGCCGATATTGAGCGTCTCGTTCATCATGGCGTTCATCCTGGCGTTGGCGTCCATCGCCTGGCGGGCGATATCGCGCAGTTGGGCGCCCATGCGCCGCGCTACCAGGATGAACAGCGGCAGGATCAGCACGCTGACCAGGGTCAGTCGCCATTCCAGGCCCAGCATGACCGCCAGCACCGCGGCGGCCTGCACCAGGTTGGTGAGGATGCTGACGATCGTGTTGCTGATAGCATTCTGTGCTCCGACCACGTCATTGTTCAGGCGGCTCATCAGTTCGCCGATTTTGGTGTTGGTGAAAAAGCGCAGCGACATGCGCTGCAGGCGGGCGAAGAGCGCCACGCGCAGGTCGTAGATCACGCCTTCGCCGACTCTGGCGTTCAGGCGGCGCTGGATCACATTGATACCGCCGCTCAGGGCCGGGATCAGCAGCAGGCCTACGGCCAGCAATAGCAACTGGTCTGTCTGCCCCTGCGGGATGACCGTGTCGATCAACCTGCGCAGGATCAACGGTGTGAGCAGGGCCAGGCCGGTATTCGCCAGGATCATCACCAGCATGCCAATGATTTGCCAGCGGTAAGGCCGCGAATAGCGCAGCACGCGCTGCAGCAGCTTCCAGGTAACTTTCGGCTTTTCACCGGTCGAGCTTAAATAACTGAACCAACCACCACCGTGCATACCCATCAGGAACCTCCGTGTTTACTTTGCCTGCTGATTGTACCCGCTTTGGCCGCGGGTGTGTGGAGGTTTCTGGGATTGTGGTAAGATTCACCCCAGGAGCAAAGACATGTCCTTCATAGAACTCGAATTTTTGGGCAACTCCCTGGTCGGCTGGCTGGTGGCGGCGGGCGTGGCCGTGCTGAGCTACCTGGGGCTGCTGGTGCTGCGCAGCCTGCTCACCAGGCGGCTGGGACGACTGGCGGCGCACACTGCCACCGCCGTTGACGATTTCGCTCTGGAAGTGCTGCGGCGCACGCGCAGCCTGTTCCTGCTGGTTTTGGCGGTTTTCATCGGCGCCCAGTTGCTGGCGCTTCCCCCCCGGGCGATGGACTTTTTACGCCTGGCGACCATCGTGGCGGCCCTGCTGCAAGCGGCGCTGTGGGGCCTGGCGCTGATCGACCACCTGGTGCAGCGCCGCTTGCAGGCTGAAGCGCACGAATCGGGTTTCTCTGCCGATAAAACCACGCTTGGCGCGCTGGGCATGTTGGGCAAAGTGATCCTGTGGAGCGTGGTGATTTTACTGATCCTGGAGAATGTCACCGGGATCGAGATCAACGCCCTGATCGCCAGCCTGGGCGTGACCGGCATCGCCGTGGCCCTGGCGGTGCAAAACATCCTGGGCGACCTGTTTGCTTCACTCAGCATTGCCCTGGATAAACCTTTCGTGATCGGCGACTCGATCCAGGTGGGCGAGTTCTCGGGTACGGTTGAACACATCGGCTTGAAGAGCACGCGCCTGCGCAGCTTCGATGGAGAGCAGGTGATCTTCGCTAATTCCGATCTGCTGGGCAGCCGCATCCGCAATTACCAGCGCATGCAGCGCCGCCGGGTGGTCTTCACCCTGGGCGTGTCCGATAAGACTCCCGTGGAGAAGCTGCATCGCATCCCCGATATGGTGCAGGAAATCGTTGCCGCCCAGTCAGAGGTTACCTTCGACCGGGCGCACTTCAAGCAGTTTGGCGATTTCGCCCTGGATTTCGAATGCGCCTATTTCGTCGAGACGCCCGACCTCCGCGTCCACATGGACGCCCGCCAGGCCATCAACCTGGCAATTTTCCAGCGCTTCGAGCAGGAGGGCATCCAACTGGCCTACCCAACGCAAACGGTGTACCTGGATCGAGTAAACACCTGATCGGCTAAGGGCAGGTGTACGCCGGGACGGTAGGCGTGGCACAGTGAGACAGCGCCTGGCTGTCTCACTGCCGGTTCGATTTTGGGGAGGTGCGATCATGAAAAGCATGTGCATGGGCTGTCGGTGGCGGTGGCGCTCCGTTCGCCTGGTCGTTTTGCTGGCCTGCCTGGCGCTGTTTTTTCAGCCCGGGTATGCCCAGGCGCCGGGCGAGGCTTTGCTCTACCAGGAGGATTTCGATTCCGGGCAGGCCCAGGGTTGGGAGTTAGAAGCGGGCTGGCAGGTTTTCCAGGAAGGGGATAACTACCTGCTGCAAGGGGAAGGGCACACCTGGGCGCGGTCGGGTATATTGTACCCGGGCGACTTTCGCCTGTCTTTCCGCCTGCGGCTGCTGCGCGGCGAGATCCACCTGGTTTATCGGATGAACCAGACCGGGCGCTATTTCATTAATTTCCGACAGGGCGGCTCGGGACTGCATAAGCAGCTCTGGCCGGACACTTTCATCAACGACCTGGCAGGTGTGGAACGGGCGCACCGCCTGGGACAGTGGCGCCAGGTGGAAATCATCGGGCAGGGCTCCCACCTGCGCCTGTTGGTAGATGGGCAGCCGGAATGGGAATATGAAGACCCAGACCCCTTGCTGTTTGGATCCTTTGCTTTCGAGACTTTAGATGGCAGCCTGGCCCAGGTGGATGACATCCAGGTCTTCGGGCCGCCGCCGCCAGCTTCGCCCACCCCGGATGCGCGCCTGACCTGGGCGCGCACGGGCGGCCCGCTGGGCGGCCTGGGTTATGATGTGCGCATGCGCCCTGACAACCCGGACAGCCTGTACGTCACCGATGCCTGGGCGGGCGTCTTTACCAGCGCGGACGGCGGCCGGATCTGGTCCCCCTCCAACGCCGGCATCACCACCCGCACGGGAACTTCAGGGGATGCCATCCCGGTTTTCTGCCTGACGATCGACCCGCACGACCCGGAGATCATCTGGGCCGGCACGCAGAACGTGCGCGGCATCTTCAAATCCACGGATGGCGGGCGCAACTGGACCCGGATGGACAATGGCGTGATCGAGAACGAGGGCATTACTTTCCGCGGTCTGGCCGTCGATCCGCGCAGCTCAGAGATCGTCTACGCCGCGGCTGAACTGTCTAGCTTCGTGTGGAATGGAGCGCCGCGCGACGGGCGCGAGTTCGACATGACTGCCGGGGTGGTGTACAAGACCACCAACGGCGGCCAAAACTGGTCGCCCATCTGGCGCGGCGAAAACCTGGCGCGCTACATCTGGATCGACCCGCGTAACCCGGAGGTGCTCTATGTATCCACCGGCATCTTCGATCGCGAAGCGGCCAATTCCGACCCGCAGCAGCGCATTCCCGGCGGGGAGGGGGTGCTGAAGAGCACGGATGGCGGGCGCACCTGGGCGAGAGCCAACCAGGGCATGGAAAACCTGTACGTCGGTTCGTTGTTCATGCATCCCGAAAACCCCGACATCCTGCTGGCAGGCACGGGCAACAACCAGTATTATGATGGGAATGGCGTGTACATCAGCCGCGATGGCGGGGGTTCCTGGGAGCACGTTTTGCGCGACGACAACATCAACGCCGTCGAATTCGCCGCATCCGACCCGCAGATCGCCTACGCCGGCAGCTCTGCGGCCATCTACCGCAGCCAGGATGGCGGGGGAACCTGGCAGCGCGTTGCCGGCGGCGAGCAGGGCTGGGGGCCGCCGGGTGTGCGCGCTGGCTTCCCGATCGACTTCCAGGTGGACCCGCGCGATCCCAATCGTATCTTTGCCAACGAGTACGGCGGCGGTAATTTCCTCAGCACGGACGGCGGGCGCACCTGGGTGGTCGCCAGCGCCGGTTATACCGGCGCGCAGGTGCGGGACATGGAAGTTGATCTGCACAGCGGGCGCGCCTACGCGGCTGCCCGCAGCGGCCTGTTCGCCAGTTCAGATGGCGGCGCATCCTGGGCAGGCTTGAACTGGCCTCCGGCGGCTTCCATGGAATGGTACGCAGTCGCCGTCGATCCTTCCAACGGGCAGCGCCTGCTGGCGGCCAATAACTGGAACGCCAGCATCTTGCACAGCACCGATGGCGGCCGAAGCTGGCAGCCGGTTACCTCGCCGCTGCCGGAGGGCATGGCCTGGCGCAGGCTGGCCTTCGCGCCTTCTGATGCGAGCATCGTTTACGCTGGTTCTTCGGCTTTTTTCTCAGCCGGCACCTTCAGCGATAACATGCCCGCCGCTGGCATCTACCGTTCGCAAGATGGCGGAGTGAGCTGGTCGGCGGCCAATGACGGCCTTTCGCAGGATGCCAACGTTACGCACCTGGCCGTGGCGGCGGACAACCCGCAGCAGGTCTACGCGGCCACAGGCAACCACGGCTTGCTCATCAGCCGCGATGGCGGCCAGAGCTGGTCTTTAGCGGGAGGCCAACTGCCTTCCAATCGCGAGCTGCTCTCGGTGGCCCTGCACCCGCACGACTCGCAGGTGGTCCTGGCGGGGCTGGTGAACGGCGGCGTTTATCGCAGCCTGGATGGCGGGGCAACCTGGTCGCCTGCCGTGGCCGGCCTGAACCCGGAGGCCAGCGTTACCGATATCGTTTTCGATCTTTCCAACCCGCAGGTGCTTTACCTGGCGGACGTGCTCAGTGGTGTGTATCGCTCGACAGATGGCGCGGGCACCTGGCTGCCGTTGAGCAGCGGCCTGCGCACGCGCGCCGTCAACAAACTGGCCCTGACCGCTGATGGGCTGCATCTGTACGCTGCCACGGAGGGGGAGGGGGTCTTCCGCCTGGATTTGGACGGCCAGCCGCCCCTGGCCCCGTCCCCGACCGCCGCAGTCCCACTGCAAACGCCTGTTCCCCCGGTCACATCTGCGCCGCAGGCCACCATCAGCGCGCCGGCGCCTGGCGCTTTGCCGACCGCCACGCTGCCCGAATCCCAGCAGAATGGCCCGTGTTGGAGTGGGTTTGCACTGCCCCTGGCGCTGGCGGCCCTATCTTTTACCCTCAAGAAAGGGAAACGTAAATCATGAACCCCCATCACCGTTTCTTGCTTTCCGTTTGCCTGGTATTGTGGCTCGGGCTGGGCTGCAGCCTGCCTGTGCTTTTCCCCGATGACCTGGCGGAAGCCACCGCCTGGGCCACGCCGGTAGAGGCGACCGCCGCATCTGGTTCTCAATCTGGTGTCCCGCTGGGGCCGCTGTGCCCGGGTGCATATCCCGTTCCGGTCACCGATCTGGCCGTGCGCCAGTATCCTGCCCTGGCCGAGCCGAAGCCGCGCATACCCTTCCGGGACCCGATTTTCAATACCTGCCTGGTGCGGGTGACCGACCGCCATGCCGATCTTTCGCCGGAAGATGATTCTTCGGGCTTGAAGAACGAGTATGCCCGTGTGCAGTCTTTCAATGCCGATGGCACGCGTCTGTTAGCGCGCAGCCTGGAGGCTTTCTGGTATCTATACGATGCGCGTACACTGCGCCCGCTGGCCCCGCTGCCCCTGGGCGCTGAGCCGCGCTGGGACGCCCAAAACCCGGACGTGATTTACTACAACGATGAAACTCGCCTGATGTCCTACAACCTCAAGGCGGGCGAGGCTGGATTGGTACACGATTTTGCAGCCGATTTTCCAGGGCAAACGCTTTCGGCGGTGTGGACGCGTTACGAGGGCCGTCCTTCGATGGATAGCCGTTACTGGGGCCTGGTGGCGGAGGACGCCGAATGGCTGCCGGTGGCTTTCGTGGTGTACGACCGTTTTGAAGACCAAGTCATTGCGCGGGATGTGCGCAGCCTGCCCGGCATCCAGGAGGATGTCGACCACGTCACCATCAGCCCCAAGGGGACTTACTTCCTGGCCTCCTTCGACCGTTATTGTGAACACGATCAGCTCGGCGACGATGCTCATCCCTGCGGCTTGATGGTCTACGACCACGATCTGCAAAACGGGCGTGGCCTGCTGCGCATTATCGGCCATTACGATGCCGCCCTGGACGCCGACGGGCGCGAGGTGTTGGTCTTCCAGGATATCGACAACGATTCGGTCTCCATGCTCGACCTGCAGAGCGGCCAGGTGACGGCCTTGTGGCCGATCGATTTCAGTCACACGCCCCTGGGTTTTCACTTCTCCGGGCTGGCCTACCAGCGCCCTGGCTGGGCCCTGGTCTCCACCTACAGCGGCGGTGCCCAGCAGGCCTATACCTGGATGGATAACCAGGTCTTTGCTATCGAACTGAAGGCCGGCGGGCGCGTGGCGCGCCTGGCGCACACCCATGCGATCGTGGACGAGAACCAGGAACACGACTACTGGGCCGAGCCGCAGGCCAGCGTCAACCCGGATTTTACCCGCATCCTCTTCGCCAGCAACTGGGGCCGTACAGGCACGCAGGAGATCGAGATGTATATGATCGAGTTATCCTCGGATTGGATCTCCCAACTGCCAGCGGACTCGCCCTGATTGGAGCAGACGTCAAGGCCTGCATTTCCTGCCGGATCACGGTTCCTCCGGGCCTGAAGCACAGTTTGGAGGATAATTATGTTGAAGCGCACGCACGGTTTGTTCTACACGCTGGTCTTGGGGATGATCCTGGCAGCTTGCGGCCTTTTCGAACATCCCACGACTTCCGCTGGAGTCGAAATACAGCGTGACCTGGTCTATGGCAGCTACACCCTGGCCGGAGACGAGCACGCCTTGCTCCTGGATCTCTACCCGCCGGCCCGGCCCGCTGAAGGCGCTTCCCCGCTGGTGATTTACGTCCACGGCGGTGGGTGGGTCGAGGGGGACAAAAGCGGCTGCCCGGCCGAGCCTTTCACCTCCCAGGGTTATGCAGTGGCCTGCGTCAACTACCGCCTGGCGGATATGGGGCGCGGCTGCCCGCCAGAGCTATCCTTCCCGGCCCAGATCCAGGATGTCAAGGCCGCCGTGCGCTGGCTGCGCCAGCACGCAGCCGAGTACAACCTGGACGCCGGGCGCTTTGCGGCGCTGGGCGATTCGTCTGGGGGCCATCTGGCGGCTTTGTTGGGCACATCGGCGGGCGTTGAAGGACTAGCTGGCGGGCAGGCGCCCGGGGTTTCGGAGGCCGTCCAGGTGGTGGTAGATTGGTACGGCCCGGTGGACATCCGCCAGGGGCCGCTGGTTTTTCAGGATGACCCCTGCCAGACTGGCCTGGACGAATTGACCCGCAAATATGGCGGCGAAGCCACGCCCTATTTCTACTGGACGCTGGCCTGGGGCGCTTTTCTGGGTGGCTCGCTGTCCGATCCCGCGGTGCTGGAGCACGCCGGGCAGGCCACGCCGCTGAGCTATATCGATGCCGCCGACCCGCCTTTCCTGATCATCCACGGCGAGCAGGATGGCCTGGTGCCGTTAGAGCAGAGCCAGATGCTGGCCCAGGCTTTGGCTCAAGCAGGGGTCGAGGTCGAGTTCTTGCGTTTGGAGGGCGCTGGCCACAGCTACGGCAGCGGTCTGGCAGTTTCACCGGAATTTTTGCAGCCCACCCTGGATTTCCTTGCCGCTCACCTCTCCATTTTGCCCGCTCCAACGTCTCCCGCAACGCCAGGCGCTGCTCGGGCCAGCGTTACGCCGGTCGCGCTCGGGCCGGATGAAGTTGGCGGCCTGGTAGTTGATGAGGACGGCCCGCTTTATGGCGCTACGGTGCGCATCCAGGCCACTCGCAACCAGGCGATCACGGACGGGCAGGGGCGTTTCCTCCTGTCCGGCCTGGTTCCGGGCGAGCCGGTCACGGTCAGCGCCTGGAAGGATGGCTATTACTGCGCCAAGGTTGAGGCGCTCCTTCCTCCGGTTGGTGATATTGTGTTGAAACTGCACCGCTACCAGAGCAACGATAACCCGGCGTATGCCTGGGTGCCTCCCGTGGGCGAGGATTCTTGCTATAGCTGTAAGCCAGGCGTAACCCAGGTCTGGCTGGACAACGATGCGCATAGCCGATCGGCGCGCAACCCGCGTTTTTTGACTCTTTACAACGGCACGGACGTGCAGGGGGATGCCAGCCCACCCACCCACTATCGCTTCAGCCGGGATTACGGCCGCGTCCCCTTGCGCCCCGACCTGAGCCAACCCTATTACGGCCCCGGTTACAAGCTGGATTTCCCGGAGACGGCCGGCAACTGCGCCGCCTGCCACATCCCTGGCGCGGCCTCCCAGCCCGGCCAGGCGTATGCCGTGGATCCCGGGCAAGTGAGCGGGGTGGATGCCTTCGGCGTGCACTGCGATTTCTGCCACAAAATCGCTGCGGTTCGATTGGATGTCGAGACGGGCCTGCCTTACCCCAACATGCCGGGAGTGCTTTCGATGGACATCCGCCGGCCCTTCCCCGAAGACCCAGAACGCTACCAGCTTTTCTTCGGCTCGTTCGATGATGACAACGTGCCCGAGGAAGACACGTTCCTGCCTCTGATCCAGGAAAGCCAGTTCTGTGCGCCCTGCCATTTCGGCGTTTTTTGGGATACCGTGGTCTACAACTCCTTCGGCGAGTGGCTGGCCAGCCCGTACAGCGACCCGGCCAGCGGCAAAACCTGCCAGGCCTGCCACATGCCTGCTCCCACGCTGGTGGATGGCCAGCCGCTCACCAACGTCGCCCCGGGCAAGGGTGGGGTCGAGCGCGACCCGCTGAGCATCCCGGCGCATACTTTCCCGGGCGCGGCCAGCCAGGAACTGCTGCAAAATGCCGTGACCCTGCAGGTGGATGCCCGGCGCGAAGGCGGGAAGGTTGTGGTGCAGGTCAGCATTACCAACGACCAGACCGGGCATCACGTGCCGACCGACTCGCCGCTGCGCCACTTGATCCTGTTGGTGAGCGCCCTGGATGGGCAAGGGGATGTGCTGGAGCAAGTCGATGGCCCGACGGTGCCGGAGTGGGGTGGGGTGGGCGACTCTGCCCAGGGCTATTACGCCGGGCTGCCCGGCAAGGCCTTTGCTAAAGTTCTGGAAGAACTCTGGACGGAGATTTCCCCCAGTGGGGCCTACTGGAACCCCACGCGCCTGTTGAGCGATAACCGCCTGGCGGCTTTCGCTACAGACACCAGCCTCTATACGTTCGAGGCTCCCCCGTCTGGCCAGGTGGATGTGGCCGTGCGGCTGTGGTTCCGGCGCGCCTTCGTCGAATTGATCGATCAAAAGGGTTGGGATACGCCCGATATCCTGATGGAGTCGGCTCGCATCGAGCTGCCTGCTGCGCCGTAGGACAGTTCCCTGGCGGGCGAGGGTATAATCAGCCTGTGAGCATCTGTACTGATCCTCGAGGCGGTTTGCAATGAGCCGGCCCGCCCGCCCGGTCGCTAACGTTTTAGGCGTGTCCATCGACCTGGTGCGTCTGCCAGATGTGCTGGAGCGCATCCAGGCAGCCATCACGCGGGATGAACGCCAGACGCTGGCCTACATCCACGCCAGCGGGCTGTGCCTGGCCCGGGAACAGCCCTGGCTGCGCGAGTTCCTCAACGCCTGCGACCTGGCCTACTGCGACGGCATGGGCGTGATGCTGGGAGCGCGCCTGCTGGGCGAGCGCATCCCCGAGCGCCTGGTGCTGACCGACTGGTCGCAGTCCCTGGTGGAGCTAGCTGCTCAAGAAGGCTACACGTTGTATTTCCTGGGCAACCCCCCGGGCGCGGCTGAACGCGCTGCGCGGGTCATGGAGGCCCGTTACCCCGGTGTGCGCATCCTGGGCTGTCAGGATGGCTTCTTCGATAAATCCGTTCGCAGCCCGCAGAACCTGGCGGTGATTGCAAACATCAACCAGGCCAAACCGGATATTTTGTTGGTGGGCTTTGGCATGCCTGCCCAGGAGCGCTGGTTAGCCGAGAACCGCGCCGTTCTGGAAACCAGCGTAGTGCTGACTGCCGGAGCTTTGTTCGAGTACCTGGCGGGCGATTTGCGCCGCGGGCCGCGCTGGATGACCGAGCACTACCTGGAGTGGCTGGCGCGCATCCTGATCTCACCGCGCCGCTACTGGAAGCGCTACCTGCGTGACAACCTGCGTTTTTTGTATTTCATCCTGAGGCAGAAATTCGCTCAAAAGTCGGGAAGCGGTTGAGAAGTGACCATGAACGACTTGGTTAGAACGCAGAATCTTTCGTGATATAGATATCCTTGGGGAAACAACCGCTTCAGTTCCGCTGCGCTGAGCAGGCGGTGCGTGCGGATAAAGGCCTGTGCCTGGGCGGGATCGGGGATGCGTTTATACCAGCCCAGGTCGAAGCGCTGCACCAGCCATATCTGCCAGGCTAACGGGAAGAACTGGAAGCCCGGCAGCAGGAAATGCGGCTCGATGGGAAAGAAGCGGTTGGGGGTTTGCACGAAGTAGGTTTTGCCCACGCGCTGGATTTCGGCAGCCATGCGCTCCTGGCGGGCGTAGCTGCCCAGGTGCTCGATGACCGAGTTCGAGAAGACGCAGTCGAAGGATTGGCCGGCGAACCTGGAAAGGTCGGCAGCGTCGCCAACCACGCTGCACATGTGTGTCTGGCTTACCGGCTGGGGTTGGGTGTTCAGCAGCAGGATGTCGTAATCGCTCTGCCCGGCCAGCCCCATCACCTCCCAGAAGCGCGGCTCGCCGCCCACATCCAGGATGTGCACGGGCCGGGGCAGGTGGGCGGTCAGGGCCAGGAAGCGCTGCAAGCGCCTGCGCCGCAAAGCGCTTGCCAGGCTGTTTTCAGAGCGGTTATCCACCAATCTGGATCCGAAAGTTTTCATCAGAGTCAAGTATAATCGAGACCATCGCTGCGGTCATCGCACAACTACCTCCAAAACCGGAAGCGCTTACACACATGGCAGCCAGGAATCAGATTTATTTTAGTGACAATTTGCCTGTCTTAGAAAAGCTCGCAGACGAATCGGTCGATTTGATCTACATCGACCCGCCCTTCAACACGGGCAAGCAGCAGGCGCGCACGCAGATCAAAACCGTGCGCTCAACCACCGGCGACCGCACCGGGTTCAGTGGGCGGCGCTACCAGACCATCCGCCTGGGTACGCGCGAATATACGGATATTTTCGATGATTACCTGGCGTTTCTGGAGCCGCGCCTGGAACAGGCTTTCAGGCTGTTAGCGCCGCACGGAACCCTGTATTTCCACATTGACTACCGCGAGGTGCACTACTGCAAGCTCTTGCTCGACCAGATTTTCGGCCGGGGGTGTTTTCTGAACGAGATCATCTGGGTCTATGATTACGGCGGGCGCTCGCGGCGTAAATGGCCCGCCAAGCACGACAACATCCTGGTGTATGTCAAGGACCCCCGGCATTACACCTTCAACGTGGACGGGATCGACCGCATCCCCTACATGGCGCCTGGCCTGGTGGGTCCGGAGAAGGCGGCGCGCGGCAAGCTGCCCACGGATACCTGGTGGCATACGATTGTGGCTACCAACAGCGGCGAAAAGACCGGCTATCCCACGCAAAAACCGCTAGGCATCCTCAACCGCATCCTGCTGGCCTCCTCGAACCCTGGAGAGACCGTCCTGGATTTCTTCGCTGGCAGCGGCACCACCGGGGCGAGCTGCCTGGCCCTGGGGCGGCGTTTCATCCTGGTGGACAACAACCCCGAAGCCTTACAGGTGATGGCGCGCCGCTTCGGCCATAATCCGGAAATCGAGTGGATCGGATTCGACCCGCTCCCGTTCCAGGATTCGGTTTAACAGTCAGTGGGCAGCGCCAAAGCGCTGCCCACTGACTCAAAAACTCGTCGAGATGTCTGACTGCGGTTACTTTATCGGCCGATCGTCAGCGGCAGCCAGATAACGAAGTTGCCGCTGCGCAGCACGAAGGCGTCGTCGCCGTTCGTGGAGTTCACCGAGCCGGTGAACGGGCTGCCGAACCCGTCCAGGGCGTCACCGGTGACAAAGTATGCCCCGCTGCCATTGGGATCGGACAGGATTGCGTAACCATGATCGTCGCCAGCCGTGCCCAGGAAGGTATGCCACTGCAGGTTGCCGTTGGTGTTCAGCTTGGCGATCAAGACGTCGGCGATCCCACCGTTGTAATGATCGATCGGCGAACCCCAGTCTTCAGCGCCAATGCCGGTGACATAAGCATTGCCATAGCCGTCGACGGAGATGCCCCTGCCAACTTCAACGGCGATTCCCACATCCGAACCCAGGAAGGTGTTCCACAACAGCGTTCCACTGTTGCTAAACTTGGCGACGAAGGCATCGTACACGTTGCAGGCCCGGATGGGGCTGCCCCAGTTGTAAGCGCTCATGCCGGTCACGTACAGGTTGCCGCTGTGGTCGATGTCGATGTCCCAACCGTTCGTTTCCCAAACGCCCATAAAGGTGTTCCATTGCAAGCTCCCCACGTAGTCGAGTTTGGCCACGAAGGCATTGGTGAGGCTGAAAACATCGAACTCATTAATTGGGCTACCCCAGGATCTGGTACTTGTGCCGGTGATGTACAAATTGTTGTCATCGTCCATGACGAGGGCGTTCGGGGCATCACTGCCGGATCCACCCTGGAAAGTGTTCCAGAACAGCATGCCGCTGGTGTTCAGCTTGGCGATGAAGATATCGCTGGATCCGGAATGGCTGCGCCATGGCAGCCCCCAGGTGGCGCTGCTACTGCCAACCACGTAGGAATAACCCTTGGAATTGAGGCGAATATCCTTGCCACCATCATTATCGCTTCCCCCCAGGAAGGTATTCCACACCAGGTCGCCGTTGTAGCTCAGCTTGGCTACGAAGGCATCTTTTTCCCCTGAAAAGGATCGCCTGGGAGAGCCCCAGGATGCGCCGCTGGAGCCGGTCACGAATACCTCCCCGGCGTGGTTTACGGTCATGCCATAGGCCTTGTCGTCTTCCGTACCGCCCAGGAAGGTATGCCATTGCCTGACCCCCATGGCGTCCAGCTTGGCCACAAAAGCGTCGTATAAATCGTCATTTCGGTTGCTGTGATGGCGCCTGGGAGCGCCCCACTCGTGCTGGCTGAAGCCGGCTACGTAAACATTCCCATCCACATCCACCGTGATGGCGCTCCCCTCATCGTGGCTGGAGCAGCCCAGGAAGCTGGTCCAGGTGAATTCACCTCCCGAAGTCGCCTGGACAACACTAGCGTCGGCGCCTGAGTTGGGATGCACCGCCGGCCCCCACGAATTCCTGCTATGGCCGGTGAAGTATACTCTGTGTGTGGGGTTGCGTGTGTCAACGGCGATGCCGTAACCCTTGTCGTAGCTGTCCGTGCCGCCGAAGGTGTTCCACCACAGGCCGCCGCTCATGTACAGTTTGGCGATATAGGCTTCACCGCCGCCTGAGTGAGGCTCGAGCGGTGCGCCCCAGGTGGAATTGCTGGTGCCGATCACATAGACGCCGTGGTTGCGATCCACAGCGATATCTTCGCCCCAATCCGAACCGGACGAGCCCAGGAAGGTGTTCCACTGCAAAATCCCCATATCAGTGATCTTGGCCACGAAGGCGTCCTGGCTGCCGGAAAAAGCCCGCTCGGGTGGGTAAGAGCCCTGCCAGGAAGCTGAGCTTCTGCCGACAACGTACAGGTCGCCAAAAACATCCAGGTCGATGCCATAGCCGTAATCGCCGCTGCTCGAGCCCAGGAAGGTGTTCCACGCCAGGTTGCCATTACCATCGTCCAGCGCAGCCACGAAAGCATCTGCGTTGCCAGAATAAGGCCGGTATGGGCTGCCCCAGGATGCCAGACTGTAGCCGATGACGTAAATATCTGAAGCTCCTAAGGCAATATCTGTACCATGATCGTAGTGGCTCGAGCCCAGGAAGGTGTTCCAGTTCAGGGAACCGTCGAGGCCATCCAGAGAGGCCACGAAAGCATCATCACCGCCCGAGAAAGCGCGCACCGGGCTACCCCAGCTCGCATCACTCCAACCTGTCACAAACAGGTTATCCTCCACAGCGGCGATGCCCTCGCCGCAGTCATCTCCGCTCGAGCCCAGGAAGGTGTTCCATTTCAGGCTTCCATAATCTTTATCCAGGGCGGCGACAAAGGTATCGGTGCCTCCCTGGAAGGGGTGCTCTGGGCTGCCCCAACTGGCTTCGCTCTCTCCGACCACGATCGCAATTTCATAGGTTACCGATTGACGACCTAAAGCGATGTGGTATCCTATATCGTCACCGGCCCCACCCAGGAAGTTGTGCCACACCAATTCTCCACTGCTGTCCAGCTTGACGGCAAAAGCGTCCTTCCCACCCTGGAAGGCGCGCTCTGGGTCGCCCCAGGTAGCCTCGCTCCACCCAACTACGTAGGCGCTCCCGTCATCATCGAGGGTGATGCCGTAGCCCTCATCGCTGAGGTAATCGCCCAAGAAGGCGTTCCAATGGATCCAGGCGAACAGCGGGTCGATCACCACGGGCTGGCTGGAGTCATAAGCGCCTAACTGGAAGCCCACCTGCCCGCCGGGGTAGAGCTGAAAGGCTGCCTGCACGGGCTGGCGCAGGCCGGCGCTCTCCTGCCAGGCGACCGGGGTAGCTTCGACCATCTCGCCGTTTTCGAAGGAAAAATGCAAAGAGCCATCAGCGTCGAGTTGCGGCGCCTGGTTATATTCCAGGCGGATGGCTTCTACCTGCGCACCGGGAGCCAGCAGGTAGCTGGACTTGAGCACGCCGTCCGGCGTTGCCTCATAGACCAGGCTGACGCCCGGCCACAGGTTTTCGTATTTCACCTGCTCCAGTGGGGGGGCGTTCTTTTGCTCCGCAGCGGGCTGCGCCGCGGCCGGCTCGACAGCCGCAGCGTCGATGAACTGGACGCTCAGCAGGTGGTCAGCGGCTGCGATCCACACCCCCTCGGGGCGAAAGCCGAGCACGTGCCCGCCAGCCGTGAACTGCAACAGGTTGTCTGCAGAGAGGCCGGACTGCTCTGCGCCTGGCTGTACCTGGCCAGGTTCGGCGCCGAGCTGCCAGGGCGCTGAGGCGGTCGACAGGATGAGAACGGCGCAGAAAAGAAGGCGCCACAGGTTGGGCGCCAGGTACGAAAAAATGGATTTCTTGAACATGCTAGTCTCCTTTCTTACGGGGCTTTGACTTGCGCTCGTGCCGGTGCGCCTGTCAGAAGCGGCTTACGTTACTTAGAAGATAGCATGTTCCCGCGCAAGAGTCATCGAGGCGGGGTACTGTTTTGCTGCCGCATTTTTTGGTACTGGGATACCAGGTGCGTCTGGTTTATGTGTGAGTGGGGTACTGGATTCGTACTGTAAAGAGTCAGTATTGTTGGTAGATGTCCGAATTTAATCAGTCAGCGGGCAGCCCTTTGGCGCTGCCCGCTGGAAAGCTTGCTTACTTGCCGAACTTTGCCTTCAGGATGTCTTCCAGCGTGGGCTGGCCGATCTCCTGCAGTTCGTAGCGCACGCGCTGGTAGGGCTTGTTGATCTTGAGGATGCGCGTCAGGTCGATCGGGGTGCCGATGATCACCAGGTCCGCATCGATAGCGTTAATGGTCTGCTCCAGCTCACGCGTCTGCGCTTCACCGTAGCCCATGGCCGGCAGCACTGAGCCGGTGGAAGGATACTTGGCATAGGTGGCCTTGATCGAACCGACCGCCCAGGGGTGCGGGTCGATGATCTCGGCCGCGCCGAAGCGGCGGGCAGCCACCCAGCCGGCTCCGTAGGCCATGCCGCCGTGCGTCAGGGTCGGGCCGTCCTCGATCACCAGGACGCGCTTGCCCTGGATGGCGGCGGGGTCGTCGACGAAGAGCGGAGAAGCGCCTTCGATCACAATTGCCTTGGGATTGACCGAGCGCAGGTTCTCGCGCACCCGCATGACATCCTCCGGGTTGGCGGTGTCGACCTTATTAATCACGAACACGTCTGCCGCCCTGGCGTTGGTCTCACCGGGGTGGTAGCTGACCTCGTGGCCGGGACGGTGCGGGTCGGCAACTACGATTTGCAGGTCGGACACGTAGAAGGGGAAGTCGTTATTTCCGCCGTCCCACAACACAATGTCGACTTCCTGCTCGGCCTGGCGCAGGATGCGCTCGTAATCCACGCCTGCATACACGATGACACCGTTGTCCAGGTGCGGTTCGTATTCCTCACGTTCTTCAATGGTGCACTCGTTTTTGTCCAGGTCGCTGTAATCGGCGTAGCGCTGCACAGCCTGCTTGACCAGGTCGCCGTAGGGCATGGGGTGGCGGATCGCCGCGACTTTGTAGCCCATGCTGCGCAGGATCAGCGAAACGCGCCGGGTTGTCTGGCTCTTGCCCGAGCCGGTGCGCACCGCGCACACCGAGACCACCGGCTTGGTGGATTTCACCTGGGTGGTCTGAGTGCCCATCAGGCGGAAATCTGCCCCGGCTGCCAGCACCAGGGAGGCCTTGTGCATCACGTACTCGTGCGGCACATCGCTGTATGCGAAAATAACCTGCTCGACCTGCTTTTCCTGGATCAACTTGACCAGATCGCTTTCAGCGTAGATCGGGATGCCGGCCGGGTAAGCTGGGCCAGCCAGTTCGGCGGGATAGGTGCGGCCTTCGATGTCGGGGATCTGGGTGGCGGTGAAAGCTACCACCTGGTAATCCGGATTGTTGCGGAAGTACACGTTGAAATTATGGAAGTCGCGCCCTGCGGCGCCCATAATGATCGTGCGGATCGGGGTCATAGATGTTTGGGTCTCCTTATCATGATGATGATTTGAAAATGAGAGAGCAGGGGCATAAGCCGCCCCTGCTCTCTGGTTCACATAACGTTTGGCGCCGCAATGTCCAGCAGGTACAAGGCATTTGCCAGGGTTTGCCTGGCCGCTGCCACGAGAAGCAAGCGCGCCTGGCGGATGGCCTGCGTCTCGGCCTGCAAGACCGGCACGGCGTGGTAGAAGCTGTGGAAGGCGTTGGCCAGATCGTAGGCGTAACTGGCCATCACCAGCGGTCGATATTCGTTCGCGGCTTGCTGCACCACAGCCGGGAAACGCGAGATCAAGTCGATCAGTTGGATCTCTTGACTGGATAGAGGATAGTCGAAGGGCGCCAGGCTTGCTCCTTCGACGTACGCCTGAATCGATTCGATGCCGGCCTTTCTCAGGATGCTGTTGGCGCGCACGTGCGCGTTCTGGATGTACGGCCCGGTATGGCCGTCGAAGTTCAAAGCCGCCTCGACATCGAAAACCATATCTTTGTTGTTATCTACTGAGAGCATACCATATGCCAGCGCGCCCAGCCCTACCTGCTCGCCCACTTTCTGGCGCTGCTCGGGGGGCAAATCGGGGTTCTTCTGCTCGATCTCAGCCAGCACGCGCCGCGTGGCCTCATCGGCCACATCTTTAAAAAGCACCACGCGCCCGCGGCGGGCCGACATGGCCCCTTCCGGCAGGCTGACGAAGCCGTAGCCCAGGTGGTAGCATTTTTCGGCCTGGTTGAAGCCCCACAGCTCCAGGATCTTGAAGGTTTGCTGCAAATGCAGGCTCTGGCGCACGTCCACCACGTAGATCGAGCGGTCGACATGATACTTCTCGAACTTTTCCTTGGCCAGGGCCAGGTCCTTGGTCAGGTACAGGGTGGTGCCGTCGTTGCGCAAGATCACGTTGGTGCGGTATTTTTCTTTCTTCAGGCCCAGTTTCTCATCGATTTTGACGATCACTGCTCCTTGCGGGCGCTCGTCGTCGGCGATGCCCAGTTGGATCAATTCTTCGACGATCTGCTTGGCGGGCTCGTCGACTTCGCTTTCGAAGAACCATACATCCATCTTTACATCCATCATGCGCAGGATGGCGTCAAGCTCGTCCAGGCTCCACTGGCGCGTCTCCAGCCACAGTTGGCGCACCGCCGGGTCGCCTGTGTCCCAACGGCGATATAGCTCGCGGCGCTCGGCCTCGTAAGCCTGGCGCTGTTCGGCTTCATCAGGTGTTTCGCCTTCTTTGGCTTCGAGCAGGTTGGTGGCCTCAACGTACAATTTTGCCAGCCATTGGCCGCGGGCGTGCACACCCTGTGGTTCCTGGCCGCGGTAGAATTTATCGTAGATCCACACCACTGTGATCACACCCAGGCCGATATCGCCAGGGTACGAGGCGCGGATGGTTTCGAAGCCGGCAAATTCAACCAGGCGGGCCAGCGCCTCGCCCAGAACGGTGTTGCGGTAATGGCCGATGTGGAATGAATGGTGGGTGTTGGGCTGGGCGTATTCCACCATGACGCGCTCGCTCTTGGGCGCGCCGCGCCCGTAATCCTGGCCCTGCGACAGCACAGCCTCGATCACGCGCTGGCTGAAGCTGGCGGTGGCAAAATACAGGTTCAGGTAGCCTTTGACCGCCTCCACCCGCGAGAAACCGGCTGGCGCGCCGATCCGCCCGGCGATGCCTTCGGCGATCTCCTGGGCGCGCTGGGGTACAGGGGGGCGCTTTATGGAACGATCCGTCTGGCTGCGCGCCTCCTGGGCGGCAAGTTGGAAGAACGCCGTAGAAATGCCCCAGTCCCCAGCAAAGGGGATGGGCATCCAGGCGATCTCACCTGGATCAGGGAGATCGTTCTCCTGGCAATAAGCACGAATATGGGCCTCAACGGCCTGTTTCTCGGCACTGAACATGGCGCCCACCTTCCTACCTGCGATCCTTACAATTAGACCTCCGTCGAAGACGGTGGCCTTTTGCACCGGGATGCCTGATTACGCAAAAAAGCGGGAGCATCGATAGGCTCCCGCTGGCGTACATGCCGGGGAAAAGACTAAGCAGCCGTTTGTTCTTCGAGCTCGGCCAGGCGCTTCATCAGACGGCTCTTGCGCCGGGCGACGTTGTTCTTGTGCAAAATGCCCTTCTGGGCGGCTTTGTCCAGGGCGCTGATCGCCAGCAGGGTAGCCTGGCGTGCATCTTCCACGACGCCACTTTCCATAGCCGCGCGGGCTTTCTTGATAGACGTGCGAGCGCTGCCGCGATAGACTCGATTGCGCACGCGGCGCTTCTCGTTCTGCTTGTTGCGCTTGATTTGCGACTTGATATTAGCCAATGTGATCCTCCAAAAATCTCGTTCCTTATGAGTACGGCATGCTATTTTACTTGAGGCTGCACGATTTGTCCAGCATTCCGCGCGAGTTTTTTCAATAAGCGCCCTGGCCGCGCAGCACCACACCGATAGTTTTCACCAGGATATAGATGTCCAGGAAGAAGCTGTAGTGCTGCACGTAGTAAATGTCATCTTCGGTGTTCAGGTGCATGGGTTTGTCGCTGCGCCCGCTGACCTGCCACCAGCCGGTAAGGCCAGGCGCTACGGCGAAGCGCTGGCGCTGCCAGAGCTCGTAACGCTCCACCAGTTCGGGCAGTTCTGGCCTGGGTCCCACCAGGCTCATATCGCCGCGCAAAACGTTGAAGAATTGCGGGTACTCGTCCAGGCTGCGGTGGCGCAGCAGTTTCCCCAGGCGCGTCACGCGCGGGTCGTTGGCCGTCTTGTGGATGCGATTCCCCTGGGCATCCTCAGACTCCACCATGTGGCGCAGCGCCTCGGCCTCGGGCACCATCGTGCGAAATTTCAACATGTAGAAAAGACGCCCGTTTTCACCCACCCGCTGCTGGCGCAGCAAGACCGGCCGCCCGCTTTCCAGGTAGATTGCCAAGGCCACCAATCCCATAATGGGTAAAACGAATGGCATCAGCAGCAGGGTAACTGCCAGGTCGAAAGCCCGCTTGAACAGGCGCTGTGTATCGCTCAGCGCCGGGGCGCGCAAATCGATCATCGGGATGCCGGCAAACTCTTCGATGGCGGCTTTGTGCAGCGCCAGGCGGAAGTAATCAGGGATCAGCCACACCCTCACTGGCAGCCAGTGCAGTTCGCTGACCAGTTGGTTGATGCGCGCGTAAGCGCGTTGGGGCAGGGCGATGACGACATCATCGACCTTATGGGTCTGGATGACAGCCCGTATCGCTGAAACTGGCCCCAAGATTTTCGCTTCGGGCACAGACGGCCCGGGGTGGTCATCCAGGAAGCCGACCACTTGCAGTCCCAGGAAAGGGTTGCTCAGGATTTGCTCTTCCAATTCTTGACCGGTGGGGCCTGCGCCCACCACCAGCACCCGGCGCTGCCCGGTCGCGTTCTGGCGCTGGATGCGCCAGTACAGGCGTGCGACTCTGCGCCAGCTCAGCATGCCCAGGTAGGCCAGCACCCCGAACATGATAAACAGCAGGCGTGAAACCTGGCGGTAGCTCAAATACAGCGTGCCTGCCAGGGCCACGGCTGCCAGCAAAGAAGCCAGCGTCAGGTTGGTGAACTCGTCGATCTGCCGCAGGTTGCGCCGCCCATCGTACACCGAAAGCGCCAGCAGGATCACCGGCCATTCCAGGGCGAAGATCAGGTAAACCGGCCAGGGCGTGACCACCAGCCCTGGATATTCCGCCGCAAAAGGCAGGAAACCCAACCAGGGCCGCAGGTGCGTGGCCACCAGCAGCGCCAGGCACACCATCACGGCATCCAGGGCGATCGAAAGCAGGGCGAAATTGACGGAAAAACGACGGAACATAGAACTCCGATACGAGTCGATTATACCCTGTGAGTGACTTCGCGTTTATTACGTCTGCCAATTTACAAAAACTGCGGTGTATAATTGCAGCTAATGGAGACAAGTGCGCACAAGCTAAGCGAACGAGAACTAGAGATTTTGCAGTTGGTGGCAACCGGGGCCAGCAACAAAGAAATTGCTAGCCAGCTATATATCAGTGCCAACACTGTAAAAGTTCATTTGCGCAATATTTTTGACAAAATTGGGGTGCAATCACGAACTGAAGCAGCGATGTTCGCAGTAAATGCGGGTATAATCCCTGGTCCTTCGCAAGTCGCCCAAAGTGGCGAGATTGAATCGACAGTGGATAATTTAGAAACAGATATCTCCACGAAATTTCCAAGCGTTGGTTATAAACCTAAACCTCGGCAGGGGCTTCTGATTGCTGTCGGTATATTCATTCTCATCATAGGCTTATCTATGGTATGGTGGTTCACTCGAAAGACACCGGGTGTTCCTACAAGTCAAGCAGCTGTATCCTGGGAATCATGGGCTCCAATGCCAGTAGAACGTTATGGATTTGCTAGCATTGTTTATGAGAATCAAATCTATGTTCTGGGAGGGCAAAATAATCAGGGCGTTACTGGCGAGTTAGTGAGATATGACCCAATCGAAAATCGATGGAGAAGCTTGGCTGAAATACCAGTCGCGGTGGCTGATGTTCAAGCAGCTGTGATTGGTGGCAAGATCTATGTGCCCGGTGGGCGGTTGGCGTCGGGAGAAGCGACGGATGTCTTAGAAATTTACGATCCAGATCAGGATCGTTGGACGCGAGGTGAGCCTCTACCTGAAAAACTTAGTGCCTATGCATTGGTAGAGTTTGAAGGTAAATTGTATTTGTTTGGGGGATGGGATGGGAAAGAATATCTTTCGACGGTTTTGATCTACGATCCAGATATGAATAGCTGGAGCAGCGGAACAGAGCTATCTTTTCCGCGGGCGTATGCTAGTGCAGTTGTAGTAAGTGGCAAGGTATTCTTACTTGGAGGATTAGGTGACAAGGGAAAAGTTCTGGATTTGATGGAAGTTTATACACCCAGCTTGGAAAATAGCCCCCAAACTCCATGGTCTGATCAGATAACGATGCCGGAAGGACTTTATGGAATGGGAGCGGCTAGTGTCTTGGATGTAATCTACATCGTAGGTGGAAGAGGGGCAAGTGACTACCCTGTGCCTGTTCAAGTCTATTCGACTTACACAGGTGAATGGCAAGTGATGCAGCCGCCTATATCAGGGGTATGGTCGGATATGGGTTCAGTAATTCTGGGCAACGAACTTTATGTCATTGGAGGAAAAGTGGATGATCTGCCCGGTGCAGACACATTCTCCTTGCAGGTAGTTTATGTTTCGGTTTTACCGTTCATTCGCTAACAGAACGTATTTTTGCCGCGAAAAACAGGCTTCCAGGCGAATCTAATCCATAAGTATTACCGAATTTTGGATAAAACCGGCGTTATTCATAGGGAGTATGGGCAGAATTATCCATATGGGTTATTGGATTCCGCGTTCATTACTGATATTCTATAACCAGCAGAAAAACAACAACCATATGTTCGAAAGGAGTTTTGCCATGAAGCTTTTTAAATCTTTAGCTGTTTTAATTGTCCTGGCCCTGGTGGCTGCGCCATTTGTACCGGCATATGCCCAACTAGGTGCCACAGACACCTCCGAATTCAAAGTCCAGAATGTTTCGGGTGGGACAGTTCAAGTAACCATTGATTTCATCAATGAATCTGGCGTTACCACCCGGCCGGCGTTTTTGGACAGCGCCAACACCATCGCCAACCCGTTCACCTTGACGGATGGACAGTCGATCTTGATCGATGTTAGTGATGTCCCTGGGCTTGCCTCGGGCCGATATTCCGTGCTGATTTCTTCAACCGGCAAGGTAGTGGCCATGGCATCTGTTACGGGTGAGGGTGCCAATCGCTTTGCAGGAGGTTACGATAGTTTCTCTTCTGGGGCCTCAACCATGTATTTGGCGACCATGGCCTATAACTATTATGGTTGGTACAGCATGATCACTGTTATGAATATCGGTAGCGCGGCCACGGATGTTACCGTTACATTCACCTGCACAAACCCGGGAGCTGTTGGTCTGACAGGAACGCTAACACGCTCAGGATTGCCGAAAAATACGGCCCAAACCTGGGATCTCGAGACGACAACACCTACCGGATTTACGACAGGTGTAACTCAATGCCAGGGTTCGGCGATTATTACTGCCACTGGTGGACAGGCAATTGTAGCGGTAAACAACCAGAATATCCCAACCACAGGAGCCACAAACTCCTTTGAAGCCGTGATGTCAGGTTATGGCAAGGTGTATGTACCTCAACTGAGCACAAATTACTACGGTTGGGTTTCCAGTTTGAATGTTCTCAAGCGCGGTAGCGGCACTACTACAGTCACGGTGGATTACGGCGATGCTGAACCCAACGACACCTTTGTATTAAGTGATGCAACGCCCTCTCAACAGCTTTATATGCCAACGTGGCATCCTACTTCAGGCCGGTATAGTGCAACGGTTACTTCCTCGCCTGCAATGGATCTGCTTATCTCGATTGGTAATGGAGCTGGCGGTATGTCAGGTGGGTATAATGGCTTCGGTGCTGGTGCCGCTTCAGTAGCCATGCCGTTGGTGATGAAATACTACTTCAACTGGTACACGGCAATCAATTGTATGAATGTAAGTTCTACACCAACAACGCTGAATGTTAAGTATGAAGGTTATACAGCTTACAATCACCCAACGACGCTGAATGAAGGTGGTTCGGTCCAGATTGTCACGATCAATGAGGCTTTCTTGCCGACGGGTTATGCTGGAAGTGTTGTTGTGACGGCGAATGCACCGGGAGCTCTGATCGCTTGCATGACCGGTAGTGGTAACTACGTAGACTCCCTCGTCATTCCGGGCGACTGGACGATACAGTATAACGCTCTTCCCAAATAACATGGTTTAGTCTCGACTCGAATATCTAGCGACCCCTGGGTTTTACCCAGGGGTCGTTTGATGATATGTTTTTTGTGTTTTCGGGTAACTACCTACCCATCTTACCAGAAATTTGCTAAACTATAAGCATGGCTGAACAAGCGTTGGAAATAGAAGTCTTGCTCAAACAACTGGGCTTTCTCGAGGCCGAAGTTGCCCGCTTGCAGGAGGA
>JBFMFR010000065.1:0-37524 GCA_040752025.1 Chloroflexota bacterium | reverse complement strand
ATCATTACCAGTTGGCTCATATGGGTCTCCCGATGATCGCCTTTCGGCGGTATAGAGACATCGAGGATACTCCTGTGAGCCAATTTTTATCAAGGGCGCGCCCCATTACTTTGGCGCGCTAACAAAAAATTTGGAAAAGTAGCTATTCTGAATGAGCACGAATCCAAGGATCTTGAAAAATCATATGTAGAGAATATGCTAAATCAGGCCAATTGGTTCATGAATCATCAAGTCTCCCCAATTATTCTTACCTTAGGAGAATAAGGAGCAAATGGGATAGTTTATCAGCGCGCATTGGCTGCAGGACAAACCCGATTCACTGTCAATACCTATATGAAACCGGATGTTTTTAGTTCGCTTGCCTTGAAATACATAATCGGATAGTAAAGCGTGACTCTCAAAAGACACCACCGCCGTTCGATCCGCCTGAAGGGGTACGATTATACGCGGGTGGGGGCGTATTTTGTCACGATTGTGGCAGACGAACGCCAGGAATTATTCGGGACGGTGGTGGATGGGGAAATGCGGTTGTCCCGGGCCGGGGAGATTGTGCGCAAGGCCTGGTTCGATTTGCCGCGGCATTATCCCAATGTGCGATTGGATGAATTTTGCATTATGCCCAATCACGTGCATGGGATTATTATTTTGACCGAGGATGATGTGCGCAATGAGGGGGGAAAGGGCGGGTCGGTTCATGCCGGTGGTGACGCGCCAGAAACGGTCGTGTATGGCGAGGGATCTGTGCCAGAGGTGGGCGAGACCCGCCCCTACGGTGATGGGGATGACGATGATGGTAGGGGCGGGTCTGTGCAGGGGTGTGGCCTTGGGCCGGACAGGGTTGCATCAGGCAATGTGCCCACGCCGGGTACAACCCAGACCCGCCCGTTCGGCGATGGCGATCATGATCGTGGGGGGGAACAGGGCGGGTCGGTTCATGCCTATGGTGACGCGCGAGAAACGGTGATGTATGGCGAGGGATCTGTGCCAGAGGTGGGCGAGACCCGCCCCTACGGTGATGGGGATTATCCCCACGAACCGGAGGAACAAACCCCATCCCATACCACCCGACCAGACGATGCATATCCCATTGGCGATGGCGATCATGATCGTGGGGGGGAACAGGGCGGGTCGGTTCATGCCGGTGGTGACGCGCCAGAAACGGTTCTGTATGGCGAGGGATCTGTGCCAGACGTGGGCGAGACCCGCCCCTACGGGGATGGGGATTATCCCCACGAACCGGGAGGACAAATCCCATCCCATGCCGCCCGACCGTTTGGTGATGGCAATCGCGGTGATGGGGGGGATTATGGTCATGGTGATGACCAGGGCGGGTCGGTTCATACCCATGGCCAAGCGCCAGAAACGGTTCTGTATGGCGAGGGATCTGTGCCAGACGTGGGCGAGACCCGCCCCTACGGTGATGCGGGTCACAATCATGGTGGGGATGGCGATCGTAATGACGATGATGGTGGGGATCGGGGTGAGGGGAGGCGGCGGCACGGGCTGCCGGAAATCGTGCGGGCCTTCAAATCGTTTTCGGCGCGGCAGGTGAATTTTTTGCGCCGCACGTCCGGCGCGCCGGTGTGGCAGCGCAATTATTACGAACACATTGTGCGCAACGAAGAGGAAATGGCGCACCTGCAAGAATATATCCGCCAAAACCCGCTGCGTTGGGAAAACGACCAGGAAAACCCGGAGCGGCAAATGCTGCCCCAGCCAAAGGACAAACGACCCATATGAACATGACCTCCTCCACCATCGTCCAACGCGTCTGGAATTACTGCAATGTGCTGCGCGACGACGGGATTTCGTACGGCGATTACGTCGAACAGCTCACCTATCTGCTGTTCTTGAAGATGGATCACGAGAACGCCACGCTGCTGAGCAAGCCCAGCGCTCTGCCGGCCGGGTTGAATTGGGCCGCGCTGCTGGGGCGGGACGGCGACGAGCTGGAGAAACATTACATCCGCATTTTGAACGAGCTGGGCAAAGGCTCCGGGCTGATCCCGACGATCTTCCGCAAGGCGCAGAACCGCATCCAGAACCCGGCGCGCCTGCGGCGGTTGATCGAGCTGATCGATGGGGAGACGTGGATCGGGCTGGGGGTGGACGTGAAGGGCGAAATCTACGAGGGGCTGCTGGAGAAGAACGCCCAGGACACCAAGTCGGGGGCCGGGCAGTATTTCACGCCGCGCCCGCTGATCCAGGCGATGGTGGAGGTGAGCCGCCCGGCACCGGGGGCGACGATCTGCGACCCGGCGGCGGGGACGGGCGGGTTCCTGCTGGCGGCGCACGATTACATTCTGAAGCACCACGGCCCGCTGGACAGGGACCAGTTGGAGCACCTCAACCACCACGCTCTGCACGGCTGGGAGATCGTGGACAACACCGCCCGGCTGTGCGTGATGAATCTGTATTTGCACGGCATCGGGGCCAACGGCGGTTCGTCGCCCATCCACGTGGACGACAGCCTGGCAGCCGACCCGGGGCAGCGCTTCGACCTGGTGCTGACCAACCCGCCCTTCGGCAAGAAGTCCAGCGTGACCTACGTGACCGAAGAAGGCGAGATCAAGCGCGAGTCCACCAGCGTGGTGCGCGACGATTTCTGGGCCTCCACCAGCAACAAGCAGTTGAACTTCGTCCAGCATGTGCACACCCTGCTCAAGATCCACGGTCGGGCGGCGGTGGTTGTGCCGGATAACGTACTCTTCGAAGGCGGGGCGGGCGAGATCGTGCGCCGCCGCCTGCTGCACGAGTGCGAGGTGCACACCCTGCTGCGCCTGCCCACCGGGATTTTCTACGCCCAGGGGGTGAAGGCCAACGTGCTGTTCTTCGAGCGCAAGCCGGCCAGCGAGACGCCCTGGACCCAGGCGCTGTGGATCTACGACCTGCGCACGAACATGAACTTTACGCTCAAGACCGCCCCGCTAACGCGCGGCGACCTGGACGAGTTTGTGGCTTGCTACCATCCCGAAAACCGCCACGAGCGCCAGCCCACCTGGTCGGAGGACAACCCGCAGGGCCGCTGGCGCGCGTACACCTACGAGGAACTGGCCGGGCGCGACAAGGCCAACCTGGACATTTTCTGGCTGCGGGACGAATCGCTGGAGGATTCGGCCAACCTGCCCGACCCGGATGTGCTGGCTCTGGAGATCGTGGAGGATCTGGAGGCGGCGCTGGAGCAGTTCCGTGGGATTGCGGAGGCGTTGGAGGAATCAGAAAGCTAACGGAATAGGTGAGATAAATCGGTAAAAACCAGTTTATTCCAATCGTGGACAAAAGGGAGGTGATATGGGGGATGCTGGCGAGCGGCGGACAATGGATGGCGCTGTTGTCCGGCCATCCATTCGATTTGCCTTTTGTTCCTATGGTTTACAATTAAGCGACCAATTCACCTTGTATTTGTTGTGATATATTCATGAATCAAAATCGTAACTTTGCCGTTCGAAAAAGACTCTTCTTGCAACATCTGGTTTATCGCCCCCTGGTTGTAGTGCTGATAATTACTCTGACGACACTACCACTTTTTTTCTTGCGTGATGTACTAAGCAACTCGACGATTGCTTTGCTCTATCTGTTGCCAGTTATTTTGAATACCACCGTCTTTGGATTATGGCCAGGCCTTTTTTCAGGACTGCTGGCATTTCTGGTTTTCAACTATTTTTTCCTTATTCCATATTATACGTTTACCGTCCATCAAACTCAAGATCTCACTGCTCTAATTGTTTTCTTTTTCATTACAATCGTTATCAGCCAATTGGTTGGTAGGGCCAAGCAAAACTTGGCCCAGACCAGAGCCAGGGAAAGAGAACTCACCCGGTTGTATGAGCTCAGCACAGCCTTGGCAAGCGTCAACGCTGAGCAAGAAATCGCCAGGACTCTTGCTAATCATGTACTGACCACATTTTCAGCAGATGTCGTTCAGATTTATATAGAAACCATGCCCGATAAAGCCGCCTGGATCGTACAAGCACCTGTAGATACAGAACCTCCCTCAGGTCACCCTGTCATGATCGTCTCTCTACAAACTGCACGCGCTTTCCTGGGTGAAATTCGCATCTGGCGGAGAGTATCGCTAGATACCGAAAGAGAAGCGAAAATGCTCGATAATTTCGCCACACAAGGATCAATTGCTTTCGAGCGGACTGCGCTTTCTCGAACAGAAACGCGAGCTAAAATCCTTGAGGAAAGCGATCACTTCAAATCTGTTTTACTTTCCTCGGTTTCCCACGAACTGCGTACCCCATTGGCAACAATCAAGGCCGCGGTAACTGGCCTGTTGAATAACCAGGTGGTTCAAGAAACTCAAGCGCGTGAAGATCTATTAGCTATGATGGATGAAGAAACAGATCACCTAAATCGCCTGGTTGGCAATTTGCTAGATATGTCGCGCATCGAATCTGGCGCTCTCAAGCCCAACATTCAGTGGAATCTCTTATCGGAAATTGTAGATGGTGTGGTTGCTCGTATGTATCGCACTTTGCAAAACCACGCTATAATCTTAGATATACCGGATGAATTACCACTAATCCCGGTAGACTATGTCCAGCTTGAGCAAGTTTTTTCGAATTTGTTGAGCAACAGTGTGAAATACGCACCGAAAGGATCCGCCGTTCATATTGCTGCCAATGTGAAGGAAGGGAAAGATTTGGTTGTGCATTGTATAAACCAGGGGCCGGCTATTCACCCGGAAGACCTGGAGCGTATCTTTGATAAATTCTTTCGCGTTACGCATGCTGACAAAGTTAGTGGTACTGGCCTGGGCTTATCGATTTGTAAAGGAATTATTGAAGCACACGGTGGAAAAATCTGGGCCGAGAACCGGTCTGAAGGAGTAGCTTTTGTGTTCACTTTACCTCTTGACCAGCCAGGGCTACTCCCCCCTGTAATTGCAGAGGCATTATGACGACAGTTCCGCATATTCTTGTTATTGATGACGAACCACAGATCCTGCGCGCACTGCGCACGATTTTAACCGCACAGAATTATCGCATTACAACGGCGGGAAGTGGAGAAAATGGGTTGGCTTTGGCGGTTGCCAGCCAACCAGATATCATCATCCTGGACTTGGGATTACCAGATATGGATGGCGTGGAAGTCTGTTCACGTCTTCGTGAATGGACCTCCATCCCCATCATCGTGTTATCCGTGCGCGACGCTGAACGCGATAAAGTTGTGGCGTTGGACAAAGGCGCGGACGATTACCTGACCAAGCCTTTTGGCGTTGAAGAATTGTTGGCGCGTATTCGCGTCGCTCTACGGCACACAGCACGCGCTGCAGAAAACTGGGATGCGGTGATAAAAGTCGGCAAATTAACCATTGATCTGGCGCGACACATCGTTACTCGCGGTGGTGAAGAAGTTAAATTGACTGCTACGGAATTCAAGTTGTTGAGTTATCTGATAAACAATGCCGACCGGGTGTTGACCCATCAAAGTATCCTTTCGCATGTGTGGGGGCATGAATATACCAATAATGTCGAATATCTGCGCGTCTACATGGGTCAGTTGCGCAAAAAGCTAGAAGACAACCCCAAACAGCCGGTGTATTTTCGCAATGAGCCAGGAGTAGGATATCGGTTTTCGATGGGGGAATAATCTTAGCGCCTAAAAACTGCTTAGCGACCTGAAACAAAAAATCATTATCACAACTAACGGAACCAATTTATAACCCCTTAGTTAGCGTCCAACTGAGGGGTTTTGTTTTGGACGCTTCCAAAACCTTTATCGGGTTTTTATATCTTTTCCACAAGGCTTTATGGGGTACTTATTCTGTTTTGATAAGATCTTCTAGCTAACATTTGTTCTTTTAACGGAGAGATTATATGTGGAAAGAGAAAATCCATATTGGCAGAATTGTGAAAGAAATCGGTTTTTGGCTGTTAGCCATTTTCCTCATGGCATTGTTTACGGGATTCCAACTATGGTTGGTAAAACTTGCTGACGATTGGATGGCAAAAATCGTATTGTGTGCTTCTGCGCTTGTAGAACTGTTGTTGATTGTAAAACTAAATGATTTCTTCCTATAAGGCTCCCGTTGGCGCTAATCAGGATGTTTTATGAACAAAACTCTGTTTCCAGAAATGCGTTATGGCGAAAGAAAAGACCATCAATCGCTTTCAACACCAGTAAGCTATCTGGCGCAAGATTACAAGAATTGGAACACATTGTATGATGCGCAGACTTTGCTGATTCAAAGCTTCTTCGCTATGCAAGCACGCCAGATTGCCGATGCGTTAACACATAAAAACAGCCAGGTGCGCTTCTCGCTCCCAGACCAGGTATCTTGTGGTGAGGAAGGTGTACCTCAAACTGTACCCCTACAGGAACGAGAACAACTCGCCGGTGGATTTCTCGACCGACTGGCGCGCGCCAGTTTGCAATTGACGCTGCGCCAGCGGTTGGATGAACTGGAGGCCTCAGAATATCCAGCCATTTCAACCTCGGCTGGTTTGCTGCGTTTTGCCATAGCCATGTACCTGGTCCGGGATATGCTGCCGGATGGGCGTTCCGTCACCTATCAAACCACTGAAGGGGAGGAAATTCCTAGCATCCCGGTTGGAGGCGATCTTCAATCTGATTCAGCCATTACCAGCTTATCTGATGTCATCGCAGAGAAGCAAGACTTTGAAGAGTCTGGAGAAAAAGATCGGGGAGAATTAGTGGTGCCTTATGTCAGCGCGGCGCGTCGTTTTTTCCTCCCGCAATGGGTCGCCTTCGACCAGCAGGACCAGTTATTGGTAAGCACTATGCAGGAGGCAGAAACCTATATTGCCTCAATGCAGGAATTTTTGAGAATCCTGCACATGGCCGTGGGACTTGCCCCTTACCTGGTCACAGTGGAAATCTACCAGCGGAAACGCTACGGTATGTTGGGGCAACTGATAAACCAGGGAAGAGCCCTGGCGCGCTACCAAACGCGTGAAATTATCAAAACGATTCAGCAACGAGCGGCCGCGCAAGACCTAAACCGCGGGCTGGGGCTGAGTCTTCCCTATTTCGATGATCAAGTCCTGGAGATGAAAACCTACGATTTTCAAGTTATCCCCGCCGGGCGAATCATGTTCGTCCCTGCCCTCGTAGTGCGGGCTGCGCGCCAGGAAGAAGCTAAGGTGGCCCAGGATACGCGTTTGAGCCCTTCCACACGGAAGCATGTGCTCGTCGGTCTTCAGATGCTAGAAGGTACTTTCAATTGAGGTTGTTGTTCTATGTTGTTTTCAATATTATTGTTAGCTATGATTCTGTACCTCGCTTATCGCGCCGCGCCGCGCGAACGCGACAATGAGGCAAACGTTCATGGAGCAGGACAGATTGGGCTCTTGGCTGCGCTGGCTCTTTTTGGCGTAGATTACTTTACCTCGTACTACTACGCTACTGGCGAAATCATGGGCGCCTTGCATATGTACGGCTTACAAGATTATGCCTATATCGCCGTCGTTATCATTGCCTTCGCCAACTTCACATTTGGTATGTTATACATGTTTTCGTTGGGCCCATTTAACGAGGGCGGTGGGTCGTACACTGCATCGATGCGCTATCTCTGGCCAACGATTAGCTTGGTTGTGGCTGTGGCCCTAATCCAAGATTACATTCTAACAATCACAGTGTCAGCGCTTTCTGGAGGAGACCAATTGCTCTCTATTCTAGGGCTGTACGGTCAAAACTGGCTCTACCACTTTGCTCTTGGGGCAATCCTTGCCGCGATAACATGGTTTATTACGATTCGTGGACGCGGGGAATCTGCCCAAGTGGTATTTATTTTGATCGGCACATTCGTTTTGCTAACGGTTACGATGGGGATTGGCCTCCTGATTGCACATTTCAAGGGAGTTCCACCAATACCTGTTACGGAAACTCCTGAGCCAGTCTCACTGGGTCAGGCCTTCTTACACTTATTGACAGCGTCGATGAAAGGCATGGTTGCTCTGACTGGGTTGGAGGCGGTATCGAATGGAATCCAGTTTATGAGAGACGAAGATGCAGGAATCGTGAAATGGGGGAAGCGTCGTTTACCACGTTTGATGGGATTGTGGAACTTTTATAGTGGCAAATCAGGAATTGGGCGATTCGTACAAACATCTTTTCTTTTCTATGGTGGGCTAACTACTCTTTTCCTGACCGCGTTCTCTATTCGTTTCGATGTTTTTGACGGTACTCTCGGGCGCACACTGGTAGGCAACCTGGCCAGTATCGGTTTCAACGAGATCCCAGGCGGCATTGTCCTTTTCTGGGGCTACCAGATCCTGGCTGTCCTGATGCTAGCGGCAGCTTCAATGACGGCTCTTCAGGATGCACAGGCTACCGAGTGGCGCGATGTCGCTATTGGTGTGATTCCAGAGGTGATTGTTAAACGGGATGAGCGCGGTACTTTTACCCGTTCGGTAACAATTACTTTCATCGTTGCAGTGATCATTATGTTATTGGTGCGTGGAAAAACATCGGTGGCTATACCTTTTTATGGGGTTGGGGTGTTTATGCCAATTACTGCGATGGGGTTGGCGGTTCGCCGCCACGTGCTAACCCATTACACCGGGCGCGCCCGCAGGTGGGGAGCACCGGCAGCTACTTTTGCCGCAGGGCTTGCCATGATCGTGTTTGTTGGACAGTTGATTGGCAAATGGCATGAAGGTGGTTGGATCGCATTGGTTGGTTTTAGCGTGCTGGCTTTAGCTGCACACCTGTCACTGTTTTCGTCGATTGGGCAGCGTGACCCGCGACAGATTCACCGGATTGTTCGTGAAAAGGCACGCGTCCGGGGCGGGATGGCTTCGATTGTAGAATGGCAATCCTTGCGTATGCAAGAATATCGCTACGCGATACTTACAAATCTTGCCATTCTGATTTCCCGCTTCTTCGCATTGTTCGGGATACACCGGCCCCCTCAGCTTTATCCACAGCCAGCATCTGCGGGTGATTATGACCACGCACTGCATATTGATCACCCGGAAGCGCCCTCATTCCTCGAAAAATATCTTCCTTTGGAAGAAGCACAGCCTCATCTGGGAGGCGCTCCTAACGTCACATCACCAGGCAAAGGTAAAGCAGGTATATCCGGGGGATAACGCCGGGAGACGAGTTCATAAAGCGCTTGGTGCGCTTAGCCACCAGCACAGGCGCTGTCCAGAGCAGGCCATTGGTCTGCTCTGGGTGGATTAGATAATGTTCTCTAAATCTATCTTTCAACTACAACCATCGGAAGTTTATCGCGCTTTAGAGACATCACCCCAGGGCATTTCCGCTCAGGAGATTGAATCGCGCCAGGCGTTGTACGGTAAAAATTTGCTGAAAACAACTCAACCTCAGAAGTTGTGGCAGAAACTGCCGCACCATTTGTCGAACCCCTTTGCGTTGTTGTTGTGGATTTCAGGTGCGCTCACCTTTCTGCTGGGAGAATCGGCCTTGGGCTGGGCAATTTGGGGATCGGTGATCCTTAACACAGGTTTTTCTTTATGGCGAGAAAGAAGCACACAACAGGCGATGCTGGCTTTGAACAGCCTGATGCCATCTTACGCGCGAGTGATTCGAAATGGCGTTGAATTGGATATTCTGGCTAGCGAACTGGTGCCTGGTGATTTACTCGTATTAGCTGACGGGGACCATATTCCGGCTGATTCTCGCATCATCGAAGCTTATGGTCTGCGAATCAACAATGCTGTTCTGACAGGCGAATCTACGCCTGCTCACAAAACCGCGGACGCTTCTTTACGACAAGGCGTCAGCGAAATTGAGCGGCCCAACCTGGTCTTTGCCGGAACATCGGTAGTCTCTGGAACTGGCAAAGCGATTGTATTCGCCACAGGATCATCTACACAGTTTGGACGCATGGCGCGGCTTACACAGACAACGCCAGAGTTGCCAAGTTTACTCCAGAGAGAGATCTTCCGCCTGACAAAACGCATTTCATTGGCTGCAATGGGAATTAGTGCCCTGGTGTTCATAATAGGATTGTCGGATATCGGCTTGGGCCTGTCCCAGGCATTCTTATTAGCCCTGGGAATTCTGGTCGCGGCCGTGCCTGAAGGGCTGCCGGCAACAATCACACTGTCACTAGCAATGGCAGGACAGCGCCTGTCCGAACAGGGTGTACTGGTCAAAAAATTAGAAACCCTGGAAACGTTAGGAATGGTTTCAGTGCTGTGTACCGATAAAAATGGTACTTTGACTCAAAATCAGAT
Organism: Chloroflexota bacterium; assembly: GCA_040752025.1. Taxonomy (GTDB): domain Bacteria; phylum Chloroflexota; class Anaerolineae; order Anaerolineales; family UBA4823; genus JBFMFR01. Next base: position 27,349 of record JBFMFR010000065.1, on the reverse strand, counting down.
GACAGTACGAGAAATATGGCTTGGACAGCGCAATCTGAAAGTCACTGGAACTGGGTATAAACCTGAGGGGACAATCACCCCCAGCCTAGCAGGTGAAAATAGCGAACGCGATTTGCAGTTACTCTTGAGCGCCGCAATCCTTTGCAATAACTCCCGATTGCGTCCTCCTGCTTCAGATGGGGTCCAATGGAGCTATTTGGGCGACCAGACTGAAGCCGCTATGCGCTCCGCTGGACTTAAACACTTTGGGTCGGAAACTGCTCTTGTCGCCTGTTTTCCAAGAATACATGAACTACCTTTTGATGCCCGCCGGAAACGGATGAGCACTATTCATCGCCTGGATTTTGGCAACAAATCGATGCTGCGTCAGATATTACCCGAGATCGCGAAAGTTGTAGAAGCATATGATGAGGTTGCTTTTGTAAAAGGCGCGCCACGTGAAGTGTTGCAAGCCTGCCAGCAGATCGCTCTCAATGGTGAGGTATGCAGCTTGAGTGAAGATCTACGCAAACAAGTACTGGCAACCCTGGATGAGTATGCAGAAAACGCTTTGCGTGTATTGGCCCTGGCCTATCGCGGGCTGCCGCCCAGGCATGGACTTTATACACCGGAAAAAGTTGAACGAGAAATGATTTTTTTAGGCTTGATGGCAATGCATGATCCTCCACGCGAAGGTGTTGTTGAGGCCATTCAAACTTTGCGTAGGGCAGGTATTCGCCTGATTATGGTAACGGGCGACTACGGACTCACGGCTGCTTCCCTGGCGCGGCGCATCGGGATGTTGGAAACCTCTCATCCTACGATTGTGAACGGCGCAGAATTCGAGCAAATGGAGGCAGCACAACTGCGCGTATTGCTTGAGCAAGAGGATGCCATCTTTGCGCGCATGGCGCCTGAACATAAACAGCGCCTGGTAGCTGCCTTACAAGAACAGGGGGAAGTGGTGGCTTTGACCGGTGATGGTGTGAACGATACACCTGCATTGCGAAAGGCCGACCTGGGAATCAGTATGGGGATCAGCGGAACCGATGTTGCTCGAGATGCCGCAGACGTCATTTTAGTCAATGATGAATTCGCGAATGTCGTCCTGGCTATCGGAGAAGGACGCGCCATCTATGAAAATCTGCGTAAATTTGTGACCTATATTTTTGCCAGCAACGTTCCCGAAATCGTACCTTTCATCTTGACCGCTCTGACTGGTTTGCCATTAGCGCTGCAGGTGCACCAGATTCTGGCCATAGATCTGGGCACAGATTTGCTGCCCGGCCTTGCACTAGGTACTGAAAAACCGGAACCGGATGTTATGCTGCACCGACCCCGGAAAAAGAAAACCCCTTTGATCGATGCGAAGCTGCTGCGCCGTGCTTTTTTGTGGCTCGGCCCTCTGGAAGCCTTGCTTGCCTATAGTGGTTTCTTTCTTGTGCTATATGGTGGAAATTATCTGGCCGATATACCGTTTTTAGAAACATTGACACCCGATCTATGGGTGAATAAACAATTGGGACCTGAGCAATTGAGGGCAACGGCCATAACGATGTTCCTCGCCGGGGTAGTTATGTCCCAGATCGGCAATGTTTTCGCCTGTCGAGCAGTAATTCGCCGCGGGCGGTCTCTAGGATGGTTGAGCAATCGCTTTCTTACGTTTAGTATTGCAGTTGAATTTATCTTAATCCTGGGCCTGATTTATTTCCCCTGGTTAGCTGATGTGTTTAATCTTAAACCACTGCCACTGATTTTTTGGTTGTGGTTGTCAGTTTATGTTCCTGCCTTATATGGAATAGAGTGGGCACATAAAAATCTCAGCCATAAAAGGGCTAAGATGGCTGCCGCTCAGGCAGTCCTTAAGTAAATTGTTGTGGAGATACTTATGAAGGTAATTGTGATGGGGTGTGGTCGTGTTGGTGAACAATTGAGTTGGCTATTGGTCAGCCAAGGCCATCAGGTGACCATTGTTGATCAGGAAGCAGATGCCCTGGCGCGTTTGGGACCGAAATTTCCGGGTCATAAAGTAAGGGGAATTGGTTTTGACCGCAATGTATTACTCCAGGCCGGAATCGAACAAGCAGATGGCTTTGCAGCTACCAGTTCATCAGACAACGCCAATATCATTGGGGCGCGCATTGCACGCGTGATATTTGGCGTCCCGAAAGTCGTGGCGCGCTTATACGACCCACGCCGGGCAGAAATCTATGGACGCCTGGGCCTCATAACAATCTCATCCACAACCTGGGGGGCAGAACGCATCACAGAATTATTAACCCATTCCGAGATGGACGCTGCTTATTCTTTCGGCAGCGGAGAAGTTTCTCTGTTGAGGATTGACCTCCCAGTCCACCTGACAGGGCTTCAGGTAAAGCACCTGTCGATTCCTGGTGAAATTCGTGTCGCTGCAATTACTCGCCGCGGCCAGGCATTTATCCCCCTGACTGGAACAGAATTCCAATCCGGGGATGTTTTACACCTGATTATTCTGGCTTCATCGATGGAACGGCTGCAGGAACTACTTGGTTTGCAAGGAGGAGTCTGATATGTATGTGATTATCGTTGGCGGTGGAAAAACTGGAGCTTACCTAACACTTCAATTGCTAAACGAAGGGCATCAGGTCAAGTTAATCGAAATCCGGCCTGAAACAGTCGACCGGCTGAAACTGGAACTACCGCCTGAAGCAATCATTTCAGGAGATGGGAGTTCCCCTGCTACTCTAGAGGTGGCTGGAATTGAACTTGCCAATGTCTTAGCTGCCGTAACCGGCGAAGATGAAACTAATCTGGTTGTGACCACGATGGCGCGCTTTGAATTTAATGTACCACGTACGATTGCACGAGTTAACAACCCTAAAAATGCCTGGCTGTTTACAAAGGAAATGGGGGTAGATGTAGGCCTGAATCAAACGGATATCCTGGCAAATTTGATCGTTGAAGAAATGTCCATGGGCGATATGATGACCTTGCTAAAGCTACGCCGGGGAGAGTACTCATTGGTTGAAGAGAAGTTGCCAGCAGGTTCTGGTATGTTAAAAATCCCATTAAAAGACCTGCCTCTACCCCGGACTTGTGTAATTGCAGCCGTCATTCGTCAGGGGAAGATATTAGCTCCACGCGGGGATATGATATTCCAGGCAGAGGATGAAGTTCTGGCGGTAGTGGATAATTCATCCCAACAGATTCTACGAAGTTTGTGTATGGCCCGATAGAAAACAGGGGGTCTTTATTCTTTTTTTATTCTTTAGAGAGTTTTCTTTATTGTCTCTTTATGCGCGTTTGGTAAAGTTAATGACTGATGAAAAGGGTCTACAAATAATGGATTTTTCAAATCTCAAACAAGTCCTGATCGGCGAACCGTTCCCCACCAGCCGGGATGTGCACGAACGCCTGGACAAGGTGCGTGCTCTTGCCGTATTTGCTTCTGACCCAATCAGCAGCAACGCTTATGCTACCGAAGCGATCATGAGTGTATTGGTGTTGATGGGCAGCCAGGCGCTCAGGTTGACCACGCCGCTTGGGTTGGGCGTAGCGTTATTGGTATTGTTGGTGATCTTTAGTTATATTCAGACGATTTTGCACTATCCAGATGGAGGCGGAGCGTACACAGTCGCCAAGGATAACCTGGGCAGGTTCCCATCCTTGCTGGCAGCCGCGGCTTTGCTGACAGACTATATTTTGACCGTCTCGGTCTCGGTCTCAGCGGGAGTGCGGGCGGTTACCTCTGCTTTTCCAGAAACCTTCGAATTTCGAGTCCCGATGGCAATTACGGCCATTGTCCTGATCACCTGGATCAATCTGCGCGGGGTGCGGGAGAGCGGCACAATCTTTGCTGTGCCTACTTATGCTTTCGTTGGCGGGGTATCGTTGGTCATCCTGTCCGGTTTGGCGCGTTATTATGGCCTGTTTGGGGCTGCGCCTATCCTGCTCGAGAGCGAAAAAGTAGAGGCGGTCATTTCGGTAACCGGTTTTGCGTATGTCTGGCTGCTGCTGCGCGCCTTTGCTGGCGGGTGCACAGCTTTGACGGGCATCGAAGCGATCAGCAATGGCATCCAGGCCTTCAAGCCGCCTGAGTCCAAGAATGCCGCCAAGACCATGGTGGCGATGGGATTCATGGCTATGTTCTTGTTTGTGGGCATTACGTTCTTGTCGACGCACATCAACCTGATCCCTAAGGAAACCGAAAGCGTTCTCTCACAGATGACCCGCCGGGTGACCGGCGGTAACTGGCTGTATTATTGGGTGCAGTTCTTCACAGCCATGATCTTATTCCTGGCAGCAAACACCGCTTATCAAGATTTCCCGCGCTTGAGTTCTTTCCTGGCCTGGGACAATTTCATGCCACGTTGGATGCAAAACCGTGGGGACCGGCTGGTGTTTAGCTCGGGCATTGGCGTACTTGCCCTGCTCGCAGTCTTGATCGTGGTCCTGTTTCAGGCGGATGAAATTGCCATGCTGCCGCTGTATGCCCTGGGGGTTATGCTCAGCTTTAGCATCTCACAAACCGGCATGTTCCGCCTGATGGGGCGGATTGCGCACTTGAAACCCGGCCAAACGTTGCGTACTCAGGTGACGGAAATCCATTTCGAGAGCAACGCGCGTTGGAAACGGGTTCTGAACGCAGTGGGCGCGGTTGTCACTTTCGTGGTGTTCATCATCCTGGCTACCACCAAGTTCCGCGAGGGGGCCTGGATTGTGCTGCTGGTTATCCCGTTGCTGATCACTATGTTTTACCTGATCCACCAGCATTACGAACGCGTCTCGCTTGCCCTGAGCACCCGTGGGCTGAAAGCTGAAGAATTATCCGAAGTGGCGGATGTAGTGATCGTGCCAATCGCGGATGTGCACCGGGGGACCTTGCGGGCTTTGATGTACGCGCGCAGGCTTTCTCAAGATGTTCGCGCCTTGTGTGTGACTACCTCTCCTGAAATGAAAGAGCGATTGCTGCAGCGTTGGCAGCGTTTCCCGAATATTACGGAAGGCATTAGTCTGATCACTGTCGATTATGATTATCGCGATATCCTGACGCCCGTTGTAGCCTACATCGAACGCGTCAATCACGAAGAATTTCCCGACCAGCTAACCACAGTGGTCGTGCCGGCCTTTGTGCCCACTTACGGGATTGGCCTGTTCTTGCACAACCAGAGCGCTGCACGCTTGCGAGACAAGCTGCGAAAGCACAAGGATATCGTTATTATCGATGTGCCGATTCACATCGACTCGAAGATTTGACCCGGAGAGACTATGGAAAACACTCCATCGGCAGAAAATATGGCTGCTGAACTGATCTGTATTGTTGGCAGTCTGACTGAGCTTGGGGACGGTCGCTCGCCACAGCCGAGTCATTTCTCGAAATATAACGACGCCCTGGATTACTTCTATGCCTGGGAAGATGCTATAAGACAGAAATTGGCTACCAGCGATCAGCCTCGGCTAAACCAGCTTCGTAATTTGATCGAAACTACACCGTTACAGGCTTTTGGAGCGGTAATTGATGAGCTTACAAGCTCTATTTCTTTTTTTACTGATAAAGTTGCCCGGTAGCAAGATTTTTCTTTTGTTTTCTGATTTGGAAGTGGATTGAACGGGTGATGGGCAGGCAATTCTTATGGCTGGGGTGTGGAAGTCGTTTCCGGCTGGGGCGTGGAAGTGGGGAGGGCGGCGAGGTAGCCGGTTTGGATATTGAGAGTGAAGCGAGCATCTGAGCAGGCAAATTCGCTGCTCAGCGGGTACAAATATATCGTATTCTCATCCAACCACGCTGAACAGCCAGAAAGAGGCTTACATTCAAAATCGGGGACGAGGATGCGAGGGTCTTTCGACAAGATGAGCTGGGCGTGCATGGTTTTGACGCTCAGGGCGTAAATGGAGGCGGCGGATACGTTATCGTTCCAATCGTCGCCGACTTTTTCGTAGCCGGAGGCAAAGACTACTTTGGCGCTGTCCGATCTCCAGGCGAAACGCCCGGTGACGAACGCTCCGGCATCCAGGGTGATGTGCCGGGCGCTGCCGTCGAGCATGTTGAGAACGTGCAGGAGGCCTGGCTCGCTCGTATCTGTGTAGATCAGGAACTGGTCATCGGGTGAGAGGGAAAGGGCGTAATAAACGCCATCGCGGCGCGGCAATATTTTTTCGAGGTCACCCGTTTCTAAATTTAGACGGTACAACACCTGGTAGGCGTCAAAATTCACAAAATATGCGGATGTAGCGAAACCATCTGGACCGGGATAGAAGCCGGGATAAAGATACACGTACTTACCATCCCGGGTCCAGCGATAGGGATAGAGCAAGGCATCTGGGCGATCGATGACCAGGCCGTGGTAATCGCCGTGTCGAATGATCCAGGTCTGGGATAGATCGTTCCTGGTCACCTGGGTGTAGCGCGTGCCGAAATCGACGGCGCCGGGCGTCCGCCACGAGCTGCTGTCTTCCAGTTCCGGAGAACAGGTAAACAGCGTCCATTGGTCACTGGACTGGCGCAATATATCCAGCTTTAGTTCCAGGACAAAGCCGTCTTTGCAGTGCACCTGCCGGGCCTGGAGGGTGGAGGGGACTTCGGTTAGCATCCAATAATCATGGGTCTTTACCATCGCGTGAGCTGTGGCAATCATGTAGGTTTCACCCGGTTTCAAGGTGCGGCTGGGGGTGGGCGTGGCTGTGGCGGTGGCGGTGGAAGTCCCGGTGCGGGTGGGGGAGGGCGTCAGCGTAATGGTTGAAGAGGCGGAGGGGGGTGGAAGGGGCGTGAACGGGCTGGCGGAGGTTGGGATGGCGGGCGGTTCGCCGGAAGTGTGCGGGGCGGCGTTACAGGCGTAGACCCCCAGGAGGAGCAGGGACGCGATCACCGTGGCAATGGCTTTGTTCATGGGTTCCTCGATCCGCTGACGATGGATGGTTATGGGTGGCATGGCTGACCTCCTGGTGATGGCGACTATTGTAATCGGAACGGGGGATTTTGGCAGAGGATTCAACACGGAGAAGCGGAGAAGAACCACGGAGAAGGCGGAGTTTTCTGAGTAAAAAATTTGGACATGGATTGACCGGATTGGCACGGATTCTTTTTATGGGACGCAGATTTTCGCAGATGAAACGCAGATTCTTTTTTGTGGGATGCAGTTTCCTGCAGAGGATTCAACACGGAGAAGGCGGAGTGTGGTGGACCGGGCGCACGCCGTGCGCCCCTACGAGGGGATGTGGAATGAGGGGAATAAATGGGAGGCGGGTTTGCGCAGATGAGCGCGGATTTTTTAATAAGCTGGGGGAACATGGAGCGATTCGGGATTTGGCCGCTCGGGTTGAAACCCGGTGCTGGTATGCGAAAAAAGTCGGCCTCAGGCCGACTCGCTGGGGTGACGCGGATGTGGAGGGAGGGAGATTGGCTTATGCGGGGAATGGGGCGAGGGGGGTCTAGAGGAGGCTGGTGATCCATCCGGCGAGGGCGAGGAGCCAGCGCGCGGCGAAGGCCAGGCCGAGGAGGGTGACGGCGGCGAGGATGAGGTAGGCGGTTTTCGATAAGGCGGCCTGGACGCTACTCCAAAAATATCGTCGAGCGGCGGTACCATTCCTGGTTTTCTACTACCCAGCCGGATTGCCATTCGCCCCAACTCAGTTGGACACGCCACCAGGTGTAGCCATCGGCAACTACAGGGCCTTCGACGATGGTGACGTAATCGCCGGCGGCGAGCTGGGTCAGGACGGGGTAGGAGAGCCCCGGGCCGTTGCGGACATTGAGTTTGTCGCCGGCTTCGGTGACGCGGTAGGCATCATCGACCCGGAAAGCGAGGTAATCGACGGGCTCCCCGCCAGCGAGGACGAAGCGGCTGATCCAGCCGGGCTGGGGCGGCGGGCTGCCTGCCAGGCGGGCGCGCCACTGTTCGTCGGTCAAGCGGTCGGAACGCGGCTGGATCAACTCGTAATACGAGAATACGCCGCCCTGGGCAATTTGCAAGCGGCCCTCCAGGGGCACAACCACGTAGATGCGGTCGACTTTTCCGACGGCTACTTCCAATACCTCTTGTTCTGAACCGGAAACGGCGGCGATGACGGGGACATCGGGCAACTCGAGCACGTTTTCTCCATACGGTGTGTGCCCCCTGAAGACGAAACATTCCACCGCCCCCATGCATCCTTGAATGAGATCATAGTCATCGGGGCTGAGGGGCTGCCCGGCGATTTCCCTGGCGGCCAGGTCGCCTAACTGGGTGAAGCGATCGCCCAATTCATCCAGCCCTCTGACATGCCCATATAATCCGTCATAGAGGTAATCCCCTGGCGGAGGCGGGCCAAAGTGGACATCCGGGCGATCCATGAGGGACTGGAGATAGGTGGATAGGGTTTTGGCAGCGCAGCCCAGCCGGTAGAATACGTCGGGAAGGGGCTCGACGTAGGCGGGCGCGGGGCCGGACATCGGCGGTCCGCCGCCACCCGCCGCCTCGGGCATTTTGGCGTAGAGGGCGGTGTCGTGTTTGAGCTCCGCCCAGCTCCCCAGGGCGCTGTTCAACTCTTTGTAGCCCCAATTGGTGGAACGCATATAAGCGGGAAAGCGGGTGTTTTTGGGCTCGACCTGGGCGAAGAAGGCGTACAGCCAGGAGGTGTAGAAGGTGTCCAGCCACTGAGCGGCGGGCTGCGCCTGGGCGGACTGCCGAAGTTTTTCCATCTGTTCCGGGTAATGGGCGTACTGCGTCTCACCGGCTTCGTCGAGCAGGTCCAGGGCCAGGGGGGAACCCAACACGGCGAAGATATCCAGGCCGAGGGGGAAGTGGCGCCTGTTTTCGTACGTGCCAACGGCATCATAGATCAACTGCTGAAAGATCAGCCCGTCTGGGGTGAAGCGCTGGCCCATGAAACGCCAGCCTTTTTGTGTATCGAGCTGGCGGAGAAAGTCGACGAAGGTTGAGTTGATCTGCGGCGCAGGAAGCTGATCGCCAGATTGCAAGAACTGCTGCCACCTGGCCTCGTCTGCCAGTTCAGCGAATTCCAGGCTGCGCCCATAGACCTGGTCCATCAGGGCGGCGTATTCCGGCGGGCCGGGGTCATCGCTGGGGCCGACAACGAAGGTGAGCATAGCATGCACACCGGCCCAGGCCTGGGCGGCAGAACGGTCGCCTACCTGGGCGCGGCGCAGGGCCAGGGTGACGATGAGCGGAGCGCGGGAGGGGGGCTGCCCTTCCTTGCCTTTCCCGAGTAAGAAATGCACTCTCCCCAGCCAGGTCATGCCGCGAAAGTAGTTTTCCAAAACGGCGGGGCCGGCGTAGTGCCCAACCGGCTTGTAAGCGCCGTAGTCATCTTCGAAGGCGGGGATCAGGACCGATGGGGCGCGCCCGCTGGCGGCCATGACCTGAGCGAGCTGAGGCTGGACCAAGGGCTCCAGGTCCGGGGGCAGCTCTGCCTGGGGGTTGAAGAGTTTCACGGCAACGGCCAGGTAGGCGGCAGCGAGGCGGGCATCCGCCTGTATGGCTGTGCCCTGGGCCTGCGACTGGTAGGCCAGGACTTCATCCAAGGTGGCCTGGATGAGGCGGGACATCTCCCCGGACAGGTACTGGGCTTCCAGGGCTTTGAGCATCTCGTCGAAGGAAATGTGCAGGGCGTGATAGGCGGCGTCGGTGGTCAGGTAGTAGGGCTGGCCGTAGCGGATGGGGACGTTCTCGCGGATGTCGTTGAATTGTTCTTCCTGGCTGTGGATGACGACGAAGCCGTTGTCGGCCAGGTAGGCCTGCTGGGCGGGGGTCAAAGCGGAAACGACCTGCGGGTTGTAGACCTGGGCGATGTCTACGGGCAGGGTGTAGTCCAAGCCGGCGTAGTCTCCGCCGGGCTGCCAGGCCTGGAGGGCAGGCGGCGCGGCGAGCAAGGCGTCGCCTGGCGGGAAGGGCTGCAGCCCGGCGAGGGGGGTGGGGGCAGCCGGTTGGGTGAGGCGCGGCTTCTCTAGCTCTGTTGGGGTGGGTGTGGTGGGTTTCGAGGTGGAGGCCGGTGAGGTTGTGGATGAGGCTGCGGGCGTGGATGGCGATGGGACGGCCGGGCGGCAGGCGCTGGTGAATACCAGGGCGGTCAGTACAAGCCACAGGGTCAAGCGGTTGAGTTTCATATGACACCTCGACAATCTGGTGTGTGAGCAGCGGCGCTAAATGGGAGAGGAAGGGTGTGGTAATTGTAGCATGAAGCGGGTGGGCTACTCAGGTGAAAATTGGGACACGGATTTGTGGAATGGGTGTGGATTCGTTTTTATGGGACGCAGATTTTCGCAGATGAAACGCAGATTCTTTTTTGTGGGATGCAGTTTCCTGCAGAGGATTCAACACGGAGAAGGCGGAGTGTGGTGGACCGGGCGCACGCGGTGCGCCCCTACGAGGGGATGTGGAATGAGGGGGAGGCGGATTTGCGCAGATGAGCGCGGATTTTTTAATAAGCTGGGGGAACATGGAGCGATTCGGGATTTGGCCGCTCGGGTTGAAACCCGGCGCTGGTGCGCCAAAAAGATCAACGAATATAAAACGAATAAACGAATTTTGGGGAGGGCGGCGGTCAACGGAGGCGCACTTCGTGCGGCGCATTGTATGCGCTTGGGAACTGATTGAATGTGGGGCTCCGGGCCGACTCGCCAGCCTGGCGCGGGCCGCCAGGTAGGTTATACTTGCATCACTTGTTCGAATGACGTTATTTCCCCGGAGGTCCCTATGCCAGACTACGAGTATATCTACAATCACCAGGCGGATTTGTACGAGCGGCTGGTGGGGCACGAGGATTACGAGGGGAATCTGATGAGGGCGCTGGAGGGGGTGGTGGATTTTCGTGGGCTGGACGTGGTGGAAACGGGGGCGGGCACGGGGCGGGTGACGGGGATGCTGGCGCGGCTGGCGGGCTCGATGCGGGTTTTCGACCGGTCGGCGCACATGCTGGCGCGGGCCAGGGGCCGGCTGGCGCGCAGCGGGCTGGCGCAGTGGCGGGCGGCGGTGGCCGACCATCGCTACCTGCCGGTGGAGAGCGGGAGCGCGGACGTGGTGATCTCGGGGTGGAGTGTGTGCTACCTGGCGGTGAATTCCGGCGAGGCGTGGCAGGTGGAGGTGGAGAAGGGGCTGAACGAGTTCCGGCGGGTGCTGCGACCAGGGGGGAAGGTGATCCTGATCGAGACGCTGGGGACGGGGTACGAAACGCCGACGCGCCCGGCGAGCCTGGCTGATTACCTGGGGTACCTGGAGGCCCACGGGTTCCAGTCGGCGGTTGTGCGCACGGACCTGCGCTTCGAGAGTCTCGAGGAGGAGCGGGAGCTGGTGTCGTTCTTCTTCGGTGAGGCGATGGTGGAGCGGGTCAAGGTGGAGGAGGCGGGGGTGATTTTGCCGGAGTGCACGGGGGTGTGGTGGGATCAACGAATAGGAAACGAATAAACGAATAAGAAAACGGATGGGGTGAAGCCGGTGGTGTGGTCTGGCGATTGAAATCACTGCAACTGAGAACACGAAGCCGGCCTGCGCCGGCTGGGTGAGAGGCGATGACAGAGATAGGGTTGATTAAATAGAATATTTGTGCTAGAGTCGGGGGTGAATGGAGGTGCGCGATGGACGAGGCAGAGGAAGCGCCGAGGTTGTTGGTGTATTTGTTTGGGGAGGCGGCGGGGCGGGCGCGGCGGGGGGCTTCGGCGCGGCTGGAGAGGTGGTGCGAGGCGTTCGAGGGGTGGCTGGAGGAGCTGGGGGGGCGGTATCAGGCGGGGGTGACGAAGAAGGCGAAGCTGGCGTGGGGGCGGCTGCTGCGGGAGCGAGGAAAGATGCCGTGGGAGCTGGAGCGGGAGGATTTCGAGGCGCACGCGGCGTGGATGGCGGGGGAGGGGTACGCGGCGGCGACGATCGGGAACGCGCTGGGGAGTATGGCGAGTTTCTACCGGTGGTGCGACGAGCGGAGGATCGACCCGGGGTGCGAGGCGGGGTTCAACCCGGCGGCAGGGGCGCAGCGGCCGAAGGTGCGGCGCTACGAGGGGGCGAGGCTGCTGAGCCGGGAGGAGACGGCGGCGCTGCTGGGGATTTTGAGGCGGGATGAGTCGCTTTTGGGGAAGCGGGATTACGCGTTGTTGCTGACGCGGCTGCGGGTGGGGGCGCCGCTGGAGAGTCTGCGGAAGCTGCGCTGGGGGCAGATCGAGGTGGACGAGGCGGGGGAGGTGTGGGTGCGCTGGCGGGCGGAGGGGGGGCGGGCGCGGCTGGCGGGGGAGGCATGGGAGGCGATACGGGAATGGCTGGAGGCTGGCGGGCGGCTGGAGGGGATGGGGGCGGAAAGTTACGTGTTCGCACCGGCGGAAAGGCCGCTGCAAGCGGGGGAGGGGGAGGAGGTGGTGCGGTGGGTGGAGGGGCGGGCGATTTCGAGCAGCTCGATCCTGGCGAGCCTGAAGCTGTATGGGCGGCAGGTGGGGATTGGGGAGGATAAGCTGACACTGATGGCGCTGCGGCGGACGGCGACGCGGCTGCGGCTGGAGGCGGGGGACGACGTGGAGACGATGAAAGGGTTCCTGGACAGCCGGGAGGAGGTGAAATCTACGAAGAGCCGGCTGCGCAGGCTGCCGGAACTGCCGAAGGGAACGGGGGAGGAACTGACGGTGGGGGCGGACCTGCCGGCGCGCAAGGCGAGGCCGTTCCGGGAGGGGGAGGGGAAGCGGCACGGGCTGTACGCGCTCAGGCAGCCAGCGGCGGAGGTGCTGGCGGTGGTGGAGGAGGAGATCGAGGGGATCGAGGAGGAGATTGCGGGGCTGCGGTGGCTGGGGCGGGGGCTGGTGGAGAAGCAGGCGCAGGCGCGCAGCAGCAAGGAGGCGGCGCAACTGGCGGGGGCGTACACGCTGGCGGCGATGCGGCTGGGGGGGATGATCGAGGCGGAAAAAGGGCTGGCGAAGGATACGGAAGAGGATCAGCGGGTGGAGCGGACGCTGACGATGCTGGAAGAGGTGTCGATAGAGGCAGGGGGCAGGATGCGGCGCGAGGATTGGATTGCGGCGGCGATGGGAGGTGAAGCGGGGCTGGCGGTGGGGAGCCGGCGGCTGGCGGAGGAGGTGGCTTCGACGCGGCTGGTGCTGCGGAACACGCTGGCGCTGGCGAGGGAGGCGGAGGAGCGAGGGGATACGGGGGAGTTCGTGCACCTGACGGAGATCTACAGTCAGGGGTGCAGCCGGTTGATGCGGCTGCTGCGGGCGGGGAAGGCGGAGCGGGGGCGGGTGGCGGTGTATCTGAGGGAGCTGCTCGAGCAGGCAATCCAGGGGGTGTTGGAGGAGATGGGGCTGACCGGATCGACGAATGGATCAACGAATGAACGAATGGAGGATGGATCAACGAATGGGGTCAACGAATGAACGAATGGATGATGGATCAACGAATGGGGGCAACGAATGGACGAATTTTCGAGGGCGGGTGGATGGTTTCCAGTAAATATTTAGGAATGTGGCGGGAGATTTGGGGTAGAATCGGCAGGAAGGACCGGGCAGATGGTGGATTGGAGACGGCGAGGCGCTCAGGGCGGGGGTGAGTGTTGAGGTCTGGCTGCCCGGGATTGCTGGGGCTCTGCTCAAGGCTGAAGGAGCAACGGGTATGGCGGAAATGACGGCGAGTGAGAACAGGTATTACGAGGCGGTGATCCAAAACAGCCCGGCGGCGATTGTGGTGGTCGACCGGGACAGTTCTATCCGTGAATGGAACCCGGCGGCCGAGCGCCTGTTCGGGTACAGCCGCGAGGAGGCGATTGGTAAAAATATCGATGGCCTGGTGACGAACGAGGCGATTTTCGAGGAAGCAGCGGGGTATTCGGAAAGGACGATGCAGGGGGATGCGGTGCACGTGACGACGCGGCGGGTGCGCAAGGATGGGTCGCTGGTGGACGTGGAGGTGCTGGGTGTGCCGATCTATACGGACGAGGCCGAGATCACGGATTTCATGGCGATCTACCACGATATCAGCGAGCTGCAGCGGGCGCGCCAGGAGGCGCTGGCAGCCAGCCAGGCTAAGAGCGAGTTCCTGGCGAATATGAGTCACGAGATCCGCACGCCGATGAATGGGGTGATCGGGATGACCAGCCTGCTGCTGGATACGCCGCTGACGGCGGAGCAGCGCGAATATGCGGAGACGATCCGCAAGAGCGGGGATGCGCTGCTGGCAATTATCAATGATATTCTGGATTTTTCGAAGATCGAGGCGGGTAAGCTGGAGCTGGAGGCGCATGCTTTCGACCTGCGGGAGTGCATCGAATCGGCGCTGGACCTGATGGCTTACCAGGCTGCGGAGAAGGGACTGGAACTGCTGTATCACATCGACGAGGATGCGCCGAGGCACGTGGTGGGGGATGTGACGCGCCTGCGACAGATTCTGTCCAACCTGCTGAGCAACGCGATCAAGTTTACCGAGAAGGGGGAGGTGGAGGTTTCGACCCGCAAGGAGGGCGGGACTGCGGAGGAGGTGACTTTGCGCTTCGCGGTGCGGGATACGGGGATCGGGGTTGCAGCGGAGCAAAGGGAGCGGTTGTTCCAGATTTTTTCGCAAGTGGATGCGTCGACGACGCGGCGCTTTGGAGGCACGGGGCTGGGGCTGTCGATCTGCAAGCGCCTGACTGAGCTGATGGGCGGGCGCATCTGGGTGGAAAGCGAGGGGGCGGCGGGGAAGGGTTCGACGTTCAAGTTCACGCTGACTTTCGGCATCCCCAGGGAAGTGCACGAATTCGGGTCACCAGCGCAGCGCCTGCACCTGCAAGGGAAGAGGGCGCTGATTGTGGATGACAATGCGACCAACCGGCTGATCCTGGCGCGGATGACGGCCGCGTGGGGGATGACGGGGATTCTGTGCGCGTCTGGGCGGGAAGCGCTCGAAAAGATCGAGGCGGGGGCGGGGATGGATGTGGCGCTGTTGGACGTGCAAATGCCTGAAATGGATGGGTTGATGCTGGCGGAGGCGCTGCGCGGCCGGTGTGGAGCGGATACGCCGATTGTGTTTTTGAGTTCGCTGGGGGTACGCGTCGAACAGCCGGAAGGCATGCAGGCGGCTTATTTGAATAAACCGATCAAGCCTGCTAACCTATATGATACTTTGATGGGCGTGCTGGCGAAGCAGCAGGCGGTCGCGCAGGCCGGGCCGGCGGAGCGAGAAGGCCTGGACAGCCAGATGGGCTCCCGGCAGCCTCTGCGCATTCTGCTGGCTGAGGATCACCCGGTCAACCAGAAGGTGGTGCGTTTGATGCTGGAACGGCTGGGCTATCGAGCGGACGTGGCGGGGAACGGGTTGGAAGTGCTGGAGGCGTTCCAGCGGCAGGGCTACGATGTGGTGTTGATGGATGTGCAAATGCCGGAGATGAATGGGGTGGAGGCAACGCAGCGACTGCGGGCGACGTTGGGGGAGGAGACGCAGCCACGCATTATTGCGCTGACTGCGGATGCCCTGGGCGGTGGGCGGGATGAATACCTGGCGGCGGGGATGGACGATTATCTGAGCAAGCCGGTCAACGTGCTGCAACTGCGGGAGGCGTTGGAGAAGTGTATGCCGGTTGGCTTTGTGGAGAGGGCTGGGGAGGCAGCAGGGAGCCCGGCTCGAGCAGCCGGGGGCCCGGCAGAGGCAGCCGAGGGGGCAATCGACGTGCCTACTCTGAAGGAGTTCTTCCCGTATGAGGGGGAGGAGGTGCAGATGGTGATCGAACTGGCGGAAGAGTTTTTCGTGGACAGCGAGGAGCGCATGGGCCAATTGGAGAAGCGCCTGCGGGAGGGAGAGGCGGAGGCGTTTGGGGCGATGGCGCATGCGCTGAAAGGCGCCAGTCTGACTTTCGGAGCAAAAAAATTCTCGGGGCTGTGTAGAGAATTGGAAATGATGGGAAAGTCGGGGAACCTGGAGGGGGCGGAGGAAAAGCTGGCGATGGCGCGGGAAGAATTTGGGCGCGTGCGCGCCGAACTGGCACTGATCTTGAAAGGAATGTACCGTGGATGATCAGGAAATTCGGGAGGCTTTTCTAAGGCAGCTTGGCGAAGACCGGGCACGGATCGCGAACGCCTGGGAGGTTTTGCGCCTGGAGGGTTGGAGCGCAGAGAACGCAGGCGCTTTGATACAGGCTGCGCATCGGCTGAGCGGGGCGGCGCTTTCGGTGGGCTACGGTGAGATCGGCCATGCGGCACGCCGGCTGGAAACGGCGCTCAAGGATGCAGCCACCGGGCCGGACTGGGCGGCGCTGGAGAGGATGGCTGCCGATGTGGAAAGGGCTGCGGGAGCGCGCAGGGCGGACAGGTCCAGCTTCGAGCAGGAGATGGAGCAATCGATCAAGAATGTGCCTTCGCTGCAAGAAACGCGCGCCACGCATATGATTTATATCGTGGAGGATGACCCGATCCAGGCGGAGAGCCTGGTGGCGCAGTTGAATTTCTTCGGGTATGCGGCGCGGGTGTTTATGCGCCCGGGCGACCTGGGCGATGGGCTGCGCCGGGGAATGCCGACGGCGGTGCTGATGGATATTATTTTCCCGGAAGGCGAGTTGGCCGGAACCGAAGAGATTCTGAAGCTGCGCGAGGAGTATGGCGATGAACTGGCGGTGTTCTTTCTCTCGGTGCGGGAGGATACGCTGGCGCGGATCAAGGCGATCCGAGCGGGAGGGCGGGGCTATTTTACGAAACCGGTGGATATCGCGGCGCTGGTGGATGAGCTCGATAAGCTGGTGGTGAGGGTCGATCCGCAACCATACCGGGTGCTGATCGTGGATGATTCTGAGGTGCAGGCGAAGGCCAACGCGATGCATTTGCGCAAGGCGCGAATGGAGACGGGGATTGTGACGCGGGCGCTGGATGTCTTGAAAATGCTGGAGGATTTCGCTCCTGACCTTTTGCTGTTGGATGTGTATATGCCGGAGTGCAGCGGGCTGGAGCTGGCGCAGATGATCCGCCAGATCAAGGGTTTTACGGGGCTGCCGATCGTTTATCTTTCGGCTGAAATGGACCGTGACAAGCAACTGGCGGCGGTGGGGCAGGGCGGGGACGATTTCCTGACCAAGCCGATCCGGCCGGACCACCTGGTCTCGGCGGTGACGGCGCGGATCGAACGCTACCGGCAGATGCGGGCGCTGATGCTGCGTGACAGCCTGACGGGGTTGTTCAACCATACGACGGTGCGAGAACTGCTGGCGCAGGAGGTTACGCAGGCGGCGCGCAGAAACCAGGCGCTGTGCGTGGCGATGATCGATATCGATCATTTCAAGCGGGTCAACGATATCTATGGACATGCGACAGGGGACAAGGTGCTGAGGTCGCTGTCGCATATGCTGACGCACCGGCTGCGACGCTCGGATATTGTCGGTCGCTACGGCGGGGAGGAGTTTTTTGTGATTCTGCCGAACAGCGAGTTGATGGCGGCCTGGTTGTTAATGGATGAGCTGCGGACGGCGTTCGCGCAGATTGTGCACGTTTCGGATGGCTCGGAGTTCCTGGTTACTTTTAGCTGCGGGGTGGCGGCTTTCCCTGAATATGGGAGCCCGTCGACTTTGAGCGAGGCGGCTGACAAGGCGATGTATGAGGCGAAGCAGAAGGGACGGAACCGGGTGGTGCGGGCGGAGTGAGGTTGGTAGACGGGGGAATCGCAAAAGGCTGGCTGTCGATATGACCAAGACGAGCAGCCAGCCTGATGGTTAGGGGGCGAAGGGCTCAGGCGCGAACGGCGCTGAGGTAGGCGATGATCTCGTTGACGGTATTGAGGCGGCCGTAATCCTTTTCGGGGATTTCGACGCCCAGCGTCTCGTGCAGGCTGACGAGGAAGTTGAGGTGGTCGAAGGAATCGATGTCGAGGGCCTCACGCACGTTTTCATCCGGGTCCAGGTTGTTCACATCTGCGCCCGGCGCGACCTGGGCCAGGGCATTGAGGATGATCTGTTTTAGTTCGGTCTGGTTCATAGTTTTTCTACCTCCTGTAGATGGTGGTTGAGCGCTTCCAGGAAAATGCCGCCGAGGTGACCATCGGTAGCACGGTGGTCGCCGGCGAGGGTGGCTACCATCACCGGGCGGATGCCGATCATGCCGTTTTCGACCCAGACCTGATCCATGACCTTGCCCAGGCCCACCAGAGCTACCTGGGGTGGGTAGATTACGCCAAACAGTTTCTCTACGCCGCGGTCGCCCAGGATGGAGAGGGTGACAGTTTGATCTATCAGCTCCGAGCTGCGCAGTTGGCCGGCGCGCGTGCGTACGATCAGATCATTCACTGCTTCGCGAAGCTCGTCCAGGGATTTCTGATCGGTGTGGTGAATGGCCGGGGTGATCAGGCCTCCTTTACGCAGGTTGATGGCGAAGCCGATATGGATAGCTTCGCTGATCTGGTGTGCGCCATCAATCCAGAAACCGTTCAAATCAGGTACATCGACGAGCGCCATGGCTGTGGCCTTGATCATGAGCACGATGGGCAGCAAGCGTTCTTTAATGGAGCGCTTGGCGTTTTCTTCTTCGAGCCATGCCAGGGCACGTGACATATCGATCTTGGTTTCCAGGTAGTAGTGCGGGATATCGCGATTGGATCGCGACATCGCCGCGGCAATGGCCTGGCGCATGGCAGTTCCAAAATCCTTCTTGGCTTCGGGAGCGGGCGCCAGCGCTGGGGCTGGAGCGGGCGCCGGGGCTGGCGCAGGGGCAGCTACGGGTGCGGTTGCCGGCGCCGGAGCGGCTGCCGGTGCGGCTTTCATGACGGCTGCGGTGCGCTCAACATCGGCGCGCTGGATGGCGCCGCCTGGACCGGTGCCCTTGACGGTGCGAATATCGACGCCAAGCTCGGCGGCTACTTTGCTGGCCAGGGGGGAGACGCGCAGGCGTTCTGGGCTGGCTGGCGGGGCAGGAGCAGGGGCGGGAACGGGCAACTGGGCAACGGCGGCAGCGGGGCCTTCGGGAAGGGGGGCCTGAATTTCGGGCGGTTTGCTCATGACGATGGGTTTGGGCGCTTCGGGAGCAGGCCTGGCTTTCAGCTCCTCTTCGGTGCAAATCATGGCGAGCACCTGGCCAACGGGCACCTCCTGGCCGGGCTGAAAGAAGATTTGATCCAAGATGCCATCCTGGAAGACCTCGACCTCGACGACGCCTTTGGCGGTCTCGATGACAGCAATGATATCGCCACGGTGAATGGGGTCGCCGGGCCTGATCTTCCATTCGACGAGGGTGCCGGACTCCATGTCGGCGCCCATGCTGGGCATGCGAAATTCGCTCATCACTGCACCATCCTTTTGACTATTTCCACGATGCCTTCGGGTTGAGGCAGAGCGGCTTCTTCCATGTGACGCGAGTAGGGCATGGGGACTTCGGCGCTGCAATAGCGTTCTACCGGCAGGTCCAACTCGTAGAAAATGTTTTCGGTGATGCGGGCGCTGACCTCGGCGGACAGGCTGCCGGTGCGCCAGCCTTCTTCGACGACCAGGGCGCGGTGGGTCTTGGTGACCGAGGTGAAGATGGTCTCGTTATCCAGCGGGCGCAGGGTGCGGAGATCGATGACCTCGGCCTGGATGCCTTCTTTTTCCAACATCTCGGCAGCCTGCACCGATTTGGGCGTGCACGAGCCGTAGGTGAGGATGGTGATGTCGCTGCCGGGGTGGAGGATTTTGGCGTGGCTGATGTCGACGTACTGCATTTCGGCTGGCAGGGTGCCGGACATGTTGTACATGACTTGCTGTTCGAAGATCAGGACGGGGTCGGGGTCTTCGAGGGCGGGCCAGAGCATGCCGCGGGCATCTTCGAGGGTGGCCGGGGCCAGGACTTTGATGCCGGGGATATGAGCGTACCAGCCTTCCAGGCTGTGGGCGTGCTGGGCGCCGAGCTGGCGGCCGGCGCCAGTGGCCATGCGAATGACTACGGGTACGTTGAACAGGCCGCCAGACATGTGCAGGAAGGTGGCGGCGGTGTTGAGGATCTGGTCCAGGGCCAGCAAGCTGAAGTTAACGGTCATGACCTCGACGATGGGACGCATGCCACCCAGGGCGGCGCCGATGCCGATGCCGGTGTAGGCGCTTTCGCTGAGGGGGCAGTCACGGATGCGCTCGGGCCCATATTCGTCGAATAAGCCTTTGCTGACGGCAAAGCAGCCGCCATAGCGGCCAACGTCGGCACCCATGAGGAAGACGCGTTCGTCACGGTTGAGGGCGTCGCGGATGCCGGCGCGAACCGCTTCGCGGTAATTGATTTTCATCATTTTGGAATCGCCGTTTCCGTTCATGCCAGGCTCCTTTCGAGGTGTCCATCGGAGTAGACAAAGCGGGTCAGATCTTCGACTTTCTCCCATTCACTCGCCTCGGCAAAATCAACGGCGTGCTGGACGATGGCGGCGACATCCCTTTCGATGCGCTGGACATCGCTATCTTCCAGCAAACCGTGCGCCTGCAATTTGTCGACATACAATGGGATGGGGTCGCGCTTCTTGGCTTCTTCGACCTCGGCTTTGTCGCGATACAACTCGGCGTCGAACATGGAGTGCGGGCGGAAGCGGTAGGTGACGGCTTCGAGGAAATAGGGGCCTTTGCCGGCGCGAATGTAATCCACGGCCTTTTGGGCGGCAGCTTCCACAGCGAGGACATCCATGCCATCCACGGAGGCAACTTCCAGGTTGTAGCTGGCAGCCTTCTGGGTCAGGTTGGTGTTGGACTCGTGGTAGCGAATGGCAGTGCCCATGCAATACAGGTTGTTTTCGACGATGAAGAGCACCGGCACCTGCCAGAGGACGGCCAGGTTCAAGGATTCGTGGAATTCGCCTTCGGCCACAGCGCCTTCGCCGAAGAAGCAGGTTGTGACGATATCCTGTTTTTGCATCTTGACCGCCAGGGCCAGGCCGGTTGCCAGGGGCAGGTGGCTACAAACGATGGCGTTGCCGCCGAAGAAGTTGGCGGGGCGATCGAAGAGGTGCATGGACCCACCACGGCCGCGGGCACAGCCGGTGACTTTGCCATACATCTCGGCCATGATGGCATCGGCACTGACGCCGCGGGCCAGGGCATGACCATGCTCACGATAGGTGGCGACCACGTAATCCTGCGGGCGCAAGCAGGCCATGGTGCCGGTGGCGATGGCTTCTTCGCCGATGTAGAGGTGGAGGAAGCCGCGGATCTTGGTGGCCTGATACAGTTCGGCGGCTTTTTCTTCGTAGCGCCGGATCAGGATCATGGTATGCAGCAATCTGTGCAAGTGCTCTTTGTTCTCCAGCGACAAAGGGCCTTTTTCTTTGGTACGGGGTTTGTTTGCGGGTTTTGTGCTCATCCTGTCGTCTCCAGTGTAGATACATCGCCCTCGGGCAATCCAAGCTCGCGGGATTTCAGCAGGCGGCGCATGATCTTGCCGCTGCGGGTTTTGGGCAAGTATTCAACGAACTCGATCTCCTTGGGGGCAACTGCTGAACCTAATTTCTTGCGCCCAAAGCCGAGCAACTCGACACGCAGTTCTTCGCAGGGAGAGGCTGCGGGCTTGAGGGCTACGAAGGCTTTAACCAGCTCGCCGATGACCGGATCGGGTTTGCCGATGACGCCCACTTCGGCCACGGCGGGGTGCTCCAACAGGGCGCTTTCGACTTCGAAGGGGCCGACCATGTGACCGGCGGTCTTGATGATGTCGTCGGCGCGGCCGATGAACCAGAAGTAGCCATCTTCGTCGCGCTCGGCCAGGTCGCCGGTGATATACCAGCCATCTACGAAGCATTTTTGGTAGCGGGCTTCATCGTGGAGGTAGCCGCGGAACATGGAGGGCCAGCCGGGCTTGAGGGCCAATTCGCCTTCGATGGCGGGGTTGTTTTCGATTTCGACTGCACCCCCATCCTGGCGATGAACAATGGCGGCGGTGATGCCGGGCAGGGGGCGACCCATCGAGCCGGGGCGGATATCGGCGCTGCAATAGTTGGAGATCATGATGCCGCCGGTTTCGGTCTGCCACCAGTTGTCGTGGATGACCAGGTTGAGGACTTGCTGACCCCAGACGACGGCTTCAGGATTCAGCGGTTCGCCCACGCTGGCACTGAAGCGCAAATGGCTGAGATCATAGAGCTCACGCGGTTTGATTTCCAGGCGCATCAGGCGGCGAATGGCGGTGGGGGCGGTGTACCAGACGGTCACTTTTTGATCTTGCAGGATTTGATACCAGCGTTCGGCGTCGAATTCGGCCTCGTCGACGATGTTGGTGACGCCGTGCAGGAGGGGGGCGATGACGCCGTAGGAGGTGCCGGTCACCCAGCCGGGGTCGGCTGTGCACCAAAAGATGTCATCGGGGTGGAGGTCCAGGGCGTATTTGGCGGTCATGTAGTGGACGTAGACGGCTTTGTGAACGTGGATGGCGCCCTTGGGCATGCCGGTGGTGCCGCTGGTGAAGTGCAGGCAGGACATGTCTTCCGGGTCGGTGGGCGGGATGGTGAAGACGGGGGAGGCTTGATCCATCAGCTTCGAAAATGAGAGGACGTTTTCTTGCAGGTCCTCATCTATGTCCGAGATGAGGATGGTTTTCAATTCGGGCAGCCGAGGCCAGATCTCGACGATTTTTTTGAGGTACTGCTGTTTTGTGGTTACGAGGATTTTGGCAGCGCCACGAAACAGGCGCTGGTAGATCGGCTCGGGGCCGAAGGCGGAAAACAGGGGGCAGAAAACGCTGGTGTTTTTCAGAGCGCCCAGGGCGGCGATGTAGAGGGCGGGGATGCGCCCAGCCAGAACTGCCACCCGATCGCTTTTCCCGATGCCGAAAGCACCCAGAATGTTGGCAAAGCGGTTGGTCTGTTCTTGCAGATCGCCATAGGTGAAATCGAGGACCTCGCTGTTTTTGCCTAACCAGCGCAGGGCCAGCTTGTGGCGCAATGGCCCGTTGGCATGTCGGTCTACGGCTTCGTGGGCGATGTTGATGCCTCCGCCAGGGAGCCCATCCAGCTCACCGGCGAGCTGATCCCAGGTGAAGTCGCTGTAGGCCTGTTCGTAGTTGAGCAGGTTGGGCACTACAGTCCATTTGCCGGGATCTTTATGGATCGGTTTGAATTGCATAGGTGCCTCCTTTTTTGAGAGCGTGCTGGTGAAGAACGGGTGAATTTGAAGTGAGATGGTATTTCTTAAAAACAAAAAAGCTGCCGCTAACACATCCGCGGCAGCGAAGGAACGCCTGATGTATTTTACAAAAAAGAACAACCGCCTCAGTAAAATTCGTAGCGCTGTTCGATTATGATTAATTCGATTATAGCAAGATGCTGTAGTTTGCGCATCAGCGTTGTGATAATATTCACATAGGCGTTTGTCGATGGTCGATTCGGCAAATGCTTAGGACTGAGCCGGGTTGATGGGCGCGGATTGTTTTTGTGGACACGGATTCGCTGGATTAGCACGGATTCTTTAATTTGGATCGGGGGTTGGAGGCGGATTCGCAGATCGATAGAAGCACAGTGGTTACGCTGGTTTTTCTCCGCAGACCATTAGGAAGATCATCAGGGCATATGCTTCGGGTGAAGCCCAAAATTCTTCAGAGGCCGCCTGCAGGTCTTCGTATTCTTGCTGGGTGAGCATGCCGGCTTTGGCCAAAGCGCTGATGCGCTGGATATCCAGGTGTGGTCGAAAAGCGTCTATGCCGAGGGCGTCGCTGTGCTGCACGACGGCTTCCAGATCGAGGTGGGTAAATCCAACCGATTGGAGAATCTTCCAGAGCCTGCGCCCAATGTATCTGTTGCCACCCCGTGAAGCCTGGGCTTGCGCTAATTTATGCATTACTGCGGGAAGCCCGGGTATCTGGGGATCGATGAGGCCAAAGATGCCATCGTCTATATCGATAACGACCAGTTTGCCACCGGGTCGCAGCAGCCGATAAATCTCGCGGGCCGCTCCAAGCGGATCGGGCAGGTGTAAGAAGATCATGCGGGCAATGGCGAAATCGAACTGGTTATCTGGGAGCCCCGTGCTGACTATGGATGCCTGCACAAAGCGAGTCCTCGATCTTTGTTCGGCACTTAGCTGTTGTTGGGCCGTGTCGATCATTAGAGGATCGATCTCGAGTGAGGTCAGTTGACTTTGAGGGCACAACTCCAGCAACTGCCCAGTTATAAAACCGGGGCCGCTGCCGATTTCCAAGATCTGCATACCGTCGGCCAGGCCAAATCTTTGAAAGTTGCGGGCTTCTTTTGGCCAGCCTCTCAGGGCCTGTGCGCGCAGACGCTGGATTTCAGCTTCAAAAGCGAGGCTTGATTTGCTGGGATTATATGAGGTGTTCATGATAAACGTTTGTTGTTGGCTGCCATCTCAACGGTGTCTTGAATGCGTTTCTGGCGGGTCTTGTCGGTTCGGGCGCTGGATATCCAATACAGGAACTGCTTCTTTTGCGAGTCCGGAAACTTTTCGAAATTGACGCGGGCGGGCGGATTGCTATCCAGGGCCTGGCTCAGATCTTCCGGCAGGCTGGATGTGTCCTCACGAAGGATGGCGGCCTGCCACTCCCCATTCTCTTTGGCTTCCCGGATGGCAGCCATGCCGGCGCCTGTCATTTCGCCCTGGGCAATCAAGCGCTCAACGCGTTTCTGGTTCGAAACGGACCAGATGCTCCTGCGTTTTCTGGGTGAAAAGCGCAGATAATAGAACTCGGGGGCAGCGCTGTTCATGAGTCCGTCGATCCAACCAAAGCAAAGGGCCTGTTCCACGGCTTCTTCATATGAAACGCCGGGGCTGGCGGCATGGTTTTTTATGACGACCAGCCAGGCTTGTGTGTGTGTCGCGTGGTTTTGTTGCAACCAGGCGCGCCATTCAGTTTTGTCTTGAAAGTGTAGGGGTTGATCGGGAGTCTTCATATCAGTTGTACAGCATGGAACTACAAAGTTTAGTGGAACAGTGGGATTATAAAGGCAAAAGAGATCATGGCTCGGGACCAATATCCGGGAAGATTGGCAGACTACTTGAAGGCGGTAAAGACCAGTTCTTTGCTGTCCGGGGTGGCCGGCTCGTCGGTATAGTCGCCGCGAACGGTAATTTGGCGAAAGCCGGCAATCTGCAACATGAGCAGCATCTCGTTTCTTAGATATATGTTCCCACTTAGAGTAGACTCTTCAGAAGCGACTAGCTGGCCTGCGACCCACTTTTCGAGGTGCACCTGGCGGACGTAACTTTGTTCCAGCGGGTCGACGCTGACCAGACGGAAGCGCTCGATATATTCGGCGCCATCCGCGGCGAGGCGACGCTGGCTTTCTTCCGGCCAGGGCTCTGGTAGAGTCTTGCGCCTGGCGGGTTCACAGTTCTCCCAGAATTCGGGCCAGGCGTAGGCGGCGATAATGTTGAGCAGCAGCGCTCCCCCGTCTTGCAGATGGGCAAAGCAGCAGCGGAGCGTTGCAAGGCCCTTCTCGCGACTTCCGGCAAGGTTGAAAGCGTCACAAATGTAGATGGTGCGGTACTGGCGGGGGAGATCGAAAGCGTGCATGGGCTGTTGGTACAGGCGCGGCTGGAGGCCCTGGCTGGCTGCGCTGTCGCGGCAGTGGTGCAGCATATCACTAGAAATGTCGCAACCATCAACATCCAAGCTGGCGAGCAGCAGCGGCAGGAGCAAGCGCCCCAGGCCGCAGCCCAGATCCAGGGCGGGCTGGCCGAAGCGGGTAATCTCGCGCTGGAAGAATGGCACTTGCGAGGCCTCCGGGGAAAACCTGGCGCACCGCTCTGCCATCAAACCATAGAACCAGGCAACGGGCACGTTGGGCATTGGCATGTCCTTATTTAAAAAACCCGACTTTGTTACAGAACTATCTTAGCGGATGAACCTGCCTTGTTTACTTTGATTCTATCACTATATATATAGCGTTTGACGTTTAGCGCGATACGTTATATAACTCATCAGGACACATGATCAAATCTTTCAAGAGCAAGGAAACTGCCTGCATCTTCGCTCGCTTGCGATCGACCAGGCTGCCCCAAGACATCCAGCAGGTCAGCTATCGCAAGCTGCGTATGCTCAACAATGCCGTTACCCTCGAAGACTTCATATTCCACCAGCAAACCGCCTGGAGAAGCTTAGCGGTGACCGGGCAGGACAGTATCCGTATCAATGACCGATGGCGGATATGCTTTGAATGGGTCGATGGAGATGCACATAACGTAGAAATCGTGGATTACCATTAGGAGTTGGTAAGATGGATAAAAAGCTAAATCCTGTACATCCAGGGGAAGTTCTATTGGAAGAATTCCTCAAGCCAATGGGTTTGAGCCAGAACCGGTTATCGTTGGAGATCGGCGTCCACCCCCGGCGCATCAACGAGATCGTGCTTGGCAAGCGGCGCATTACTGCCGATACCGCCCTGCGTCTGGCGCGCTACTTTGGCACATCCCCTCAGTTTTGGATGGGGTTGCAGAACGATTATGATCTGGATGTGGCTGCCGATGCTCTTGGTAACAGGCTCGAGGTTGAGGTCCGGCCTATGGCAGTATCTGGTTAGCGGAGAGGGTGGGATTCGAACTCACGGTGGAAACGGGTTCCACAACGGTTTTCGAGACCGTGATTGAAACCAGCTACT
Organism: Chloroflexota bacterium; assembly: GCA_040752025.1. Classification (GTDB taxonomy): domain Bacteria; phylum Chloroflexota; class Anaerolineae; order Anaerolineales; family UBA4823; genus JBFMFR01. Next base: position 929 of record JBFMFR010000065.1, on the reverse strand, counting down.
GTTGACATTCCCCCGATTTGTTCAACAATGCGCTTGGTGTTTCGATCAGGTTATTTATTGTAAGGTTGTATCGTAACCAAATCTGGGATAACGGCGTAGTGTTTTTGATTATGCGTATGTAAGGGTAAACCCAGTGCTATTGTTGGGCCTGTTGGCGCAATTGCCGGGCATAGTCGACGCTATCGGCAATATCCTGGCGTTCTTTCCACAACCCTATCAGACCAGAATTTCGTAGTTGCCGAGCGGTCAGGCGAGGTCGCCGTGTCCCAGCAGGAGGGCTAATCAGTAATAATACCTCAACCTGCTGCCCTTTTTCGATGGGCAGGTTTCGCAGAGTCAATTCGCCCTTTTTTTGAACCGTTTGTTGCAACCGGATGGCTTCCATGGCTTTATCCATTCACTACAATGCTGCGACGGATAACGATCTACAACCGCACAGGTTGGAATACAGCGGAGAGGGTGGGTCCCCACTCCACGGTGGGTAAAAAAACGACTAGCATCTGGCGCTCTGAACCGGTGCTGGTCGTTTTCATTATCTTCACGCGGATTTCTGGTTTCTCCTTCACTCTGTCTATCGATAGCTTGCACAATCATATGTTCACTGTGCGTTGCCATTTATAGTTGGCAGCCGAGCTCGATTCAGACTGTCTCACCGGTCAACGCTGTGGCTCCCCGCAGATTACGGGCTGGAGAACCTTTCCGGTATTCATCGGGAAACCTTATTCAGAAGCAAAACTTTTTATCTCAATGATTCTTTGACAACATATAATTATAAGAGTATATGGTGCGGCACATCAAAATGCACTAGTACATCTTGGCATAAATAGCTATGCAGAAAGGGCTCTGCCCTGGTAGGTCCATTTGAACGGTTTAGCCATGGTACGGTTGTAATACTCGATGAAGGCCAGAACCTTGCGTTTCAGATCGTC
>JBFMFR010000064.1:23077-38095 GCA_040752025.1 Chloroflexota bacterium | reverse complement strand
GAAAGTACCTCCTGTGAGCGAGAATGTGTGGCTGGTACCCTTCATTCTACTCTCAGGAGGCCGGTACCTTGACAAACATCCAGACCTTCTGGCGAGTGTGAAAGAGGTCTGGTTAAGATAAGTGTTCCTCGCTGGGGAGGTTCGCGCAGGCGGACACCATCGTGCCTATAGCATCACAAGGCGTTCAGGCATGGGACAGATTCTCGGCAATGAACAATAATCCCGTTAGGTTTAACGATCCTACAGGCCATAAGATAGCCAATTGTGCAGACTATCTCTCGGGTTGTGGTGAACCAGGTAGCTCTGAGTCACATAGCTGGTATGTAAAAAGAACGGATGGTGAGGGGATAAGCACAAGCACAACCACAACCACCATAGGCGGTTGCCCTGGTATAAAATGCGGCGAGCTTTCGGGTTCGTTAACGGTAAGTACCCCTCCTTTCCCCAGGGAGCCAGCAACCTATGAATATGATCCTCTCGGAAACAAGATCGAAATCTTGAAGCCAACTTACCTTGATGCGGGATTTAATTTGTTACAAGTAGTTGTGGATCAACTTTCGTTCTATGTCCCTGTTGAAACATCCACTGTAGATGCACGCCTCACTTTTGTGATATACGAGGATGGAACGATAGAATTCAATACGTTGATAGTTGAGAACAATACAAGCCAACCAGCCACCGCAGGATACCTCTTCATTATCTCTAGCTCTGGGCCAGGGCCTCTTAGTCCAAATACGGCAAATAAATTTGATGTAAATCTCTTTCTCCCCGCCGGCCGGTCCGGGCAATTTTCAGTTGAATATGTTACTGACCTGGCTACACTTCAGGAAACAGAACTCACCATAATCGTGGTTACAGAGGCGGGGTATTCACACACTTTGACTTTTTCTTATGCACCATGATGAGAGGATGCTATGTGGAAACAGGCGCGACTCATTGCGATATCCTTCTTGCTTGTGACAGGTTTGGTTGCGAATGCCTGCCAATCTCAGAAATATATTCAGAAAGAACAGGCTTTCAACGAAATGTTTGCCTCTGTCAGCATGGACAAAGAATTGGAATTGCGGGAACCCGAAAAGGTTATTGGCAACATACCACCTCACTCCAAACTTGTGCGTTTGATAAACCACTCGGATTATGCTATTGAAATCCCGAAAGGTCCCAGTGCCAGGCTATTTGCTTATTCAGAAGACAGTGGTTGGGTTGAGTTGTCGAACTATGCAAATGTTCACAGGTCATGGAAATTTCTTCCAGAGGACAAAGAAAGACCTATGATCAATATGATAGATACATTAGTTATCCCAGATTTGCAGGAGCTAGACGATTATAAAGAAATCCGGGTTGTCATTACAGGTACTATCTATTTGGATGACGACACACCCGGGTCCCAAGTTGGGGCATTCCTTGATGTTGTTGCGGAAGATTTTATCCGTTAACGAGTTTGCACAGTTTTTGGAGGCAACGCCGCAAGCAACTTGAGTTGGAGGAGCGAACAGGTTTATCGCCGCTGGTTGGATCGTACTGCGCAGTTCGGGGAGCGGCCTGAACGCGGTCGAGTCGCGCTAAAGCTACTACGACTGGGACGAGCAGGGCAGCGCTTGGGGCAAATCCTGGGGGCGTAATAATCCTGCGCGCGCTACCGACTGACGGGGGCCAGGGCGGAGAACGGCGCCAGCGGCAACTACGACCCGTCGCTGGCCAGCGGGGGCGGATTTTTTCATCCGGCCGGTTAATCCGGCTGGACCAATGAATACCCCGCCGCCTTCCAGGCCAGGACGCCGCCTTGCAGGCTGTAGGCCTGGTAGCCGCGGGCGCGCAGCCAGCGTGTGCCGGGCAGGCTGCGGTGCCCACTCAGGCACAGCATCACCACCGGGCGGCTGGGGTCCAGGCGCAGGCGCGCCAGGCTGGCTGGCATGTCGGTCAGCGGGGCGTGGCGGGCGGGACCGCTGGCAGGCGTGCCGATGGTGCCCTGGCGGTATTCCAGCCCGGTGCGGGCGTCGCAAAGCTGCAAGCGGCGGCCTTCTTCCAGCCAGGCGTTGAGCGTGGCGGGGCCGATCTCGGGCACGCGCCCGAGCGGCAGCCACCAGGGCAGAGCCAGGCTGCGCAGGGCGCTCATGCTTCGGGCGGGGCGTAAACGCCGCTGGTCACCAGGCTGCGCTGCCCCTGGCCCAGGTCTTCGTAGAGGTGGTATTTCAGCTCGATGGGCATGATGCGCTCGAACATGGCCTGCGCCGGGCAGTAGCGCGTGGCCGAGAGCTCGATGGCGCGCCGCAGGGCGCTTTCGTCCAGGCCGCGCCCGGTGACGAAATATTCGATCACGGCCGCGGTGAAGACCTTGGGGTGCTCCTGGGCGCGGTCGGCGTGCACCTGCACCTCGAAATCCGTGACTTCCTGGCGTTTCTTGCTCAGGATGGAGATGACGTCCATGGCGGTGCAGCCCGCCAGGCCAGAGGCGATCAATTCCATGGGGCGGAAGCCGTCGTTATCGCCGCCCACTGCCGGTTCGGCGCCCAGGGGGACGCTGAAGCCGGTGTCGGCTGAAGCGCTGAAGCTCAGTTTGCCCTGCCATTTTACGGTTGCTTGCATGCTCGATTAATCCTCCAGTAGGGGGGTGACGTGTTTTTCCAGCATGGCGCGGCTGATGGCGCCGGTCCAGGCCAGGCGCACCTGCCCGCTGCGGTCGATCACGTACGAGCTGGGCAGGTTGAAATTGCGGAAAGCGTCCATGGCGCTCTGGGTGGGGTCGGGCCAGACCGGGAAGGTCAGGCCGTACTGCTCCACGAAGGCGGCGACTTGCTGAGGCGCTTCGCCGGCCGCGATGGCGACGATGATGAAACCCTGGCGGCTGTGCTGCTGGTAATACTCGTGCAGCACAGGCATCTCGGCCTTGCAGGGCGGGCACCAGGTAGCCCAGTTGTTGACCAGCACCACCTGTCCGGCGAAGTCGGAGAGCGACACCGGCTTGTCCTGCAGGTCGAGCAGATCGAGCTGTGGGGCAGCGAAATCGACAGCGACCGGCACGGAGGAGGCCTCCCCGGGGGCGCTGGCTGCCTGGCCCGAATTTACCGGGTCGGCGGAGCTGCGCTCTGCGCCGGGCAGCAGCACCAGGGCGACGCCGCTCAGGATCAACAGCCCCACGCCCACCAGGGTCATGGCCAGGTAGCGGGTGTTTTTTTGCTTGCGTTTGATGCGTCTACGGCTGGGCATACTCATCAACGAATGAAACGAATAGAACGAATGAAGAACGAATGGTGAACGAATGAGGCGGGTCAGGAGTGGCGCAGAGCGTTGGAGATCTCGGCGACCAACTGATCCTCGGGCACTGCGCCGACCACGGTGCCGGCCCCGGCGTTGATCGTGGTCTGGGGCACGCCGCTGACGTTGTGCTGGTTGGACAGCTCGGGGAACTCCATGGCTTCGACCATTTCGGCTTCTACCATGGGGCTTTCCAGGGCCATCTGGTGGGCCAGCACCACGGCCCGCGGGCAGTAGGGGCAGGTGGGGGTGACGAAGACTTGCAGCAGCACGGGCTTTTCCAGCCCGGCCAGGAACTGGCGCGTCTTGGGTTCGAGCTGTGAGTCGCGCCCGGAGACCAGGATCAGGTCGTGGATCAGCGAGGAGAACTCGTGACCGGAGGGGATGCCGGCGAAGCGCACCCCGTAATCCAGGAGCTGGTCGTCATCGCGCCCGACCAGCACCATGCCGGGGGCTTTGTCGACTTTATACTGGCTGGCGAGGGCGGCGTCCTGCTCCAGGTCGTAGACGCTCAGGCCGAGCTTGTCTGACAGGCCGGTGACTTCCTGGATCAGGTGCAGGGTGTCGTCGCAGTATTCGCAGTCTTGCTGGCTGCCAAAGAACAGCACCTCTACCGGCGACTGCAACTGCTGGAAGACCTCTTTGACCTGGCCGACGACTTCGTCGTTGAGTAAACGTGTGTTGGGTTGGGACATTTGATTTCACTCCTTGGCGCCCCGACGGGGCGTTGTTTAATGTTTATCAGGTGTAGCAGCCGCTGGAGAAGTTGCCCCCGCAGCGGGGGCAGGTCAGGTTGAGCAGCCCATCGTAATCCAGGCGCTCGACCTGGCAGGAGGGGCACAGGTCGCCGGCGCGCAGCGGCAGGTGTTCCTGCTGGGCTGGGCCAACGCCCTCCAGGCTGAGGGATTCTATGGGCGGCTGTTCCGCTTGAAGTTGCTGGCTGTGCATACTCCCCTTTAGATGCAGGCGCAGGGCAAAGGTTACAGGTTCCCGACGGGCGGCTCAGATGGGTGCGTCGAGAGAAAATCGTCCAGGTCCAGGCGCAGGAACAGGCGCTGGCGCACTTCGCTGGGCATGACCGCCGGCGGTTTGGTCACCTGGTACAGGTAGACCGTTTTACGCAGCGAATCGACCACCACGCGGCAGTTGTCGCAGCTTTCCAGGTGGCGTTCGATCTCGGCGCACAGCTCATCGGCCAGAGCGCCGTCGACGTATTCCGAAAGGGAACCGAGTAAAAAGCGGCAATGTTCGTGATCCATCTTGCGCCTCACTCCGTGCTGCCGGTCAGGTCGAGCGCCTCTGCGGTCGCGTCCGGGCGCTGGCGCAGCATGCGCTCGCCGAAATAGCCGGTGAGCAGCTCGCGCAGGCGCATACGGGCGCGCGACAGGCGTGTCTTGACCGCGGTTTCGCTCAGGTTGAGCACTTCGCCGGTCTCCTGCGTGGACAGTCCTTCGATGTCGCGCAGCAGGAAAACCGCCCGCAGGCTGGGGGATAGTTCTTCGATGGCTGTTTGCATATAGGCACGCGCTTCTGTGGACATCAATTCGCTCTCGGGCAGGCAGCACCAATCTACGATTTGCAGGGGTTCGGCATCGGCGTCCGCGCTTTCCAGCGGATCGTCGAGCGAGATCGGAATGCGCTTGCGGCGGCGCAGCAGCATCAGGGCCTCGTTGGTGGCGATGCGGTACAGCCAGGTCGCCAGGCTGGAGCGCCCATCGAAACCGGGCAGGTGGCGGTAAGCCTTGATAAAGGTCTCCTGGAGCACGTCTTCGGCGTCCTGGGGATCCTCGACCATTTTTGCCGCCAGGCGGTAAATGTAACCGGAATAGGCCTCTACCAGGCTGGCGAACTCGGCCTTATTGCCGGCGCGCAACGCTTCCAGGTTGAAATCTTCTTTGCGCCGATCCTCTGCAATGTTACTTTCTTCAATCATTAGATGCATCCGGGCTCAAAAGGTAACAGATTACTGGCGAGCAATTGTATCACAGCGTTCCGTTGCAGGCTGGCGCAGATGCCGCGCCGCTCACACCTCGATTTTTTGATATTTGATGCGGGCATACGATCCCGACCAGGGGTCGGCGCTCTCGAAGATGCCCAGGCCGGCATCCTGCGCCAGGCAGAGGTAGTTGTTGGCGCCGCTGACCACGCCCGTGCCGGGCTCGGCCAGCAGGAAATCGTGCATGACGCAATCCACCGCCACCGGGTCGGTGGCCAGGAAGAGGCTGTTGGGCAGGTGATTTCCAAAGGTCGACCAGACGGCTGGCGGAGAGGCAAAACCCTTGGCGGCGAACAGGCCGTCGCCGACGGTCAGCACCGTCTTGGGGCCGAGATGGGGGCAGCGATACAGGTCCACCAGGGCGTTGTAGTCTGTGCGGTAAGTGGGCGGCTGCTCCATCACGTTGACCGAATCGTGCATGCCGCTGGGGTTATTGGTGCTGCCGAAGTGGTTCTTGAACCCTAAGGTCACACTGGCGAGCGGGTGCCCGCCCTTCATGATCGGCATGTTGACCAGGTAGGCGGCGTTGCGCACGACATCGGTGACAACGGTCGGGGGGATGGAGACCCCGGGGGGAGGGTTGTAGGTGATATATGCGTCTGGTGTGTAGCTGAAGCCGGCCCAGTTGTAACACGTGCCCAGGTAGGAGCCATCGAAAAACTGGATGCCGGGCAGGGCGTTGGCGCTGAAGTGCGCCGGGATGGCGCGGACGGCGTCGTAGACCCACACATCCGCGCGGGCCACGCCGATGCTTTCCAGGCCGCTCACCACGGCGTTGACCGGCTCGATGATGGCGTCGATGACGCCGTCGGTCTCGTTGCAGGCCGAAGCGTTGTTCATGTTGACTTTGATGGCGACCTTTTGGCCGCTCTGGTAATTGGGGATCAGGGCGCGCCAGGCGTCGGCGATGGTGTCGGTGTGGGTCAGCGCCATCAGCCCCTGGTTCAGCATCTGGTTGACGACTGACTGGTTGGCGTAATTCCAAAAGGCCGTCTGCCCCTGCCAGTTGGTAGCGGCGCTGCTGTGTACGTGCACCACTTTGCCGCGCAGGTCCACTGCATGGTGGGCGATGTAAGGCAGGTAATATTCCGTGGCGCTGGAAGCGTCCGGGGCAGGGCCGGCGGCGCTTTTCGGGAGAGCCAGGCTGCCCAGGAAGGCCAGCGCGCCAGCCAGGAACTCGCGCCGGGAGAGTTTGTGCTTAGATTCCATATGCTGGATCCTTATCTGCTCCAGCATAGCCGCTGGTTATCTGTTCTGCTAACAGGCACTCGATCACCGGCCTGTTTTTCGTAGCTACCGGCACGTGGAATGAGCCATGCAAACGGCCGGGCTTGATTTCCAGGAGCAAATCGCAGCGCGAGACCCGGTTCTCGAGTTCCCGCCAGCGGTAGCACTCGAAATCCGACCAGGCCCACAATACGCCGTTGTAGAATACGCCGTGGGCGCGAAATTCGGCGCCGCATATCATACTGAGGAAATACAAGACCATCAACGGGAAAAACGTTAGCGCGGAATCAACGACCGAAGCGTAGTACGCTGCGTCATGGATCGGGCCGCCGGTCACAGCGCTCAACCTGAGGGATCTAAATGTAAAGGGAATGACCACAAACAAGGCTAATACGAAGCTGACGATTTGCCCGGTGTTGGCGGACAGACTCACGTCGGAGCGAGCGATGAAGTTGCCAGCGCGCTTTCGGGCGACCGCCCAGGCGAACAGGGTTGGCCAGATCATACCAAAAGCCAATACATATATGGACCGGGGCCGCGAAGGTACCGCTGAGTCAAAACGTTCTCCAAGGTATCCAATGCCAAGGCAAAGTATGGCCAAAACGATGATGGCGATGAAGGAGCGCTTGCGATTGGATTGATCGGGAGCCGAGGTTCTGAAAAACACTACGGCAGACAAAAACCCGACAGCAAGGTAAAAGCCAGCTTCGATACTGATCATGGCGGCGTTGCCAACCTCTACTCGTTTTGGATTACCTGTTGGTCCCACAGGGAGCGCATGAGCTGCATGTGCCCGAGGTGGATGGCAACGTGCTCGAGGTTGTGCAGGATGCACCAACTGGCGGTGAATTTGCGCCCGTCGCGCGGTGAGGTGCGTTCGGTTTGCAGGTCCTCCAGGCTCAGGTTTTCGTGCACCCCGCTGGCGTAGGCCAGCGCCTGGTCGAGCAGTTCTTCCAGGGCCTGCGCCTCGAAGCCGCGCGCCCGGAACTCGGCGGCGCGCTCCCTGCCGGAGGGCTCGCCGGCCAGCACGTCGCCCAGCCAGTAGCGCTGCGCGCCGGCGACGTGCACCGCCAGGACGCCCAGCGAGTTGAGTCCCTCGGGAGCGTCCGCGCCGGGAGTCCAATCCAGGGCTTCTGGCGGCAGGCCGTGCAGGGCGGCGCTCATCTCCTGGTAGAGGAACTGCAGGCGCTCCAGGCAGTCCTGGAGGAAGGGCGCCTGCGGCAGCGCAGGCCTTTCGATCTCCACCTGCTCGCCGGGCCAGAGGATGCCGGGCTTCTCGACCACGGCTACCAGGCCGCGGCGCTGTATGGCGGCCTGGGGGAACTGTGTTGCCAGACCATCCTGATTGTAGTGGTCTTGCAGCACTTTCCCGGGGCCGGTGCAGGGCAGGTTTTCGCCGGTGACAGACAGCACCACGCCGTGGGAGAACACCAGGCGCGTGCGGGTCGGCAGTTGGGTGAGGTTGGGGATTCCGCTGAGCAGCAGGTTGGCCCCCAGCCATTCGGGCAGGATTTCGGGCAGCCCCAGCGCGGCGGCGACCTGCTCGAGTTCTTCGACGGAGACGATCGAAACCTGGCGGTCGTTGCGGATGCCCGTGCCGCGCGGGTAATAGGGCGTGCGCCCGTCCGATGGGCGCGTGAAGCCGCTGTGTTTATCGCCTTCGAGGCCGCTGAAGTTGACGACAACCTGCGGCTGGCGAGCTGTCACCAGCGAATCGGGGTCTGCGCCGGTCAGGACGGCCACAACCTGGCCTGTGGTTTTGTAAGTTTCGTTCATGTGTTTATATCCGGTGAAACCAGGCTACCGGCGCAGCAGCAGGAAAGCGCCGGCGGCCAGGGCTAAAATGGCGGCAGCCGTATCGCTGTACGGGAAGCTCAGGCTGAAGAGCAGCAGCGCCCCGTGCAAGATCAGCCATAAACTGAGCAGCAGCATGCCAATGTTGGAGGTCAGTTTGCCCCACAGACTGTAGAGGAAAAGCGCGCCGGCGGCCAGGGCCAGGAGGCCCATGACCACCTCCATGAAGGGGAAGCGCAGGTTGAGCAAGGCGATCAGCCCGGTGAGCGCCAGCCAGATGCCGAGCAAGATAGAAGTCAGGCTGCTTTTGATTTTCATTTCTACCTCCTGTATCAGGTGTAGCGTTAATTGTAGCACGACCTGTGCGCAAAGGAAGCTCTCTTGGAAAAGCTGTTCAGGGCGCGCCTGGCAGGCCCCAGATGCGCAGGGTGCCATCCCAGGCGGTGGAAACGATGAAGGCCCCGTCCGAGGCGAAGGCCAGGCTTTGCACCGGGGCAGTGTGACCTGGCAGGGAGCTTGCCAGCTTCCCGGCGCGCACATCCGACAGGCTCAGGCTGCCGTCCCACGAGCCGGAGGCCAGCAGGGCGCCATCCGGGGAGAAATCCAGGCGGGTTACTTCGTAGTTGTGCGCCATCCAGGAGGGGCCTTCGCTGCCGTCCGCTGTCTGCCACTGCCCGACCATGCCGTTGAAGCCGATGGCCAACTGGCGGTCGTCGGGCGAGAAGGCCAGGCTGCTGGGGAAGAAGACGCCGAAATTGGCCTGGGACTGCAATGTGTGCAGCAGGGCGCCGTCGCTGGCGCGCCACAGGCAGGCGTGTTCGCTCATGTAGACGTAGCCCGCCAGCAGGTCGCCCTGGTTGGAGAACAGCAGGCGGTCAACGCCGGTCGAACCCGCCAGGCTGGAGAGCGGCTGCCCGTCTGAAAGCCGGTAAATGACGACCTGTTCGCCTCCGGCGATGGCTAACCGGCGGTTATCGGGGGAGAAGGCGACCGTGTTCAGGTAGTCGGTCTCCAGGCTGAAGACCAGTTCGTCGCCGGGGTAGCGCCAGACCTGGACGGAGCACTTTTCACTCGGAACTTCCTGTTCCGCCTCGCTGGGGCAGCTTCCGCTCAGGGCTGCCAGCAGCGAGCCGTCTGGCGAGGCCACCGCGTTCATGTTGGCGGGATGGCGCGTCTCCAGCTCCAGGCGGCCGGTAGGGACCTTCCAAAAACGCATGGTTTGCAGCGTGGGTTCGGCCTGGCTCCATTCGGGCAGGTCCAGCGTGACCAGCGCCTGCCCACCGGCGGTGACCTGGCTGTTAGCAAAGCCGAAGTCGTGCTGGCGGGCTTGCAGGCGCTGGCCATCCTGCGTGCGCCAAAGCTGTACCACCTGGTTGTCGGCGCTGGCCAGGGTCTGGCCGTCGGCGGAGAAAGCCAGGGCGCTCACCTGGCGCTCGTGAGCCTGTATGCTTTGCAGCAGGGCGCCATCTGCCGTGCGCCAGACGAACAACGCACCATCCAGGGCGCCGGCCGCCAGGTAGGCGCCATCCGGGGAGAAGGCCAGGCTGCCCAGCAAGGGGAGCGGCCCCTCCAACGGATGCAGCGTGAGCAGGCGTTCGCCGCCCGAAACCGGCCTGATCTCGAGCCCGGGGCGGCCATCAGCATCGTACTGGTTCAGCGCCAGGGTGGCGCCATCCGGCGCGAAAGCAAAGGGCGAGGCGGCCTCGAAGCGGGACTGCTCGCGGAGCAGGAGGTCCTGGCCGGTTCCCCCACCGGGAGCGAACTGCCAGAGATAGAGTGCTCCGCTCATTTCAGAGAGGCCGGCCAGGGTGCCCCCGCCTGGCGACGGGACTTCCTGTTCCGCAAATTCCAGGTGAGTGAGGGTGCTGCCCAGGTTGGCGGAGACGAAGCCGGGCTCGGTCAGAACCTGTCCTTCGGACAGGGCCTGCCCTTCAAACAGATCCCACAAGCGCAGCAGGTTGTCCCCGCTGCCGGTGAGCAAGAAGCGCCCGTCCGGCGAAAAGGCCAGGCTGTAGAAGCCGTAGAATTCGCCGCGTCCCTGAATGGATAGGGCCGGGCTGCCAGCTTGAACCGGCCAGATGTGCACGCTCGAGCGAACGTTGGCTGCCAGCCGGGCCCCGTTCGGCGAGAAGGCCAGCTCCTGCACTTTATCGTCTGTCTGCCAGGTTTGCAGCAGCTCGCCATCCTCGATGCGCCACAGGTCGACCTGCTGGTTATAGCCCAGGGCCAGAGTCTGGCCATCGGGAGAGAGGGCGTAGCAGCACATGCCGCGTAATTCTTCGTAAGCGTAGATGCGCTGGATGCTCTGGCGCGGCGTCTCGAAGTAGCGCAGCTCTTGCAGGGCCTTGGCGTCATACAGGTAAACGCCGGTGGATGTGCCCACAACGAACAGGTCACGGCCCGGAACGCGGCTCAAGCCGCTGATCTGGCCCTGTCCCCAGCGGGCCAGTTCCTGCACCTGCCCGGCGTTATCCACCGAAAGGGCCGGGCCGGGCTGGAAGAACGGCATGACCGGCGGCGTGGGCCTGGGCCAGGGCGATGGGCTGGCTGCGACCACCGGGGTGGCGGTAGGAGTGGTGGGCGGCGGCAGCAGGGGGAGCGTGGGTGAAGGGCCGGGGAAGGTACGCGTGGGAGCAGGGGTCAGTTGCTCCCCGCCCCCTACGGGCGAGGCAGCGGTAGGGGTAACGGAAGCGGACGGCGATCTGATGGAGCGCTGGCAGGCCAGCATGGCGCAGACCAGGCAGAACAGCGCCGGGATAACTCGACTGGGGGAAGGCGAGGCGTGCATGGGGTCTCTCTCGCTTTCAGCGGTTTCGCTCTACGGATTGGACAGACCATACGAATGGCCTTCTACCAGAGTGTAGCACGGAACTGGCCTGCAATGCAATGGCCGCGCGGCTGCGCGGCTGCGCGGTTTCGCTCACGAGATTGGGAGCGCCCCGAGCCTGAACCTGGCAGGACGCTCGTGGGTAATTTATATGGTGGATGTAAGATCATCCTGCGGGCGCAGGCGCTGCGGTGGGGAACCTGGGTGCAGGGCCTGCGCTCCTACCGTTAGCAACTATAATTTGGCAAATTTTCGATCCTGTGTGGAGGCGTGGAGATGTCGTTGAAAGAATTCGGAATCGAGCACAAACACCTGGCGGAGACGCTGGCGGTCACCCGCCGCCTGGTGGTGAAAGAGCGCAGTGAAATCCAACAGGCGCTGGCGGAACTGGCGCAGCAGGTCCCGGAAGAGCAGGTCGCCGGGGCGCCTTTCTGTGTTTTCCAGTTCGTCACCAGTATCAAGGACGGCGATGATGTCGAAATCGGCATCCCTGTCCGGCAGCCGCTGGAGGGCGCGCAGTTCAGCACGCGGCGCCTGCCAGCTTTGCAAGTGCTCTCGCTGGTGCACCGCGCTGCCCCGGAGAAGCTGGGCGAAACCTACCGCACGCTGTACGGCCGCGCCAGCGAACTGGGCATCACCTCGGACGAATTCTGCCGGGAAGTTTACCTGTCCGATAGTGACCCGCAGGGACCCGGGATCGAGGCGCAGTTCGTCATCCACGCCTGGAACGACCTGCTGGCGAAGAGCCTGGTGCGCGTGCTCGGCGAAGGAAAGGCGCAGGATGTGCTGCAAGGCAGTCCGGCGATCGGCCTCGAAACCAGCCTGGACGAGCGTTTCGGCTGGCTGCGCGGCGCCGTGCAGCGCCTGGATGTACTGGCGGACGAGTACCAGAAATATGATGCGCTCTCCAGTTGCGCCCACGTCTTCCCGGCCAGCCAGGTCGCCAAGCTCAGGGCGGCCTACGAAGGGGCGCGCGCCAGCGGCGCGGGCCCGATACAGGCGGTGGACGCCGTCCTGGACTTCATGGAAGCCGACCCGGGCTGGAGCGACCGCCCGAGGCGCGAAGGGAACGTGATCTACTCGGTCAAGCAGCCGCGCGACCCTAAGGGGTACGCGGCTGCCACGAACGATCTCGAACGGCGCAGGGCGTATTGTTTCTGCCCGCAGGTGCGCAATCACATGGACCAGGGCATGCCGGTGACCTTCTGCTACTGCGGGGCCGGTTGGTTCCGTCAGCAGTGGGAAGGCGCCCTGGGGCAGCCGGTGACGGTGGAGATCGTCAAGTCGGTGCTGCGCGGCGACGAGGCCTGCGAGTTCGCCATGCGCCTGCCGGACGAGCTCTAGCCCGGCTGGATGCGCTCGGCTACGGCGATCAGGCCGGAGCGCTGGCGCGTGCCCGGCCCGCAGGGCAGCAGCTCGCGGTCGAAGGTCTCACAATCATCCAGGAAAGTGCGTAGCAGGCTGTCATCCTGCAAGACGCGTCCGACTGTCTCCGGGCCGCACAGGCTGGCCAGTGAGCCGAGCCCGCCGCAGCGCAAGACGTGCAGGCCGCACTGCTCCAGGATTTCTCGCACTTCGCCGGGCGTGAAAGCCTGTAGAGCGCCCATGTAATCCTGGGTCATGCCGCGGGCCAGCGCCGGGTTTTCGGGGAACTGCTCCTGGTGCCAGGCGCCGGTTTCCAGCATGGCCGCCGCCGCCGGCGTAAAGCTTCCGTAGATCTCCAGCGAGGCTGCGATCAGCACGGCAGCCAACCGCGCCCGGTGAGAGGCAGTCACAATCAGGGTCTTGCCCGTTACCCGGCAGGCCTCTTGCAGAGCCTGCACGGCGGACGAGCCGCAGAAGGAGATGGCCCCGTCCATGTTCAGCACCAGGTCGAAGCTCCGCTCGGGGAACTGGGCCAGGTCGGCGGCGTTGCCCTCTACGAAGCGCATGTTCTCCAGGCCGTGAGCTTTCTGGCGGGCGATCTCCAGGGCGGCGGGGGCCAGATCCAGGTGGGTGACCTGGTAGCCGCGCCGCGCCAGGGGGATGGAAAAGGCGCCCGTGGCCGCGCCAACGTCCAGGATGGTGCGCACGCCGTCCAGCCGCCGCTCGATCTCCCGCCAGCGCAGCGCCCGGTTGATGGCTTCGTCTGCCCGGTCAGTCTCTTCCTTGGGCGCTTTGGCGTCCCACCACTGCTTTTCGCGCTCGAAATTGGTTTCAGGCGTTCTCCTGGAAGATGGCTAAGAGGTGTTGTTACTCTTGGAGCAATTTATTCCAGGCATGTGAAGCCGGCGATGACAAAGTGTTGATCGTAAGCAAAGGCCCGAGTCAATCTGGTCTGCTGCATACACACGAAACTGATCGCATCTGCCAAGCTAAATTCTTGGTCGTTGTATTTTTGTAGGATACGCTTCGCCTGCTGCTCATGATCTTGCGTAGGAAAGATAATTTCGACGCGCGGGCTTTGGTTGGTGCTTTCGAGAAACTGCATGGCAGCCTGAAAACCTAAGCGGCGACGTAACATTATATAGGTTTCGGAAAGGATCAGGCTGGTTGTCACTAAGATGATTTGATGGCCCAGTAGTTGCTTATAGCGTGCTACGGCCTGGTTGTGGCGCGCATCACGGTGGTCGGCGATGGCAACCCAGGCGCTGGTATCAACAAACACCTGCTGGCTCAAGACAGACTTTCCTCTTCAAGTATCTGGAGAATGTGCTGATCATGATTTATGCTCAGGTCATCAAAATCCGATTCGCCCAAAGCGATTATTTTATAGGCTGGATCCTCTTCAGGCGGTATCTGGCTTAATACCAAATCAACACCGCGACGAATTAACTCTGAGAGCGTAGTTTTCTGGTTTTTGGCTAGGCTGCGTAGCGCTCGAGACTGCCGCTCTTCAAGGTAGACCTGAATTGGACGATGGGTTAGGTTAGTCATCACAGAAAATCCTTTATACGTATCAATATTATACATCATCAATATATCATGAAATTTGATGTGGGTCAAGTTGTCGTTGCTTCCTGTGAAGGAAATTGTAAAGGTGTCTTCTGGATGGATTTATTGTGAGAGGCTGAATAAAAGAATCCTGTGCGCCTTGTTCACGAGGGCAAAGGCCCCCGCCAGTTTGAACGCCAGGCGGTAGCCCCAATCCATGCGCTCGACCAGCTCGGACTGCGCGAAGAACCACTCTTCTTCGAGACGAATGCCCGGCGCCCAGGTTTCGATGGCGCCGGCATCGTCGATGCCCCAGTGCACGGCCGCGCCGGTCTGGCGCAGGGAGGCGTGCCGCCCCACGCTCCGGGCGGTCAGGGTGCTGAAAGCGTCGAAGGCCACCTGGCAGCCGGGGAAAGCCTGCTGCAAGGCCAGCAGCAGGGCTTTGACCTGCGCCTCGGACAGGTACATCAGCAGCCCTTCGGCGATGACCATCACCGGGCGGCCCTGGGCATTGACCTGCTCCAGCCAGCGCAGATCGGCGGCTGAGGCCGCGATCATGTGGTAACGATCGGTCTCTTCGTAGAACTTGCCGCGCAGCTCGATCACCGCCGGCAGGTCCAGGTCGTACCATTCCACCCAGCCGTTGTCCACCCGCAGGCAGCGGCTGTCCAGGCCGCAGCCCAGGTGGAGCACAACCGGAACTTCTTGTTCCGCACTCTGCAGGTGCGCCTTTAAAAACTGGCGGGCATAGTCGTCCAATTTCTTGGCGCGGATGCAGACGGTCAGGCAGGTTTTGAGGGGCACTTTGAGGCGCGAGAAATCGTATTCGATGCTTTCGAGGATCTCCTGGGACTTGGGATCGTTGAAAAGCAACTGCTCTCCGCTCACTGCCCGGCAGTAGAGCGTGATCAGCAAAGTCTCTTGCTCTTCGCTGAACAGGATTTTTTCTTTAGGGGTCATTGCCTGGGTTCCCGGATGTGGGGGGGGCGGCACACGGCCCCGCCCA
>JBFMFR010000064.1:0-23067 GCA_040752025.1 Chloroflexota bacterium | reverse complement strand
TGTGGGCTGGCAGACAGCGCTGCCAGCCCACGGGCGTAGTTGTTGAACTCAGTTGAACAGCATCTGGCGCATCAGCCGCGGCGGCAGGGAGCCGCAGTTGAGGATGGCGTCGTGCATGGCTTGCCGGCTGGACTGCGGGTAGCGGTGTTTGTAGTCGGCCACGATCTCCAGGATCTGCAGCTTGCCCATCAGGTAGCACTGCGGCTGGGTGGGGCTCATCGTGTAGCGGTGCACTTCGGCTGTAGCGTCGTCCGGCTCCAGGCCGGCGCGCTCGACCAGGAAGTCGATGGCTTCCTGCACGCTCATCTTGCCGGTGTGCAGCGAAGAGTCGATGATGATGCGCGAGGCGCGCCAGAGCTGCGCCTGCAAGCGGGCCAGCTTCTGGATGGGCTGGTCGATGAAGCCTAACTGCTCCATCAGCTCTTCGCAGTAGAAAGCCCAGCCTTCGATGAACAGGGATGACAGGAAAGCGCCCAGCTTGCGCGGGACAGAGAGCAGCGTGTTGGCGACGACGAGCTGCAAATGGTGCCCCGGGTAGGCTTCGTGCAGGGCAGTCACGGGGATGTCTGCCCAGGGGTGACCGCGCAGCTTGCTCTCGGCCTGCTCGGGGTCGGCGCTCGCCTCGACGGGCGTAACGAAGAAGACGCCCTCCTGGATTTTCTCGAAGAAACCGGGCATGTTGTAAGCGGCGTAGGGGATGAACATGCGCTGGAAAGCGGGCGTCTCGACGATGCGGATGCTCTCGCCAGCAGGGATGGTGGCGATGTGCTGGTCGATGACGAACTGGCGCGCTTTCGCCATCCAATCCCGGTAGGCGTCCAGCAGTTCTTCGGCGGTTGGGTGGTTGTTTTTGGATTCTTCGAGCAGCTCCTTGACGGTCCTGTCCGGGTCCATCTGCGCTGCCAGGTCCTGCATCTGCTGCTGGGTGTCTTCGTACAGACGCCAGCCGGTGGTCAGCAGCTCATCGGCATCGTAATCGACCATGTGGTCTTCGCGCAGCATCTCGTCGAACAATTCCTTGCCGGCGGCGAAATTGCCCTGCGCCTGGGGCAGGACTTCGCTTTCGATCCAGTCGGCGTGTTCGTTCAGGGCGGCGGCCGCGGCCTGGGCGGCAGCGATCAGCTCATCCTTGATCTCCGGGGCGTCGTCGGCCAGCATGGGGATGAAGCCGGCGAACAGGCCCACCCCCTGGCGGGTCGATTCGATGGCCACTTCAGCCCAGACTTTGGGCACTTCCTGCGGGATCACCAGGGCGCGCGTTTCGGCCAATACGCGCGGCGTGGCCTGCAGGCGGCCTAAGACGCTCTTCAAGCGCTCGGGCAGGGGGGCAAAATCGCGGATCACCAGGGAGTAGACGCCGCCCAGGCTTTCGTCGGGACCGTTGGCCGGGTAGCGTTGCAGGGTGCGCTGCTTGTCGAAGCCGCGCAGGAAGGATTTGGCCACCTGGATCATGATGGTGCGGTCCACCTGCCCGTCGACGGACCAATCGCTGGCGTCATAGCCCTCGAACTTCGCCAGCCAGTCGGCGATCCACTGGCGCTGCTCGGTGATGGATTCGGGGCGGTAATCGCCCAGCAGGTGGTCCCAACGGTGGTCGCCCAGGAACGTGGCCGCGGTCGGGTTGTAGCGCATCAACTCCTGGATGCAGGTCTGTGCGTCGGCGTAGAATTGCTTTTCGGAATTCATCAACAACCTCCTTATCGGGTGTGTGAATGGGTATTGTCTCTACTGATGGCAGCCTGGCCGGGTTCACAGGTCATTTTACAGTGCGTTCTTTGTGTTTTAAATTCCATTCTGCCATGTTCCAGGCGCGGCCGGGTTCTTCGTGGCTGCGGATGAAGGCTTCGCCAATGCAATCCTCGCCGTAAACGCCGTCCGCGCTCAGGCGCGCCAGCAGGTCGTGGAACAGACCCAGCAGCGCCTGGGCGCGGGCCATGTAGCCGCGATAACCTGGCGAAGGGGCGCACAGCGCGCCCAAAACTCGTTCGGGAAATCCTTGCGGCAGCCAGGGCAGAGTCAATAAAACCGACATCTCCCGGTTGCGCCAGGGCCGCCAGGTGCGATTGTAGGCGAACAGGGCCTGCGCCAGGTATTCGTAGGCGGCTTGCAAGCGGTCATGGGCTATGGCCGGGCCCAGGCTTTCCCAGCGCACCTGGGGGCCATCCTCGGAGAGGTGCTGATCCAGCCAGGTGATGGCGTCATCCAGCTTGGCGATGCGCACTTCGTCGCTGTAGGTCGTGCGCGCCGCGATCAACTCGGCCACTCGGCCGGTCCGGTCGAAGGCCATCCAGCCCTGGCTGAGTTCTGCCCGGCGCGCCTCGGGCCATTCGTAAGCGAGATCGGCCCATTGGGCCAGGTCTAGGCGGACGAAATCGAAATTCAGGCAATCCCCGGGGGGGATATCTCCGGCGAAGATGCTATGAAAGCTGCCATCCGCAGAACGCCATTTGAACTCGGCCGGGACGATGTAGGCATCGAAGGGCTCGAGGAACAGGATGGCGTCGATATCTGAATCGGGGCGCGCCAGGCCGCTGGCCAGGCTGCCGATGCCGATGACAGCCTGGACTGCCGGTTCATGGGCAAGCTGGCGCTCGATGAAGGTGGATAGTTCTCGTCTTTTCTGGAAAGTGGCGGGTGTGGGTGCAACCATATCACCTCTCTAGGATCAACGCATTGTAGCACAATCCAAGCCAAAGCTTGGGATAACTGAGACGGATCACAACTGCAGGCGCTCGACCTGAAAAGGCAGTCCTTCGGCCGGCGCTTCTTCGAACTGGCGGGCCGCCAGGTGACCGGCGAAGACCGCCTGGGCGATGACGTTCGGCGCTTCTGCGTCGCCGATCAGGCGCAGCGAGGCCAACTGCCCGGCGTCCAGGGCCGGGCGTAGTTCCTGGTACAGGCCATCGTTGGGCTGGCGCTCGCTGAGCAGCACCACTGCCGCGCAGGCCAGGTCGCTGGCTGCGTTCGTGAGTTCGCTGCGCAGGCGGGCGCAGCCGGGCTGGATGGCCTCCAGGCTGTGCTGCACGCGCAGCTCGACGCCCAACTGCGCCAGGCGCTTCTGGACGCGCTCCTGCTCCAGGGTGAACTGGGTGTAGGCCGAGACCAGAGGGGCGGTCGTGACCAGAGTCACCGGGTAATCCTGTTGGGCCAGGAACTCAGCCAGCACGCCGCCCAGGTAGAAATGATCGTCGTCGTAAAGCAGCACGCGCCCAGGGGGCGGCAGTTTCCCGGCGAACAGGTCGTCGGGGGTGAGGACCTGCGGCAGGTCGCAGCCGGGGAGCGGCTGCCAGCGGCTGCGACCCACGCCATCCCGCCGCCAGGTGGCCCCGCTGGCGACGATCACGTGGGCAAAACCGGCTTCCAGCACGTCTTCCGCGCGCATCGGGCTGCTGGGATAGAGCGAGACGTTGGGCAGCTTTTCGATCTGCCCCAGGCGCCATTCGACCAGGCGGCGCCACTCGCCCAGGCCGGGCAAAGCGGCTTCCAGGATGGCGCGCCCGCCCAACTGGCGGCGGGCTTCGACCAGCGTCACCTCGTAGCCGCGCTGGCCCAGGGCGCGAGCGCACTCCAGCCCGGCCGGCCCGCCGCCCACCACCAATACCCGTGCGTCGCTTTTCTTGGGAGCGATGCGCTCCGGGTGCCAGCCGCGCCGCCACTCCTCGCCCATGCTCGGGTTCTGGGTGCAGCGGATCGGCACGGTCAGCGTGTCGCCGGTGACGCAGATGTTGCAGCCGATGCACTCGCGGATGTCTTCCAGGCGTTCTTCGCGGATTTTGTTGGGCAGGAAGGGATCGGCGATGGATGGGCGGGCAGCGCCGATCAGGTCCATAACGCCGCGGCGCACGGCCGAGAGCATGGCGTCCGGCGAGGTGTAGCGCCCCACGCCGACCACCGGCTTGCTGGTGAGTTGCTTGACGAAGGCGATGTAAGCCTCCTGGTAGCCTTCCTTCTCGAAGCGCGACGGGGTCGAGTCGTTGCTCCAGCCGCTCAGGTTGACGTCCCACAGGTCGGGCAGCTCGGCCAGCATGGCGACGATGTCGTGGCCTTCGCCCTGGTGGGTGAGCCCGTCGGGGCCCAGCAGCTCGTCCACTGCCAGGCGCAGCGCCACAGCGCAGGTATCGCCGACGGCCGCCAGGGTGTCCTCGAGCATCTCGCGCAGCAGGCGGGTGCGGTTCTCCAGGCTGCCGCCATATTCGTCGCGGCGGTCGTTCAACCGGCGCTGCAGGAACTGCATGGCCAGCGACATGCCATGCCCGGCGTAAACGTAGATGATATCGAAGCCCGCCTGTTTTGCCCGCCGGGCCGCCTCCACCTGCCAGCGGCGCACGTCGCGCAGGTCTTGCTTGTCGGCGCGGCGCGTCTGCATGGGGCCGTAGCCGCCGAAGATCGTTGCAGAGCGTGGCCCCAGGGGCGGCAGGCGCGAGGTCAGGTTGGAAGCATTCAGCCCGCCGTAGGTCAGCTCGATGCCCGCCAGGGCGCCATGCCGGTGCACCGCCTCGGCCATCAGCGCCAGGGCGGGGATATCCTCGTCATCCCACAGGCGGCCCTCGATATAGGGGGACAGGTCGCTGCTGGGGTGGATTTCGACTTCCTCGGTGCACACCACCCCCCAGCCGCCTTCAGCCTTAACGCCGCGCATGGCGGCCAGGGCGCGCGGCATGCGGTAGCCCAGGCCGTTGCAATGCGCCACCTGGTAGAAACGGTTAGGCGCCACCACAGGACCAATTTGGACAGGTTCGAAGAGTCTCTCGAAGGACACGCGTTTCTCCTTATTCGAGCGCCAGGGCCAGGACAGCTTTTTGCACGTCGAGCAAGACGCGCTTTTGGGCATAGCCTGCGAAATGGGTGATTTCCAGCGGGTCGAAGGCCAGCTCGCGCCCGATCGAAAAGGGCGGGGTGGGCAGCAAAACGGGATCGCCCAGGGCGCTCAACTGGGCGAGCGTCAGAGAGTAAGCCTCGTCGGCGAAGCCCGCCGGCCAGCCGTCGGTGAGCACAACGTCAACTGCCAGGGTAGGCGCGTCCAGGTAGGCGACTGGCGCGCCAGCGAGGCGATACTCGCCAGGGCAATAATGATACAGGTCGAGCCCGAGCACCCGCCCCAGGGCGTACCACGAGCGGAAGACGTTGGTGAGCGGCCCCCACAGCAGGATTTTAGCCGTGTGCAGGTCGCCCAGGCGCTTCGACAGGTAGAAAGCGTCGCTGAGCACCTCGCAGGGGTGGGCCAGGCTCGACATGGCGTTGATCACCGGACGGTTGGAAGCCCCGGCGAACTCGGCCAGGCGGGCGTGGTCGGAGGCGCGGATCACGTACAGGCTGTAGAAGGGGTCCAGGTAGCCGGCCAGGTCGGCGGCGCGCTCGCGGCTGTCGAGCATGCCGGGCAGCTCGATGGCCTGTATGCCCAGGGCGGCAAAAACCTGCAAGAAAGTGGTGCGCGTGCGCACGCCCTTGCCTTCGAAGGAGAAGGCCGCCACGCCGCCTGGGCGCACCGCCTGCGGCGAGGCGGCGCGCTGCCAGATGGCGGCAATCTCAGTGGGGGTCAGGTCGTCGATGTCGATCAGTTGGCGCATATCAACTTGTTATTCCTCTGGTAGATATTGGATGAACACGCAGCAGTCATCCCCTTGCATGAGCGTCTGAGGCTGCTCGAAGCGCACCTTCGCGTTCCAGGCCGGGCGGTCCCACCAGGCCTGGTCGGTGTGGCAGTGGATCTGGTAGCCAATCTCTGGACGGCCGTGCGCCTGCCACAGCTCGGCGTAGCGGCAGCGGGTCACTTTGTGTACGTAGCGCGTGGGCGTGGCCTCGACCAGCTCGAAGTCTTGCAGGCCGTAAACCGGGTTGTTTTCCCAATCCTCCTGGCGCAGGAAATCGTCCCAGCGGGCGGCGTCTCTCAGGTCATAGGGATTCAGCCCGTAGTGGGCGAAAGACTCCAGTTCTTCTTTCGCGCGCTCCGGGCGCGAGGCTTCGGCCATCTCCATGACTGCCTGGAAATAAGTTCGCCACAGGCCGTCGCCATAGCGCGAAAGCAGCAACGGGCACACGCGCGCCAGGCCCTCGATTTTACCCCGCAGATGGATTTCGTTCTGGCTGATCTTTTGCCGGCGGTGGTAGCTGGCGACACGCTGGGGGACTGCCCCCCACTCGCCTTCGTATTCTTGCAGGATGATGCTCAGGCAGCCAAGTGCGGCGTGCAGCTCGTTGTCGTCCCAGCGGTCGCCGATCCCGGCGAGGAAGTCGAACTGCCCGGCGAGTTCTTCCACCAACGCCAGCCTGCCGGCCTGCGTCTCGGCCAGGTAGACCGAGCCAGGTGGGAAACCGCATTGCTCAAGCCAGGCCTGCGTAGCCGCCTGGGCGGCGGGCGGGCGAGCTCCCATATAGACGAGCTGGTAATGGCGCGCCAGCTCTCCCAGGCAGTCCACGCTGCCGGGGACGGGCTGGTCCTTGAGGCTGTGCTCGGGCTGGTAGAACGCCGGAGCGCCCCACAGAGTATGGCGCTGGCGCGTGTCACAGATCGTACCGTCGATGAAGACCAGGATCGCTTTCATGGGAACGCCTTTCTGCATCGGAACATGAACTCGCACACGAATGTCGCTTGAGGATACAAGACTTTTGGCTGCGCGTCAATGGGTGACCGCCCGGTCGCGCCAGCGGCTTGCTTCTCAGGAGGTTGAATTGCTATGCCAGGGCGGCATGCCAACTTGCGGCGCTGATGGTAAAATACCCTTCGGAACGCGTAGACACAATCATAACAACATCGAAGACAGACTGGAACAAGCTCTAGCAACAGGCGGTGGATCAACTTGACCAGTATTACTATGATCACTGATTTTGGCCTGAAAGACGGCAACGTGGGCGTGATGAAGGGCGTGATCTGGGGCATCGCCCCGCAGGCGCAGATCGCTGATTTGAGCCACTTGATCGGCCCGCAGAATGTCCCCGAGGCCGCCCTGATCTTGCTGCGCTCGGCGCCCTATTTCCCGCCAGGCAGCATCCACGTGGTGGTGGTGGACCCGGGCGTGGGCACCGCCCGCCGCCCGCTCGCCGCTCAGATCGGTGGGCGCTATTTCGTTGGCCCGGATAACGGGGCGATCAGCATGTGGCTGGAGCGCGCCGAGAGCCAGGGCGAGCCTGTGCGCTTCGTGCACCTGGACCGGCCGCAGTACTGGCTGCCCGAGGTCAGCCACGTTTTCCACGGGCGGGATATCTTTGCCCCGGCTGCCGGTCACCTGGCGGCCGGCGTGGCCCTGGAAGCGCTGGGCGCGCCAGTTTTCGATCCGATACGTTTGCAACTGCCCCAACCCGAGCGCAGCGCCCAGGGCTGGCGCGGCGAGTTGATCCACATCGACCATTTTGGCAACCTGGCCTCCAATATTCGCGCTGAACATTTGCAGGGCCGGCGCGCCGCGACGGTTCGCCTGTGTGGGGTTAACATAAGTAGCATCGTAGATACCTTTGGAGAACGACCCCCTGGCGAGCTGGTCGCGCTGCTCGGCAGCACCGGCAACCTGATCGTTTCGGTGGTTAACGGCAGCGCCGCACAACGCTTGCAAGCCAGGGTAGGCGATGTGATCGAGGTAAGTTTTTAGATGTCAGACCCTGCGCTGGTAATTGAAGACCTGACGTTCCGCTACCGCGACCGGGAGCAGCCGTCGATCCGTAATATTTCGCTGCAAATGGCGAAGGGTGAGCTGCTGCTCCTGGCCGGGGCCAGCGGTTCGGGCAAGACCACGCTGATCCGCTGCATCAACGGGCTGATCCCGCGCAGTTACAAGGGGGAAGTGCAGGGCAAAGTCCTGCTCCAGGGCCAGGACAACGCCGGCCTGTCGCTGGCGCGCATCTCGCAGATCGTCGGCACCGTGCTGCAAGACCCCGAGCGCCAGATCCTGGGGACGCGCGTGCGCAACGAGGTGGCCTTCGGCCTGGAGAACCTGAACCTGGCTCGGGATGAGATCATCCAACGGGTAGATGAGGCCCTGGCTTACCTGAATATCTTAAATTTGCGCGAACGCGAGACCTTCAACCTGTCGGGCGGCGAAAAGCAGAAGGTGGCCCTGGCGGGTATCCTGGCCATGCGCCCCAGCATCCTGCTGCTGGATGAGCCGCTGGCCAGCCTGGATCCGGCCAGCGCCCAGGAAACCCTGGCGATCGTGCGGCGCATGGTCGACGAAGGCCTGACGGTGTTAATGGTGGAGCACCGGGTCGAAGATGTGCTGGGTGTGCGCCCCGAC
Organism: Chloroflexota bacterium; assembly: GCA_040752025.1. Classification (GTDB taxonomy): domain Bacteria; phylum Chloroflexota; class Anaerolineae; order Anaerolineales; family UBA4823; genus JBFMFR01. The sequence continues at coordinate 14,842 of JBFMFR010000064.1, read as the reverse complement.
CGGGTGCTCTTTATGGAAGATGGGATGGCGCGCTACCTGGGCGACATAAACGGGCTGGCGCAGGTGGTGAACTACCACGAGATCAAGCTGCCTGCACCGATGATCCTGGGGCGCGCCGCCGCCGACCCGCCGCCGCCCGAAGTGCACTTTTCTCCGGCAGTCAGCCCGGCAGGCGGGGAAACCGCCCCGGGCGACGCCGCGCTGGTGCGTTTCGAGGGGGTGAGCTTCGGCTACGAAAGCCGCAGCACTGTGCTGCAAGGCGTCGACCTGGAGATCCGTCGCGGCGAAGTGATTGCCATCCTGGGGCCCAATGGCGCCGGGAAGACCACCCTGGTGAAGCACGCCATTGGGCTGCTCAAACCGCGCCAGGGGCGCGTGCTGGTGGACGGGGCGGATACGCGCCGCAGCAGCGTGGCGCACATCGCCAGCACGTTGGGCTACGTTTTCCAAAGCCCCAGTCACATGTTATTCGCCCCAACGGTGCAAGAGGAGCTGGCTTTTGGGCCTACCAACCTGGGGCACGACCCGCAGCAGATCGAAAAGGAGGTGCAAGCAGCCCTTGAGATTGTCAACCTATCGGGCAGAGAGAAGGATCCACCGCTGGCGCTTTCGTTTGGGCAACAAAAGCGCGTCAGCATCGCCGCCATCCTGGCCATGCGCTCGCGCATCCTGGTCATGGATGAGCCCACCGCCGGACAAGACTACCGCAACTACATGGACTTCATGGATGCCATCCTGCAGCTACCTAATTTCGAGGCAATCCTGTTCATCACGCACGATGTAGACCTGGCGGTGATCTTTGCCACGCGCGTCCTGCTGGTCAACCAGGGCCAGATTGTTGCCGATGGCTCACCAGAGCAGGTGTTGGGCGATGCTGAGCGGTTGAAAGCCAACCGCCTGGTGCCGACCTCGCTTCTGCGTATCAACCTGGAGTGCCTGGCGCACACCGGCCGCTTTATGCGCGCCGAGGCGCTGGCGCACCAGGGAATAGACTCGTTCATACAATAAATTCGAGTTTTCAAAAACAACAAGGAGGATGTTTATGGATCGCAAGATGCTTTCGGTGATTTTGTCATTGATCGGCGTATTGGTCTTCTTCCTGCTGATCGTATGGATCGGCGGGATGCTGAACGAAAGCCTGAAGCTGGATGAGACCGCTCTGATGCGCTTCATCTTCGTCGCCATCGGGCTGCTGATCGTTTTCATCGTCTATTGGCTGACGCGAGATCGCGACATCTGGAACGTTGGCACGCGCGAAGTGGTGTACATGTCCATTGGCGCCGCCCTCTACGCCATCTTCTCTTACCTGTTCAACGGCACCGTCTTCGCCGTGCCCTCGGTCAGCCAGGTGGCGCTGCGCCCGGCGATTGCCATTCCGATGTTCTTCGGCTACGCCTTCGGGCCGGTGGTCGGCCTGTTCAGCGGGGCCGTGGGCAACATGTTCGGTGACGCCCTGACCGGCTTCGGCCTCTCGCCGCAGTGGAGCCTGGGCAACGGCCTGGTCGGCATGATCGCCGGGATGGTCTTCCTCTTCAAGGATAAGAAGAAAAGCATCGACACCGTCCTGATCACCAGCGCTGTGCTGGCAGCTATCGCCACGCTGATCTTCTTCCTGAACCGCACCACGCCCAACATGGTGTTCTTCGACCCTGAGAATAACATCTTCGGGGACGCCCAAATCTCGATCTTCGCTGGCCTGTCCGTGCTGGTCGGCTTCGTGCTCGTGCTGGCGGTGCGCTTCGGCTTCGCATCGAACATCGATGTGGCCGCCGCCGTCACCTGGGCCATGCTGGGCAACCTGCTGGGCATCGGCTTCGCCGCTATCTCCGATATCTGGATCAACGGCTTCCCGTTTGGGGTAGCGATCGTCGGCGAGTACCTGCCCGCCGCCGGGCCAAACCTGATCTTCGCCGCTATTCTGGTGCCGATCCTGGTAGCGGCCTACGCCGCCGTGCGCCGGCAGTCCGGGCGCTAGTTATCCTGGCGTGATGTGGGCCGGACGAGTCCGGCCCACGTCACCCTCCGATCACTATGTTAGTCACCTGGCGCTATCGCGAGCGGCGTTCGCTGATCCAGGGCTTCGACCCTCGGGCCTGGTGGATCTTCTACGCCTGCTTCCTGGCCTCGATCCTGCTGTTTTGGGACGCGCGCTACCTGGCCGGCTTTTTCGCAGTTGGGCTGTTTTTCGTGCTTACCTCTGGGATCACCTGGCGCGAAAGCCGCCGGGCGTGGTTGTTCCTGGGCACCTTCGTCACCTTTTACGCCGTGCTGACCTTCCTGACCGGGCGCGGCGGGGTTGAGGCGTACGGCCAGGAGACCCTGGTGACCCGGCTGGTAGCGCCTTTCAGCCTGTTCGGCTGGCAGCCGGCCCTGGAAGTGACCCTCGAACGCACTTTCTTCGCCGTCAGCCAGTTCCTGCGCCTGTTCAGCATCGCCAGCCTGACCATCCTGATCCCCTACTCGCTCAACCCGGCCCTGTACGGAGTGGCTTTCCGTGGCCTGGGCCTGCCCGATAAGATCGCCTATGCCATGGATTTGACCATGCGCTTCATCCCCACCTTCGGGCGAGATTTCCAACTGACCTTAGACGCCCAGCGCGCCCGCGGCTACGAACTGGAGAACCTGCGCGGCGGGCTGATCGCCCAGGTGCGCAAGATGGCCCCGCTGATCGTACCGGTGACCATCCACGCCATCATCGGCAGCGAAGATATCATCGACGCCATGGACCTGCGCGCTTTTGGGGTGGGGCCGCGCACCTGGCTGGAGCAGTTGCATTACCGCCGCCGGGATTACGTTTTGATCGCTCTTGGTGTGTTAGTTCTGGTTGTCTCGGTCACACTCTCGTTGTTCGGCTTTGGTAAGCTGTGGGTGCCTCCAGCCTTGCTGGAGCGTTTCGCCCTGGCAGGAGAATTGGGACTTAAGATCATTTTTACACATTTAGCTGGGATTTCGTGCTAAAGTTTAAGGGATGGCCGGGGCATTCGAACAATGTCTTCCACAGTTGGTTGCAGCCTGGCGCGCCATGACGGGCGAGAGGCTGTTCGGCTGGCGCGGCGCCGCGCCGGCCGAGTTGCCCGAAGCTGTCCAGCGCTGGGCCAGCGAAAGCCGGGCCGGTTTTAGCCGCCGCCGCGCTGGCGGCGAGGCGTGGATCCTGGCCTGTTCGCAGCGTACCCAGCAAGATTTTCGCATCGCCAGCCGCGACCCGGGGGGCGGGGCCGGGCAGGTGCTGCGCCTCTTGGTCGAATTGCTCGATCAGTTCGACGAAGAGCAGGCCGCCAGCCAGCAGTACAGCGAAGAGCTGCGCATGGCCTGGAGCCAATTGGATTTCCTGGCCGAGCTGGCCCGCAGCGTTGCCCAGGGTGGCGATCTGCCGTACCTGTTTACGCGCCTGGCCAAAGCCCTGCGCCAGTTGACCGCAGCCGAGGAAACCGGGCTGATATTGCTGGAAAGCGAAACCGGTGGGCGCATGCGTACCTACCTTTCCGGCAGCGGGGCGCTGCCAGCCAATCTGGCCAACCAGCCGTCCAGGATCGCAGCGTATCTGCAGCCCGACGCGCCGATCACGATCCTGAGCAGCGAGTCGGGCCTGCCGGACGAGCTCGCCGAAAGCCTGCCGGAGCTGCACAACCTGATCCTTGCGCCGGTTTCTCTGGGCGAGGCTGAAAGCTCGCGGCAGTGCCTGCTGGTGTTGATCAACCATCCCAACGCCAGGTTGCAAGCCGGGGAGCAAGAAGTCCTCTTGAGCGCCGCCGAGCAGATCGGCATGGTGGTCAGCACAGCCCTGGCGCGCGCCGCTCAGGAAGCCAACCGCCGCCTGGAGCATGAGGTGGAGATCGCCAGCCAGATCCAGGCCAGCCTGCTGCCCACCCACCTGCCCTCGCTGCGCGGCCTGGAGTTCGCCGCCAACCTGAAGCCTGCTTACCTGGTCGGGGGTGATTTCTACGACATGCAGCCGGTGGAAGACGGCCTGGCGATCATGGTCGGCGATGTGGCCGGTAAGGGCATCCCGGCGGCCATGCTCACCGCCCTGATCCACGCCACGTTGAAGAGCGAAGCGCAGCGCCACTCCCAACCCGCGGAACTGCTGGGTTCGATCAATCGCCTGATCTATGAAGAGCTGGACCGTTCCGGCACCTTCATCACCGCCTTCCTGGCGGTCCTGCAAACCAACCCGCTGCGCCTGAGCTACACCAGCGCCGGGCATACCACAACATTATTGTGGCGCGCTTCGGCTCAGGAGGTGGTGCAACTGGGCAGCACTGGCATGCCCCTGGGCGTCACGCCCGGACTGGAACTCGGCCAACGCCAGATTTTATTGGAATCCGGCGATGTGCTCATGCTGTACAGCGATGGAGTCACCGAGGCTGAAAACGCCACCGGGCGCGTCTTCGGCATGCAGGCCATGATCGACCTGCTCCTGGCCATGCACCAGGCCTCCCCTCAGGCGCAGTTGGAAATCATCCTGAAAGCCCTGGAACTGCACCGCCAGCAGGTTTCCTTGCGCGATGATGTCGTGCTTTTCCTGGTGCGCGTCGATGATTGCCCGCCCAGGCCCTGCAAGGTGATCCCCTTCGTCTACCTGGCAGAAGCCAGCGCGGTGCGCGCCCTGGCGCTGCAAGCTCGCCAGGTGGCGGCGCAGATGAGCTTCCCCTCCCCGTCGGAACGAGTGGCCTTTTTGAACGACATCGAGTTGGCGGTGTCGGAAATCATCACCAACGTGGTCACCCACGCCTACCGCCAGCACCCTTACACCGGGCGCGTGCAGGGCTGCTTCACCCTACACCCTGACCGGCTGTGCATCGATATGTTCGATAATGGGGCGACTTTCCAGCCCACCTTCGATGCTGCTGTTGACCGGGTCGATATACCCGCAGAGGTGCTGCTCACGGACCCCCCAGTGAGCGGCTATGGTTTGATTATTGCCAGCCGCCTGCTCGATGTATGCCAGTATGCCCATTTGTCCAGCGAGCGCAATCACTGGCACCTGGAAAAATATTTGCCGGGTAGAGCGGGCGGTTGTGAGGAGTAAGCCATGCCTTTAGAAATCCAGACCCAATCCCTGACCAAGGAAACCACCGTGATCCAGCCTGCCGGGCGCATGGATGTCGAAGCCGCAGCAGAAGTGCGCCAGGTGATCCTGAACCTGGCGGAACTGGGGGCCAAGAGCGTTATCGTGGATCTGCAGGGCGTAGATTTTATGGATTCTTCTGGCCTGAGTGCCCTGGTAACCGGGTTGAAAGCGCTGCAAAGCCACGGCGGTGTGCTGCGCATCTGCAGCGCCAACGCCCAGGTGAAAACCGCCTTGCGCCTGACCATGTTGGATCGCATCCTGCCGGTCTATGAGAACGTACAGGCCGCCTATGCCAGCCTGCGCGGTGAACAGGCGGGAGAAAACGGGTGAGTCCTGCTACGGGTGTCGTCCGCCTGGAAAGCCGGGCGCTGCAGTTTGAACTGGATGTTGGGGCAGCGCGCTGGAGTCTGCGCCCGCGAGGCGAAGGCCTGTCTATTGTAGGGGCGCGCATGCGGGTGGACTACAGTCGCGGCGGCCAGCGCCTGTCGGCCCTGGAGCGCTGGCAGGGCGCTGAGCTCTCTGGCCCGGAGACGCAGGCTTCATCCTATGGCCCGATGAATGTCTTGGAACTGGCGCTGGCGCCTGAAGCCAGCGGCGTGCGCTTGTGCCTGGAATTCGCCTTGCCCGAAGCGCACTCGTTGTTCCTGTGGCGTTTGAGTCTTGAGAATGGCGGCGTAGAGCCGGTCTATCCGGAACGCCTGTCCCTGCTGGAGGCTGGCCAGCCCTACACGCCCAATTCATCCATCGGCAACCACACCTCCAAGATCCTGAACCCGGTCTTCTTCTCCAACGGCTGGCAATCGTGGACCTACAGCGCCGCCTATGGCGAGTATGAGCGCATGCGGCGTTCGCGCCTGGGCTTCCTGACCGCTCCCATGCGCCACAACGCCGGCTCGCCCCGGCCGCGCCAGCGCGGCCACTTCGCCAGCGAAATGTTCGGTGTGTTGGGTGACCGCAGTCTGCGCCTGGCGCTGCTGGCGGGGTTCCTCTCCCAGCAGCAGCACTTTGGCTCCCTGGAAGCCTGGCTGCCCTCCCCCGGGCCGGCCCTGCGCCTGTGGGCCAATGGCGATGGGGCGCGCCTGGATCCGGGCGAGAAGATCGTCACCGACTGGGCCTGCCTGTCTTTCCTGGATGTGGATGCCCCCGACCCGCTGGGCCCGTATTTGCAGGCCGTGGCCCTCGGTCACCAGCTTCCTCCGGTTGCCTTCCAGCAGGCCTCGATCCCGGTGGGCTGGTGTTCGTGGTACCAGTTCTACCAGAAAGTCACCGCCGACGATATCCGCCGCAACCTGCATGCCCTGGCCGAGCAGCGCGCCAGCCTGCCGGTGGAGGTGGTGCAGATCGATGATGGCTTCCAGACCCTGGTCGGCGATTGGTTCACTTTCCGGGGCGGCTTCCCCGGGGGGCCGGCGCCGCTGGCTGCCGAGATCCACGCCGCCGGCTATACGCCCGGGCTGTGGCTGGCGCCCTTCATCGTGCAGCCCAACTCGCGCCTGGCAGCCGAACATCCCGAGTGGCTGCTGCGCGGGCAGTTCAACCGCCCGGTGCGCGCCGGTTTCATCTGGAACACCTTCACCACTGCCCTGGACCTGACCCACCCGGAGGCGCTCGACTACGCCTGCCAGGTCGTCGATACCGCCGCGCACGCCTGGGGCTTCCCTTATCTCAAGCTGGATTTCCTCTACGCCGCCGCTCTTCCGGGGCGCTACCGCGACCCCAGTCGCACGCGCGCCCAGGTGCTGCGCGCTGGCCTGCAAGCGCTGCGCCAGGCGGCTGGCGAGGACACTTTCTTGCTGGGCTGCGGCTGTCCGCTGGGCTCGGCCATCGGCCTGGTGGAGGCCATGCGCATCGGGACCGATGTCGACTCGCACTGGCGGGCGGCCTTCATGGGTCACGAGACTTACTTCCACGTTGAGCCCGACCTGCCCTCGGCCCGCAACGCCATCCAAAACAGCCTGACCCGCGCTGCCCTGCACCGCCGCTGGTGGCTGAACGACCCGGACTGCCTGTTGCTGCGCCCGGACCTGCGCTTGAGCCTGGCGGAGGTGCACTCCCTGGCGACCGTGATCGCCCTGAGCGGCGGCCTGGTGCTGTTCTCCGATGACCTGCCGCGCCTGACGCCCGAACGCCTGCGCATCGCCTGGCAGATGCTCCCGCCGATCGGTGAGCGCCCGCAGGTGGTGGATTGGTTGGACGCGCTCACGCCCCGCCGCCTGCGCCTCGATTTGGATGGCGCCAGCGGGCCGTGGCGCCTGCTGGCCCTGTTCAACTGGGACGAGCGCCCCCAGGATTGCACCCTGCACCTGGCAGATTACGGCCTGGAGGCGGACGCCCCTTACCTGGCGCGGGAGTTTTGGAGCGGCGCCATCGAAATCGCCAGCGCCAAGCTGGAATTCAAAGGCGTCGAGCCACACGGAGTCAGGCTGGTGGCGCTGCGCCGCTGTCTGCCGGGCATGCCTGGATATCTAGGGAGCGACCTGCACATCTCTCAGGGGTTGGAAGTATTGGAATGGCAGCCATCGGCGGGTGGGGTGTCATTACGCTTGGCGCGCCCGGGCCAGGCGCAAGGTGTTGTGGACCTGTATCTGCCGGGCAGCCCGAAGACTGCCAGCCTGGCGGGCCGCCCGCTCACCTGGGAGAAGCTCGCCCCGGATTGTTATCGCCTGTATCTGGATTTCGAAGGTGAGGCCAGCCTGCGTATAGTGTTTTGAAAAAGCGAGTTTTTGCGTTTCTACCAGGCGGGCGTGATATAATCCAGTCACATACGGATGAAGCTGAGTGAAGTGATTTCATTTGGACACGCGGACCGGTATCCCTGGCTTGCACGCCAGCAGGCCAGGAGGGTTGCAGGCGCGTGTCCTTTGCATTTCAAATGGAGGTGATTGAAGCCAGCCTAAAAACGTAAAACGCTCCTTGATGATCACGTATGGAAAAGCTCAAAATGCCGGGGAAGTACGGCAACTTGAAGGATCACATCCGCGCCAGAGATCTGCGCCTGGATGGATCGGATAAAACAACCAACCCAAATTCGGAGGAGAAAATGAATAAACTGAACAAGGTGCTGGGAACGACGCTGCTGGTGGTCATGCTGCTCGCCCTGGTTCTTTCTGGCTGCCAGAAGCAGCAGGCCAGCACGGAAATCAACGTTCTGTGCACCCCCCAGGAAGAATGGTGCCAGGGGGTAAAGCAAGAGTTCGAGGCCAAGTACGGCATCACCGTCAACTACGTGCGCATGTCCAGCGGTGAATCCCTGGCTCGCCTGCAAGCCGAGAAGGATAACCCCCAGTTCGACGTCTGGTGGGGCGGTCCGATCGACTCTTACGTGGCGGCCAAGGAAGCTGGCATTTTGGAAGCTTACGACTCGCCCAGCTATAAGAACCTGATCGACCAGAAGCTGTACAAAGATGCCGATAATTACTGGGCCGGTATTTACGTTGGCACCCTGGGATTCTGCACCAACAAGGATTGGCTGGCGCAGAACCCTGGCGTCCAGCCGCCTACCTCCTGGGATGACCTGCTCAAACCGGAGTTCAAAGGCCAGATTCTGGTTGCCCACCCCTCCACCTCGGGCACCTCGTACACAGCCCTGGCGACCGTTCTGCAAATCCGGGGCGAAGAGGCCGGGTGGGAGTACATCAAGTCTTACGCCGGGCAGGTGGCGCAGTTCACCAAGAGCGGCGCCGCGCCGGCCAAGTTTGTTGGCCAGGGCGAAGCCGGGGTGTGCGTGGTCTTCTCGCACGACATCATCCACGAGATCGAGGACAACGGCGCGCCCCTGATCCTGTCCTTCCCCGAGGAAGGCACCGGCTACGAGATCGGCGGTATGGCGATCGTCAAAGGCGCCAAGCACCTGGATGCAGCCCAGAAGTGGTTCGATTGGGCGCTCACAGCCGAAGCCCAGGCGTTGGGCCCGAAATTCCACGCTTACCAGGCGCCAACGGTGCAGGGCGTCAGCCTGTCGCATCCTGAGCTGCTGCAGGTCAAGCTGATCAATTACGATTTCCAGTGGGCCGGTAGCAATAAGAAGGGCGTTGTGGACCGCTTCTCAAACGAGATTTCGGGTGCGGACCAACTGAAAGAGTGAGCGCGTAGCTAAAGCGCTTGATACATTTTCCTGCCCCTGCTTGAGTCTGCTGGCAGGGGCAGGAAAGAGCGTGCTTGTGAGCCCTGGGAACGCCGGGTCAGGGGGTGCCTGCTTCGCAGAACGCCTCAGGGCACAATAATTCCTGGTTCGATAAGGAAGGCCAATGACCACTGCCACAACCAAATCGCCTCCCTGCCCGGCTTCTGCATCCGGGCTGAAGCGCCGCTACCGTGAGTTCTCGCAGATGGCGCAGGACCCGGTGCTGTTCATGGGGCTGCTGTTCTCAGGCATTTTTCTGCTGGTCTTTGTTTTCTACCCCCTCTTCCGCGCCACCATCAACGGCTTCTTTGACAAGGCAGGTCAGATCGATCTGCAATACTTCGCCCGCTATTTCGATTCTTATTACGGCCCGGTCTCACGGCGCATCTTCCGCGACACGTTGATCATGGGCGTGCTGGCGGCTACGGGCGGCACGGTGCTGGGCTTCATCTTCGCTTACGCCATGGTGCGCTGCAACATCCCGGGTAAACAGATTGTGCACATCCTGGCGCTGGTGCCTACAGTCTCGCCGCCTTTTGCTATCTCGTTGAGCACCATCCTGCTCTTCGGGCGCAACGGCCTGGTGACGCGCAAGCTGCTGGGGATCACTTTTTCTCCGGGGATGAACGATGTCTACGGCATGGATGGGCTGGTGTTCGTACAGGTGATCACCTTTTTCTCCGTGTCCTATCTGATCCTGCGTGCCATGCTGGAACGCCTGAACCCTTCCCTGGAGGAAGCCGCCGAGAGCCTGGGGGCTGGCCATTTTTACGTTTTCCGCACGGTCACCCTGCCCATGCTCATCCCCGGGATCGCCGGGGCCTTCCTGCTGCTGTTCGTCGAGTCGCTGGCCGACCTGGGCAACCCGCTGTTCATCGCCGGCAACGTCACCGTGCTCTCGGCGCAGATTTTCCTGGCAGTAATCGGCGAGTTCGATTACCAGAAGGCTTCGGCGCTTTCGCTGGTGCTGCTGGTCCCCACGCTGGTGGTCTTCCTGGTGCAGCGCTATTACGTCAACCGCCGCTCTTACGTCTCGGTGACGGGCAAGCCCATGACCGGCCAGAACCTGGAAAAAAGCTCGCTGATCCGCCTGATCTTCGCCGTGTTGGTATACGCCGTCTGCCTGTTGATCATCGCCCTGTACTTTGCGATCATCTACGGCTCGTTCAGCAAGGCCTGGGGGGTGGATTTCACCCCTACGCTGATGTGGTGGCAGCAAATGGTGACACGCGGGGTGGAGGCCATCCTGGATACCACTTTCCTGAGCCTGCTGGCGACTCCCGTGGCGGTGCTGACCGGCATGGTCATCGCTTTCCTGGTGGTGCGCAAAACCTTCAGCGGCAAGGAAGCGCTGGACCTGGGCTCCAACCTGGGCGGTGCGGTGCCCGGCACGATCCTGGGCATCGGCTTCGTGCTGGCCTTCAGCACGCCGCCGTGGTTTGCAGTGGTGCTGGTTTATATCGTACTGGCGCTGTTTATGGCGCGCTCCACTGCCGATATAACTCGCCAGCAGGCGCTGGTGGCTGTATTGGGGACCGCCATCGGCGTGGGACTGAGCTTCCTGGACAGCCTGCTGGGCCTGGCGGGCCTGTATTACCTGCTGGGTGTATTCTACCTGCTGCTGGCGGCTTACGCCTGGTTCGGGCGCAAGCGGCGCAGCCTGGCGCGCTGGCTGGGGGCCCTGGGCGTGTACCTGTTTATGTACGATTTGGTCGATTACGTGGCCGCCCCGATTGCCGCCTTCAGCCGCAGCATCCCGCGCGGCTTCTGGAGTAACGCCATCTTTCAATTTTCTGACTACCTCAAAACGTTCTTCCAATGGCCGCCTTACCTGCTGACGGTCGTCCTGGTGTTCATCGGGGTGCTGTTGGTGCGCGCCGAGCAAGGTCGCTGGCGGCTGGCCCTGGGCGTGGCCTGCCTGGTGATCCCGGCGGCCCTGGCTTTCACCGATCTGCCGCTGGCGCTGGTCGGTACACCGTTCATCATCCTGGCGGCTTTTGCGGTGCGCAGCCTGCCGGCCTCGGTGCGGGCGGGCATTGCCGCTTTGCAGCAGATCGACTCTTCGCTGGAGGAGGCCTCGAACAACCTGGGCGCGGATGCCCAATACACCTTCCGCAAGGTGACTCTGCCCCTGATCCTGCCGGCTGTGCTGGCGGGCCTGATCTTTAGCTTTACACGCCACATGACCAGCCTGTCGGCGATCATCTTCCTGGTCAGCCCGCGCTGGCGCATCGTCACCGCTTCCATCCTGAGCGAGTGGGAACAGGGCGGAATCAGCATCGCCGCGGCGTATTCGACCGTGATCATCGTTTTCGTGCTGCTCGCCATTGGCCTGCTGTACCTGATTACTGCCAAGGTGCTGCGCGGCCGCGGCGAAGTAGATTTAAGCATCGGCGCCTGAACGCTGCCGAGTTACCGGAGAGATTGCATGTATCTAACCCTAAATGACATCGTCAAAGTTTTTCCACCCAGGGGCGGCAGCAAGGAAGTCACCGCTGTGGATGGCGTCTCCTTGCAGATCGAAAAAGGCGAACTGATCACGTTGCTGGGACCATCCGGCTGCGGTAAGACCACTGTTTTGCGCATCATCGCAGGTTTCGAGTTCCCCACCTCCGGCGGCGTGCGGTTGGACAGCAAAGAAATCAACATGCTGCCGCCGAACAAGCGCGATATGTCGATGGTCTTTCAGAGCTACGCCATCTTCCCCCATTTGGATGTTCTGGAAAACATCTCTTATGGCTTGAACGTGAAACGCCTCTCCAGGGGCGAGATCCAGGAGCGGGTGGGGCGCATCATGGACCTGGTGCAGCTCAGCGGGCTGGAAGCGCGCGCCCCCAACCAGCTTTCCGGCGGGCAGCAGCAGCGCGTCGCCCTGGCGCGCGCCCTGGTGATGGAGCCGAAGGTGCTGTTAATGGACGAGCCGCTCTCCAACCTGGATGCCAAGCTGCGCGAGCAGATGCGCGTCGAAATCCGCCGCATCCAATCGGAGTTGGGCATCACCAGCGTGTATGTCACGCACGACCAGTTGGAGGCGATGACCCTCTCGGACCGCGTGGTGGTGATGAACCAGGGGAAAATCGAGCAGGTCGGCACGCCGGTGGATATCTATCGACGCCCGCAGTCGCGCTTCGTGGCCGATTTCATCGGGCGCGCCAACTTCATCCCCGGGGTGGCCCTGGGGCGGGAAGACGGCTCCCTGGTGGTCGATGTATATGGCGAGCGCCTGCACCTGAGCGACGTAAAAGAGGCTTACGCCCCGCAGAGCGCCGTAACCCTGGTGCTGCGCCCGGAGATGATCCAGATCACGCCCGCCGCCAGCAAGTTCAAGGGTGTGGTGCGCCAGGCTACCTACCTGGGCAATGTCATCGATTATGTCGTCGAGTTGAACGGGCTGCTGCTCAACGCCGTCGAGACCAGCCCGCTGCACATGGAGCTGTTCGCCGAGGGCACACAGGTCGGCGTCGATTTCTTTACACCCTGTGTGCATGTCATCCCGGGTTGAAAGTAGATACCGGCTTCTCGCTTCCGAAGGAAGTCCTGACTGCGCGATTCGCGCAGGAGGTTAGAGATGTTCTCTAAATCCGATCCAACGTGTGTGAAATATTATAGTCGCCATCGGTTTACGTGGATTATCGCTAGTTTCATCTGCTTGCTGGCTGCTGTGGCGATTACTCTGGAATTGTACAGGCAATGGGCGGATGGTGAACCACTTCGCTTATCCAGTAGTTTAGGAGATATATGCCTTGCCTTGTTGGTATGTGTATTTTGGGCATTCGGCTTCAGTGAATTACATCATTATCTGTATAGCTGGTGTGGTTGTTCCTGTGAATTTTGAGCATGTCCTTATACCCTGGGATAAGGTTGAGCGTCTTGGGCCAGTTCAGATTGATGGGAAGAATTTTAATCTCGGACTCATCTTACGGGAGCCAATCGAATCTATCGTCAAGATGAAAAAAATAATGAAACGGCTTTTCCCCCTAGTGTACGTTGATGAACAAGTGATTGCCCTGTCGCCTTTTGTGGATAGGAAGCAGGAACTTGTGAATCGTGTCAAGATTGCTTTGGAACAACTCTGACCCGAACTCAGCTAATGCCAACCATCCACGAATGGCTGCGCCGCCTGCTTGCAGGTTGCCCGCTTGCTGGTAATCCGCTGGTTAGCAAAGCCTGAGAGATATACGCATAGGGAGGAATGATGAATCTACCCGAGGACAGCCATAGCAAGCCCAGGTTGAGCACGAGGCCCAAAGCTTGGAAGTCGCCATACAAGTTTTATATTTTGCTGGGTGGGTTAGCTCTCATAACGGCTCTGGTGGTGTGTGTAAGCAAAGTGTTTATTCCTCCTCCGGAAGCTTACCTTTCCCCAGTTCGTATCGTGAGCACCCCAAGCTCTTCAGCCCCGGACGATCTGAAATTCGCAGAGCAGGTGCGTAATCTTCTGGAAATCAATGGGGGCTGTGAGTTGCCTTGCTGGTTGGGGATGCGAGCAGGCAAAACTAATCTGGAGGATATCTTCAAAAAATATGAGTTGGAACTGGACATTACCCCAAAGAAGAACTCCTCAACAGATTATGATTTAGTTCTTTCCGATGATGTTCACGGCTTGCGCGTTCTGCAAAGCGTTTATGTAGAGCCAGCATTCAGTGCAGGAGATGACAGAATTACCAGATTTGCTGCAAATGTCATTGCCTGGCAGCGCAGTTCAGGTTCCTATTATGCCCGGGTGATGAGGGGGTTCTTGCCACCTTCGGTCTTGAATAAATTGGGAATCCCTGACCAAATTTGGGTGGAAGTCTATCCTTATGAGCCGGATTTGTACACCGGAAAGCCGTATTATGAGCTATCTCTATATTATTTTGAATACGGCACGCATATCATCTATCGAGGCGACCTGGTGGATAGGGGAAACCGGTTGTTATTATGTCCATCGAGAGGTGTAGCTTTTTCGATTGTTCAATGGTGGCCCGAATCAAGAGTGTCTACTGAAACGCTTATAGAACATCCACCTGTATCCGGAATTCCTCTGGAACAAGCCGCAGGTATCGACATCACCAAATTCTACGAATTGTTCAAGGAATCAGACTCCCAGGCCTGTCTGGAAACACCTGCCGAAATGTGGAAGTGAAATCTTGGACACCTGTCCACGCCCACGAATGGCTGCGCCGAAAAAAATCGTTTATTCGTGGTCATATTCGTGGATGGCTGTCCTTTTTAAACGAATTGCTGAAATTTACAAAATGTGGGCCCTGCGGAGCGAAGATGATGATCTTGAAATGTGCAGTGCTGGTTGGAACGTTCCTATGCATCCCCCGAATCTGGCTCATGCTCTTGAAACGGAAGATTACACGTCGCCTTTTTGCCGTGCTCACTTCACTTTCGTTGGCAGTGGCATTTTTCGTAATTTCAATGCTGTTCGTTCCGAAGGATCCTGTAATCATTGGAGCGATATTATTCCTTTCGTTCTTCGTTATAGGCTATCCAATCCAGTACTTCACATATCCGGGGTTGTATGATTCCATTCATGAGGGTTGGACCAACCAAAAGTGCGATTACGGCCAAACGTAATCAAGGCGTAACCAACCAAAATGTAAAGAGCAAAAAGCGTAACCGATCAAATGGATGGATACGCTTTTTCGTAACCAGTGCGT
>JBFMFR010000063.1:0-39875 GCA_040752025.1 Chloroflexota bacterium | reverse complement strand
TCATTACCAGTTGGCTCATATGGGTCTCCCGATGATCGCCTTTCGGCGGTATAGAGACATCGAGGATACTCCTGTGAGCCAATTTTTATCAAGGGCGCGCCCCATTACTTTGGCGCGCTAACAATAATTTTGATGTGGTGGAGAAAATTCAAGAAAGAATAAAAGATCCTAAGGCAAAAAGTTTCTCCACTAAAGCATCTATGTCGCATATAAATTATTCGGCGGTCAAAATAATTGCTGAAGTCGAAAAGATTGAAAAGGCGAGTGAACGATTATTCATCATTCGATCCTGGCTGACGAACAATCGTGAGAATCCTGATGCCTCTTCTGTTTTGGATTATGCCCTCAAGGATGCCATTAGTACAACGTTATATTCGCCAAATGCTCGTGATTACCGAGAAATGGCTTCGCCATTACCATATATTGATGATCCAGAAAAACAGAAAAAGTTAGTCGGTGTTTTTGATAGCCAAAAAGGTACGATAGAAGCTCTGGGACCTATTGAGGAGTATGTTCGATTACTACTCACCTTAGCTTTGGCAGAGAAAAGTTATGATATCCAAGTCTCTAGCAATCGCCTTGTTGAAACTTACTTATACATCCTGCAGATTGATGACTTAAGTACAAAAACATCATGCCTAGCACGCCTTTCATCAGCTCTTGAAACAATTGACCCAGACAAAAAATTCGAGCCAAAGGATGGTATACATTCTCTGACAGAGGAAGAACTTGATAAAAATGTTGCTGAATTAATTGGTAATACGGCCGAACAGTATGTGGGTATGAAAGGCATTATTAGGGCTATGACAAAAACTTTGCCAGAAAAAGCTCTGTCGATAGCATTGGAATTGAATGGTGTAGATCGGAGAAATTATGCTATTCGTGGAATGCTTAATTCTGTTTTACAGCTACCAGATGAAAAATTAGAGTTGGCCTTTATCCGGCAATGTTATGGGTTAATAAGCGTCAAATCTGTTCAAGATGATGCTATTGTTGAAATAATAGCGAGAATTTCTGCCATTGAACACCTTGATTATAACAATCTTAATATCATAAAGTATTTCTTGGAATGTATTCCCGAAATCATGGATGCTACAAAAAGATGCAATGCATATACGCTGGGATTGAACATACTCCCCAAATTACCCGCCGAAAAATCACCGTTTTCGGTTTCTCAATTTATCGATAAACTACGTGAAAGTTGGGAAAATATTGATGTCGGGTGGTTTAGAGTTGATGTCGGCTTTAAGATTGTTGAAGCCCTAGCTGATTTACCAGAAAAAGCTTTGGAATTTCTAAACCAAGTTGAAAACTATCGAGACAACCTAAACTTAGATTCGGATTCAGCATCATTCGCTTACTTAGCCTGCCTGCGGCTGAGTGTGCGAGCGTTTAGTGGCTTATTTGCCAAACGATTGGATACTGACAATGATTTAAGTAGATTATGTCAAGCTATCGAAAGTATCCCGTCAAAAGCGGAGCAGATAGGTGTATTTTCCGAATTGGCGCTTAGGTTCAAACTTTATAACCGGCAAGATCAATTCACTAATATTGTGACATCGAAAATTAAACCCCTCCTTCAACAAATAGGAGATCAAGACATAGAAATCTACCACCACGCCATAATTGCGGCTGCACCTGCTTTATATTTATTTCATCAAAACGCTACATTAGTCTTGTTGAAAAAATTACCTATAAATATCCGTGATGAGGCCAGCCATGCAATATGTAAGTTTATTCTAACAAAAGCAATGTCATCAGATCCTTATGATTCAGGTACCAGCAGGCCTAAGAAATTGACATACGATGAAGTGATAGATGTGATTACCCTGATCAAGGAAATTGATTACGACTCGGTTGTTTCGACATTAATTGATGAAATTGTTGATAGCATTGATGAAAAACGGTATTCTTTTACACAGCAGCAAAAAGCTGAAATATCTCGATCTCTCGAAGAGATAATTAATTCCAAGTTTCCAAATCCGAAATATATCAAACATGATGGTTACAAAATAGTTTCACTTGCTCAATTATACAAAATTAAACAAGTTAATTCCCAGGATTGGAATAACTTACTGGAGCAAGCACGGAAAATTGATAACATTGCTGATCGCGTTTTTATTCTTGCGAATATAGCCAAAGCTTTGCCCCATAGGGAAAACGAAAAAAAGAAGCAGATAGTAGAAGAAGCAACTCTTTTGATTGAAAAAATTCCAACAGAGTATGACCAGTTTAATAGATATGAAACAATTGCATCTGTAACGGCGGAAATTGATCTTACTTTGGCAAAAAAGTATATCCGATCGGGTATGAATATCGCTGCAAAATCGGACTCAGCAGATGCCTATTCTGCACAAAGAAGATTTATTGACTTCGCTTACAAGCTAGATACAGATATGGCGGCATCATTAGCTTCTTTAGCAGATAACGATCCTGCGAGAGAAAAAGCAAAAAACAACCTTCAGAAGAGATATGAAATACTACAGCTGAAAGACAAGATCTCGGAGGCGGAAAAGCAGGAAGATAAAATACAGAATTACCCTCAAGCGGCTTGGATGCTCCTAGGTGCCCTAAATGCTAAAAGAGTATCGCCACTTCATTTCGAAAAAATCCGCGAATTTGCGCAATCGGCAGCCAAACTTCCATTTTCGGATTCCTATCCTATCTTTGCGTGGGTTATTCAAAATGGGATTGAGATGTACCAAAATACTGATCAAGCAGCAGAGTATCTGAGGCCAGTATTCGAAGCTACACTCACTGGTTGTGATCTGATACTATCAATAGCCCGGAAATCCCTTATCCAAATAAAAAAGGGAAAGCTATCACTTACAACAACCAATGATAATAGTGTAATTGTTGAAAATAACAACCCAGAGCATGCAAGAGAATTATTATCTGAGTGGTTGAGGGCAAGGCTTGGCAAATACTTGATCATTGCGGATGGTTATTTCGGACCGGAGGAATTATGGATTCTGCAGGTCATTAAAACTTTCAAACCCAACTGTAATATTCAAATCCTAACCAGCAAAGACCATCATGATCAAGCCAAGGTTGCTCAACCATATGAAGATGCTTATAGAGATTACTGGAAGTTTCAAATTTCAGATCAAGATCCCCCTCCAACAGAAATCATAGTTGTTGGGATCAAATCTACGGGAAAATCTCCTATTCATGATAGATGGTGGATAACCGAAGATACAGGGCTTCGTATAGGGACCTCTCTGAATTCACTTGGAGAAGCAAGGATTTCCGAAATATCCTATCTCTCGAAAGAGGAAGCTCAAAACCGTGAGGTATGTGTTCTGAAATATGTAGAAAAGAAAGATCGAGAGATTAATGGCGAAAAATTGCTCTATTCAAGTTTCACGCTATAGTAATGTATACGTGTCAGCCCTCAGAACATCGTAGAATCGGATAATGCAAAAGGATTACCCACAGTTAGGGCGAGATGCCTGCGTATTTCGGTTATGGCGACCAGGTAAAACGGAGCATGCCGACCACTTGGGAAAGAAAAGGAGCTGGTGAAGGAATTATTATCAGATGGTCGGCATGGAGTGAATTGCTCTGAGCTTACGTTGGAATTCGCCTTTATGATTCAGGCGATGGGGCAAGGCATCGTTGAGTTTGGGATTCGGAATGCGAGTATGCTACTCATTAGAATGGGGATCTGGCTGGCGGGCGCGGCCACTGGCATGACGAGTTTGTTTGCCCGCACCACCACCGGAAATGGCACGAACGAGCCCTGGAACTGGTGTGCTGGAAATCGAGAAAACCCCTAGCAAAAGCCTAGCCGAATTGATGCAGCGCGACCTGGATGATTTGCTGCGCGCGAACGGGCTTTGAGGGATGTGAGAAGCTTTGCAAACACGGCTGCCGCGCCTGACAAAACTGATCTACGGTTTCGGTGAAACCGGGATCAGCCTGACTACGACGATTCTGGTCACATATTTTGCTATTTTTCTGACGGATGTGGTGGGGCTCTCGCCGGGGACGGCAGCCGCGGCGATTTTCATCGGGCGCAGTTGGGACTATATCAACGATCCGCTGGTGGGTTATATTTCTGCCCACACCCGCACGCGCTGGGGCCGGCGGCGGCCGTTTTTGCTTTTCGGGGCGCTGCCCCTGGCGGTATCTTTTGTCTTGATGTGGTGGCGACCGCCTTTCGAGAAGCAGGTTTTCCTGGCAGTCTATTACGCCCTGGCATATGTGTTGTTCGATACGGCCGTGACTTGCGTGTATATGCCGTTTTGCGCTCTGACCCCTGAACTGACTTCGAATTATGATGAGCGCACTGCGCTGGCTGCCTCGCGCATGTCCTTCTCGATCCTGGGCAGCCTGGTGGCCTTTACGCTGCCGCTGTTGATTGTGGGCTCTTTCCAGCCGCACAACGCCGGGCGCATTTTGCAGATGGGTATGCTGTTCGCGGCACTCAGCGCGCTCCCGCAGTTGCTGGTTTTCTGGAACACACGCGAGCGGGCGGAGTTTTCAGACCTGGCGCCGCCGGGCCTGGGCGAGTCTTTGCGGGCGGCGGTCAAGAACCGCCCGTTCGTTTTCAGTGTGGTCATTTTCCTGCTCACCGGGGTTTCGGTGGATATCTTGCAGGTGATGCTGCTCTATTTCATCAAGTACGTGCTGCAGCGTGAAGCCAGCAGCAGCCTGATCATGGCGGTTATTTTCATTACGGCCATCCTGGCGCTGCCGTTCTGGGCGTGGGCCTCGAGGCGTTGGAACAAGCGCCTGGCTTACTGCGCGGGAGCGGCTTTCTGGGCGGTGGTGCAGATCAGATTGATTCTATTGGGCCCTGGCACCGCCCTGGCAGCAATCCTGGTCCTGTGTATTTTTGCCGGGATCGGGGTCAGCGCCGCGATTGTGCTGCCCTGGTCGATCATCCCGGACTCGATCGAGTGGGATGAATGGCAGACTGGCGAGCGGCACGAAGGCATGTTCTACAGTCTGGTGACGCTGGCGCAAAAAGTGGCTTCGTCGCTCGCCGTTCCGCTGGCTTTGCTGGTGCTGGAAGTGACCGGTTATACATCTACGGCCGCATCCCAGCCTGAAAGCGCGCTGTGGGGTATGCGCATCACCATTGGGCCTGTCCCGGCGGCGCTGCTTTGCGGAGGGATTATCTTTGCGATGCTCTATCCACTTGGGCGTGAGGGTCACCGGAGGATTGTGGAGGATCTGGAGAAGAGGCGTGAGGGTATAATGTAGATAGGAGCATGCATGTTAGGGATTATTGAACCGCAAAGGCGCGAAGGGCGCGAAGGTTTTTTGGGGTAGAGAGGCGAGGGGTTGTTGAACCGCAAAGGTGCAAAGGGCGCGAAGGTTTTTTGGGGTAGAGAGGCGAGGGGTTGTTGAACCGCAAAGGTGCAAAGGGCGCGAAGGTTTTTTGGGGTAGAGGCAAGGGATTGTGGAACCGCAAAGGCGCAAAGGGCGCGAAGGTTTTTTGGGGTAGAGAGGCGAGGGGTTGTTGAACCGCAAAGGTGCAAAGGGCGCGAAGGTTTTTTGGGGGTGGAGAGGCAGAGGGTTGGTGAACCGTAGAGGCGCGGAGGGCGCGAAGGTTTTTGGGGGTAGAGAGGCGAGGGGTTGTTGAACCGCAAAGGCGCGAAGGGCGCGAAGGTTTTTTGAGGTAGAGGCAAGGGATTGTGGAACCGCAAAGGCGCAAAGGGCGCGAAGGTTTTTTTGAGTAGAGAGGCTGAAAAGGTTCAGAGGGAGCGAAGGGTATGGAGCTTGAAGAGGTTGGAAAGCAGATTGTGGATGCGGCGGTAAAGGTTCACCGGGCTTTGGGTCCGGGGCTGCTGGAGTCTGCTTACCAGGCCTGCCTGGCTTATGAGTTGAACAAACGTGGAATCAAAGTGGCGTGCGAAATCCCTCAACCCGTTTTTTATGATGGGGTGCAGATCGAGGCTGGCTACCGGCTGGATATGCTGGTCGAAGATTGTGTGATTGTGGAAAACAAGGCGGTGGAAAGGGTTTTGCCTATCCATGAGGCCCAACTGCTCACTTACTTACGGTTGAGAGATTGCCATTTGGGATATTTGATCAACTGGCATGTTCCGCTGGTCAAGGATGGCATCAAACGTATGGTGAACAAGCTGTGAGGCCGTTGAATCAAAGCGCAATGGAGATCGAACTGAGCTGTTTGTACCCAGGCAATTCGCTGGCATGAAGCCTGGTGTCACTCGCTGTTTTCCTTCTATTTCTCTTTCTTGGCGTTCTCTGCGCCTTCGCGGTGCCTATTCATACGCCAATGTCTCACGCACCGTCAGTCTCGACGCGCTGCGCGCCGGCAGGTAGCTGGCCAGGGCGCTGAGCATTAGCACAAGAGCCAGCCACAGCCACAAACCGCTCATCGAGAAGTTGTAGGTCATGGGCACGCCCATCAGGGCGATGCCCAGGGCGTCGCTGAGGGCGCGGCTGAGGGGCAGGGAGAGCAGGGCGCCCAGCAGCCAGCTCAGCAGGCCGATGGCCAGGCCTTCGCGGACGAAGACCTGGGCCACGCCGCGGCTGGAGGCGCCGATGGCGCGCAGCACGCCGATCTCACGCGTGCGCTCGAGCACATTGATGCTCATGGTGCCCATCAGGCCCAGGCCGCCGACCAGGGCCAGCAGGAAGGACATGACGAAGAGCAGGCTGACGATGACGTTGAAGCTGTTGCCGGACTCGCGGCGTTCATCCAGGATGGTCTGGATGCTGGCGACGCGCAGGCCGGCGCCGGCGAACTGGTCTTCCAGGTCGTGGATGGCCAGGCGCACATCGGGCTCGGCGTGGGCGCGTGTGACGATCAGGGCGGTGTCGGCGCGCCCGCTGCTGCCGGTCAGGCGGGCGATGTAAGGGTAGTTGGCGTAGGCGATGGGCATGAGCACGCCCGAGGCGATGCCCACCACGCGCAGGCGGGTTTCCTGGCCTTTGATCTTGAAGACGGATTCTTCACCCAGCCGGATGGAAGGTTCCTGGTTGGCGAGGATGGCGTTGACGACGATGGCGTTCTGGTCGGCGGGATGCAGCCAGCGGCCTTGCAGCACGCTGGGGATGGGGTCGACCTGGGCGCCGACGCGCGGGGCGAACATATAGATCGTGCCGCTCTCGCTGTCGTCGGGGCGCACGTAGCGCACGGGGAGCTGCATCCAGGCGTCTGCCAGGAGCACACCGGGAACGGCCTGGGCCTGGGAGGTGATCTTCTGCATGCGGTAGGGGCGCTCGAAGGTGATCATGGTGTCGAAATTGAAGAATTGTAAGATGTTGTCCAGGGTGGAGTCCAGGGAGGTGCGCAGGCTGAAGACGCTGATGAAGACAGCACTGGCCAGGGAGAGGGTCAGCAGGGTCAGGGCCAGGCGGCCTTTGCTGCGGAAGGTGTTGCGCAGGGAGAGCAGCAGGGGGCGCAGCAGGAGGCGGCGGGCGAACCACAGGCGCGCCCCGGAGAGCAGGCGGTCGATCCAATTGCGTCCGAAGCGCCCCTGGCCGGCCTGGTAAGCGCTCATGGCGGCGGCGGCGCTGAGGCGCAGGTTGGCCAGCAGGGGGTAGAGCGAGGCCAGCACGGGCAGAACCAGGCCGATGGCAACTTGCAGGAGGGCCACCTGGGGCGGGAAGCGGGTTTGGGCCAGGTCGAAGTTGAACATGGCGGCCATGAACTGGCTGAGGGCGCGCGAGCCGGCGACGCTGAGCGGCACGGCCAGGGCCAGGGCCAGCAGGCCGTACAGGGCCACCATGAGCAGGTACATGGACAGCACCTGGGCAGTGCTGGCGCCGATGGCTTTCATCACGCCCACCTGGCGGCGCTGCTGGGCGAGCAGGGCGGAGACGGTGTTGATGATCAGGAAGACGCTGAGGAAGAGCGCCAGGACGCCGAGCACGCCGAGCAGCATGAGCACGGCTTGCAGGATGTCGTCCAGCGGCAGTTGGCCGGGCTCGGCGGCCAGCACCATGGGGATCACCAGGCCGGTTCTTTCGGCTTTGGTTTTGACCCGGTTGACTACCTGTTGGGCGAAGGCTTTGTCCTGCGGGCGGCTGGCGACGATGTGCAGCTCGTTGAAGCCGTAGGGCTCGCCGAACCACTCCAGGGTCTCGAAGCTGACGTAGCCGTAGGGCGAGTTGTCGAACTGGGCGGGCAACTGGGCCATGTCGTGGACCAGGCCGGCGATGCGCAACGGACGGCGCTGCTCGTTGGGGAATTCGAGGGTGACCAGCTCGCCGACCTGGGCCTGGATCACGGGCAGGGCGGCGCGCTCGATGAGGATTTCCCGGTCAGGCGGGGGCCAGGCGCCCTGGGTGGGGAAGATGATGTTGACGCGCATATCGTTGTAATCGGCTACGGCGAAGAGCTGCAAGTTGAACCACTGGCCGGAGGCGGTCTGCAAGCGCACCTGGAGGACGCGGCGGGCGTCGACTGCGGCGACATCGGGCATGGCGCGCACCGAGGCGATGAAATCCTGGTCGAAGGGCTGCAGGGTGCGCACGGTGCCGCTCGAGGGGTGGATGGCGGCGAAGCTGCGCGCCATTTCGCTGGCGAGCTGCTGGCGGGCGCTGGCGATGACGCCCAGGGCGAACAGGCCGACGGCGATGGAGAGCACGATCAGCACGGTGCGGGTCTTGCTGCTGGCCAGGTCGTTGAGCACTTTCTGCCACCGGGAGGCGATCATGGCTGGCCTTCCTTGGCGAGGGGTTGGATTTGACCGTCCACCAGATGGATGGCGCGGCCGGCGGCGCGGGCGATGTCGGAGTCGTGGGTGACGAGCACGATGGTGACGCCCTGGCAGGCCAGGGAGGCGAAGAGGCTGACCACGGCGGCGGCGGTGTGCGAGTCCAGGCTGCCGGTGGGCTCGTCGGCCACCAGCAGGGGCGGGTCGTTGGCCAGGGCGCGGGCGATGGCGACGCGCTGCTGCTGCCCGCCGGAGACGGCCGAGGGCAGCTTGTGGGCGTGGGCGGCGATGTCGAGCTGTTCGAGGAGCTGCATGGCGCGCTGGCGGCGCTGGCGCAGGCTGTATTTGCCGGCGAAGTCCATGGGCAGGGTGACGTTCTGCAGCACGCTGAGGGTGGGGAGCAGCTCGAAGCTCTGGAAGATGACGCCGGCGGTGCGCCCGCGCCAGCGGGCGGCTTTTGCGGGGCTGTAGCGGTGCAGGGGCGCGCCGGCCACCCAGGCCTCGCCGGAGGTGCAGCGGTCCAGGCCGGTGAGCATGTTGACCAGGGTGGTCTTGCCAGCGCCGGATTTGCCCGTGATCACCAGGAATTCGCCGGGCTGCACTTGCAGGTGGATGTCTTGCAGAGCGAGCACGGGGCGGGCCTGGCCGTTGTAAACTTTGGCGAGGCCGCGCAGGTCGATGATGGCGGGGGATGTAGGGGCGGGTGTAGGGGCGGGTGTAGGGGCGGGTGTAGGGGCGGGTGTAGGGGCGGGTCTTAGACCCGCCCCTACGGCCCCTACGTTTGTCCCACCGGTGTTGCCATTGGATTTAAACAGGCGCGGCAGCATAGGTGTCTCCGGTGGAATGCGGCTGGAGGGCGCGGTGGTTTTGATCGACGATTTGGCCGTCGGCGATGACGATGGTGCGCCCGGCGCGGCGGGCCAGGTCGTTGTCGTGGGTGACCATCAGGATGGTCTTGCCCTGCGCCACCAGTTTTTCGAACAACTCCAGCACGTGGACGGCGCTGTGCGAATCCAGGTTGCCGGTGGGCTCGTCGGCGGTCAGCAGGGGCGGGTCGTTGGCCAGGGCGCGGGCGATGGCGACGCGCTGCAACTGCCCGCCGGAGAGCTCGGCGGGGAGCTTGTGGGCGAAATCGAGCATTTCGACCTGTTCGAGCAGCGCCAGGGCGCGCTCGGGGCGCTGGCCGGCCGGGTACAGGCCGAGGTAGTCCATGGGCAGGAGCACGTTTTCGACGGCAGTCAGGGTAGGCAGAAGCTGGAAGAACTGGAAGATGACGCCGACGGAACGGCCGCGCCACAGGGCGATTTTTTCTTCGCTGAGGGCGTGCACGGCGGCGCCGTCGATGACGATCTGGCCGGCGCTGGGGCGGTCGATGCCGGTGATCATGTTGATCAGGGTGGACTTGCCGCTGCCGGATTTACCGATGATGGCAACGAACTCGCCGGCGGCCACCTGCAAGTCGACGCCTTTGAGGGCGGTGAACTGGCCGGCGGGGGTGTGATAGGTTTTGACCACCTGGCGCAGATCGACCAGGAAGCCATCTGCCGGGTTGGCAGCAGGCTTTCCATTGCCTTTGCGAAGCGGGTTGCGTAGTCGGAACATGGTTTTACCTCGCTGTTCAGTTTACAACCGAATAGGAGGAGTTGACATCCCCCAAAGGGTGGAATTTGGGGGTGGAAAGGAGGGGGATTCAGGGCAGCAGGCCAAGCTGGCGGGCACGGGCGGTGGCCTGGGTGCGGCTGGAGACGTCCAGCTTGCGGTAGAGATGGTTGATGTGGGTCTTGACGGTGCTGGGAGCAACAACCAGTTGTGCGGCGATCTGCTGGTTGCTCAGGCCGGCGGCCAACAGGCGCAGCACTTCGAGCTCGCGCTGGCTGAGCGCTTCGAACAGAGGCTGTCTGCTAGGGGTAGACAGAGGCTGTAAGGGGGCATCTGCTGAGAGCAGGCGGGTGATGTAGGCGGACTGCGGGCCGCGCGGCTGCAATTCGTGCAGCAGGCTGATAACAACGGGGCCCATATCCAGGAAAGCGCGCACATGGCCCTGCGCCTCACCCAGGGTGAGGGCGGTGCGCAGTTCGTCCAGGGCAGCCTCAACCTGTCCCAGGCCGTGCAGCGCCAGGCAGCGCAGCAGGTGGATCTTGAGCGGGCCGGTCTGGCGCGCCTGGCTGGTTACCCGCGGCTGTAGCATATCCAGCATCTGCAAGGCGAAGGCGTTCCGCCCTTCTTCGACCAGCAGGCGGATCCAGACCAGGTATTCGAACTCGAGCAGGAGCGAGTTGGTCAGGATGCCGGTCTGGGAGCGGTCGCGTAAGGCGGCCTGCAGAGCCTGGGGGTTTAGTTCAGCCCGGGCCTGCCAGGCTATGGCGAGGCTGAGATCGCCTTGGAGGATGCCCAGTAAAGCGGCATGCAGGTCAACCAGGCGGTCGTCAAAAGTGGATAGATCGAACATTTCGGCAATCTGGCGCGCCTCGGCGATGGCCTGGCGCGCTCTGGCTTCGTCGCCTCTGGCCTGGCAGGTGAGGGCCAGGGCGATATACCCATCCAGGGAGCCGATTTGCCCCCATTGTTTGGTCAATTCCAGCCCTTTGAGAAGGGCTTCTTCGGCCTGCGCCAGTTGCCCCCACTCGCGGTACAGCTCTCCCAGGCCGATGAGGGGGATGCCGGCGACGGGCAGGTTACGTCCCTGGCTGTCCACGGCCATGCGCAGGGCGCGCTGGTAGAGGTCGTGGGCCTGGCGCAGCTCACCCAGGTAGGTGAGCATCTCGGCCTGATGGGCAACGGCGGCCACGGCGATCATGATGTTGCCAGCCTGCAGGCTGTATTGGGCGGCGGCCTCCAGGGCGGGGATGGACTGGCGGATGTCGCCGTCCCAGGCCAGGCTGACGGCGCGCACCCACACCGCCACGCTGCGCAAGAAGGATGCCTCGGCGGGCAGGTCGCGCAGGGCGCGGTTGGCCAGCTCGGCGGCGGTGAGGACATCGTTTTGAAAGACAGCGACGAAGGCGCGCAGCACATCTGCCTGGCCAGGCAAACGCCCGGCGGGGCGCTCGGACTGCTCCAGGCGGGCGCGGGCTTCTTCGAAGGGGTAGCCGAAGAGCAGCAGCACCCAGGCGTAATAAAAGCAAAGGCTGGCGTGTTCTTGCAAGACGCTTTCGGGCAGGCGCTGGAACCAACCCAGCAGGATGGTCAGCTCGCTGCGCTTGATCGTGGCTTCGGCGGTACGCGCCATGAGGTTGGCGGCGTAGTGAAAATCGGACGCTTGCAGGGCGTGCTCGATGGCTTCTTCGAACATACCCTGGCGTTCATACCAAACCGCAGCTTCGCGGTGGAGCTTCAAGCGGCGCTCTGGGTCGGTCTGTTGCAAGTGCGCATCGAGAAAATCGGCAAAGAGGTGATGATAACGGTACCACTGGCGCTGGTCGTCGAGCGGCGCCAGGAAGAGATTGGCGCATTCCAGGTATTGCAGGATGGGCTGGGCGCCAGTAGGGCTTTCGTTAGCCAGCAGATGGTCGCACAGGGGGGCAGATAGCTGGTCCAGGATGGCGGTCGATAGCAGAAATTGCTGGATGTGGGCAGGCTGGCGCTGGAGCACTTCTTCGAGCAGGTAATCCAGGATGAAGGGATGGCTGCCGGTGAAGGCGGCGATGAAGCTTTCACGGTCCGGGTGGTCCTGGAGCGAGATGGCAGCCAGTTGCAACCCGGCGGCCCAGCCTTCCGTGCGGGCTGCCAGGGCGGCGGTTTCTTCTGGCGAGAGCGAGAGGTGCATCACCTGGCTGAAGAACAGGCCGGCTTCCTCGGGAGTGAAGCGCAGGTCGGCCTGGCGCAGTTCCAGCAACTGGCCGCGGGCGCGCAGGCGCGCCAGGGGCAGGGGTGGGTCGGTGCGTGAGGCGATGACCAGGTGCAGGTTGGGCGGCAAATGGTCGATGAGGAAGGCCAGGGCAGTGTGCAGCGGCTCGGCGGTGATCAGGTGATAATCGTCCAGGATGAGCACGAAGGCCGGGGATGGCTGGCCGATTTCGTTGAAGGCGTTGAGCAGGTGAGCCAGGAAGTTCTCGCCCAGGGAGGGCGGGACGGCCGGGCTGTCTTGCAAAATGTCCCCTCCGCTGGAAACGAGCAGTTTGTCCAGAGCGGCGACCAGGTAGGCCAGGAAGCGTGCCGGGTCGTTATCGCCCTCATCCAACGAAATCCAGGCCAGGGGTGTATCTATCGGGTCGAGCGAAGCCGCCCAGGCGCTGAGCAGGGTAGTTTTGCCGAAGCCAGCCGGAGCCGAAACCAGGCTGAGGCGGTGTTGAAGGGCGCGCTCCAGGCGGGCGAGCAGGTGCGGGCGCGGCACAAGCTCAGGGCGAGGGGCGGGCGCGGCGATCTTGGTGCTCAGTAGGATGTGGCTCATGCACTATTCCAGGGATGCGGCAAATCGAGCGATCATCTCGGCCAGTTCGGCCGGGCGCTGCAGGGGTACATCGTGAATCGTATCTGCCATCCAATGCGCCTGTAAATTGGGCATATGCGCCTGAGCGCGCGCCAGGCCGCGCTGCCTGGCTTCCAGGAAGGCCTGGTCGCCGGGCGAGCGCGGCTGCGCGCCGGCGGCCAATACCGCCAGCGCCGGGCAGCGCACCTTGGGGAAACGCTCGTAAGTCTGGAATTCCCACAGGGCGCGCACGATCTGCATGTGACGCTCGAAAGTCAGGTGAGGGGCGAGGACATCGTTTTCATCGATGGCAAAATTGGCCAGGATGATGGCGATGATCTCATCTGAGAGCGGCCCCCAGTTCTGGGTCCACTGGCTCAGGTTGTCGAGGAAGGTTTCCAGGGGCATACCAGCCAGGCGCGGTGGGGTCAGGCGCTGGCGTACTTCTTCCCAGGTGGCGCCTGGGGCATCGTCCAACTGCGTGATGCCCCCGTCCACCAGCACCAGGCCAGCAGGGGCGCGCGGCCCGGTAGGAAAGCGGGCGGCGTAGTCCAGGATGATGTGCCCACCCCAGGAATGACCCACCAGAAGTGGGTGTTCCAGGTGGCAGGAGTCGATAAAAGCTGCCAGGTCGCCTACTACAGCATCAAAGCCGTAGGAGTCGTCTGGTTTGTCGCTCAACCCGTGGCCGCGAGTATCCGGGGCCAGGGGCTGCAGGCTGTGTTCGAGCAGGCGCGGCGCTAGCAGGTCCCAGATGTGGGCGTTGGAGGCCAGCCCGTGCAGCAGCACCAGCGGGCGCCCGCCGGTTTGCTCCCAATGCAGGTAGTGGATGCGCAGCCCGTTGAGGTACAGATAAGAGGAGGTCATGGCGTGTTCTGCTTTGCGGGGAGGTCGCCGCGTTCCTGGCGGCGCGCCTGGCTCAAGGATGCGAAGCTGTGTTCTTCCAGGTAATCCGGGAAGGTGTAGATGCCGGTGAGCTGCAAGTAGCAGCGCTCGGGGAATTTGTGCCAGCCGCGTGCCAGGCCGATGCGCAGGTAGACGCGGCTGGACTGCAATTTGCGCCCAAGTTCGGCGGCGATGTCTTGGGGGGCGCTGCGCTCATCGCGCTGGCTGTCGCAGTAGTAGTGCCAGGTCAGATCGGTGATCTTCAGTTTATAGGAAAGGCCAGCCTGGTCGGTGAAGGCCAGGCGGTAATCCCAGGCGCCTTCTTCGCCTTTCTCATAGATTATCTCGGTGACGGCGGCGGGCTGGATGGTGCCCAACGAGCGCGGCCCCTGGCAAGATTTGACGTAATAGCCCGGCCCGCTCAACACCGGCTGCTCGAAGAGATCGCCGATGCTGGGGAAGAGCGACCAACCCAGGACTTCTTCGCGGCTTTGCACGGCGCGGACGAAGGTCACGCTGTCTGGGTTGTAAATAACATCCTCGGTGTGCGGCGGTTCGGGGATGGGGGTGAGGAGTTCCATTTCGATCAGGGCGAAAGGAAAGATGACCGGTTGATCCCCCTGAAACAGCTTGCTTTCCAGGATGCCGGGATGAGGCAGCACGGGGCGGAAGCAGGTGTGGGTTTTGTCGTAGCCGGCGATGCACACCCGCCCGCGCTGCATACGGGTCAGGTCGGTGATTACCAGGCGGTTGATCATAGGTGGATCACCTCTACATCTGGCCAGCAGGCTTGCAGGCGCTCGGCCGCCAGGCGGCGGTGGCACTGCTCGGGCGTGGCCTCGCTGCACAGCAGGCAGCAGGTAGCGCTCTCGAAGGCCTCGCGCTCCAGCGCCTCCGGGATGCCGCGCTCGTCCATGAGAGCCTCGAAGCGCTCTACGTAGCGCTGCCAGTCGTGGTCTTCCCGGTAATCGCCCAGGATTTCTTTGCTGGGCGCCAGGATGGGCAGGTGCAGATACTGGCAGCCGCCTGCCAGGTGTTCGAGGAAGTAAGGCAGGTCATCCTGCTTGGCAAAGCCAGCCAACTGCCCGGAGGGCTTCAGGCGGATGTCCACCAGACGCTGGACGCCGTTCTGGCGCAGCAGCTCGAAGAACTGCTGCGCGCTTTTCTGGGTAAAGCCGATGGTATAGAGTTTCATGGTTCTGCTCGCAGATTGGATCGAATGCTGCGCCGCACACGCACACGCACACGAATGCGGCGAGATGTCAGAACATGGTGGTTTGGGTGGCGGCGGGCTTGTCGACCGATTTATGGATCGAGGCGGCCCCGAAAGTAACGCCATCGCCGCGGATGTGAACTATCTCCACTTCGGGGTAGTATTCCAGCAGGTAGCGGGCGATCAGGTGGTGGCGGTGGCAGTCCGCAGGGTTTTCTTCACTGCACAGAATGGCGACAACCTCCTGCTCGGCAGTCTCCAGCAGGCGTTCGATGGCCTGCTCGAACCACGGGCGTTTCATGATCTCGGAGTAATCGACTTCGTGTAGATAATCGACACCTTCGTCTTCCGGGATTTTGTGGCTCTTGTACAGGCTGGCGTCAGAGGGCCGCCCGCCCAGGTGCTTGCCGGCGAACTGGTACTGCACCTGGCGGCGGGGCAGCTCGAACTCCAGGTCGTCTTTGTTGAACCACGGGCAGAAGCGGCTGTAGGGGGCAGTGCGCACGTCCACCAGCATGGTGACGCCGTTGTCCTTCAGCAGTTGCACCAGCTTTTCCAGGGTGTGTTTACTGTGGCCGATGGTATAAATACGCGTCATCTGTCGCCCGCCTCATCTTGTTTAAATCCCCCCGGAATGGCGACCTGGCTGTTCGGCACCCGGATGGTGTAGGTGTCTTTCAGTTCCTGGTACCCCAATTCGGCGCAGTAATGGTGGAACTGCCGGTTCATATCGACAGGCGAAAACAGGAGTTTGCCCATCTTGGCTTTTTCTTTGCTTTGTTTGTGCCTCTGCGCTTTTACTTTGCCGATTACTGCGTAGATCTCCTGCTCAATTTCAGGATAATGGATTTTCAAAATCTCTGCGCCGCCGAGGTGAGAATATTCGTACACGACTTTCATTACTTGAGATCCTTGTGAAATGAGTGTTCTGCAAATGGCTCGTTTTTCAGTATATCTCAGTTTGGTAAGCTGTCAAGCTGGCCTGCAAAATATCCCCACGGCAAAACAGCCGTGCTATAATCAAGTCACCACGTTTCGAGCCCAATTCTCAGGAGGATGTGATGACGGATAAAGGTTTGTTCCCGCTCAGCGAAGAGCACGCGATGATCCGGCAGGCGGCGCGCGACTTCGCTCAGAACGAGATTGCCCCGATTGCAGCCGAGTTCGATGAGTCGGGCGAGTTCCCTTATAAGACCATCATGAAGATGGGGGGAATGGGTTTCATGGGCATCGAGGTGCCCGAAGAATACGGCGGCGCAGGCATGGATACCCTGGCCTATGTGCTGGCCCTGGAGGAGATTAGCAAGGCCGACGCTTCTCACGGCACGATCATGTCGGTCAACAACTCGCTGTATTGCTACGGCTTGCTGCGCTTTGGCACACAGGCTCAGAAGCAGAAGTTCCTCACTCCGGTGGCTTCGGGTAAAGCCATCGGGGCTTATTCACTCACGGAGCCGATGTCCGGCTCGGACGCGGGCACGATGCGCAGCCGCGCCGTGCGCGACGGAGATGGATATATGATCAACGGGCGTAAATCCTGGGTGAGCAGCGCCCCGGTGGCCGATTACGTGGTGTTATTCACGATGACTCAACCTGAAAAGCAGCAAAAAGGCATCACCGCTTTCCTGATCGATACCAGGAAGCCCGGTTTCTCGCGCGGTAAGAAGGAGCCTAAGCTGGGCATCCGCGCCTCGGCTACCAGCGAGATCGTCTTCGAAGACTACCGCTGTTCGCCGGAAGACCGCCTGGGCGAGGAGGGCGAAGGCTTCAAGATTGCCATGACTGTGCTGGATGCCGGGCGCATCGGGATTGCCGCCCAGGCCCTGGGGATCTCCGAGGCGGCATATGCCGCCAGCCTGGATTATGCCCGGGAGCGCGATGCCTTTGGGCAGAAGATCGGGCAGTTCCAGGGCATCAGCTTCAAGCTGGCGGATATGAAGACGCGCATCGAGGCCGCCCGCCTGCTGGTGTATAACGCTGCCCTGGCCAAGGAGCGCGCCAAGACTACCGGTGAGCGCTTCACCCTGGAAGCCTCGATGGCCAAGCTGTTTGCTTCAGAGACGGCCATGTTCGTCGCACACGCCGCGGTGCAAATCCACGCTGGCATGGGATTCAGCAAGGAACTGCCCATCGAACGCTATTTCCGGGATGCCAAGGTTACCGAAATTTACGAAGGCACCAGCGAGATTCAGCGCCTGGTGATCTCGCGCATGGAGTTGGGACTGCGGTAAACTGCCCATGCCGGCGCAGATTTACATCGCCGTTATCGTCATCCTGGCCGCCCTCCTGGACCTGGCGCTGATGTTCTGGCTGCGCTACCGCTACACCCGGCGCAGCGGGGGCGAGCAGCCCGGCGAGGGCAGGGTGTACCTGTTTGGGCTGTATTCGCCGGTGCTGACCTGGCTGAAAAAGCGCGGGGTGGGCCGGCCGGAGGGGGACGCCGCACCTGCGCCCCAGCCAGCCCAGGCCCCGCAAGCTGTGCCGGCCCAGGATGTCTCCGGCGATGGGCCGCGGGCCTGCTGGCTGGAGTGGGGGCTGATCGGTTTGCTGGTGCTGGCATTCTGCGCCGGCTTTCTGGATTTCAACGGCGAGACGCGCCTGCCGGGAAACGAAGCCGAGTTTTTCCAGTTGCTGGACTGGGTGCTGGTCAACGGCCTGCGGCAGAGCGGGCAGGTCCCCCTGTGGAACCCTTACGCGCGCACCGGCCTGCCGCACGTGGCCGACCCCATGCTGCACCTGTATAACCCGCTGGTGACGCTGCCGGTGCTGCTGTTTGGCGTGAACGCGGGTTTCAAGCTGGCGGTTTTTTTGAGCTTCCTGGCAGCGGCGCTGGGGATGTGGTGGCTGGCCTCTGTGCTCGGTATGAGCCGCCCGCTGCGGTTGTGGGCGGCTTTGATGTACGCCTTCGCCGGGCAGCCGGTGGCGCGCTTCTTCCAGGGGGAATACCTGTTCGTGTTGGGCTTCGCCTGGATCCCGTGGGCCGTGGGCAGTTTGATATTGGTGGGGCGCACGCGCCGGCGTTTATACATCAGCCTGTCGGCGTTGTTCCTGGCCCTGCTCTTTTTCTGCGGGAACGCCTACTACCAGTTTTTGATGCTGTTCGTGGCGATCTTGTGTGTGGCGGTGATGGTGACCAGCCTGCGCCGCCGCCCGCCGTTTGTGCACATCGACCTGCCCGCCTTGCGCGCCTACGTGCTGGCAGCCGTGCTGGCGCTGGGGCTGATCGCCATCCAACTGCTGCCGCTGGTTGAGATCTGGCCGCGCATGAGCAAGGATTTCAACCTGGAGGGCTCGCACAACCTGCGGCAGATCTTGCTGGATTACACCTCCAAAGACACTTACCGGCTGGATGCATACCGTGAGCTGCCGGCGCGCGAGGAGTTCTACGCTTACATCGGCCTGTCGCCCTTCCTGGCGCTGGGGCTGCTGCCCTTCGCCATCTGGAAGCGCCAGCGCCGCCCGCTGGTCTTCCTGGGGCTGCTGTTGTTGTTCGTCCTGGCCTGGATCGGGCTGAAGTACCTGCCCTGGTATCCCCTCTACGTGCGCTCCCAGTTTCTGTTGCAGTTCCGTCACCTGCTGCGGGCCCTGGTTTTCGGCAGCTTTGCCATCCTCCTGCTGGCTGCCCTGGCCCTGGACACGCTTTGGCGCACCTTCGAAGGCTTGAGCCGGGGTGACCCTGGGCGGGCCCAGGGTGACTTTTCAGCCTCGAAACCCCTGAGCGTTTACCTGTCCAGGGCAGGGCTGGTGCTTATGGGTGTCTTCCTGCTGATCGGGCCGGTGGACTTGTTCCAAACGCACCGCCCTTACCTGCAAAACCAGGAGATTTACCAGCCAGCTTACCGGGTGATGGGCTGGCTGGGCCAGCAGGACAGCTCCGCGTACTACGTGCGCCATTACCCCAGCAATAACTGGTACGACGCCATCGCCTCCACTCGCCAGCGCAACCTGGGTATCTGGTACCCCTTCACGCTGGGGTTAGACGTGGATGGCATGCTCAACCGGCGGCCGGTGCAGGCGGAGGCGCGCTACCTGATCCAGGCCGACGAGGAGCCGCCGCCGGAGATTGATGGCGCGGCGCTGTTGGGGCGCATCGAAGGCCAGAGCATCTACGTGCTCGGCCAGAGCCTGCCGCTGGCCTTTGGCGTGGACAAGAACGACCTGCTGCCGGAGGCGGGGTCTACCCCGCTGCGCCGGGACGAGGTCACGCCGTTCACGCCCTTCTTCCTCGGCCCGAATGACGTGGAAGTGATCGCCGACGGCGGCGCAGAACAGCACCCGCAAGGGCGCTTGCTGGTGGTGCTGGTCACCCTTTACCCTGGCTGGAGCGTGCGCATGGACGGGCAGCCCCGGCCGCTGCGCAACGTGGGCGGCTACCTGGCGGTCGACCTCCTGCCGGGCGTGCACAAGTACCGCTTCTCGTTCCGCCCGGCCTGGTTCTACCTGGGCCTGCTGGTCAGCCTGTCCGCCGCCGGGCTGGCCTTTTACTGGCTGGCTCGCGACCTGCCCTGGCGCGCCGGGCTGCGCCAGGCGCGAGGCTGGCTGGGCGAACTGAAAGACCTGCCGGGTCGGCGCTGGCCGCGCCCTGGGCTGGCCTCGCCGGCCGTCTACCGGCAGGGGACTTTGCAACTGCCGCAGCCGCTGGGTTTGCCGGACGAAACCAGCGTGCAGGTGTCGGTGGAGGCGCAGCCCGCCGGCCGGACGCAGGTTGTCTGGCGGCGCTGGCTGTGGGCCACGCTCGACCTGGCGGCGGCGCTGCTGCGCGCCCCAACGCCGCAAAGCTGGCTGTTTGCCGCAGCCCTGGGTATCTACTTGCTCATCCGCCTGGTGGGCCTGACGCACTTCCCGATCTACTTCTTTACCGATGAAGCCATCCAGACCTTACGGGCTGCCGAACTGGTCTCTCACCACCTCCAGGATGTGTACGGCGAGTTCCTGCCTACCTACTTCCGCAATGTTGATCAATACAACCTGGGCGCCAGCGTGTATATACAGGTGATTCCTTACCTGCTGTTTGGCAAGTCGGTTGTGGTTACACGCGGCATTTGCGTTTTGATAACCCTCTTCGCCGCGGTGAGCGTTGGGCTGATCCTGCGCGATATCTTCGAGTTGCCCTATTGGTGGAGCGCGACGCTGTTCCTTTCCATGACGCCTGCCTGGTTTTTGCACTCGCGCACCGCTTTCGAAACCACGCTGATGGTCTCGTTTTACGCCGCGGCTTTGTATTTCTACCTGCTCTACCGCTGCCGCTCCCCTCGCTTCTTGTTCACCTCGTTGGTTCTGTTTTCACTGGCTTTTTATAGTTACAGCCCCGGGCAGGTGGTTGTAGTGGTGACTGGCCTGCTGCTGCTGGTCTCGGATTGGCACTATCACTGGCAGAACCGCACCGTGACGCTGCGCGCCCTGGTTTGGCTGTTCATCCTGGCGCTGCCCTACTTGCGATTCCGCATCAACCACCCTTCCGCAGTAGGGGAGCACCTGGCCAACCTAAACTCTTACTGGATCCAGAACCTGCCTTTACGGGAGAAGCTGGCTGATTTCTTCAAAGAATACCTGTATGGACTCAACCCGGGCTACTGGTTCTTCCCTAACGAGCGCGACCTGGACCGGCACCTGATGAAAGGTTATGGTCATTTGCTCATGGTGACCCTGCCTTTGGTGGTGGTGGGTCTGCTTGTAACCCTGCGTTCATATTTCTCGTCCCCCCAAAGGGACACCCAAGGGGGCGCCCAAGGGGCCGACCACAGGAGGGCTGCCTACCGCGCGCTGCTGGTGGCCTTGCTGGCTGCCCCGGCAGGCGCAGCGCTGGCGCAGATCGCCATTACGCGCGCCCTGGTGATGGTCATCCCGGCCAGTTTACTGGCCGCGATCGGCGCAGTGGTGCTGCTCTCCGGAATCGAGAAAGTATTTCACCTGCCGCGCCCCTGGCTGGAGACCGGGCTTTTCGGCGTTCTGGCTCTATTGAACGTGTGGGTGGGTCGCGATGCCCTGGTCAACGGACCAACCTGGTACCAGGATTACGGCCTGGGCGGCATGCAGTATGGCGGCGAACAACTTTTCAAAGTTGTAAAGGATTACCTGGCGGAGCATCCAGACACACGCCTGATCTTGACGCCCACCTGGGCCAATGGTCCTGACGTGGTGGCGCGCTTCTTCCTGGGTGACCCGCTTCCTATACAGATGGGCAGCATCGACGAGTACATGAACCAGCGTCTTTCTCTGGAGGACGACATGGTGTTCGTGATGACTCCGGATGAATATGTGCGAGTGGGACGCAGTGGAAAGTTCAAGGATATTCACCTGGAGCAGACGCTGTCCTATCCAAACGGCATGCCTGGCTTCTACTTTGTGCGCCTGGCCTATGTTGACAACATCCAGGCCATCCTGGATGCTGAGCGCCAGGCTCGCCGCCAGCTTCAAGAAGATGAAATGGTTGTGAATGGGCAGATTGTGAAGGTGCGTCATTCGATGCTGGACATGGGGCCGATTAGTGCGATCATGGATGGCAGCCCGCGTTCCGTAGCGCGCACGTTGGAAGCCAACCCCTTTATCATTGAGCTGACTTTTCCCGATCTGCGTCCGTTGAGCGGCCTGTCCGTCATCACCGGGGATACCGAAATCCGGCTGCTGCTGCGCCTCTACCCATCGCTGGATGCACCGCCGGTGGAGTATGTCTTTGATGTGGATGGCTCGATCCAGGACCCTGGCGGCTCAGTCAACCTCCCTACAGTGCAGTTCTTCCGCATCCTGTACTTGGAAATCACCGATCTGCGCCAGGGCGATCCGGGACACGTGCACCTGTGGGAGTTGAATTTACGGTGAACGAAGTAACGAAGCTCACCGAACTTCGTTCACTAAGGAGTGCAAACGATGAAAGCAGTATTTTTTTACGAACATGGCGGGCCGGAGGTGTTGCAATACGGCGATCTCCATATTCCCGAGCCAGGCCCAGGGCAGGTGCTGGTGCGCCTGAAGGCGGCCGCCCTGAACCGCATGGACCTGTGGACGCGCAACGGTTGGCCTGGGATCAAGCTGGCATACCCACATATCCCTGGCGCGGATGGCGCCGGCGAGGTGGCTGCCCTGGGGCCAGGCGTGAAGCGCTGGCAGGTCGGCCAGCGCGTGGTGATCAATTCCAACCTGGGCTGTGGGGAGTGCGATTTTTGCCTGGCGGGCCAGGACAACCTGTGCAGAGACTGGCACCTGCTGGGCGAGACCGTGCGCGGCACCTATGCCCAATACGTGCTCGTGCCACAGAACAACCTGTACCCGCTGCCGGATGGCTTTGCCGAACGCGCGGCGGCCGCGGCGGCGCTGGTCTTTCATACTGCCTGGCACTCGCTTATTACCCGCGCCAACTTGCAGCCCGGGGAGCGCGTCCTGGTGGTAGGAGCCTCGGGCGGCGTCAACACTGCCTGCATCCAGATTGCCAGGCTGGTTGGCGCCACGGTCTACGTGGTTGGCTCCAATCCAGAAAAGTTGGCTCTGGCTGGCTCGCTGGGGGCCGACCACCTCATCGACCGCTCACAGGAGCAGAACTGGTCGAAAGCCGTCTTCCTGCTGACGGGCAAACGCGGCGTGGACGTGGTGGTCGATAACGTGGGCACGACCTTCCTGCTCAGCTTCCGGGCGGCGCGCAAGGGCGGGCGCATCCTGACCGTGGGGAATACCGGCGGCGCGCAGTTCGAAATCGATAACCGCTTCATCTTTGGCAAACACCTGAGCATCATCGGTTCCAGCATGGGCACACTGCGCGATTTCGCCCAGGTGATGGACCTGCTCTTCGCCGGCAAGCTCAAGCCCGTCCTGGACCGTGATTTTCCCCTGGAGCAGGCCGCTGCTGCACAGGCTTACCTGGAAAGCGGGGCGCAGATGGGCAAAGTTACGCTGTCGATTGATTAGCCAGGGTGTTGCAATGCTGCCTGCTGAGAAGCCGCGCCGCCCGTTTTCCGTAACCCTGTTAGTGATCGTGGTGTTAATCGTTGCAGTGACCTATTTACTGCGCCTGGTGCAGGCGCTGGCCCAATGGGAGTTCCTGTCGAACTGGCTGTTAGTGCCTCCTCTGTACCTGGCCCTGACGGGCCTGGTATGGGCATCTGCCGGTTTGTCCCTGGCTGGCAGCCTGTGGATGGGAAAGCGCTGGGCGCGGCCGGCTTTCTGGCTGGCGTTTGCCGCTTTTAGCCTGTACTTTTGGGTCGACCGGCTGCTGCTGCCAGGCTACCCGCAGCGCAACGCCAACTGGCCTTTCCTGGCTGGTCTGCATTTGTGCTGCCTGGCCTTCTCTTATTGGGTTCTATCCCGGGCCAAAGCCAAGAGTTATTTCGGAGCGATGCATGAGTAATGATAAGAAGATTCAACAGTTGCGCGATCTGCGCGCCGAAAGCCGCCTGGGTGGCGGCGTCGATCGCATCGAAGCCCAGCACAAGCGCGGCCGCCTGACGGCGCGTGAGCGCATCGACTTACTGCTCGATCGCGGCTCATTCCGCGAGGTGGACGCCTTCGCCGTGCACCGTACGCACGATTTCGGCCTGGACCAGAAGAAATACCTGGGCGACAGCGTGGTGACCGGCTGGGGCACGGTGGAAGGCCGCCTGGTTTACGTTTTTTCGCAGGATTTCACCGTTTTCGGCGGCAGTCTCGGCGAAGTGCACGCCGAGAAGGTGTGCAAGATCATGGACATGGCCTTGAAGAACGGGGCGCCGGTTATCGGTTTGAACGATTCGGGCGGGGCGCGCATCCAGGAAGGTGTAGTTTCTCTGGGGGCGTACGCCGACATTTTCTTGCGCAATACGCTGGCCTCCGGTGTGATCCCGCAAATCAGCGTGATCATGGGGCCGTGCGCCGGCGGGGCGGTGTATTCCCCGGCTCTCACGGATTTCATCTTCATGGTGCATAACTCTTCGTATATGTTCATTACCGGCCCGGACGTGGTCAAGGCGGTCACCCATGAGGAAGTATCGTTCGAAGAGTTGGGTGGGGCCGCGGTGCACGCCGAGAAGTCGGGCGTCTGCCACGTCGCCAGCGACAGTGAAGGCGAGGCGCTATACCAGGTGCGCCGTTTGCTCTCCTACTTGCCCCAGAATAACATGGAGGACGCCCCGCACATTCCGGGCGGCAACGACCCATTGCGCATGGCTGAGGAATTGGATCACATCGTGCCCGATGATCCCAGCAAGCCTTACGATATGAAAGAAATCATTCGCCTGGTGGTGGACAACGCCGAGTTCTACGAGATCCAGGAGTTCTTCGCCGCCAACATCGTGATCGGGTTCGCCCGCCTGGGCGGGCACACCGTGGGGATTGTCGCCAACCAACCGGCGGTGCTGGCGGGTGTGCTGGATATCAATTCCTCGGAGAAAGCGGCGCGCTTCGTGCGCTTCTGTGACGCCTTCAACATTCCCGTGATTACGTTCGAGGATGTGCCTGGCTTCTTGCCGGGCACGGCTCAGGAGCATGGCGG
Organism: Chloroflexota bacterium; assembly: GCA_040752025.1. Taxonomy (GTDB): domain Bacteria; phylum Chloroflexota; class Anaerolineae; order Anaerolineales; family UBA4823; genus JBFMFR01. The sequence goes on along the minus strand of JBFMFR010000063.1, from coordinate 15,273 downwards.
GATCATCCGCTCGGGGTCCAAGCTGCTGTACGCTTATTGCGAGGCCACAGTGCCCAAGCTGACCGTGATTACGCGCAAGGCCTATGGCGGCGCTTATGATGTGATGAGCAGTAAGCACATCCGCGGCGATCTGAACCTGGCCTGGCCCTCGGCTGAGATCGCCGTGATGGGGCCGGATGGTGCCGTGAACATCATCTTTCGCAAGGAACTGGCCGAGGCGGACGATCCGGTTCAGCGCAAAGCTGAACTCGTGGCGGAATACCGCGCCAAGTTCGCCAACCCTTACATCGCCGCTTCACGCGGATACGTCGACGATGTCATCGAGCCGCGCGAAACCCGCCCGCGCCTGATCAATGCCCTGGAGATGCTGGCCAACAAGCGCGATACGAACCCACCTAAGAAACATGGCTGCATCCCGCTCTAATCCGTCGACCACATCATTGATGAGGGTCAACGGGCGTTCCCTGTGCGTGGAAATATCCGGCGTCGAAGACGCCCGCACGCAGAACGGGCCGTGGGTGGTCTTGATGCATCACGGGTTGGGCTCGCTGGGCGCCTGGAGGCTGCAGTCGCCAGCCCTGGTTGCAGCGGGTTGGCGTGTGCTGGCCTACGATCGCTGGGGATACGGCCGGTCCGATCCACGCCCGGCGCTTTCACTGCCCACTTTCGCCGACGACGTGGATGACCTGCGCGCCTTGCTCGACCTGACAGGCGTGCGCCAGGCGGCACTGGTAGGCCACAGCGATGGCGGCACGCTGGCTTTGTACTTCGCCGCCCAATACCCGCAGCGCGTCACCCGCCTGGTGAGCGTGGCGGCGCATATCTACGTCGAGGCCAGGATGGAGCCGGGTATCGAGGGCGTGCGCCAGGCTTTCGAGAGCGACCCGACGTTCCGCCGGGCCCTGGAGCGTGTGCACGGCGAAAAAGCCCGCAGCGTGTTTTACAACTGGTATGATGGCTGGCGCCAGCCCGAGAACCTGGATTGGGACATGCGCCCGCTCCTGTCCCGGGTTGCCTGCCCCGTCCTGGTGGTGCAGGGCGTCGAGGACGAGCACGCCACCCCGCAGCATGCCCGGCATCTGGCCCAGGCGCTGCCGGATGGGCAGTTATGGCTGCTGCCTGGCGCCGGGCACATGCTGCCCCAGGACCAGGCGCAGGTGTTCAACCCGCGCTTGCTGGATTTCCTGGGCCGGCCGGGCAAGGCGGGGAGTTCGGCGGAACAGGAAGTTCAGCCGGACGAGAGGAAGAGCGATGTTTAACAAGGTGTTGATTGCCAACCGGGGTGAGATTGCCGTGCGCATCATCCGCGCCTGCCGCGAGCTGGGCATGCAAACCGTGGCGGTCTATTCGGAAGCCGACCGGCAGGCGCTGCACGTACGTTACGCCGATGAGGCCTATTTGCTCGGTCCCGCGCCCTCGCGCGAGTCTTATTTGCGGGCGGATAAAATCCTCGCCATTGCGAAGAAATCCGGTGCAGGCGGGATTCATCCCGGGTATGGTTTCCTGGCCGAGCGGGCCGATTTCGCCCAGGCCTGCATCGACGCAGGGCTGGCCTTCATCGGCCCCAAGCCGTCTGCCATCGCCGCCATGGGCGATAAAGCCGTGGCGCGCGCCACGGTTTCGGCTGCGGGTGTGCCGGTCGTGCCGGGCACGGAGGGCGAGGGCGCTTTGGGCGACGAAGATTTGCTCGCCCTGGCTCCCCGCATCGGCTTCCCGCTGTTGATCAAGGCCACGGCTGGCGGCGGCGGCAAGGGTATGCGCGAAGTGCGCTCTTTGCAGGATATGCCCGCCCTGATCCAGGCCGCTCGCCGCGAAGCAGAAGCTGCCTTCGGCGATGGCAATGTCTACCTGGAAAAGCTGCTCGAAGGGGCGCGCCACATCGAGATCCAGATCCTGGCGGACCAGTTTGGCAACACGATCTACCTGGGCGAGCGTGAGTGCTCGCTGCAAAGGCGGCACCAGAAACTGCTCGAGGAATCACCCTCGCCTTTCGTCAACGAAGACCAGGATCTGCGCCAGCGCATGGGCCTGGTGGCGGTGCGCGCTGCCCAGGCGGTGGGTTACGTCAACGCCGGCACGATCGAGTTCCTGGTGGACAGGGATAAGAACTTCTTCTTCCTGGAGATGAACACCCGCTTGCAGGTCGAACACCCCGTGACCGAGATGGCTACCGGCGTGGATATTGCCAAGGAACAGATCCGCATCGCCCGCGGCCGGCAGATACGCTATACGCAGGACGACATCCAGTTGAAGGGCTGGGCCATCGAATGCCGGGTGAACGCCGAAGATCCGTACAACGATTTCATGCCCTCCACCGGGCGCATCACGCACATCCTGCTGCCGACCGGGCCGGGCATGCGCATCGATACGGGCGTGTACCCCGGCTTCGAGATTTCGCCCTACTACGATTCGCTCATCTCCAAGCTGATCGTGTGGGGCGAGACGCGCGCCGAGGCGATCTTGCGCATGCGCCGCGCCCTGGATGAATACCAGATCGTGGGCGTTCGCACCAACATCCCGTTCCACCAGAACCTGATGGATTCGCACCGCTTCATGGCCGGCCAGTTCGACACGCGCTTCGTGGAGGAGCGCTTTTCGATGGACGCCGCCGAAAGCCGGCAAGAAGAGCAGTTCGAGATTGCTGCTATGATCGCCGCCCTGGTGGCTCACCGCCAGGCGCAGCGGGCTACCCATATCGTCCAGCGCTTCGCCCGGGACGCCAGCAACTGGAAGTGGCTGGGGCGCTGGGAGCGCATGCGCCGTTGATCTGCGGAGGTGAATGATGCGTTACATGACAACCATCGGCGAACGTGAATTCGTGATCGAAATCCTGGACGAGCAGCACATCTCCGTGGATGGGAAAGTATTTACAGTTGATTTTGACTCGGTCGGCGACCAGCCGGTGTATTCCCTGCTGGTGGATGGCCGGTCGTTCGAGGCCTACGTTTACCCTGGAGAAGAGGACTGGCAGGTGCTGCTGCACGGGCGCTCATACACGGCGCGCGTCGAAGATGAGCGCGACCGGCGTCTGCGCATTGCCTCGGGGGCGGGCGTGGGGGCCGAGGCCGATTTTCAATTGAAGTCGCCCATGCCGGGCCTGGTGGTAGCTGTGCCCGTCAGCGAGGGCCAGGAAGTGCGCCAGGGGGAAGTCCTGGTCGTGCTGGAGTCGATGAAGATGCAGAACGAGCTCAAGTCGCCGCGCCCTGGCGTGGTGGCGCGCCTGCGCGTCCAGACAGGCGATCACGTCGAGCAGAACCAGGTCTTGCTGACGGTCGCCTCGCTGTCAGGCGCTGGCGCTGATCTGGGGAAAAAGGAGGAATGAAATGGAACATCAAGAGTTAGAAGTCAAGTTTTACGTGCAGGACCTGGAGGGTGTGCAGCGCCGCCTGGAGGCCCTGGGCGCGCACCGGGTGCAGCCGCGTACCCTCGAAACCAACCTGCGCTTCGATACCCCAGGGGGTGACCTGACGCGCGCCTTCCGCGCCTTGCGCCTGCGCCAGGATAGTGCTGCCCGCCTGACCTACAAAGGCCCGGCCGAGGTGCGGGAAGGCGTGCGCGTGCGCCCGGAGATCGAGTTCGTCGTCAGCGATTTCGGCGCGGCGCGTGAATTTTTGCAGGCCCTGGGCTACCAGGTCAGCCTGATTTACGAGAAATACCGCGCCACGTACGACCTGGGGGAGGTGCACGTAACATTGGATGAGTTGCCTTATGGGAATTTCGTCGAAATCGAAGGTCCCGATCCTGCCAGCATCCTGGCGGTGAATACCAGCTTGAACCTGGACTGGGAGGCGCGCCTGCCGGACAGCTATACCGTCCTGTTCAGTAAAGTGCGCTCCCGCCTGGGCTTGCGGTTCCGTGACCTGATCTTCGAGAATTTCGAGGGGTTGCAGGTGCAGGCGGAAGATCTGGACGCTCGGCCTGCTGACCTACAGAAACCGGGTTTTTGATTTGCGAGAATAGCCTGCAAAAAACTGCACTGGACTGGGAAAGCTTTCTTGCCTGAACGGCGAAAACCCCGGTTTCTTCGCGCCAGTTAGATGCCCGGCCGGCCGATTTTTTATGACGAGAGGAAAAGCACGATGAAAACCATTCCATTCACATTGGTCATTGCGCTGCTGGCTCTGGTTGCCTGCACTGCGCAGCCGAAGCAAAGTCAGAATGCTCCTGCATTGACCGCGGATAAACTGGTCATTCAAACGTACGAGTTGAGCGGCAAACCCAACTCCGATACAGGCGGTTTCAAGTCTGTGGATGGAGTCGAGTTCACAGCCGCAGACCTTGAAGTCAGCCAACCTTTTCCATCCAGGCAGGTGAACGATCTGCCCTTGACGTTATCCGTAACGCTGGACGGCGATGCCCGTGATACCATCGTCGCCGAGCAGTCGAATTCCGAAAACTACATCGTCGTGATGCGCAGCGGGAAGGAAATCTTCCGAACAGACGCTGGCGGGATCAGCCCGATGCCTGCGCTGCAAAATTTGTGGGCTTATGACAACCATTGGGTGTTGGAAACCAACTTATTCCTGGCCGATAAGCCATTCAATGGACAGGTCTTTTTGGATGGCGTCTCGATCGGCCAGCAAAACGGATACGACGAAGTCTTCAACTTCCAAACGATCAACGGCCGGCCCTTTTATTTCTTCCGCCAGAATGGCAAAGTGGATGCGTGGTTCGATGGTCAGGTGATCTCCCTCGGTTACGAGGATGTGCACCATTTTGTCTGCTGCTCCGATTCCTGGCTTAATCCAAAAGCGTTTCAAGGCGCGGTGCTTTTCTTCGGCACAAAGGGCGATACGTGGTATTTCGTGCAGATCGCAGCGCCGGGCGTGCTTCCATGAATTTAGACAGATGACTTTTGTGGAGGTGAACCCCGCGGCTTTTCTGATCAGAGAAAAAATATCTCGACCTGGATGAAACGGAGGCGAAACCTATGGCCGAATTATACTTGGGCCCGGTGGTGGGCGGGTTATCGCACCAGCGAGCGTTTCTGTGGGGGCGCAGTTTGCCTGCGCCCGGCGAAGTGCAAGAACTGCACGCCTGGTTGGGCCGCACTCCCGACCTGAGCGACGCGCGCCTGGCGGGCCGCTCGCTGCCCCTCGTTCCCCAGCAGGGCTACGCCGGCGTAGCGCCGCTGCAAGACTTGACTCCGGCAACGCGCTATTTCTATGCTCTGACGCTGAGCGCCGAGCCGCCTGCGCCGGGGGGCGATTACCCCTCGTTCAAAACTTTCCCGGAGCCAGGGGAGGCGGTTGATTTTAATTTCGCCTTCGGCTCCTGCTTCCGCCCCGAGGACGAAAGCGGCGGGCAGATCTTCCACGCCCTGGAGGCGCGCCGCCGGGAAGAAGCGGGCGACCTGCGCTTCCTGCTGATGATCGGCGACCAGGTGTACTGCGACGATTACAAGTACAACCGCCTGGGGAAAGTGGCCGAGACGCTGGACGAATACCGCGCCGTGTACGCCTACGTCTGGTCGCGCCCGCCTTTGCAACAACTGCTTTACAACCTGCCGGCCTTCATGACGCTGGACGACCACGAAGTGGACGACGATTGGCGCTGGTCGGACGCGCAGCGCAGCCGGGCGACTATCCCCTGGTGGGATGGGCTGGCGCGCTGGTTGGGCGGACGCCCGGCTGCGGAGCGCGTGCTCACGCTCGGGCGCGTGCGCAATGCTTTGCAGGCTTATTGGGAGCACCAGGGCATGCACGCCCCGCCCATGCCGGCCCCCTTGCAGCTCGATGCCGCCGGGCAGTACAACCTGGCGCCCCAGGACGCCGGTTCGCTGGCCTACACCTTCGAGTACGGCGCGGCGGGCTTCTTCGTGCTGGATACGCGCAGCATGCGCGTGTGCGGCAGCGGCCAGCGCAGCATGCTGGGTGAGGGGCAGTGGCAGATGCTCAAAGACTGGCTGCTGCGGGAAGAACCCAGGGTCAAGTTCATCGTCTCCTCGTGTTCGCTGCTCTTCTACCTGTGGATCGACATCGCCCGGGACCGCTGGTCCGGCTTTCCCGGCGAGCGCGACCAACTGCTGCACTTCCTGGCTGCCAACCACATCCAGAACGTGTACGTGCTCACCGGCGACCTGCACTCCGCCCACGCCGTCCACGCCGAGCTGTACGGGCGCGAGCAGGCGGCGCTGCCGCTGCGCGAGTTCTGCTCTTCGCCTTTCGAACAGCAGACCAACCGCCTGTCGCCCTACTTCCGCCTGCCCATCCGCAATGGGCTCTTCAAGGCGCAGGACTGCCGTTGGGTGGTCACCAGGCCCAACTTCGGGGTGGTGCACGTGACATATGAGGGTACGGGCGATCCCGTGGTGCAGTTCAAGCTGTATGGGAAAGAGGGCGAACTGCTCGGAGAAGCCTGAGTTACCTAAGAAAGGGGCACGGAGAGTTATGGAGAAATGGGTGCGAGGTTACCGGATAGTCGCGCTGCTGGTGTTTGTCCTGAGCATGGCGGCGTGTGTCAGGCAGACGAATTTGCCCTCGAGCGGGTATATGACGACACCGGCGGCTCTCCAGGCAGATGCAACCGCGGACGGCGGGCTGTGGGGCCGGTGGAGGCTGACGCGCGATCGAACGCTGGACGGGCGCGTCGAGGCGCAGTCTGTATATACGCTGGAGCTTCAGATGCAGCAGAACCAGATCACTGCCAGGTACGTAGACCTGGATAATGACAGCCTGTTCGTGGGCGCGCTGTATGCAGCCCGTGAGCGGGCGGTGCTCAGCCTGGTTCAGTACGATCAGGGTTATTACCTGGTGCAGAGCGGCCAGCAAGTCGGGGCGGACGCCTACCAGGGCGCCTGGTACGATGTGGCCGGGGAGAGTGGGGATTTCCGGCTGGAGCGCCTGGAGGAATAGGACTTAGAAGCGCAAGACCTGGACGGCGGCCTGCACTCCCAGGAGCTGCGCCAGGAGGGCCTGCATGTGCTGCCCCTCGCCGCTGGTGAAGAAGTGCGTCGCCTGCCAGGGGGGGCGGGGCGGCGACTGCAGCGGGTGCAGCCGGCCCTGGCTCTCCAGCACGCGCCGCGCCTGGCGCGCCACCGCCGGGGCCGGGTCGATCACGCGCACCTGCGGCCCGGCGATTTGCTGGATCAGCGGAATCACGAAGGGGTAGTGCGTGCAGCCCAGCACCACCGTGTCGATGCCGCGCCCCAGCATGGGCTGCAGGGCTTCTTCCAGGATGGCGCGCGTCTGGGGCGTGTCCAGGTGGCCGGCTTCGATTTGCGCCACCAGGCCGGGGCAGGTGTGCTGTAATAACTCCACGCCGTTGGCGAAGCGCTCCACCACCGAGGCGTACAGCGCCCCCTGGAAAGTCGCCGGGGTCGCCAGCACGCCCACCACGCCGCTGTGCGTCTGCTCGGCGGCCGGCTTGACCGCCGGTTCCATGCCCACGAAGGGTGTATCTGGAAAGGTGCGGCGCAAATGGTGCAGGGCGGCGGCGGAGGCGGCGTTGCAGGCCACCACGATCAGCCGGGCGCCTTGTTCCAGCAGGAAGTTGGTGATCTCCACCGAGAAACTGCGCACCTGCTCCAGCGAGCGCGGGCCGTAGGGCACGCGCCCCTGGTCGGCCAGGTAGATGAACGTCTCGTCAGGCAGTTCGGCCCACAGGGCGCGCAGCACCGACAGGCCGCCCACGCCCGAGTCGAAGATGCCGATGGGGTCGCTCGCCTGGGGCTGCACGGTGCTGGCTGTTACACCTCTCCGGCGGCGCCCACGAAGGCCTGGAACAAAGCCCGCATCGGGGCGTGGTCCTGCAAATTCTCGGGATGCCACTGCACCGCCAGGCCGAAGGGATGGCCTGGCATCTCGAAGGCTTCGATGACGCCATCCGGCGCGCGGGCGGTGAGGCTCAGGCCCGCGGCCAGGCGCTGGATGCCCTGGTGGTGCAGGCTGTTGACCTGCGCGTTGGATGCGCCCAAGATCTCCGCCAGGCGGCTGCCCGGTTCGACCTGCACAGCGTGGGCCAGGTGCTGGCGCGGCCAGTCCGGGTAGAACTGGTGCTTCAGGCTGTTGGGGTGCTGCTCGAGCAGGTCTTCGTACAGGCTGCCGCCCAGGGCCACGTTGATCACTTGCAGGCCGCGGCAGATGCCCAGGAAGGGTTTGCCGCTGCGGGCGAGCTGTTGGGCCAGGTCGATCTCCAACTGGTCGCGGTCGCTGTCCACGCCAGCTACCAGGGGATGCTGTGGGTTCCCGTAGCGCTCAGGGTCAACGTCCCCGCCGCCGGTGAAGAGTACGCCGTCCAGGCGCGCCAGCAGCGCCTGCAAGGCCGCTTCCGGCAGGCCCAGTGGGATCATCACCGGGCAGGCGCCCGCTTGCGCCAGGGCGCTGGTGTAGGCTTCGCTCTGTGAGAATTGCGGGTAGCCTTGCTGGTTGAGGCTGCGATAGGTGGTCAGGCCGATCAAAGGGGTGCGCATGGCAGGTCTCCACAACGAGAAAAGGGCGCAACACCTGGCGTGTTGCGCCCCGTACGGACGGTATTTTCCAGATGCCTGATAACGTTCGACACGATCATCGACATCCTTTTCGGCTGGATGGCGCGGGCGCTTACAGCCTGATGGCTGCCGCGCGGCAGCAGAACCAGCTTAGGAAAACTTTTGTTTGAGGCGGGCGCGCTTGCCGGTGCGCTCGCGCAGGAAGTAAAGCTGGGCGCGGCGGGTCTTGGCGTGCCGCTCTACGAGCACCTTCTCGAGGCGCGGCGAACGCATCAGGAAGGTACGTTCCACGCCGACGCCATTGCTGGCCACGCGGCGCACCGTGAAGTTGCCGTTGTTGCCGCTGTTGCGCATGCGGATGACCGTGCCGCGGAATTCCTGGGTGCGCTCGTTGGCGCCTTCTTTAATCCGTAAATAAACTTTCACCGTGTCGCCCGGGCGTAGTTCTGGGATATTGGGGTTATCCTGGGCTTCGACAGATTGTAACAACTCGTTCATCTCTCTGATCCTTATTCATCCTCAAAAGATTGCAAGCCTGTGTTGCAAATGCAAAAGCTTGGTGTATATACAAGACAAAGCCGCCTCTGGCGGCGCGGCTTCGCATTATACCACGCTGCCAGAAAATTTGTAAAGCAATTGAGAGCTTCACAAACAGATCTAAGCCGCCCTCGACCGTTTGCGCCGTTCGCTCAACAGGCTTTCAAGCGTTGAGTGGGCTTTCAGGCCTGGCCTTGTTCTGCCAGGTGCGCCTGGTAAGCCTTCCACCCGGGGCACCAGCCGGTGTGCCAGCGCCACAGCCGCGCCATGAAAGATTTCGGATTGGCCTCAGCTTTTTTGCGCATGGGGCAGGTTTCACAGGGGAAGGTTTTTTCGTTCGCAGCCATTATTTACTCCTTTGGGTAATTTTGCTTATTATAACGGACTGCGCCCGGTTGTGCGGTTCGAATGTACGCCATCCCAAGGCGGTTTTGCGCCAGAAGAGCCCATTAGAATCCCTGATGCTCGGTGCGGGCGATGATCTCGTCTTGCAGGGTCTCGCTCAGGTCGCAGAAGTAGTCGCTGTAGCCGGCGACGCGCACGATCAGGTCGCGGTACTGCTCGGGATGCTGCTGGGCGGCGCGCAGCGTGGCGGCGTCGACCACGTTGAACTGGATGTGGTGCCCGCCGAGCTTGAAGTAGGTGCGCACGAGCTGCACCAGGCTGTCGAGACCGGCCTGGTCAGCCAGCACCTGCGGGGTGAACTTCTGGTTGAGCAGCGTGCCGCCGGTGCGCCGGTGGTCCATCTTGGCCACCGAGTGCAGCACGGCGGTCGGGCCGCGCCGGTCGGCGCCCTGCACGGGCGAAACGCCTTCGGAGAGCGGCTGTCCGGCGCGGCGCCCGTCGGGCGTGGCCCCGATGACCGAGCCGAAGTAGACGTGCACGGTGGTGGGCAGCAGGTTGATGTGGTACTCGCCGCCCTTGGTGTTGGGCCGCCCGTCGACGGCGTTGAAATAGGCTTCGAAGATGCGCTGCATCAGGGCGTCGGCGTAGTCGTCGTCGTTGCCGTAGCGCGGCGTGCGGTTGAGCAGCTTCTGGCGCAGGCGCTCGTCGGGGAAGTCGCCCGCCAGGGCTGCCAGCAGCTCTGCCAGGCTGAGGTCGGCCTGGTCGTAGACGTGGTATTTGACCGCCGACAGGGCGTCGGTGAGACTGCCCAGGCCCACGCCCTGGATGTAGCTGGTGTTGTAGCGCGCCCCGCCGTCGTGGTAATCTTTGCCGGCGGCGATGCAGTCGTCGATCAGCAGGGAGAGATAAGGGGCGGGCATGTAGGCGGCGTACAGGCGCTCGATGACGTTGTTGCCGCGCACCTTGATGTCGATGAAGTGCAGGAGCTGCTTTTCGAAGGCGCTGAACAGCTCGTCGAAGCTGGCGAACTGGCTGGGATCGCCCGTCTGCAGGCCCAGGCGCTGCCCGCTGCGCGGGTCGAGGCCGTTGTGCAGGGTGATCTCGAAAACCTTGGGCAGGTTGAAGTAGCCGGTGAGATTATAGTTCTCGCGCCCGAAGACGCCCACCTCCACGCAGCCGCTCGAGCCGCCGCAGCGGGCGTCTTCCAGCGTCTTGCCCTGGCGCAGCAGCTCCTGCACGATCAGGTCGGCGTTGAAGATGGAGGGCTGGCCGAAGCCGGTGCGGATGATGCGCCCGGCGCATTCGATGAAAGCGTCCGGGTTGTGCTGGCTGACCTGGATCGAGGCGCTGGGCTGCAAGAGGCGCAGCTCTTCGACCACGTCCAGCAGCAGGAAGGTGACCTGGTTGACCGCCTGCGAGCCGTCCGGCAGGATGCCGCCCAGGTTGATCTGGGCGAAGTCGGTGTAGGTGCCGCTCTCGGCGGCGGTCACGCCCACCTTGGGCGGGGCGGGCTGGTTGTTGAACTTGATCCAGAAGCAGCCCAGCAGCTCTCCGGCCTGCTGGCGGGTGAGGCTGCCCTCCGCCAGGCCGCGCTGGTAGAAGGGGGACAGGTGCTGGTCGAGGTGACCGGGGCAGAAGGCGTCCCAGGTGTTCAGCTCGCTGGTCACGCCCAGGTGCACGAACCAGTAATATTGCAGCGCCTCCCAGAAGTCGCGCGGGGCGTGGGCGGGGACGTGCTCGCAGACGCTGGCGATGCGCGCCAGCTCGGCGCGGCGCTGGGCGTCGGGCTCCTGTTCCGCCAGTTGGCGCGCCGCTTGTGCGTGGCGCTCAGCGAAGCGCATCAACGCCCCGGCGGCCAGGTGCATGGCCTTGAGCTGCTCCTGGCGGGCGTAGGCCTGCGGATCGTTTAAGTAGTCCAGGCGCGCCAGGCTGGCTTCGATCTCGGCCTGGAAGTCCAGGAAGCCGCGCGTGTAGATCTTGCCGTCCAGCACGGTGTGCCCTGGGGCGCGCTGCTCCATGAACTCGGTGAACACGCCCGCCTGGTAGGCCGCTTTCCATTCGGCGGTCATCTGGCTGAAGAGCAGCTCGCGCAGCGAGCGCCCGCGCCAGAAGGGGATGATCACCTCGGCGTAGACCTGGCGGGCCGGCGCGCTGACGGCGAAGGGGATCTTGGGGCGCGAGTTTAGGATGTCCAGGTCTTGCAGGGAATGGCAGCACAGCTCGGGGTAGGTGGGCGTGGCCTTGGGGGCCGGGCCCTTCTCGCCGACGATCAGTTCGCCTTCACCGATGTAGATCGTCTTGTGCTCCATCAGGTATTGGAAGGCCAGGGCGCGCTGCATGGGGGCGGAGAGCAGGCCCAGGTCCTGCTGGTAGAAAGCGGTGATCAGCTCGGCGCGTTCGGTCGACAGGTGGGGCTGCGCCTCCAGGCTTTGCTGGCGCAGGCGGGCCACGCGGGGGGTCAGGCTGGACGATTTCATCGTGGACGATTTCATCTTGGGTTTATCCTCCGGTGCGGACTGGCAGGCCGTACGCCTCGAAAAGCGCGGCGATGGCCTGCATGCGTTCTTCGCCGGGGGAGGCCAGCTCTCCCGGCGGGTAGGGGCGGCCCAGGCCGCGGTACTTGGCCTCGGCGCTGTTGTGGTAAGCCAGCAAATCCAGGCCTTGCAAGTTGGGTAGCCCGGCGGCAAAGCGCGCCGTGGCGTGCAGGTTGCCTTCGTCGTCGTTGACGCCCGGGATGACGGGCAGGCGCAGGCGGATGGATGCGCCCGAGGCGGCAAGCTGGCGCAGGTTGGACAGGATGCGCCGGTTGGGGACGCCGGTGTACTGGCGGTGGCGGGCGCTGTCGATCAGCTTCAGGTCGTAGAGGAACAGGTCAACGTAAGGCAGGACGCGCTCCAGGCGCTCCCAGGGGGCGTAGCCGCAGGTGTCCAGGCAGGTGTGCAGGCCGCCGGCTTTGGCGGCTTGCAGCAGGGCCAGCAGGAAGCGCCACTGCTGCAGCGGCTCGCCGCCGCTGAAGGTTACGCCGCCCCCGGATTGGGCGTAGAAGTCGCCGTCGCGCTGCATCTCGTCCATCACCTGTTGGACCGTGTAGCGCTGCCCCACCACCTGGCGGCTCTCGGCGTAGCACACCTGGGCGCATTCGCCGCAGGCCTGGCACAGGCTGAGATCGGTGACTGGCGCGCCGTCTTGCAAAGTGACGGCCCCAATGGGGCAGGCCTCGATGCAGGCCAGGCAGGCGATGCAGCGCCGCGGGCGCAGGATCAGCTCCGGGCGGGGCGACTGGCTCTCGGGGTTGTGACACCACGTGCAGCGCAGCGGGCAGCCTTTGAAGAACACCGCCGTGCGGATGCCGGGGCCGTCGTGGATCGAGAAGCGCCGCAGGTCGAACAGGATTCCGGTGGGCGAGGTGGACATCCAGGCCAGTATACTGCCCGCTGGCCGGCCTGTCAAGAAAAATATCCAAATTGTATATCGATCGTATACGGATCGGATTGCCTTTCCCGCCGATGTGTGGTTTAATTCGAGTGGAGGCGATGGGCGATTTCATCGATGAGCGATCTACCTACAACCCTGCGTGAAAGCGACCGGATCGAAGACGAGCTGCGCCGCCTGATCCTGACTCTGGAGCTGGAGCCGGGCCTGGCGTTGAGCGAAGCGGCCCTGATGAAGCGCTACGGCTGGGGGCGCACGCCGCTGCGCGAGGCCTGCCAGCGCCTGGTCGAGCAGTCTCTGCTGCAAGCGGCGCCGCGCCAGGGCGTGGTGGTCACGCCTTTGAGTGTCTTCGATTTCGTCGAAGTCATGGACGCCATGTCGATCGTCATCGGCGCGGCGGCTTCCCTGGCCTGCCAGCGCCTGAGCGCCGCGCAGCTCGACGAGCTGGACGAGATCGTCTCGCAGGCCGAGGCGGCCGAGGCGCAGGGGGATTACCCGGCGGTGTCGCGCCTGGACTACGAGTTCCACCGCTTGCTGGCGCAGGCCACCGGCAACCGCTACCTGGGCCGCTACCTGGTGCACCTGCACCAGGTGGCCACGCGCTTCAACCTGGCCGCCTGGCGGCGCGACGGCCGCGCCCACGCTTCGCTGCACGAGCACCGCCGCATCGTTGAGGCGCTGCGCAGCCGCGACCCGGCGGCCAGCCAGGCGGTGATGCTGGAGCACATCGAGAACGCCCGGCGGCGGGTGGTGGGAGGCGCAAACGGAGCGCGGCGGGTGTGATGGATGCTGGTGAGTGGATTGGCGGATTTTATTTTCACCACGGAGAGCGCGGAGAAGAACCACGGAGTTCGCGGCGAAAAGATGCTGGGGGTGATCAGGTAACGCGGTGATTCTCTGGTTCCCACGTTCCACGTGGGAAGCGCGCCCCGACGCTCTGCGTCGTGACGCGCTGGATCCGTGGAGGCGCTGCCGGGCAAGGATGGCCGCGGGGCGGCAAGTTGCGTTCCAACGCGAACGCGAGAACGAGCAGAATCTACAATTGGGTTTATTAAACACCAGGGTAATGAAGAATGAGGAGCAGAGATATTATTCTTGTTGCCATGCTTTGTCTAAGTGGTTGCAGTATTTATCTGCCCAAGTCTTCGCCGATGACGGCTCGTGATAACTGCATTCCGCCAATCGTGACATTCGCTTTTCCGCTTTATAGTAAAGAGAGGCGCGATTACTCTGACCAGAAGCACATTCTACCCGGAGCGCCTTGGGATTTCGTGGCAAATATGCCAGAAAGCACCCAGGAGAACAGCGGCTTCGGCTCGATCCTGTTTGCACGATCAAAACAAGGTTATGATGAAATCTGGATTATCAGGGGAAGTGAACTTCTGGTGTTCAACACGGAGAATAATTCCTGGAAACCTATTGACGGCCAGATAAAGGGCACAGGGAAAACCCCCATGACCGTCTTTCTAGCCAAGGATGGGTCGATCTGGGGGGCGGGGATGAGGGGACTGAGCTATGATCAAATCCCCATCCTGAGCCGGTTCCAAGAGGATGAGGGCACATTCGAGTTCGTTCTGGATGGCGATAACCGGCTGATCGAAAATACGAGGATCTTGAGAACCCCCCTCATCGACCAGCGTGGTATGTTTTGGTTGATCATCAACTATAACCAGCTTTACGGTTTCAATCCAACCACAAAGGAGGCGCAGCTATATACGGATACAACTTCACCTTTGCTGTCATCTAAAATGGCTTTAGCGCCAGATGGCACGATCTACATCCTATCGATGGGCCTGGGAGATTCTAGATTGTTGCACTACGATCCGAGTACAAATTCCGCTATGGAAGAACCTATTCTGCTCGAAAGTCCGGGTGAGAGCGCGTTTGACTCACTGTTCATGGATCGTTCCGGGCGTTTGTGGTTTCATGATTTTGGCTGGATGAATCAGGAGCACCAATGGTATCGGATCATCCGTTCTCCGTTGTTCATCAGCGATAGGACAGAGTATCGATTTCAATATTTATGGGAAAATCCAGACATCGTTTTCGAAAGCTCTAATGATTTGCTATGGTTCTTATCGTCCATGGGAACAACCTGGCTCAATCCTGAAGATGGCGAGTGGTGTCGAGTGACCACCTATCCAAGTCGAGTTGTGGAGGATCAGGAAAATAACTTGTGGATATTAGCTTATAACAAGCTTTACAAGCTCCAGTTGGAGCCATAAATCTTTGGGCTCATATGATCTTTTTTCTCTGCTTCCCGCGTTCTACTTTTGAAGTTTGGCCACTTCAAGGATATACCAGATCTACCGCCTTGGAGTGCAGCAATTGCAGAAAGAAATTTACGATTCAGGGATAAAATAAAATAGGGATGAACAAAAATGATGAGAATATCTTTCGAATCGTATCTACTCACAGGGTTGCTAACAAGTGTGGAAATCTGATAAGATTGTAACACAATGACACAGCCAGACTTGAACGATCTCAGCCGAGAAGAACTGATCCAAATCATCCTGAAGCAAGCCGCATTG
>JBFMFR010000062.1:0-40326 GCA_040752025.1 Chloroflexota bacterium | reverse complement strand
TTAGTTTCTTCATCGGATTCTCCTTATCAAGGATACTAAGCTTGTTTTTGTTGAATGTATTGAGTATAGCGCATACCTGGATGAAAGTCAAGCGTTTTCTAACCGGATCACTGTGGGCGCTTAACCGTTTCTTAATGGGGTAGAGGCTGGCACTGCGGGCAGATGAAACTGCTCGTTCCGCCGGTTTTGATCTTTTCGATGCTTGCCGCGCAGCGCGGGCAGGGCTGGCCTTCTCGATAGCCGATGCGGATCATCTCTGCGGTAAAACCGCCTGGTTGTCCATATAGGTTCTGCTCGTAGAACGCCCCGCCGCGCTCCAGGCTGGGCAGCAGCCCATCCTGGATGGCCTGCGCCAGTTTTTCGACTTCGTCCGGGCTCAGCGAATTCAGCGGGCGCAGGGGGTGCAGCCCGGCCAGGAACAGGATATCGTGGATGTAGGCGTTGCCGATGCCGGCTACCTGGTTCTGGTCGAGCAGGAAAGTTTTCAGGCGGCCGCGCCGCCCCTGGATCATCGCCCAGAGCTGTTCGGCCCCCAGGTCGAGGGCGTTGGGACCCAGCTCGCGAGTCTGGGCGTGCTGCGCCAGGTCGCTGGCGAAATGGGCATGCCCGAACCACCAGAAATTGATTGCCAGGCAGTCGCCATCCGTGAAATCGAACACCAGGCGGCGTTTCTCGGGCAGGCTGTCCGGCGTGGTAAGCAAGATTTCACCGCCCATGCCCAGGTTGAGCAGCAGCCAGCCCTGGCTGGTTTCTACGCAGATCCACTTGCCGCGGCTGCTCACCGCGTTGACGGTCGCGCCTGCCAGGGCGGCGTGAAAGTCGTCTTCGGGCAGATTCAGACACTTGGGCTGCAAGACGTGCACATCCTGAATGGTTTTCCCCACCAGAGCGGCGTGCATCTCGCCCGCCCGCGATCTGATCTCAGGCAGTTCAGGCATAGACTCCTCCTGTCCATCATCTCTTCAAAAGCATTTCGCTTGCAGCAAGCATATCGCACTTCGGCGACTTTGTCCATGCAAGTAAAATAAAAGGCCCTGCTTTTCACAGCAGGACCTCCAGTTTACTTTACAGTTGGCTGCACCCCCGTCTACTGTTTACCGTATCCTGTCTACCAGGCCTAGTACTGGTAGCGCCACCACATGCCCACCGGGCTCTTATAAGTGCGCCAGGCCACGCCCAGGCGCAAGGGCAGCCATACAGAGAAATGCCCCACCGGGGCGTTGTACAGCCAGTACCAGTGCACACCGTCCGGGCTCCACTCGAAGGCCAGCAGGCCAGCCAGCTCATCCGCCATGCCCTGCACCGCCATCGGGTCCACAATCTTGCTCCACTTCACGAAGGAATATTCTTTGAAGTAGAAAACCTTCTCCTGGGTGGGCTCGCCGAAGTTCGGCATCATGTACTGCACCACGACCTCCTCGTCCCAGGGCAAAATGAAGTCGTAATCCCAGTGGTACCAGCGCCACACTTTGCGCAGCGGGATCTTGCCGCAGGGGGTGAAGACCAGGCGCACGTTGCCGGTCATCTCCAATTCGCCGCTGCTCTTGATGCCATCGCAGGTCCAGGTGGTGCGCTTGTAGACGTCGCTCACCACGGTGAAGGTTTTCTCGTCCTCGTCGGCCGCGATGGTCAGGTAATAGAACGCATCCGTATTCTTGCCTTCCAGCTTGAGGTACACCGGCTGGTCGGTCTTGTTAATGACTTCCAGGCGCACCAGCTTGCCGGACGGCACGGCCGCCAGCAGCAGGGCTGCCAGCATGGCGATGGCGATCAACAGGTTCAGTTTCTTCATTCTGTCTGGCTCCTCTTCGCGTAGATCACACAATTGGCTTCTGCTTGATTATACCGTACCTGGGAGCAGAGTCAAGCTTTAGATAACCCAATCTTAACAAAAGAGGCCCTGCCTTTCACAGCAGGGCCTCCCGCTTACATACTCACAGTCTACGGCATCCCCCTGTCTACCGTCTACTGTTTCCCGTTTTCCGGTCTAGTACGAGTAGCGCCACCACTGGCCGACAGGGGCCTTGTAGGTGCGCCAGGCCACGCCCAGCTTGAAGGGCAGCCAGACGGTGAAGTGGCCTACGACCCATTGGCTGGTTAGCGTGTCAACGTAGTACCAGCTGTTGCCATCGGGGCTCCACCAGAACCAGTACAGGCCAGCCACGTCATCGATCGTGCCATCCACCACGATCGGGTCGATCAGCTTGGTCCAGCGGGTGAAGGAGTACTCCTTGAAGTAGAAGACCTTCTCCTGGGTGGGCTCGCCGAAGTTCGGCATCATGTACTGGAACGTATACCTTTCGTCGCCAGCATCGAAGACAAAGTTGCTGTTGTAATCGTACCAGTACTCGCGCCAGACCTTGCGCAAGGGGATCTTGCCGCAGGGGGTGAAGACCAGGCGCACGTTGCCGGTCATGGCCAGCTCGCCGCTGCTCTTGACGCCGTCACAGGTCCAGGTGGTGCGCTTGTAGACGTCGCTCACCACGGTGAAGGTCACATCGTCATCGGCGGCGATGGTCAGATAATAGAAGGCATCTGTCTCTTTGCCTTCCAGCTTGAGGTACACCGGCTGGTCAGTCTTGTTGATCACCTGCAGGCGCACCAGCTTGCCAGACGGCACGGCTGCCAGCAGCAGGGCTGCCAGCATAGCAATGGCGATCAATAGGTTCAGTTTCTTCATATTTGCATCTCCTTTATTCGGGAACACTGCTGATTACGGATTCTATCCAGTTACGCTTATTATATATCACATATTAACTGAAGTCAAGGGATCGATAACCCAAACTTAACAAAAGAAAGAGGCCCTGCCTTTCACAGCAGAGCCTCCCGCGTACATTCTCACAGTTGACAGCGCCCCCTGCCTGCCGTCTCCTGGTTCCCGTCTACCGGTTTAGTAGCTGTAGCGCCACCACTGGCCAACAGGGGCCTTGTAAGTGCGCCAGGCCACGCCCAGTTTGAAGGGCAGCCACACGGTGAAGTGGCCGTCAATATACTGGCCATACCAGTCAACCCAGTACCAGCTGTTGAAGTCAGGGCTCCACCAGAAATAGTACAGGCCGGCGATGTCGTCCGCTGCACCATCCGCCACGATCGGGTCGGTCAGCTTGGTCCAGCGCACGAAGGAGTACTCCTTGAAGTAGAAGACCTTCTCCTGGGTGGGCTCGCCGAAGTTCGGCATGAAGTATTGCACCTGGACAACCGTGTCATCCACATCCAATGGGCCGCCGCCGCCAAAGCCATCCGAATCCCAGTCGTACCAGTAGTAGCGCCAGACCTTGCGCAGCGGGATCTTGCCGCAGGGGGTGAAGACCAGGCGCACGTTGCCGGTCATGGCCAGCTCGCCGCTGCTCTTGACGCCGTCGCAGGTCCAGGTGGTGCGCTTGTAGACGTCGCTCACCACCGTGAAGGTCACATCGTCGTCGGCGGCGATGGTCAGATAATAGAAGGCATCTGTCTCTTTGCCTTCCAGCTTGAGGTACACCGGCTGGTCGGTCTTGTTGATCACCTGCAGGCGCACCAGCTTGCCAGACGGCACGG
The DNA here is from genome assembly GCA_040752025.1 of Chloroflexota bacterium. Taxonomy (GTDB): domain Bacteria; phylum Chloroflexota; class Anaerolineae; order Anaerolineales; family UBA4823; genus JBFMFR01. Next base: position 36,789 of record JBFMFR010000062.1, on the reverse strand, counting down.
CTGCCAGCAGCAGGGCCGCCAGCATAGCGATGGCGATCAATAGGTTCAGTTTCTTCATATTTGCATCTCCTTTATTCGGGAACACTGCTGATTACGGATTCTATCCAGTTACGCTTATTATAGTGTACATATTAACTGAAGTCAAGGGATCGATAACCCAAACTTAACAAAAGAAAGAGGCCCTGCCTTTCACAGCAGAGCCTCCCGCGTACATTCTCACAGTTGACAGCGCCCCCTGCCTGCCGTCTACTGTATCCTGTTTACCGGCTTAGTAGCTGTAGCGCCACCAAAGCCCCACGGGGGCCTTGTAGGTGCGCCAGGCCACGCCCAGTTTGAAGGGCAGCCACAGCATGTAGTGTCCGAGGTACCAGGTTGGGTCAGCGACCGAGAACCAGGTCCAGCCATTGGGGCTCCAGTACACGTCGCACAGGTCGATGGGAGTCGGGTCACAGATAGCAGCCGCGGCCAGCGCCGGGTCGACGATCTTGGACCAGCGCACGAAGGAGTACTCCTTGAAGTAGAAGACCTTCTCCTGGGTGGGCTCGCCGAAGTTGGGCATCATGTACTCGGCTTTCCACTCGTAGTAATCGCCGGCGGGGTTGACGGTATAATCCCACCACTCATACCAGCGCCACACTTTGCGCAGCGGGATCTTGCCGCAGGGGGTGAAGACCAGGCGCACGTTGCCGGTCATTTCCAGCTCGCCGCTGCTCTTGACGCCGTCGCAGGTCCAGGTGGTGCGCTTGTAGACGTCGCTCACCACCGTGAAGGTCACGTCGTCATCGGCGGCAATGGTCAGATAATAGAAGGCATCCGTCTTCTTGCCTTCCAGCTTGAGGTACACGGGCTGGTCGGTCTTGTTGATCACCTGCAGGCGCACCAGCTTGCCAGACGGCACGGCTGCCAGCAGCAGGGCTGCCAGCATAGCGATGGCGATCAATAGGTTCAGTTTCTTCATATTTGCATCTCCTTTTTGGAAACCAGGCATCTGATGGATATCTATCCAGTTGACTTTATTATATCCAATCGTATAACCGGAGTCAAGTGGCAAAATAACCCGTTCTTAACATTTGCTCACCGCAAACGTGCAAATTCTCTCATTTATAATCGACAGCGCCGCCTGTTTCCCATTTGCTGTATCCTGTCTACCAGCGCGATGGTATAATCTCGCTTCGTGGATATCCTCACCAACCTGATGATCGCAATTGGGATGGCCATGGATGCCAGCGCGGTGTCTTTATGTGTGGGCGGATCGCCGCACCTGCGCTCGCTGCGTGCCCGCTTGCGCCTGGCTTTCCATTTCGGTTGGTTCCAGTTCATGATGCCCATCATCGGCTGGCTGGGCGGCAGCCTGGTTTCCCATTGGGTGAGCGCTTTCGATCACTGGATCGCCGCCGGGCTGCTCGGCTACGTGGGTGGCAAGATGATCCGCGAGGGCCTGCAAGGCGAGGGTGATGACTGCCAGCGCGAAGACCCGACGCGTGGGAAGACCCTGGTGATGCTGGCCATTGCCACCAGCATCGACGCCCTGGCGGTGGGCCTGAGCCTGGCCATGCTGGGTGTGGAGGTGCTGACGCCGGCCCTGACCATCGGCCTGGTCACTTTTGGCCTTTCGATGCTGGCCCTGCTGGCCAGCGGCCGCCTGGGGGCGCGCTTCGGCCAGCGCATGGAAGTCGTCGGCGGGCTGGTCCTGATCGGCATCGGCGTGCGCATCCTGGTCGAACACCTGCTTTAGCCAGTTTTCTTATCCGCAGATTTTCGCAGATTCCACTGATTTATATGGGGTTATCTGCGAGCATCTGCGCAATCTGCGGATAGATCTCTTCGCTGAATTCCTGGGCGCTTACGGGTTTTCGCTGCTGGTAAAAGTCATCTTCAACTCGCTCAGCTTCATCGCTTTGCCGCGCAGCGATTCGGCCACGCTGCCCCACAGGAACAGCGCCCCGTAGTGCTGGGCCAGGTCGGCGCCAAAGGTATCCACCGCCAGGTACAGCGTGCTCCAGCCCACGGCCAGCACGAACAGGTAGCCCACCAGCCCGGCGATCACCCCGCCGCTCTTCAACTGCCAGTCGCGCTGGCGGTCGATGCGCAGCGCTTCCAGCAGGGCCCGCGTCGCCTCCGGCATCTCGCCCAGGCTGTAAGGCAGCCCGCCTGGCACGGGCGCTGCCCCCTCTTTCACGCCTGCGGCCGCCTGGATCATGGTTTTCATCTCGGTTGGCGAGCTCGCCTGGTCCAGGGGCCCGCGCATCTCTGCCTGTTTTTGCGCATCGAGCTTATCGAACAGCTCCCTGGCTTCTTCCAACGCTTTGATGTCCAGCGCGTAGCGGTTTGCCACGCGTTTGGGCGCCTCCAGGTCGGGGTAACCGCCGCTGGTCACGCCGCTGGCCAGGGTAGACAGGTCTTTTTCCGTCCTGGCGCAGACTTTCTCGCCGATTTGGACGGCTTTGATGCGCTCCTTCATGGCCTCTAGTTCACCCAGCAGGGTATCGGCCTGGTCCACGGCGCGCTTCTGAGCAGCTTCGGCTGCTTCGACTTTTTCCTGGATCTTGGTCACGCCCGCGTTCTGATTGATCAGCTCGATGGCTTCCTTGAGCATGGCCTCGATCTCCGTGCGGGCATCTTCTTGCAGCTTGTTGTTGGCGCTGCGCACGGCAACGGCCAGGGTTTTGACGCGTGTGTAGTACTGCTGCACCTTCAGCCCGTCCTCGCTCCACCAGTGCAGGAAGTATCCCAGGCCCAGCCCGCCGGCCAGCACCAGCAGCGGCAGCGGCCAGGCGTGCTTGACCTTCAGATTGACGTTCTGCTGGATCACGCTGGCCTGGTCGCGCACCTGGATGCGCAGCGTTCCGCTGTACTGTCCGGCTTCGAAATCTCGCCCGGCGGCCACCACTTGCAGGGGGTGAGTGCCGCCGGCCGGGATGCTGAAGGGTGTGCCGGTGGTGACGCGCACGGCGTCCTCTGGCAGGGTTTCGCCCTTGTCGTTGCGCATCGTCAGCACTCTGGCTTCGACCACCTCGGCCTCGCCTTCCTGGCCGTTGTAGATCAGCGATAGCGTGGACTGGCTCAGCGGGGCGGCCTCCAGGCTGGCGCTGGGCAGGCCCAGCCAGGGCAGGTCGTTCCAGGCCTGTTGGGCGAAGAGCAGCACTTCCTTCGAGTTGATGTCGGTTTCTACGCTGGGCGTGGCGCGCAGGCTGACATCCATATCCAGCTCCAGCGGCTGGTCGGCGGGCAGACCGTCGTACAGGATATCCAGGTGGCCCTCGTAGTGCCCGGCGTGGCTGGCCCCGCTGATCGTTACCTTGACCGTCTGCTGCCCGCTGAGTTCGGCGAAGCTGTCTGGAGTTACCTGGATGTTCTCGCTCAACAGCACGGCGTTCCCATCCACTTCGAGCAGGTCTTGGGTGATGATCTTCAGGTTCTTGACCGGGTCGCCCTCTACGGCGATGTAGAACGTGCGGTACTGTGGCACGCTGACCAGGTCCTCGAAGACCAGCTCGCTTTCGCTGAAGATGACCTTGCTGCCGGCCTGTGCCGGCTGCTGGCTGGCGCACAGCGCCAACACCAGCAGCGCCAGGCTCGCCGCGATCCAGATCGGTGTGCGGTTTATGGTGTGAGTTTTCATCTTTCGCTCCTTGTCGCTCAATTTCTACTGCATCAGGTGCGGGCGCAGGCGTACAGCCGGGTCGCCAAACAGCACGTAAGCGCGGGCGTCGTTGCGCGCCGTCCAATAATCCACCAGCTCGGGCGGGCCGGCCGCTCCGGCCAGGTAGCGGTTGATCAGGTGTTGCTCGTTGCTGCCGGTCAGCCATTCGTTCAGGTCCAGATAGCGCTGGTTGAAATAATCGAAGGCCAGCCCGATGGGGTCGCCCACCAGGATCGCCTCCAGGGTGCTCTGGAAAGTGGAGGTGTTGTTCTGCACGTTAGACCACAGGTAAGAATAATCCCACACGCGGTCTACGTGCCCCAGGAAGGCCAGCGCCCCCTGGGCTAACAGGCGCTGCGGCAGCCCGGCGGCGAAGGCCTGCGCCGCCAGTTCTTCCGGCTTGTAGTAATCGAAATGTTCGAAATCTCCCAGTTGTGGGGTGCCGGCGCTGTAACAGGCGAAGGTGAAGATCACCTGCCCATCCAGGCGGGATTCGGAGGGCAGATGGCGTCCAGCCAGGTACATACTTTCAGGCAGGCCGGTATTTTCGGGCCAGTTGACCGGCCCGGGCCAGTCGGCGCACACCAATGCTCCCTGGTCGCTCTTTTGAACGGGATGGCCTTTGGGGAAGGCCACCCCGTGGCAGGCGCTGAAAACCACGCTCTGCTGCCCGCCGGTCAGGGTGTCCAGGAGCGTTTGCCGGGTTGCGGCCGCGCCGCGCAGGTGCTGCGCCTGGTATTGGTATGGGTTGCCCTGCGACGATTTGAGCGTTTTCTGGTGGATGGCGTTCGCCAGTCGCTCTGCCAGCCATTTATCGCTGCGCAGGGTAGCTTCGTCGCCCGGGCTGGTTGGCGAGAAGAGCACCACCTGGCGCTGGCGCGGCAGCGGGCCCTGGGCGCTTTCGTATTCCAGCACGCTTTGTGCATAGCTGCCGTAGTCCTGAATATTCTCGAAGCAGACGCGCCCAACCGCGTACTTGGCATCCAGCCCATACTGGAAACGGAAGGGGATTTGTTCGGGCAGCCCGGCGATCAGCAGGTAATAGGGCAGGTTAGCCGGGTCGACCGGGCCGGGTCCCTGCCCGTGTCCGGTGATGAAAGCGCGGTAATCCTCACCGTTATACGCGTACTGGCTGCCGTGCCGCTGCGCCACCAGGTCTTTCAGGGCTTCGGCGATCTCGGGTTGGCTTTGGGGGTAGATTAATCCCCAGCGCGCCTGCGACACATCGCGCTTGTTGATGCCCTGGATGGTTGTGCCCAGCACCTTGGGGCGCAGGGCGGCCCAGTCGTTGTGCCGCCCATCTTTCTCCGTTTGGGGCGTGGCCTGGTCCTCGGCCAGGATCCAATCGACGTAATCGTCGTCGGGTTTGGCGGCTGCCAGCGGCATGCCCGTGGCCCCGTTCAGGCCGCTGAAGATCAGGCGTTTATCGTTCATCTATCCTCCTCGGTGATAAGCCAGACCTGACAGGTTTTATGCAGCGGCTGGCCTTCAAATCCGCTGGTCCGGGCATAGAACCTGGCTCGCCGTGCTGTTTGCGGAAACCTGTCAGGTCTATTGTGTTTCATTGCAGGTTTAGAAGCCCAGAAAATGGTCAGGGTCATGTACGTTTTCATGTGATCGCCCCGTGCGCAAGATCTGTGCGCCAAGCTGCACCCAGCCGTCGGCCTGCGGGCCGCGCTGCCCGGGCAGCAGCAGCACGCGCCGTCCTACTTCGGCCAGGCGCGCCCAGGTGGGCGCTGCCACCACCCGCTGGTAGTGCTGGTACAGGCGCGCCACGTCGGCGTACTCCTCCGTGCGCGAGGTCAGGGCGCGCAGCACGTGGAATTCCTGGACGGTCTCAGGCAGGCTGATCTGGCGCAGGCGCGTGTTGCGCTGCAACTGCGCCAGGGTCGCTTCCACCTGCGCCAGGCGCTGGGCGATGCTGCCCGCGCCGGCCGAACCCGCCGGTGTGTAGCAGAAACCTGCCCGCAGCGCCTCGGGCACCGACTTCAGGCAGTCCTGGATGCACGCCAGCAGGTACTTGAGCAGTTGGTTTTCGGGTGTGTCGTACTGGTGGCGCACCTCGCTGCACACGTAGCGCGTCGGGTCGTAATCCTGAGTGTAGCGCGCTTTGAGCGTCTGGCTCCAGGCCACCCGCCCGCGCACCCGGCCCCGGTATTCGCTCAACTGGCGCTGCGTGCTGCGGCTGAGCTGGCGCAGCAGGCGGCGCATGGTCACCTGTACGAAGAACTCCACGCCCCCGGCCGGCGCCTCGGCCGGGCCGCCCTTAAGGCTGTCTCGCGGCTGGCAGTCCAGCAGGAAATAGGCCGCCGCCGCCCCGGCCAGCTCCCCACGGCTTTGCAGCGCCTCCCAGGCTTGCAGCGGGGCGGAGTCCAGCAGCAGGCTGAGCAGATAGCGCAGCACGGCGGCTTCGGTGCTGGGGGGCGGTTCGGGGAGCATGCCTGGGGTTGCCTGTGTTTCTTAGTCGAAGGGCGGCTGAGGCCAGCTCTTGATGTGCGGATACAGTGCGCAAATGCGCGGCAGGATGCCCTGCCCGGCGATGCCCTCGCCGAACAGCCCGCCCAGGTGAGCGTAGATGGCGGTGATTTCGGGGTCGTCCAGCCCGTCCAACTGCGGCACGGCGTACAGCAGCACCGCCTCGGCCACCGCTTCGGGCACGGTCTGTGGGGTGCGCTGGGCTGCTGGGGTGTGTTTGAAGCGGTCTCCTACGTAATGGATCATGTCCTTGGCGATGGCCGGCCCCAGGGCCCTGCGTGACATCAGGGGCGTGTCGCGCTGGTGCAGGCGTGTGAACAGGCTGGCGGCTTCTCCGGCCGCCGCCCGCACAGAGCCCAGGGCGGTCTTCTCGATCCACTCCTGGCGCAGAGCCAGGAAGTCTGCTTCGGGGGGCAGGTCGGCGTCCACGAAGGCGAAGCGGCGCATGAAGGCAAAGGACATCTGGAACAGGAAGTGCTTATCGTACACGTTCATCGTCGCCAGGATGCGCCAGCTTGGGTGCATCACGTAATGGTAGCCGCTGTGGGTGTGGCCCGCCCAGGGCAGCCCGGGCCGGTTGGGCGGCAGGACGCGCACGCGCTCGCCGCGCACCTGGTAGGGCAGGTCGACTCCCTGCCCGGAGAGCAGCGTGAACAGCTCTCCAAAGGCCTTGTCGATCTCCGCCCGGTTGATCTCGTCGATGATCAGCCACTGTCCCTCGCAGATGGCCCGCAGGAAAATGCCCGGCTGGAAATCCAGGTTGTTTTGCAGCGTGGGCACCAGCCCGCCGACGGTGTCGAAGCTGGTCCAATCGGCAGTGGCCGTGGCCAGCACCGTCTGGAGTGACAGCTTTTTGAGGCGGGCGAACTCGCACACGCTCTGCGCCAGGCTGGTCTTGCCCGTGCCCGGCGGGCCGATGAAAATCACGTGCTTGCCGGCGTTGAGCGCCGCCGCCGTCTGGGCGAAGAGCGTCTTGGGCAGCTTGAGCTTGCTTTGCTGGCTGACGTGGTTTTCCAGCTCGTCGGCCTTGATCTCGAATTCGCCGTCCAGTTCCTGCGAAAGCAGGCGTACATCCTGCGGGGCCGCCAGCGGCGCAGTTTGCAGTGGCGGGTGAGCCACGTCTGGGGCGATGACTGCCCGCAAAGTCGCCAGCGTGCTGGCGTCCAGGCCCAGCGCCTGGGCCCGGGCCTCCAGCGACTGGGCGATCTGGCGCGGGCGCGGGTCGCCGCGACCGGCCAACTCTTCATAGGAGCGGATCTCCGGTTCCAGGGCGGGCAGGTTGGCTGCCGCCCGGGCCTCATCTACCTCGAAAAGCTGCCCGTCGCTGGCGCTGGTCAGCAGCACCGGCAGGCCAAAATCCCAACTGTTGGTGTTGGGCTTGTAGATGTCGTAGCGCGTGGCCGCCAGGGCCATGTCGATGCGCCCGCTGCGCGCCAGGTCGTCATAGAAGCGCTGCGTGAAGAGCTGCGCCGTCTCGATCGGCAGGTTGCCCTGCATGGCGATCACGGCCGGCACGCCCTGCCCCACCAGGTGCGCTGCCAGGCTGCGCGCCCCGCTGGCCGCGCCGGGCGCCGCGCTGCGGCAGGCGGCCAGCACCACCAGGCGCAAAGCCTCTCCCAGGAACGAGCGATCGAAGCTGCTCAGTGGAGCTAAGCGGCGCTGGCGTTCTGCCCCTTCCTCTAATACCAGGTTATAAACCGGCTGCCCTGAGCGATCCGGGGCGAACAGGCCGTGGGCCAGGATGTGCAGTACCTGGTAGCCCTCTTGCAGCGCCTGGCGCAGGGCCTCCCATGAGGCCGGCTGTCCGTTTTTACCTTCCAGGATGCGGTATTCGGCCAGCCCGGCCCGGCGCAGGCGCTCCAGGCCTTTTTCCAGGATGTCGCGCTCCTGATCGATGTCCAGTTCGGTCAGCTCGGCCAGCTCCGGGATCAGGTGGTGCGGCTGGCGCAGGTTGAGCGGGCTGCAGATCGCCGCCAGGATCTTGAGCGGGCGGGCGGGCGCAGGCCCGGGGTCGCGCCCATCGGCTTTGCGATAGAAGGGCGCCCCTTCGATCACCGCCAGCGGGCCTTCCTGGCCCCACAGGTACTCCCATTCGTAGGTGTTGAAGGCGTCCAGTTGCAGCTCCAGGCGCGGCTTTCCGCCGGTGCGCTCCAGGGCGATGGTGTAGCCGTCATCGGTCGAGCCCGAGCCGCCGTTGGCGGCGCGCTGGTCGCGGATGATCGCCTCGAACAGCATCCGCCCGTAGGCTTCCGGGCGCTGCATGCGCGCCTGGTTCAGGCGCTCGTCGAAATCCTTGTGCCCCAGCTCGTGCGGGCTGATGTAGCGCCGCCGGCCGAAACGCAGGATCACGTTCTTTTCGCCAACCTCGATGCTCACCCGGTTCTCAATAGGCGGCGGCGCCTGCGGCGCGTAGCGTACGAAGACCGTGCGTTCGCCAGCGGCGCCTTCACCGGGCGTGGTCGGCGCTTCCGGCTGGGCCCGGCGGCCCCTGGCTCGCTGTTGCCGCCCGCCGCCATCTGGCGCGGCTGCCTCCCGCTCTTCAGGCTCGGGGGTTTCCTGGGGGATCAGGCCCAACTGCCGGCCTCTTGCCACCGCCTGTTCCCGGCTGCGGGTGTTGAGTTTGCGGTTGATGCGCTGCATGTAGCCGCGCAGGGTGCTGGTGGCGATCCCCAGGCGCCTGGCGATCGCCTCCAAACTCATCTCGCTGGCCAGCAAGGCCAGCGCCTCCATTTCACGCGGCGAAAGGGGGCCGGTCTCGGCGGCTTGTTCCGAGGCGGGTGCGGCCTCTTCGCGCGGTGTCAGAGATTCGGGAGTGACCGTGAATGGAGTGCCAGGCGATGCCTCTGCCATGTAGCGAGCTATGGCCTCTGAAGTGAGGCCTTCTGAGAATGAAGGCGTGGTAGCTGTGACCATTCTGAGCAAACCATCTTCGCGCTTGCATTGCTCATGCTGGAGCAGCAGATCGATGACAGTGGTGAGTACCAATCCCTCCTGGTCGCGCTGCAGGCGTTCGAACCCGCTCGCCGGTATCGCCCCTTTCAGAATATCGCTTTCGACCAGCGCGCCTTGCGGATCTTCGTGCGCCGCTTCGACGATCGCGCCTGCATAATGCGAGATCAGTTCGGGTCGCGTCAATACCTGCGCCGGCCCCGTCTGCGGGTGGAGCAGGTAAGCGTTCCCCCGGCGCTGCAGCACGGCCAGGGCCAGGTCGATCTCGGATTGGGTCTGCGAAGGGCGCTTGCCTTCAACGGTCTGTCGTCCGATATGTTCTTGGATCTCGCCCATCGAAACCAGGCTGTCCCCGGCCAGTTTGCGTTCTGCGAGGTAGCTATCGATGAGCTGGTACAACTGCAAGGGGGCTTGCGGCAGCTTGTCCCAGGCGATGCTTCCTTCCAACAGTTGCATGAGTGGTTCGATGTCTTCTTCGTCTTCTATTTCTATGTTAGTTTGAAAAAACTGATCCGATCCAGAAAGCACGAAGGATTCTAGGAGCTCTGGAGAAATATCTTGATTGCCATCGTCGCCCGTCGAAACCAGGAATATGACCGCATGCGCGGGTGCGTATTTTTTCACCATCTCAGACCAATACTGCAGATCGCTCGATGGTAAATATCGCTCAGAGGCATCGAAGAGCAGCAGCGCCGCGTCCGCATCGTTCAGATACATGGGCAGAATACGGTGCACCTGGGCCGTGTCTTCCAGCGCCCATACGATCAGATCCGTTTGCAGATTGGTTGTGAGGTGGCGCGTTTGGCTGAGTAAAACAGAGAGCGCTTCCCTGTCAGTCGCAGGCGAATGCGACGGCTTTTCCACCATGCGCGCCGCCAGTGCTGATTTGTCCACTCCACCATCCCCGAGCAAAACCACTTTTGCGGTGGTGTAGCGCAAATCCGGCGAACCTTTTTCTTCAGCGCCCAGAGTGTATTGGTATGCCCCCAGTTCTTGCCTTGTTGAGTCAACGAATTCACGGCTCCTGGTGGCCTGTATGTGTATGCCGGGGATTGCCTCTATGTTGGGTTGTCCGCTCGGCAGGGGCGTTTCCGCCTGAATCGAGAGTCTCTCGTTGAAAGCCTGATACAGTCTATCATCCTCTACCAGGAACGACACACTCTCCACACGACTGCCAGCCTGTAGATACTCCGACACCTCTGTGACCATCGCGCCGGCCTCTTGCGAGGAGGCTTTACCCGCAAGGATCGCCAACCGCTCGACATCCCCCAGGCGGTCGGCCAGGCGCAGGGCGGCCCGCAGGCCAGCTTGCAGGTCGGGTTCCTGAGCAGCCGCTTCCGACATCATGCGGTGATCTTCGACCGGCGCCAGGATCAGGTGGCGGTAGGGGAAGTTTTCGGCATTGAGCGCCACCGCTTCACCCACCGGCAAGGGGGCGAAAGCACGCCCGGATCCGGCCAGGTCGTTGCCCTGCTCGGACAGGTGGAACAGGTCGCCCAGGCTGCTCTGCTCGATCATCTCCCGCAGCCGGCCCTCGGTCAGGCGTACGTTGTTCCAAAAGCCGATGTCCAGGTTCTGGTCGGTGAAGAAGACCAGCGCGTCGGCGCTGGCCTCGTGCCAGCTTCCCCGGCTCAGGTGCAGGCGTTCCCGAGCCTGGTTTTCACTGAGCGGATCGCCGGGGCGCTCGTCCGGGTCGACCTGCCAGCGATAGTCGTACTGCAAGGCTCGGCTCAAATCCTCCAGGTAGCTGCTCTTGTGCGCCAGGTTCCATTCGTCCGGCTTGCCGTCCGGGCGCTCCCCCTGCCAGCGGTAGGGCAGCAGCGCCAGGATCTTGTGCCGGCGCGGGTTGCAGTTCCAGCGGTTGATGCGTGCGTACGCCCGCTGCATCCAGTCGTCGCTGGGCTCGGGCCAGGCCTTGTACGGCGTCGCCTCGCTGATGAACACCGCCAGCGGGGGGTAATCCTCGGGGATCAGCTCCAGGAACTGTTCGAAGCTGTAGCCCGGGGCGTTTTCGTTTTCGAGCGGCAGGTAGGTGTGCAGGTCCAGCCCGTCCAGCTCGGGCAGCAGGTCGAACATTTCCCGGAACCATTTCAGGGCGTCATCCATTTCCACGTCGCGCCGCTGCAGCGGATTCAACCCGGAGGGGATCACCCAGGCCTCGGGCTGCGCCTCTTTGATCGCCTGGGAGGCCTGTCTGAAGCATTCGGCGTACTGGCGCGGCGTGATGCGCTGCCCGTAAGGCCAGTGCCAGGCGATGTTCATCTCGTTGCCGATGAAGAAAATGTGCGCCGGGGAGCGCATGGCGAAATTGGCGCACCTGGCGGCGAACTCGCTGTAGTTTTGTTCCGCTGGGATCGAGCCGCGCCCGCGCCCGGAAACGTCGAAGGGCGCGTTGACCAGGCGCGCCAGCACGCCGAAGCCATCCGCCTGCCAGCGGGCGATTTCCTCGGGCGGCAGCACGTCGTTATCCTCGTAGCCGACCACCTGGTTGAACATCATCCAGCCGGTTTTGCCGGCCTGGCGGAAGAAGCCGCGCCACTCGCCGGGGTCGTGCATACCAAAAATGTAGGGAGATGTGGGCTGGGGTAGGGAGAACGGTTCGCCACTGCGCATAGGCATACTCCTCATCCGCTGCTGGGGCGGTTGAACCAGATGGATCGCAGCCTGGTATTCTAGGTGGCAGGTAAAAACTTGCCAGGGATACTACCAGTTTAGCACAAATTTATGCTATGATGCAAGAGAGGTAGCTATGCAAATCACGTTCCGCCCTTACCAGACCGAAGACGACTTCTGGCGCATGCGCCAGTTCCTGCGCCAGGTCTTCCTGCTCAACGACCGCCGTGAGCGTAGCTGGCACGTCGCCCGTTTGGATTACGCCCGCTGGCACACCTGCCTGAACTGCGCCGGGGTGCGCCTGGAAGACGTGGCCTACCTGTGGGAGGCGGACGGCCAGCTCGTGGCCTTCATGATGCCCGACGGCGGCCCCGGCGAAGCGCACCTGTGCGTCCATCCCCAGTGGGCTACGCCCGAGCTCGAAGAACAGATGATCGCCCTGGCGGAAGAGCGCCTGATGAAAACCAGGCCCGATGGCGGGCGCAGGCTGTACCTCTGGGCTTCGCAGCACGACCAGCCGCGCCAGGAGATCCTCGTCCGGCGCGGTTACCGCAAGGATGATTGGCCCGAGCACCAGTGGCGGCGCGTTTTGGATGGCCGCCCGCTGCCCGAAGCTCCCATCCCGGCTGGTTACACCCTGCGCTCCCTGGGCGACGGCCTGGAGCTGCTCGAGCGCTGCTACGCCTCCGGCCTGGGTTTCCACGAGGGCGATATCCGCACCGCCGTCGACAACCGCAACGATCCCACCTGGTACCGCAACATCCAGACCGCCCCGCTCTACCGCCGCGACCTGGACCTGGTGGCGGTTGCCTCAGACGGGGCCATCGCCGCTTTCTGCACCATCTGGTTCGACGATGTCACCCGCAGCGCTTATTTCGAGCCGGTCGCCACCGTGCCGGACCACCAGCGCCGCGGCCTGGGTAAGGCTCTGCTGGTCGAAGGGCTGCGCCGCTTGCAGCGCATGGGCGCCACTACCGCCTTCGTCGGCGGCTACGAACCCCCCGCCAACGCCCTGTACCGCTCGGTGATGGGCGATGATTACGAGTTAGACGAGGTCTGGGTGTTGGAACGAGCCTAGGGCCAGTGCGGATCACCTCCAACAACGCCTGGGCAGCGGGCTTGTGAATCAAGAAATAATCAGCGCCTCTCGAAGTGGAGGCAGGGAGTAGCGATGAAAACAGGTATCGTTGGTAGCGGTTTCGTTGGCTCTACGGCGGCTTACGCCATGGTGATGCGCGGCGTAGGGCGGCGCATCGTGTTGGTGGACCTCAACCGGCAGCGCGCTCAGGCCGAGGCGGACGACATCCTGCACGCCGTGCCCTTCGCCGAGCCGCTGGAGGTCAGCGCCGGCGATTACGCCGACCTGGCGGATTGCAAGGTGGTGGTGATTACCGCCGGAGTCGGGCAGAAGCCCGGCGAAACCCGCCTGCAGCTCCTGGAGCGCAACGCCGCGGTCTTCGCTCAGATCATCCCCGGCGTTTTGCAGCACGCCCCGGGGGCCATCCTGCTGGTCGCCACCAACCCGGTGGACGTGATGACGCACATCGCCGCCCGTTACGCCCGGCAGTACGGCCTGCCCGCCAGCCGCGTGCTCGGCTCGGGAACTACGTTGGATACGGCCCGCTTCCGCTCCTTGCTGGGCCGCCGCCTGGGCATTGACCCGCACCACGTGCACGCCTACGTGATCGGCGAACACGGCGATTCGGAACTGCTCCCCTGGTCGCTGGTCACCGTTGGCGGCATACCCCTGGACGAATTTTGCGGCGAACGGCGCATCGATCTGTGCCCGGACGATTACGCCGCCATCGAAGAGCAGGTGCGCCGGGCCGCCTACCGCATCATCGATGGCAAGGGTGCCACCTATTACGGTGTGGGCAGCGCCATCGCCCGCATCGTCGAAGTCATCCTGAACGACCAGCGCTCGATCCTGACCGTGTGCACCCCGCTGCCCCAGGTGGCCGGCGTGGCAGATGTCACCATCTCGCTGCCCAACCTGCTGGGCGGCGAGGGCTTGGTCAGCACCTTCTACCCTGGCCTGAGTTCCGCCGAAAACGAAGCCCTGCGCGCCAGCGCCGGGATCGTGCGGGGGGCCATCCAGGCCTTGGGGATATAAAAAACCGCCAGCCTCCCGATCCTGCGGAGGCTGGCGCTTGTCATTGGGGTTTGGTGGAGTCTAGTTCGCCGGGGCGGGCTCAACGGCCTGCGCAGCCGGGCCAGCCGGCAGGGTCTTCATGCCGAACAGGAAGCGCAGCACGTTGTTGCGGCGCACCAGCTCGTACAGGCTCATGATGGCGGCGAAAGAGATGCTCAGGATCGCCAGCCACTTGAGCGGGTCGGGGATGGCCCACTGCACCACGAAGTAGCCCACGCACAGCAGCACGGTCTGGTGCAGGATGTAGAAGGGCAGCACGGCTTCGTTGGCGTACTTCAGGAAGGGGCTGGTGAAGTTCAGGTGCTGCATGCCGAAGCCCAGGATCGCCAGTACCCAGCTCCAGGCGCACAGGGCGATGAGGCTGTAGAACAGGCTGTAGAGCAGCGTGCCAGGGGTGGGCCATTCGATTTGGATGCGCACGCCCAGGTAGATCACCATCAGCGTCATTCCCATTGCCAGGGAGAGCCAGCGCATGCGCCGGATGTTTTCTTGCAGGCGGGCGTGCGAGACCACGATGAAGCCGCCCAGGAAGAAGCAGGCGTAGCTCGGCAGGCTCCAGCCGCCCGGTCGCGGGTCGTCCATGAAGCCGCTGCTCAGCGACCAGATCAGGGGCAGGGCCAGCAGGTAGGCTGCTCCCGGCAGGGCCAGGAAGGAGCCCAGCCCGCGCAGCACGCCCTGTCCGGAACCCTTCAGCCAGCGCAGCAAGGGGTAGAAGAAGATGCAGAACAGGAACAGCACCACCAGGTACCACAGGTGCAGGCCCATCCAGGCGAAGTTGCCGCCCTCGCCCACATCCATGTAGACGCCGTCGAAGTAGTGCGGCAGGAACTGGAAGTACGAGCCGCTGAACTGCCCGTGAGTCAGGCGCTCCAGGTAGACCTGCAGGGTGGCGTGGGTGAAGACGCCTACCAGCAGCGGCACCAGCAGGCGCAGGGTCTTATCCTTGAAGAACTGCCACACGCCGCCCTTCGACAGGGCGTAGAACAGGCTGGCGCCCGAGATGAAGAAGATCACCGGCATCATCCAGTTGGTGGAGAACATGTTCCATACCTCGACGATGGGGTAGGTGGTGGGGTTCTTGACGTGCCAGTCTTCCAGGTTGAAGAAGCGGGTGGAGTGGTAGACGAACACGGTCAGGATGGCCAGCACGCGCAGCCAGTCCAGTTCGAATCTCCGTGGGGTAGTAACTTTTGAGGGGCTCATTTTAGTTTTCCTTTCTTTCGTAAGATTGAAGCAGTTGGATTACTTTTTGAATGGGCTCGCCTTTCTCGACGAAGCCATCTGCGCCGGATTGGCGGGCTTTCGAGCGCGCCTCCGCCTGGCTGTGTACGCTCAGGATGATCACCTGGGTGGCCGGGCAGAGCGCCTTGATCTGTAGTGTGGCGGCGTAGCCGTCCAGCACAGGCATTTCCAGGTCCATTAGCACCGCCTGCGGCTGGAGCGCCTGGGTTTGCTGCACGGCTTCGACGCCGTCTTGGGCCTCGCCGACGATCTCGACCGGCAGCCCGGCGGCGGCCCCTGCCAGAGGCAGCACGGTGCGCAGGTCACGCCGCACCTGGGCCATGTCATCGACGATCAGCAAACGCACGCTGCTCATGGTCTGGCCTCGTTTCTCAGGCGTAGAACCACAGGCTGGCGGTTTCGAAATCTTCGGCGCTGAGCGGCGCAGCGCCGGGAGCCTGGGCGGCTTTCGTGGTGGAAAGCGCCTCTGCCAGGTCGCCATAGACCTGCTCGGCGGTGTAGCTGGCCGCAGCCGGGCTGGAAGCCTTTTGGGGGCTCCAGGTCTTGGTGGGTGTGGGGTGGGTTTGGGTCTTCATCATCGGCCTCATTTCGTTGGGTTCTGTTTCTGATCTTCGCTTATAGGATACAAGATTTCCCCGCGCGGCGCATCCGGCCCGCGGCGGAATTACCCCGGCAGGCCGGGCTGAATTTCACCTCGGTCTGCAGGCGGAGGCAGGCGTAGCTTATCTCAGACTTTTGACGGAATTGGAACGGGGCAAGCCAGATTTACCCCGGGCGCCACTGGCCGATCAGCGCCCGCATCTGGCTCAGCGCCTGGCCAGTGAGTTCTTGCAGTTGTTCGAGCTGACCGGGGACGCGCCTGGGGTCCTTGTCCAGCAGCAGGCGCGCCGCCTGGGCGTTCAGGCTGATGCTGAAGATCATCTGGCTGACCGAGTCGTGCAGCTCGTGCCTCAGGCGCTCGCGCTCCTGGGCCGCGGCCAGTTCTTCGGCCTGGGCGGCGTAGGCTTGCAGCTTGCTGTGGGCGGCTTGCAGCTCGGCCAGCAGCTCCTGGCTTTCCAGGCGGGCAACTTCGCTTTGGGTGTAGACGTAGTCGTAGGAGACGAAGAAGATGCTGGCGGCGACCAGGAACAGGCCCAGGCCCAGCCCAAAGACCCAATCGAGGGTGTACATCAGCGTGATCAGCGTCGAGGCGGCAAACAGGCCGCCCCACAGCAGTGTTCCCCGCAGCGAGCAGTTATAGAACAGTTGAAATGCCAGCGCCAGGTAGAGCACTGCCCAGGTATCCTCGTAAGGGCGCAGCAGGCCCAGGGTCTGCACCACGGCGGTCTGCGCCAGGAAATAGGCCGGGTTGTACCACGGGAAGCGCCGCGCCAGCCGCGGTTGGCTGAGCAGCAGCAGCAGGAAGACGCCCAGCAGAATGGCGGCGGTGGTGAAATTGGGATAGATGGCGTACATGCCCAGCTTGCGCGCCGCCACCATGGCGAAGAGCAGAAAAATCGCCAGGTAGCGCGGGCGCGTCACGCGCGGGGAGGGGCGGGAAAGGCTGTCTTTCAAAGCCATCTTTAGCCCTCCTCGACGCACACGCGCGTGCCGCGCCCCGGCTGCGAATCGACTTCCAGCCGCCAGCCGAACTCGCGCGCCCGCTCGGCCATACCGGGCAGGCCGATGTGCTCGCTGCTGCGCGCCAGCTGGCCGGCCTCGAAGCCGCAGCCACTGTCCTGGATTTCCAGGCAGGCGGGCGTGTTTTGCAGGTCCAGGCGCAGGCTGGCCTGCTGCGTGCCGGCGTGCTTGGCCACGTTGGTAAGCGCCTCCTGGGCGATGCGGTACAGTCCCAGGGTGGCTGCCTCGGGCAGCTCACGTTCGCCGCGCAGCTCGAGCTGGATTTTCAAACCGTCTCGTTCCTGGCGCTCGCTCGCCAGGCGGCGCAGGGCGGCCGGCAGACCCTCTTGCGCCACCGAGCGCGGGCGCAACTGGCTGACCAGCACCTGCATCTCGCCCACCGCGCTGCGCGCCAGCTCTTGCAGCCGGTCGAGCTGCCCGGCGGCCTGCTCCGGCTGCCGCTCGACCAGCATGCGCGCCGCCTGCACGCTCAGGTTCATGCTGAAGATCGTCTGGGTGACCGAGTCGTGCAGCTCGCGCGCCATGCGGCTGCGCTCCTGGGCGGCGGCGAACTCTTCGGCCTGGACGGCGTACTCCTGGAGCTGGCGGTAGGCGGCCTGCACCTCGCCCAGCAGGCGCTGGTTGTTTTCCCGGTCGGCCTCGGCGCGCTGGGTCAGCACGGCGTAGCTGCCCACGATGGCGTCGATGCTGCCGAAGACCAGCGCCATGATCACCCCGTTCATGACGGTATCCATGCCGCCTATCAACGGCGGGGCCGAGGCCAGGGCGAAGGCCGCGATCCAGGCGAAGCCCACCCGGCGCTGGAAGAACAGCATTACCTGGAAGCTGAGCGGGGCGAACAGCATGGCCTGGAAGTCCATGGCCGGCTCGAGAAAAAGCGCGCTGAGGGCCAGCCCGCTCTGCACCAGCAGGTACAGGCGCGGGTACCAGGGCAGGCGGCGCGTCAGCGGCGGCTCAGAGAAGAGCAGCAGCCCGTAAACCACCAGCAGCCCCAGCACCAGCCAATCCATCCGCCCCTCTTTTTCGGTGGCGTACCAGGTGAACGCCCGCACCAGGATGGCGGCGTAGATCAGGTAAGTGGGGATGTAGCGCATAGCCGTCTTCGCTCGAGCGCAGTGACCGGGGCTAAGCCTCTCCGGCCAGGCCGTTCTTCAGCGCCCAGATGGCGGCCTGGGTGCGGTCTTCCACGCCCAGCTTGCTCAGGATGTTGCTCACGTGGGTTTTGACCGTCTTTTCGCTGATGATCATCGTCTCGGCGATCTGGCGGTTGTTCAATCCCTGGGCGATCAGGCGCAGCACTTCCACCTCGCGCTCGGTCAGGTCGCCGGCGGGCGCCGTGGGTGTCTTTTCCGCCTGCGGCGCGCCGCCCGCCAGGGCCGACATCAGCTTGCGGGCGATGTCCGGGTGCAGTTGCACCTGCCCCTGGTGGGCCTGGCGCACCGCCTGCACCAGGTCGTTGGGGTGGATGTCTTTGAGCAGGTAGCCCTGCGCCCCGGCCCGGATGGCCGGGAAGACTTTATCGTCCTCGCCGAAGCTGGTCAGGATCAGCACACGCGCTTTCGGGCAGCGCTCCAGGATTTTCCCGGTGGCCTCCACGCCGTCCATGTGGGGCATCACCAGGTCCAGCAATACCACGTCCGGCTGCAACTGCCCGGCCAGTTCCACGCCTTCTGCCCCGTTGCTGCCTTCGCCCACCACCGTCATGTCGTCTTGCAGGGAGATGAAGTTGCGCAGCCCCTGGCGTACCACGGCGTGGTCGTCCACAATCAGCACCCGGATTTTCTGCACGGGCGTGGGCTGCGGGGTGAGCACACCGGTGTCCTGCCAGGGCTGTGAGGCAGGCGGCCCGGAGGCGCTGCTTTTCAAGCGCTTCTGGATGGCCTCCAGCTCTGCACCCACCTGGCGGGCGCTGGCGATGCGCGCCGGGCGGTCCTTCATCAGCATTTTGCGCAGCAGTTCGACCAGCGCCGGGGGCAGATCGTCGCGCTGCCAGGTAGGGTCGGGCAGCGCCTGGTGGTTGATGGCTTGCATGATCTCGAAGGGCGTTTCGCCGTTGAAGGGCAGTTGCCCGGTGAGCATTTCGTATAGCAGAACGCCGAAAGACCACAGGTCGGCGCGCTCGTCCAGCGCCTGGTTATGGCAGGCCTCCGGGCTCATGTAATGGAAAGTGCCCAGCACCGAGCCCACTTCGGTCAGCGAGGGATAGCTGCCCAGGTGCGCCAGCCCGAAATCGGTCAGGCGCGGCGTGCCATCCTCGGCCAACAGGATGTTGGCGGGCTTGATATCCCGGTGCAGGATCTCCAGGTGGTGGGCGCGGCTCAACGCGTCGGCCAGTTCCAGGGCAATCGCAACCACGCGCTCGATGGGTAATTTTGGCTGGCGTTTGAGCAGCTCGGCCAGCGAGCCGCCGCCCACGTATTCCATGACGATGAAGTGCTGCTGGCCGGCCTCGATCGTCGCCAGCACTTTGACGATATTGGGGTGGTTGAGACGGCGCAGGGCTTCACCTTCGCGCCGGAAGCGCTCAACCAGTTCGGGCATGCTGGCCACGATTTCCGGGCGCAGGGCTTTGATCGCCACGCGTTCGCCGGTGAGCGTGTCGCGCCCGGCGTACACGCTGCCCGTGGCGCCTCCGCCTATCAAGGAGCCAGTTTCGTACCGGTCTGCAATCCTGCTCATCGCCTGCCTCCTGCTATCCAGCGGTCTGGAAAACTAAACAGAATTCGGTTTGATTTTGCTCCTGGTTTTATCAGACTGGCTTGAGCGGCAGGTTAGCGCCGCAGTACGGGCAGTCTGCCGAGCTGGGGCCTGTCCAGTTGACTTCCACGCCGCGGATTGGCGCGCCGCACTTCGGGCAGTCCGCTGGCAGCCGCTGCGTGGGATATTTCACTTCAGCCGGCGCGGCGGCGGGCGGCTGCGGCCCAGGCTCGAAGGGAATCGCGGGCATTTCCGGCTCTTCGCTTTCGACGGCATCCGGGGCCAGGGCCTGGATCAGGGCCTGCGAGAGCATGCTGATGCCGATCAGCACCAGGATGCCCGGCCAGAACCAGTTAAAATAGAACAGCACCCCCAGGCCGATCAGCCAGATACCGGTTTGCACGTTCTTCCAGGGGCCCTTGAGTTTGATTTCATTTTTGCTCATTTGATAACTCCTTGGTGATTAGTGTAATTTTACATCACTTTAGCCTGGCTGGCGGCTTACGTTGCGGAGCAAAGCCCGCTTTCAAGTCCGCCCGGCCCGTGCAGAGATTTCTGTGATATATTAACGCACAGTTTTTCACACAGAGAGCACGGAGAAGAGCCACGGAGATGCACGGAGTTTTATGAGGAAAGAGAGAGCGGAGTTTTTAACACGGAGAACGCGGAGAAGAGCCACGGAGATGCACGAAGTTTTATGAGGAAAAAGAATCTCAGTGATCTCCGTGTTTACTCAGTGGTCTCCGTGTTTCTCTATTTTATGTTCTGTAACGAAAGCTGAATCTATCAGTAAGGAGCTAAAGCATGGCAACTTTCAACGAAATGGCCAAGGATTTCCTGGCCCAGAAGAACATCGCTGTGGTGGGCGTTTCGCGCCAGAGCAGCGAGGCCGCCAACCTGATCTACAAGACTTTCAAGGGCAAGGGCTACCAGGTCTACGCGGTCAACCCCAAGATGGACACCCTGGAGGGCGATAAAGTCTACCCCGACCTGAAATCGGTGCCTGGCAAGCTGGACGGCGTCTTTATGATGACCCGCCCGGAGGTCAGCCAGCAGGTGGTGCAGGAGTGCCTCGAGCTGGGCGTGCCGCGCGTGTGGATGCACGAAAACGCCCTGGCCGGCCCGGCCAATTCCAGCGTGTCCCCTGAGGCGGTGCAGGCATGCCAGGAGCAGGGCGTGACCGTGATCGCCGGTGGCTGCCCGATGATGTTCATGGAGTTCGGGCACAAGTGCATGCGCCTGATCCTGGGGATGATGGGCAAGCTGCCCAAGTAAGCGCCATGAAACCCGAATTCAGCCCCGGAGAACTGGCCCAGGCCGCTGCCATCTGCGCCGATTTGCTCGCCGGGCGCAGCGACCAGGGTATCCAGGCGCTGCGGGCGCTGCAAGACGAAATCTACGCCGCCATCCCCGACAAGCAGCGCATCTCGCGCGGCATCACCTGGGTCTTGCAGCGTGTCAGCCTGCTGCTGGCGCAAACCTGCCAGGATGACGGCGAGATCCTGGCCCTCGGTCAGATCCTGGCAGGGGCGCTGTCGCACAGCGACCGGCTGTACGGCGCGCCGGTCTTTTTGATGGCTGAGTATGGGAAGCGCCACCCGGCCGAAGTGTTCGATTTCTTCGAGCAGACTGCTCAATCGGATGATTGGGTGGTGCGCGAGTTCGCCGCGGCCGGCTTCCATAAGCTGATCGGCCCCAACCGGGAAGTGGCGCTGCCTTTCTTGCAGAGGGCAGCGCGCGCCCCGCAGCCAAACCTGCGGCGCTTCGCCAGCGAGACGCTGCGCCCGGTGACGGACAACCGCTGGTTATTGAAGCAGCCGGAATACTCGCTGAGCGTGCTGCGCCTGCTCTTTCGCGAGGCGCACCCCTACCCGCGCACCTCGGTGGGCAACAACCTGAGCGATCTGTCCCGCCGCCAGTCTGAGCTGATCTACGCCATCGTGGCGGAGTTGGTCGCCTCCGGCGACTCCAACAGCTATTGGATCGCCCACCGCGCCTGCCGCAACCTGGTCAAGCAGGACCCCTTGCGCGTGATGGACGCCCTGGGCGTGGACGAGTACCATTACAAGGATCGTAATTTTTACCGCAGTCCGTAGGTGCCGGCTACGCTGCCAGCACCTCGTGGCGCACGCCCCGCCCTTCGATCACCCACAGGTCCGTGGCAAAGCGCTCGATGAAGTAACGGTCGTGTACCACCGCCAGGATGGCGCCTTCGAAGCCGGATAGAGCCTGCTCGAAGCGGCTGCGCGAGGGGATGTCCAGATGGTTGATTGGCTCGTCCAGCAGCAGCAAGTTGCAGCCGGACACCACCAGCGTCGCCAGCATCAGGCGGGCGCGCTCGCCGTAGCTGAGCTGGCCTGCCGGGCGCAGAGCGTCGTCCCCGCTGAACAGGAAGTAGTGCAGGAACGAGCGCACCTCGGTCTCGTTGAGCGCCGCCAGGCGCTGCACGGCCTCCACCGCGTTCAGAGCCGGGTCGAGGGCTTCCTGTTCCTGGGTCATGTAGCCGAGCTTGACGCTGGCCCCCAGGTGGACGCGCCCCGCCAGGGGCGGCAGCCTCCCCGCCAGGGTGCGCAGCAGGCTGGTCTTGCCCGCCCCGTTCGGCCCGGTGAAGACGATGCGCCGTTTGGCGCGCACCTGCAAGTTTAGATTTTCTAACAGGGGCGGGTAGCCCTCGTAGCCCACCACCAGGCCGGAAGTTGTGCACACGTCGCGCCCCAGGTGGCGCGGCTGGCTTTCCTCGCCCGGTGAACTGCCGAACTCCAGCTTCATCTGCCAGCCAGCCAGGGGCTTCTCCAGGCGCTCGTCCGACTCCAGATAGCGATCCAGTTTCTTCTCGCGCGACTTGGCCTTCTTGGCCACCTTTTTGGCCACCCGGCGCACCCCTGGCTGGCGTGAGGTGGTGGATAATTCAACATTCAGGGCTTGCTGTTTGGTGCGTTGGATGTCGCGCCGCATGCGCCGGATTTCGTCCACCTGGTCTCGGTAAGCTGACGCCTGCCGTTCGCGCTCGGCCAGGTACTGCTCCAGGTAATCGCTGTAATTGCCGCTGTACTCGCGCAGGCGGTGCGCTTCGGGGTCCAGGTCGAGGATGCGCGTCACGGTGTGGTCCAGGAAAGTGCGGTCGTGTGAGACGATCAGCGCCGCGCCGGGGTAGCGCTCCAGCCAGGCCTCCAGCCATTCCAGCATGCCGATGTCCAGGTGGTTGGTGGGCTCGTCCAGCAGCAGCAGTTGCGGCTGGCTGAGCAGCACCAGCGCCAGCGCCAGGCGCGTTTTCTGCCCGCCGCTCATCTGCCCGATGGGCTGCGCCGGGTCGATATCCGCCAGTCCCAGGGCCGCCAGCGTGCTGGCGGCTTCCCCTGGACCCACCTGCTGGGCGTTCTCCAGGCGCAGCAGGGCCTGGTCGTAAGCGTTTTGCAGGGCCGGCTGCCCCGGGTGCTGCGCCAGGGCGGTGGCCAGGCGCGCCACCTGCGCTTCGGCGGCCGGCGCGTCGCCGGTGGCCTCGGTTAGCACCTGCTCCAGGCGCTTGCGCGGGTCGATGATCATACCCTGCGGCAGGTAGCCCAGGCGCAGGCTGGCGGGCGTCAGCGCCACGCTGCCCTGGTCGGGGGTCTCTTCGCCGGCCAGGATGCGCAGCAGCGTGGTCTTGCCGCAGCCGTTAGGCCCGATCAGCCCCACGCGTTCGCCGGGGCCGATGCTGAAAGAAACGTCTTCAAGGATGGTATCTAAATTGTAGGCTTTCGAGATGTGGTGAGCGGTAAACATTGAGCAATCCTGTAACAAAACAAAACCGGGGGCAAACGCCCCCGGCTGGAATCCAATCAGCGGGTAGTTGCCCGGAAAAAGTGAACTGGTTACAGGATGTCTGTCATTGGATGAACCTCGTGAACGGCGCTATTATAGCACAAGATTTTGATGCCTTTACCTCAAATCGTGGGCTGCCATACCCCCTTGACGTAGGTAGCCTCTGAATCTCCCGGCCAGGGCGGCATGCTGATGCAAATGAACTTCAAGTCCACGCCAGATACATTGCGGTATTGGAAAGCGGTCCCAACCGGAATATCGATGGCGGTGCCGGGAACGAGGGCGGTGACGCCGCTTTCCACGCCGTCATCTCTCCAGATCTCGCCATGGCCCTCCAGGATGTACCAGAATTCGCTGACCGTGGCGTGCACCGTGGCTTTGTTCACCTGCTGTGGGGGGCCCGTGCTGTGGATCATGTTGCCTCTTTCACCATCCACCAGGAAGCGGATATCCGCGCCCGCCGGCGATTTCGCATCGGAGTGCTCTGGAAGCAGGGTTGTTTTCATCTTATCTCCTCTACGCTTCATCGACGCTGATCGGTCGAGGCTGTTTCCCATCGATATCGGTAAACCCATATTCCTGCGCGAGCGCAGCTGCTACCACGATCTGCCCGGACTTGCTGGCAACATCCGGGTCCGCTGCCAGCGCGGCGATGGCGCGCCCGATGAACTGCGGCGACTCTGAGTTGGATAGGTCGAAATCGGCTTTCAAGACGGATTCTGTGCGCACCAGCCCCGGGTAAAGCGACAGCGCAGTCACGTGATGTTCTTTCAGTTCGTGCGCCATGCAAGCCGCCATGCGATCCGAGGCCGCTTTGGCCACGCCATAGGCAACGCCGCGGTCGTTGCGTTGAGCGGCGAAGAAGGAAATATTGACGATCAAGCCAGATTTCTGCGCAATCATCAGCGGAGCGGCGAAGACACTGGCCACATAATGGGCGCGCACCCCGGCCTGGAACATAGCGTCCCAGCGAGAAACCGGCACGTCCCAAAACCCTTCTTCCTTCCAGAACTCTGTCCCATCGGTGTAATGTTCGTAGCCGCCCCAAACGTTGTTGACCAGGATATCCAATCGATTTTGCTCGGCGCGTATGCGCTCGAAGACCGCCTGAACCTGGTCATCATTGCGATGGTCGCAGGGTACGGCGATGCCAACCCCGCCAAGCTGTGTGACTTCGTCGGCGGTCTGGTAAATATTGCCCGGCAGGTTTGCCGCGCTCTTGCCCTCCTCGATGGTGCGGCCGGTCAGGTATACGACAGCGCCTGCCTCCCCCAATCCAAGCGCAATCCCTTTCCCGACGCCACGACTTGCCCCGGTTACCAGGGCGATTTTTCCTTGAAGCGCTTTCATTTGCGTTCATTCCTTCGAGTGCATTTCCAGGAACATCTGCATCGCCCGCCAGCTCCCGGCGCGCTGCGGGGGGATGGCAGGCAGTGCTTCCAGCGGGTAGACGCGCGCGTCGCCTTCGTCGCTGCCTTTCAGCTTGCCGCCGACTGCCCGGGCTTCGTACAGAAAATAAACCATTGGCCCGGGCCAATCCTTGAAGTAGGGGTGGTAGAACCAGCCCAGGCTGCGCACGATTTCGGCTTCCAGCCCGGTCTCTTCCAGGATTTCGCGTAGAGCGGATTCCTCGGGCGATTCGCCGTATTCCACCAGCCCGGCCGGCAGCGCCGCGGGAGTCTCGGGCGGCAGGCCCGGCGGCAGGATCACCACGATCCCGCCGTTGTAGTGCACCACTGAAGCCACAGCGGCTACGTTGGACTGGGTGTAGATCCAACCGCAAGCCGGGCAGGTGACGCGCGGGATGTTGTCATCGAAGAGCACCGCCCTGGTCAGTTCAGTTTTGCACATCGGGCAGAACTGGAAGCGCAGGGAGGGGATCACGTTTTCTGGATAGGGTAGGGTTTCGTTCACGATGTCGTCTCCGCAATCAAAATGGGCATTTCTACGCCGGCGTTTTGCCGCCGCACGATGCGCGGCTCCAGCCCGGCGTGGCGCGCCAGGCCCATGAAATGCGCCAGCACTTCGTCCATGGACTGGCCGAACAGCGCCCAGGTGGCGGGCAGGCCGCGTTTACCCGTGGCCGCCGCGCAGATGCCGACCACCACGAAGCGCCCGCCGCTCACTCCCGCCGCCGGGTCGGGCAGGCGCAGCAGGCGCGCCGCTTCGCCCCAGGTTTCTGGGTCGTTGATATAGCCGGCCGGGAAAGTCGAAAGGATCGTATCGAAGCTGTGATTAGCGAAAGGCATGTGCTGCGATACGCCCCGCAAGCGCGGCGCATGCAGCCCGCGGCGGCGCAGCTTGGCCGCCGTCTGGCGCTGCATGGCTGCCGAAGGGTCCATGCCGACCACTTGCAGCCCTCGCCGGCTCATCTCGAGCAGCAGCTCACCGGTGCCGAAGCCGATTTCTAACACACGTGTACCAGCCACTTCTTCCAGCGTCCATTTACGCCAGGTGTCCCACTGCCCCAGGCTGACCAGCCAGCTTACCGGGTCGTAAATCCAGGCCAGCTCGTGGTACAGGCGCTCGGCCAGCCAGAAGTACGCCCGAGCGTAGGTGCGGATGAACCAGTGAGGCTTGGGATTATGCATCAGGCAGGTGTTCGAATAGGGTGGGTGAGAGAGTGATACAAAGGATACTAGCGGTAAGCTTCGCTGCGATGGCGTACAGCCACGATATCAACCATCTGACGTTCATCATCAATGAAATATACAACCCGGTATTCGCCAATGCGAATTCTCCACAGGTTTTGACCCCTGTTAGCTTGCGACATCCCTTTTACCTCCTGCGCGGGAAGCTTTTCGAATTCTTTGCGCGCTGAACGGGCAAACGTGATTTCAAAGTCGATCTGAACGGCTGTTTTTTCGCCCTGTTCATTCACTACGAATTGGATGCCTTTGAGCATTGATCTTCCTTTTATCTACTAATAATTTTATCTTGTTTCTCATCAATGTCAATTCCAGCCGTGGCACGTGGATTGGGCTCTCGACGCTGCGCAAATCCTCCAGTGGTAAGCACCTTTTAGGCCTCCAAAAGATGGGTTGGCCTTGCGGCGCTTAGAAATCCAGCAGGGCGGCCAGGGTTTCTTGCGGGCGCTCCTGGTGCGGCAGGTGCCCGCAGTCCGCCAGGGTCACCAGGCGGGCGGAAGGCTGGGCCTGGGCCAGGGCGTGGGCGTTTTCGATCGGGTTGATCTGGTCTTGCTCGCCCCACATCACCAGGGTCGGCGTAGCCAGGGCTGCCAGGCGGGCCGGCAGGTCTTTTTGCAGGCGCGTCACGCTGCCCGCCAGGCTGCGCAGTACGGAGAGATATGCCCGGCGCTGTCCATCGCTCCACACCCGCTCCTGCACGCGCTGGTAGAGGAAATCCTGGTCGGCCTGGGGCAGGCCGTCCAGGTTGGCGTAATAGGGCCGCAGGCTGGCGTAAGCCGCCGCCGGATCGCGGCGCAGGCGTTTGTACATCCATTCGCCCAACCCGGGCACCAGGAAAAGCAGGAGCTGCATGCTGAGCGGCTGGCGGCGCGCCAGCAGCGAGCCGTCCAGCAGCGCCAGGCGCTCCACCCGTTCGGGCTGGCTCAGGGCGATGCTTTGGGCCAGGATGCCGCCCAGCGAGCTGCCCACCAGCCAGGCTTTCGGGATGCCCAGGCTGTGCAGCAGCCCGAGCAGGCTGGCCGTAAGGAAATCCAGGCTGTAGGCGGTGTCTGGCTGGTCGCTGCGCCCGAAGCCTGGCAGATCGGGGGCGATAACGTAGAAGCGCTCTGCCAGGGCCGGGATCACGTGCCGCCACGTGTCGGCCTCGTCACCCAGGCCGTGGATCAGCAGCATGGGCGGGTTGGCCGGGTCGCCGGCCGCGAAGTAGAACAGGCGCAGGCCGGAAGCGATACGGGTTTCACGGGCGTAAGGGGCAAGTGTTGGGAAAGGGTCCATGTTAATCGAACCCTTGAACGAGTGTTTCATAGACCAACGAAACGAACCAATCCAGGTGCTGGTCGATCCTGCCGGGGAAGGTTGAGTCGATGTAAGCCAGGTTGTCGTAGCGGGTGTGGTAGATCACGCCCTCGTCCCCGAAGCATTCGTCCACCTGGGTCAGGCCGTCCTGGTCGCCGAGCTCCCAGTTGGTGGCCTCGAAGTACACGAAAGAAATGCCCGCCTTCTGGAATGGGTAGTAGTCCGAGCACTCGCAGGGCGTGC
Source organism: Chloroflexota bacterium (assembly GCA_040752025.1). GTDB lineage: Bacteria > Chloroflexota > Anaerolineae > Anaerolineales > UBA4823 > JBFMFR01. Next base: position 9,410 of record JBFMFR010000062.1, on the reverse strand, counting down.
CGTCGTCTTCGTCCAGGTCTGCGACTGACAGGGCGTGCAGCTCGAAACCCAACTGCGCCGCGTAAGTCATGATCTCGTCGCTCAGGTAGCCCGGCCCGCTGTCGCCGTACACGTAAGCCATATCGCCGGCGATCAGGCTGTCCAGGTTGATCATGCCGGCCGTGTTCTGCACCTGGGCCCGGCTCATGTGCCTGACGTAATAACGCGAGCCGTTCAGGTCTTCCTCTTCTGCCCCGAAGGCCACGAAAACGATCGTGTACGGGGTGGGCAAAGCGTAGACCGCTTCGGCCACCTCCAGCATGACCGCCACCCCCGAGGCGTTATCGTCGGCGCCCTTGCCTTCGCTGCCCGAATCGTAGTGCGCGCCAACCACAACCTGGCGCGGCGACAGGCCCTCGTGGATGGCGACCAGGTTGGCGGAAGTCAGCTCCTCGCCATCTTCATTCTCGAAGGTGAAGAGCTGTACCTGGGTCTCGTAGCCGATCTCGTCCAGGACGCTGCGGATGTACTGAGCTGCTTTGCCCTCGCGCCCCGAGCCGGACGGCCGGGCGCCGATTTCACCTGAGAGGTACTCCAGGTGCTGGCGGGCGATGTACCCGCGGACCAGGCGCGGGCTGGCGGTGGTTGGCGAGGCGGCCAGGGGTGCTGGCAGGGTGGGCGCAGTGGTTGCGCCGGGCAGCCGCGTAGCCGTTGGCAGCCATGTTGGAGTGGCGCTCGCCTGGATTACGGCTGGCAGCGAGGCGGTCACAGACGGCGTGGCGACCGCGGCGGACAGCAGTTTGCAGGCTGGCAGGATCAGCAGGCATACCAGCAGCAGGTAAAGGCGTTTTTTGGCGTTGTTCACGGCAGTAATTCCTGTGGAGCATATCCGGGGTGGTGTGATATGATTATCATACTCATTTCCACTGCGTTGTCAATTGCTCTTTATCTCACGACCCTTGCCTGGGATGGTGATCAGGGCTTGTATGAACATCGCCTTCTTTACAAATTCTTACCTGCCAGTAGTCAGCGGCGTGGTCCGTTCGGTGCACAGCTATCGCCGGGCGCTCGCTGACCTGGGGCACAATGTTTTCATTTTTACCCACGAAGCGGATTTCGAGGATGAAGAGCCTTTTATCTTCCGTTATCCTAGCCTGCCCCTGCCTCTCCCCGGGGATATCCCTGCTACCATCCCGGTATCTCCGTTCATCGACCAGGTTCTACCTGTGCTCAAGCCCCAGGTGATCCACGCCCATCACCCGGTTTTATTGGGGCAGACCGCGGCCAGCAAAGCGGAGGAACTCGATCTCCCCCTGGTGTTCACTTTTCACTCTCACTACTCCGAATATACGCAGTACGTTCCCCTGACGCAAGATGTGATCCAACGATTTCTGAAAGGAATGGTCGCGGATTGGTTGCGCGATTTCATGCGTAAATGCCAGCATGTCATTATTCCTTCCCCCAGTATGCGCGACATTCTGGCTCGGGACCTGGGTTTGCAGAACCGTTACACCGTAATCCCAACCGGGATCGACCTGCAGCCCTTCCGGGTTGCAGATGGACGGTCGCTGCGCGCCCGCCGGGGCTGGCAGGAAGATAGAGTCGTTATATCGGTTGGGCGCCTGGCGCTTGAGAAGAACTGGTCAGCCCTGTTGCATGCGTTCGCCCTGGCTTACGCCAGCCATCCCGATTTGCGCCTGGTGCTGATTGGAGATGGGCCCGAGCGCAAGAAACTCCAGGCGCTGTCGGAAGAATTGCACATCGCTGGCCGGGTTACTTTTACCGGCAAGTTGCCTTTGGATCAAGTGCCGGTCTACTTGAAGGCAGCCGATATTTTTGCTTTTGCCTCCCTGGTCGAGGCCCAGGGCCTGGTGACCCTCGAAGCCCTGGCGGCGGGTTTGCCAGTGGCGGCGGTAAACGCCAGTGGTACCCGTGACATTGTCGAAGATGGCAAGCAAGGCTTGCTGGTGGACTCCCGCCCGCAGGCCCTGGCTGTGGCGATGGGCAGGCTGCTGGATGATGACGAGTTATACCAGCGCCTTCGGCTGGCGGCGTTGGACACTGCCCAGGAATATGAAATCCACCGGCAGGCGGGCAAACTACTTGGGGTATACCAGCAGGCAATTGAGGACCAACGAGCAGGTTTGTTTGTAGAGATTGAAGAAGTCGGTTGAGGCGCGGCTGTCTCTCTCGGCGAGTAAGCTCGTTGGCTTTATGAAGCTTCTTCCCAGGATGGCTCGACCGGCAGCGTAATTGTGAAAGTGCTGCCCCTACCGGTTTCGCTTGCCAGGCTCACCTCGCCGCGCATCAGCGTCGCCAATTGTTTCACAATCGACAGCCCCAGGCCGAAACCGCTGCGTTCGAGCTGCGAAGCATATCTTGCCTGTTGGAATGGGTTGAAGATCAGCGCTTGTGCTTCTTTGGGAATGCCGATTCCTGTGTCGGATACTTGCATGGCGAAATGTGTTTCATCCAGGCAGAACACGCGCAGGCTTACTTTGCCCTGCACCGTATATTTGATGGCGTTCTCAACCAGATTAGATAGGATTTGGTAGATGCGCAGCGGGTCGCCACGCTGCGTGGCCGGCAGTTTCGGATCGATTTCAACCTCCAGGGCCAGGCCTTTCACGTGGGCGCTGGCTTCCAGGCTTTTCACCAATCGCTCCATCAGGTCCTTCATCCGGAATTCAACGATCTCCAGTTGGAAAGTGCTGCGCTCCACGCGCGCTTGTTCCAAGAGATCGTTCACCAGGCGGATCATCTGCTGTGTGCTGCCTTTGAGCATGCCAACTGCCTCGTGCTGCTCTTCGTTCAGGGGGTCGTACACGCCGTTTTCCAGCATCTCTGTCAGACCCAACAGGCTGGTGAGTGGCGTGCGCAGCTCGTGGCCTACCCTGGACAGGAATTCGGATCTGACCTGCGCCAGGGCCAGGGCCTCTTCAGCCAGCCGCGCTGAGGTGATGTCGCGCAAGATCACCAGGCGTCCGGTCATTTGCTGCGTCTGGTTCCAAATTGGCGTGATCTGCATGCTAAAGGTGCGTTTCATGCTATCCTGGCGCAGGACGATTTCGTGCTGGGTCTCAATCGCCTGTGCGTGCTGTTCTTCTAATTGCTTCCACCAATCGAAAACATCGTTCACCGCCCTCCCGTAAATCAGATCATCATCTTTGGTGAAGGCCTCTCGCATCGTCAGATTGATATCTACCACTCGATCTTTCGTATCCAGGATCAGGGCCGCCGCATTCAGTCGCTCGATAACCGCTGAACGTGTAATCGGTAGCAGATCAAACAAGCGGTAATGAAAAATGGCCTGCCAGATGATCACGCAGCTTATAGTGAAAGCAAAGGGGCCCAGGTCTAGTTGGGGAATCGGGCTGATGCGCATCAGGTACAGGCCATTCGCCAGCCAGGGCAGCAGTAACCCGACCAGCAGCGCCAGGAACTGCCAGCGATAGATCCTCGAAAAGCCGCGTGTCCCTTGAAAGATGGTAATGGCTCCCCATAGCAGCAGTAAGTACGAATAAACCAGGAAAAGCATGAACCAGGGGCCATACGTTGTCCCCACCACGCGCAGCGGGCCATCATCGTTCAAAAAAACTGTGGCCCAGTACCAGGTGTGGTAGCGATGGAAAAACACCAGCCCGGAAGTAATGATTGGGATAATGGATAGTGCCATGACGCGTTTCGGCCGCAGCCAGTTTTCATGGCGCAGATAGCCTTGCGCGAACAGGAACCATGCCACAGGAATTGCAGCAATGCCCATGTATTGGAAGTGCGCCCAAACCAGCTTGACGTCCAGGCTTTGTGAGCCAATTTCCAGGGCGTAAAAGAATGACCATTCTGCCAGGGCCGCCGTCAACGCCGCGAAGGGCACGGCCCCAGGCGCCTCGCGTCGGCGCCAGACGAGCAAAGTCAATATCACTCCTACCGATGTAGAGAGCAATAAGGTCAGAATAACAGCGATCGTTTGCCAGTTCATCCCAATTTGTGCGTGCAGTTCAGGCGTTCTTGAGGCGAGAGGCCATCTCGCGCAATTGGTTAAAGCCGACGGGTTTGATTAACACCAGATCGACCTGTTCGCCCAGGTACTCCGATTGAAATGCGTCTGCGCTGACGATGATCACCCGCGTTTTAGACAGGCGCGTATCGTTTCGGATGGCTTTGAGGATGTCTTTACCGGAGACATTGGGCAGGTGCAGATCCAGCACCACCATTTCTGGGATTTCTTGGGCCAGCCGCTCTGCAGCCAGGGCGCCATCCAGGATGGCGACAGTTCGAAAACCGGCTTCTTGCAAGGCTCTGCTGAAGATTTCGGAAATTACAACATCGTCTTCGATGATAAATGCTAAGGGTAGATTCATGGATGCGCCTCCCACTCTGGCTCGATTGGTAGGGTAACTTCAAATCTGCTTCCAGCCCCTGGTTCGCTTTCTACATCAACTCTACCATGCATTAACATGGCAAGCTGTTTGACGATAGACAACCCTAACCCAAAACCGCTGCGTTCGAACTCCGAGGCAAACTTCGCCTGTTGGAATGGATCGAAGATCAACGCCAGGGCCTCTTTCGGGATGCCGATCCCTGTATCCGATACCTGTAATGTGTAGTGAGTTTCGTTAGGACAGAAAATCCTCACGCTGATTTTACCTTTTTGGGTGTATTTGATGGCGTTTTCCACCAGGTTCGACAGGATCTGGTAAACGCGCAGCGGGTCTCCTCGCTGTTCAGCCGGCATTCCCGGATCGATTTCGATCTCCAGGTTTAACCCCTTGATGCGTGCGCTGGGTTCCAGGCTTTTTACCAGCCTGTCAGTCAGGTCAGCTATGCGGAAGTCGACGATCTCCAATTGGAAACTGCCGCGCTCCAGACGGGCCTGCTCCAGCAGATCGCTTACCAGGCGGATCAACCGTTGCGTGCTGTCGAAGAGCGTGCCTACTGCGCCGCGTTGATTCTGTGTCAAGGGGCCGTACACGCCATGTTCTAGCATTTCAGTCAGGCCCAGCAGGCTGGTGAGCGGCGTGCGCAGTTCATGGCCCACCTTGGCCAGGAATTCAGTTTTTACCTGCGCCAGCGCCAGGGCTTCTTCCGCTAATCGCGCCGAGGTGATATCCCGCAGGATCACCAAGCGCCCGGTCAATTGCTGTGCCTGGTCCCAGACCGGTGTGATCTGCAAGCTGTACGTGCGCTTCATGCCATCCTGCCGCAGGGCGATCTCGTGCTGAGTCTGGATGGCCTTGGTGTGCTGTGTCTCCAATGTTCCCCACCACTCGAAAACCTCGTTGACTGGTTCGCCGAAAACCTGGCTGCCCTCGGGGGTAAAGTTTTCTCGGATGGCGCGGTTGATATCGACCACGCGATCCTTCATGTCCAGGATGAAAGCAGCCGCGTTCAGCCGTTCGATGATCGCCGAACGCGTGACAGGCAGCAGGTCGAACAGGTGATACTGGAAGATGCCCAGCCACAGGATCAGGAAGCTCAACGCAAAAGAGAAGGGACTCAGGTCGAGCTGTGGGATCGGGCTCAGGCGCGTCACGTACAATCCGTTGACCAGCCAGGGCAGCAGCAAACCGAAGAGCAGCAGGAAGAACTGCCATCGGTATACTCTGGAAAAGCTGCGTATCCCCTGGAAGATGATTACCGCGCCCCACAGCAACAATGAATAAGAGTAAACCAGGTGGATCAGCCACCAGTTGCCGTAAGAGGTGCCCATCACCCGCAGCGGACCATCCGTGCTCAGCTCGATCTTCGCCCAAAGCAGGTGATGGGAGGCGTTGGTGAAAGCCATCAGGATGGTGATCGCAGGCACTACCAGTAAGGCCGCCACGCGCCGCCGCTGCAGCCAGGTTTCGTGGCGCAGATAGCCCTGCGCGAATAGAAACCACATCACCGGAATCAGGGCGATGCCAATGTATTGAAATTGCGCCATCAGCAGCTTGGTGGCTGCGCTCCTGACGCCGATTTCCAGGGCATAAGTGAGCGACCATTCTGCCAGGGCGGCTGCCAGGGCGGCAAAAGGCAGCGCTCCAGCCGCCTGGCGCCGGCGCCAGACAAGCAAAAACAATCCTACCCCCACGGCAGTGGATAAGCATAAAGCCAGGATAACGATAATCGTCTGCCAGTTCATCCCGCCACTCAAGTCGGACTGCTGAATGTAATTGCAGCCGTAGTGAATTAATTATAATCGATAAGTGGATAAAGAAACCAAGTTTTTGATTTGCGCGAACTGCCCGCAGAATTTGCGCCGGATTTGCACAGTTCCTTCGCCCGGGCGGCGAAAACCCGGTTTCTCATACCGCGTAGAATAGCGCTATAATGTCTGCGCCATTCGATATCGGGACCTTTTCCCCGCTGCTTTTGAGCAGGGTTGAACCATATTCTATTTGGGTTAAAATGTCAGGAGGCTGCTATGAAATGGGTTACTCGTTCGCACGTGCATGTAGATCGCGTTGCCTGTCCATGGCTGATTACGCGTTTCATCGACAATGAAGCCGAGTTCTTGTTCGTTCCCGCCAGCCAGATCGAGCAGGTTGCCAGGGAGACTGGTGCAATCCCGTTCGACGCACCCGGTGTGGAATTGGGCCATCATGATGGGCGCTGCTCGTTCGAGTCTATCATCTTGAAATACGGATTGAAAGAACCGGGATTGCTGCGCCTGGCAAAGATCGTTCATGGGGCAGACGTTGCCGAAGATATCGACAAAGAGCCCATCGCCCGCGGTCTGGAAGCCATCGCCAGCGGATTCAGCCTGCGCTTCCCGGAGGATGAGGAAAACCTTGCTCACCAGTTCGATGTTTACGATGCGTTGTATGCCTGGTGCCGCCTGGATGTGGCCAGGAGCAAGTGAAAATAGATTGGCGATGGACCGGCTGCCCCTTTCCAAAATCGATACAGGTTTGCTCTTTGCTACGCGCATCGTGCGCCTGTTCTGTTACGGCTTTTTATCTGTCGTGCTTGCCTTGTACCTGGCGCAGGCAGGCTTGAGCGAGAAACAGATTGGGCTGCTCTTTACGCTGACTCTGGTAGGCGATGCGGGGATCACTCTCTGGCTGACCACCTCCGCCGACCGGTTTGGCCGGAAGTGCACATTGCTGATGGGCGCTGTGTTGATGATCGGCGCCGGTGCAGCCTTCATCCTGACGAAGATTCCAATCCTGTTAATGGTTGCCGCCATCATCGGTGTGATCAGCCCGAGCGGGAACGAGATCGGCCCATTTCTATCTGTGGAACAGGCCAGCCTGGCGCAGCTCATCCCCGACCAGCGGCGCACCCAGGTTTTTGCCTGGTACAACCTGTCTGGGTCATTTGCCACGGCCGCTGGGGCGCTGGCAGGCGGCTGGCTTTCGCAGGCTTTGCAGGGCGTTGGGGTTCCGGCCTTCGATTCCTACCGGGCTGTACTGATGGGTTACGCCCTGGGCGGCGTTGCGTTGGTGATATTGTTTTTGCGCCTCTCCGCGGCCATTGAGGTGCCTGAAAACTTGCTTCAGAATGCGATAAAAAGAAGATTCGGTTTGCATCGTTCTCGTAAAGTAGTGTTTCAATTGAGTTCCTTGTTTGCCGTGGACGCTTTTGCGGGAGGGTTGATTGTGCAGAGCATGGTGGCTTACTGGTTTCACCTGCGTTTTGGCGTCGAAGCCGGCGTAATTGGCAGTATCTTCTTCGGCGCCAACATCCTGGCGGGGATATCGGCTTTGCTGGCAGGCCGCCTGGCGAAGAAAATCGGGTTGATCAACACCATGGTCTTTACCCACATCCCCTCGAATATCCTGTTGATGCTGGTGCCGCTGATGCCCTCCCTGTCGCTGGCGATTTTCGTGCTCTTGCTGCGCTTCAGTATCTCGCAGATGGATGTTCCCACGCGCCAATCGTATACCATGGCGGTGGTCGACCATGACGAGCGTTCCGCCGCGATGGGTGTAACCAGCATTGCCCGTTCTGTGGGTGCGGCCATCTCGCCCACACTGACAGGTGTATTCCTGAGCGTTCCTGCGCTTCTCAGCGCGCCGTTCTTTTTATCTGGGGGCATGAAGATCATCTACGATCTGTTACTATATCGTGAATTTCGAAAGCTCAAGCCGCCCGAGGAACAAGGATGGTGATCGGTATGCTCTCGGATGATAATCGCCAGGCTGCCCTGGATGCTCTCGAACAGGCGCGGCCTGTGATGGTCAAAAAACTGCTCGACGAAGTGTACGCCGAAGCCTTCTGGCAGGTGCGCTTTGGCTCGCTGGGCAGGATGCACGCCGAGCAAGACGCCAACTACCACCTGGACAACTTGATCGTGGCGTTGCGCTTCGACCTGGATTCCTCTACGGCGCAGCATTACCAATGGCTGCGCAACGTGTTGGTGAAACGCGGCATGTGTACCCGCCACCTGCGGCGCACGTTAGATAGTTTGCAGCGCCTGATAGCTGAAACTTTGCCAGCAGAGTGGCCTGCTATCCAGCCTTACTTGCTCCAGGGCTACACCGGCCTGGCCTGCACGCATCCTGCCTGCCAGGCGCTGGCGGCCCAGGAACAGTCGATCGCCCGGGCGGTGACCGAGAAAATGGCTGCCGGCTCACCCCAGTCCGCTGCGGCAGGCGCTGACCTGCTCCAGGGAGCCACGCGCCTGGAGGAGATTCTTTGCCATCTGTCTTACCTGCAGGATGCCATCGAGCAAGACGCCCCGCAGATGTTCACCGCCCACGTGGAGTGGCTGGCCGGTTACCTGGCGCGCCACACCCCGACTCCAGCGGTCTTATACGCTGAACTGCGCTGGCTGGCGCAGGAAATCGAGACGCGCCTGGCCCCCCAGGATGCCGCCCCATTCCTCCAGCTTCTCGAGCAGACGCAGGTCAGGCGCTTTTTTTAGGAAATAACCCCAGAATGCTTTCTAATCTGTCGAACTCACCGGATAAGGTCATGTACGCTTCATGCCATCCGTTTGCTATAGCAATCTCTTGTATTGGGCCCGTTGGTGCAAACTGAATGCATGCATATTCTGGGGTCCTGTAATCCGTCGGATTGATGATGCTGGTCATCATCTTGTCAAGCACGGCAATGCACTCAGCTAGGGATTCATCCGGCCAGCCATGATGCAATGATTGAGCGACAAGTGCTCTTGTTGCACCAAGAATCGCAAGCATTTGCATTTCGGGTGATAACGATTCCATTTTTCTCAGCCTGTTTGGTCAAGTATTATAATGCACCTATGAACACACCTCCAAAAACCAGCCGTCCCTATATCGCCGATAATTACGGCATCCCCAAGACCCTGGAAGGCATTCTGCCCTGGAGTCACGTGGTCGAACGCCTCGAAAAAGCGGTTAGCGCGCCAAACCGATGGGATAGTCATGTTTTCACCGGGATGGCTAAAGGTAACACTTGATGATCATGCCAGTACAAATCCCAGCCGCCATTGAGCAACAAAGTGCGCAGAGCAGCCAGAGCAT
>JBFMFR010000061.1:0-41219 GCA_040752025.1 Chloroflexota bacterium | reverse complement strand
CTTTTTTGGCTTGAGCCTGGGCCAGATCCTTATCCTGCCTTTGCTTCAAAACGCCAAGCCGCTCAACCCATTGCCATCCTTTCTAACCTCTGTACCGAGGTTACTTAAGATTTGTCAGTCAATCAGCGAGTAGGGAATACAGTAAATGTTTACACACAATTCAAGGAACCCAGGACAGACGAAGCAAAGGCTGATATAGTAACTTCCCCATATCACTTGATATTAGTGCAAAAGGGTGGGAACTGGGGCAAGGAAATGTTGTTCAACCTTGTAAGTCAGGACACTGTGGTTGTTTCTGTTTCTCATAATTTTCCATAATTTTGGGATTTGCCAGGGGGGAACACAGCTATGGAAGTAGAATCGATTCCAATGGCGCTGCGTACCAACGGTCGCTAATTTTTCAATTGTAAGTTCGATAAAACCGTCTAAAACAGGGCCTTGGCGCAGCATGCCGGGGCTCTGTTTAACTTCAACATAAATATTCCACTTTACATCCTCCGCAAAGCATCTAGCAGCTTGCACTTCACCTGCGTCACAAAGCGCAGCGGAGCGGAGCGGCGTCAGGTGGAAGCGCGTGTTAGCCCGCCTTCATTGCGTTTACTGTGAAGTAGTGGAACCCTATGCCTGGTTGCTCGCATTGTATCACCGCTCGTCTTCTTTCTTCTCTGCATCTTTCTGTGACTTGAAGAGTCCAGCGAGTAGACTTGCGGCAAATTGTGATAAGTCTTGTTTCGTCAAGAAACCGCTGATGGTGATCAGCAGTAAACTGACAATGGCCCAGTATTTCTTGATAGGGATTGGGCGTTGAAAAATCTCAAACGCATATGTGCCGAAAAACTGGCTGGTGTCTTGAGCGATGGTCACATTGGAAGAGAAAACAGCTCCAGACACAGAAGAACGAGTTGAGTAGCTCGGTTCCCAGTATCTAATCTCATTGGAAAGTAAGGATGTAAAAACAATTCTATTGCTACCGTTATGCTGATAGTCAATATCTGTTGATACGAGAGAAAGCGTCATAGAGTACGTTTCACTAGCCGTCGTGTTATGGACCGACACAACAGCTGCGCCGGTTTCGTCTTGTTCTAGTGATGAAGGTATTCGAATAGTAACCATTCCTGAGGGATAAGCAAAGCAGAACGTTTGGAGAGGTGGATGAGTGTACCAGTAAAGCCAGATAGCTACAAGTACCAGTCCTATGGCAGCGATCCACTTTAGGCATTGCGGCCACTTACTCCTTATGCGTGGGATTTCTTGGGTGATTTTTCCATATTTCTCCAGTAATTTGCCCACAATGTGGTAATCTGCCCCCTGCTTACGAACCTTGTCAAATGCCTCCAAATCCGCTATCTTGTTCCAGATTACTTTTTCGGATAAACCCAATCTACGTGCAATATTCTTGACGCTCAATCCAGGCTTATTCGCGAGAAGAGCAAGGATATTTCGTGTTACATCATCTATGTTGTCTCCCTCAAAAAACGCTCTCAAGGTTGGCCCAACAGCAGTCATTACTTTTGTTTCGACAATTGTCTCCCAATCAGTGGGTAGTTGCTGATCATCCCCACACGCCTCCACAACCTCGTAGCAAACTGCTTGAACATACCAGGGTTTTCCTCCAGTCCATTCTCGGAACTTCTTTGTAATACCATTTATGTTAGTGCCCGGTGACAAATAGTTTGTCAATTGTTGCTTAACCAAGTACTCTTCTACAGGGTAGGCTTCGGCAGACTTGAGGTAGAAAGCAAACACATTATTGACTAATGGGGATGTTTTTTCCTTGATTGCCTTATGCCACAATTCGGCCCCAGCCATTACAAAGCAAATTCTGGGGCAAGATTGAACAATACTCCGTAACGAGCGAAATATTTGGTTGGAGTCGCCAGAATGAAGCAAGGCATCCACTTCATCCAGAAGAATGACGAGTCTCTGGGCATCAGAAAGCTTATTGTTCACCTCCTGAACGAAGGCGACAAAATCTGTTTTTGGCGCAGACATCTTCTTGATCTTCGGACCCTTCTGCGGCAAATAAGACGACAGTGCATCGCAAATTGAGGCTGTGAATGTTTGAGGATCAAGGCTTTGCATACTCAGATATAATACCTGACAAGAACTGGCTTTAGCTTGAAAAGTGGGTATCGCACCCAGAAAAGTCTTGTCGATCAGCTGTTGCTGGTACTCGTTTACTGAGCCATCTACAATGTCTCTGAGCAGCAAGAGTGCTGACGTCTTTCCAATTCGCCTTTCGCCAAACAGTGCAACACTGTGGCCTTGCGAAATATGGTCTAGCAGGGTGGTAATGTCATTTGTGCGCCCACAAACGAGACATTTATATTCAGGGCTATCTACCGTGGAAATCGTATAGATGTTTTGCATTGAGATTACCCTCTGCCTGAAGCCATTCGTGTCCACTTCTCAACCAACCCACCGGCAAAGGCATACCAGCCATCGAGTTGAACGATGATTCCCCAGTCCAGCAGGCGCTTGATTTGCGCGTGTCTGAACTCACTCGTATCATCACCGCGGGCCAATGTAGATAGAAAGCGCTTCTCCTTCCTATCCATCCTATTCCAAAAATACGAAAGGTATGCACCGAACTGATCGTTAACTCTTCTTTTCTCTGCGACTTCAACATCCTGGTCTCTGATCAAGTAGCGACCATCTTTGAGCGCACTGCCAAAGGCTTCGTAGCAAAGCGCCTGGCAATAGAATGGCTGTCCGCCGCTCAGAGACATAATTCGTTCAACCGCACTCGGCGAATATGAATATCCCAGGATAGATGCAGGCTTTGTAATTAACTCGCGAATTTCGTCAGAAGTGAACGGTTGAATAGGAATAAATCTGAAGTGGTTAAAAAACGGCGAACTTCGTTGAGAAACATATGTTGAAAGGTCCGATGTCCCTGCAACGACAGCCCTTAGATCACCCCCGATTTTAGCTGATTGAAGAGCCGCCCTGAGAATGTTCTGAAGATGTTCATCTATCTGGCGCCGGCCCATTATCCCATCTATAATTCCTTGGATTCCAGGTCTAGCCATCTCGATTTTCAATAGATAGTCGGCTTCATCGAGAAGCAAGACAACTCTTGCATCGGCCAGATTGACTTTTGCTGCATCAATAATCTCTCTGACGCTGTCCTCAAAATCGGTATAGCGAAAATGATGATGCTCCCAACCCGGCGTTAGTAGATTTTGCTCAATCAGGCTATGGATAGTTTTGTGAAGAATAAGTCCCAAGAGGCTTTCTGTTTTAGGTTCGCAGACATTTAGCACCACATAGACGGGGACAAATGGCTTTTCTAGCCGTTTCATCAGTTGATAAATCATGCTCGTCTTGCCCGTTCGCCGTTCCCCCACTACGAGTATATCTTGTTTTGTGGGCTTGGTAATCGCCTGAATGATTTGCTCCAACTCCTCTTTTCTACCAAAGAAAGAGAAATCAGCTTTCACAGGATCGCCATAGACATACGGATTGTCTTGGATTGCATTGATATATAGCGGCGGTTCCTTCAACTCTCCATTAACCCTGTAGTTGACTGCAATTTGCCGTGACACTTTCATCTTTAAGCGAAATCTAACTTCGTTCGTCTGTTCAGGCTGCAGGGAAGCAATGTAAGCTGGATTGGTACTGTCAACTTGGAATTCTGCGGAAGGCTGGATGATCTCCACCACCACTTGCTCCAAGGCAGACTCGTTGTGGTTTGTCACTCTCAAAACTAATTCGCTGGGTTCTCCCACCAACATTCCGCTCCCCTTGACCATCTGAACTTCAATCTGCGCGCCGACAAGTTGTGATGCCAGTAAGCGAATAGGAGCAGGCAAACGTTCAAATCGTTGCGTGACTGTATCAATGATGACTTGGCGAACAAACGGACTCTTGTCCTGAGCAAGTTCCCGCAGCAAGGAATCGTAGGTTGCCCCGACTTCGCTGTATTGAACGAGTATCCAGCGTGCCACGTCTGCCCGGATGGTGTCGTCAGGGTCGCCTGCAAATTCGGGGATTAACCTAGACAGTTCTCTCGGAAGCCTGCCGTAGTTTTCCAGGATTGCCCGCAAGACGGATTGTCTTACAGCAGACACATAGTCCCTTTTCAGAGCGTTTACCGATTCTTGCAGTTGGGATGAACTGAACTCCGGACCTTCCGTTAACCTTGAAACCAACTCTCTGGAAGCACGGATGCGTTCTTCTTCCTGATCGCTATGGGCCAGTCGGCGTAGTCGAGTGATATCATAATCCTGGATTTCGGCATAGAGAGCGCGTTCAGAAAAGCCAAGTTCGGTATACAGGTCACGAAATACATCGCTAAAGCGGCCAAGCGGATAATCAATATAAACGGCGGGAAGTTGTGCTCCATCTGATTCGCGGATTGACTCATCGACAACCCAGTAAAACCTTTCGCCACTCTCCCCTTCTGCAAATCTTTCGAGTGGATAAACCAACTCTCTGGTGTAGAATCCGGTCCAGATGATACTTACTTCACCCCTGAATTCGAAAAACACTCGCTCAAATAACTCTATAAAAAGTCGTCTAAACCCAAACGGGTCTAGCTTTTCTTTAAGAGAAATCTCCGCCCTCCGAAACCACTCTTCAGTGAAGTACTTGAAGAAGATCGTTTGCCCCTTTTCAACGTAGCGCAAATCTCGACTCAATCGGTGCAGAGAGTATTCCAGATCTTCAGGTTCTGCAAATTTGGTGTCGGACAAAGATGACGAGAACATCCCTCTGTCCAATTCAGAGAACACATCAAAGTCCAGAACCACATCGAAAAAGCGTTCATTGACCAACTGAATCAAGGCGCTGTAGTTCTCACGCAGGATCGGAAACAGTTCTTGCTGCCTATAGCGCGATTTCTCCCAGCGTTCTGGTGAACGCCTCTGCATCCAACGCCTCTCAGGCTCCATTATCAACCGTTCGTAAAGGTGCTCAAATGCTCTCTGCGCATTCGGCAAGTCTCGCTCCATTCGTTCAAGCGGCATTGGCAGAAGTCGTTCCAGATCGTAAAAGGTCTCACGCATTCCCCTCTCTGACGTGGGCAAAAATGTTCCGGGACCTACAATCAAAATGACAGGCAAGCGTTCCCTTTTTCGGCTTTTGGATATTTCACTGACCAGTGTGCGCAGTCGTTTCGTTCTGACGATTTCTCTTATATTTCTTGTTTGCCAGCCTATGGGCAGTTCCTGCGGATCAATCTCTATTGCCCCCTTGCGTAACATCAACGCTTTCTGGTCATCGCGCAAGCCACACACACCAAAGATGTTGGCTCTGAGACAGTGAAGTTCCTGCCGAATCAGGCGGTGCTGACCGGTTTTGATGTCCAACAGGCCTAAAGATTTATCATCACTGGCGATTGAGAGGAGATTAGCGCGAGGGCTGAAGGAAAAACCGTTGATCTGTCGCGAATGAATTCTTCGAGAAATCGGCTTCTGAAAGTCTGATAGCCGCCAGATTTCAACAACACCGTATTCGACTGCGACCGCTACTTGTTTTCCTTCCAATAGCACCACGGCTTGTGGCCGCGAACGTCCTGCCATTGTGTGTATTTCGCGTCCAGTCTCTACATCCCACAGCCTAACCGATTTATCATCACTCACTGATGCCATCTGTCGCCCATCTGGACTGAAGGCAACAGCATTCACATAACCAGTATGCCCCTCGAAAACACGTACCTCGCTCCTACTTTCCAGATCCCACAGTCGCACCGATTTGTCATTACTGCCAGAAGCGAGCAAACGACCATCTGGGCTAAGAACCATACTGGTTACAGAGTCTTTATGTTTCTGGAGCTTTGCGACTTGTAGTCCAGTTTCTATATCCCACAAGCATATTGTCTTGTCGTTGCTTCCAGACACGACTAGCCGTCCATCTGAACTAAAGGCAACGGTATGCACCGAACTCGTATGCCCCTCGAAGGTACATAATTCTTTTCCTGTTTTTGCATCCCACAAACGCACCGACTTGTCTTCACTGCCAGACGCTATCAAGCGCCCATCCGAGCTGAACGCAACGCCGTAAATCTTCTCGGTGTGCCCTCTCAATACTTGCAACTCATTTCGGGTCTCAACATCCCATATCCTCACGCTGTTGTCTTTCTCTTTGCTTAAGTAAGAGCCGCCGCCTGTTCCTATTGCAAGTAGTCGCCCGTTAGGACTGAAAGCCACTGCTTGTGCATAGTCTGTACCTGGTTGCAAGGCAACAATTCCGTGACCACTCTTCACATCCCACAGACGCACAGATTTGTCGCTGCCTGCTGATGCCAATAGTTGCCCGTCTGGACTGAAGGCCACGCAGTTAACCGAACTGGTATGACCCCATAACACGCGTATTTGGTGTCCGCTCGCCAAATCCCAAAGCCGCACTGACCCATCAGCACTCGCTGATGCCAAGAGTTGCCCGTTGGGACTGATAGCAACACTATTCACTTGAGCTGTATGTCCAGGGAATTCCAACGTAATATGGCCTGTATTGACATCCAGCGCCACCAAGTCATTCGAAAGCACATAGAGCAGTTGTCCAGTCTGGTCAAATGCCACAGATTTGATGGCACCGGGAAAGTTTGAAACGACGCTTAAAGTAGCCAAGCTCTTAGCGTCACACAATCGCACCGACTGGTCATCGCTTCCAGACGCAAGCATCTGGCAATCTGGCGAAAAAGCCAGAGTTGTTACTCGCTTTGCGTGATTTTGTGCTGCTGCCAGTTCGCGCCCAGTACTCACTTCCCAAAGCCTTACAGAAGTGTCTTTGTCACTCCAACCACCGCCTCCAGATGCCAAGAGAGATCCGTCGAGACTGAAAGCAACACAACGCACATTTGTTATATGCCCTTGAAAACTATGTACCGGATGTCCATTCTCTACATTCCATAACCGTATTGTCTTATCATCACTCGCTGAGGCTAATAGTTGTCCGTCTGGGCTGAACGCCAGGTCGTTAACATCATCCGTGTGCCCTCGTAAGGAATGCAGTTCACGTCCACTTGACGATTCCCAAAGGCGGACTAGTTTATCTCTGCTGGCAGATGCCAAGAGCCGTCCATCAGGGCTGATCGCAACGCATTTGAACTCTTGCGTCTCGCCAAGATTGACGCCTGTCATATTCGCAAAGGTTAGGTTTGCATCCTGAAGGCGAGCTACGGCAAAGTTGGCCCCACTTAGGTCTGAGTGAGACATGTCGGCTCCTGTCAGGTCAACTCCTGAGAAGTCAGTGTCAGACAGCTTTTGATGTGAGTAATCTTTTAATGCCATAAATTTTGCCTAATGCTAATCTGTACTCTCACGCACGAGCTGGCTAACTAGTGCATATCACGCAACTGTGCGGTATATTTAGCCAGTCTATAAATATTATACACCGAAGCTGGCATGCTTCCACCGAAAAAAGACTTCTTGACCAGTTCCGTGGTCGGCTGCGGTTGAAGAATTACGCCTAACGGACTGAGAAAAAGAGCGATCAACGCGGCGAGCCGGCGGCGATGCGCTGCTGAATTTGCTTGAGCGACCCCCCGGCCGGAGAAGATCTCCTCGATCCACCAGGTTGTGCAGATTATACTCTTCTCCTGTATAATAGACCCTCATAGTCCCATGACCGCTCCTGCGCAATTCTCCGCCAACCTCGCCGAGCTGCTGCGCCTGGCGTTCCCCAGGCCACTGCGCTGGTTGAGCGCGCCGCCCGCCACGCCCATAGCGGTGCAGGGGGTGAGCGGCGCGCTGGAGGAGACGCAGCCCGGCTTCATCTGCGTGCTGCCCGGCGAAGGGGCCAGCGCCAAATCGGCGCGATTGGCCGTGCAGCGCGGCGCGGCGGCGCTGGTGCTGGCGGGCGAAGAGCCGCAGGCGAAGGTGGATTGGACGCCGGGGCTGCCGGTGGCCCTGGCAGAGCAGGTGGACGCCCGCCAGGCGCGGCAGGTTCTGCAAGCCGTCCTGCTCAGCCAGCGTGCGGTGCTGCTGGAGCGCAGCCTGCGCCTGAACACCCAACTGCTGGAGCTGGCCTCCCAGGGCGAGGGCCTGCCCAGCCTGGCCCGGGCGCTGGCCAACGCCAGCGGGCATGGCGTGCTGCTGCAAGACAAGCGCGGCGAGATCCTGGCCGAACACCCCGCCCCGTCGATGAGCGGCATCTGGCGGGATATGCTCGCCCACCTGGCCTCGTTGGAAAGCCTGCCGGAGAGCCTGCGCGACCGCAAGCAAGCCGCCCAAATGGGCGGGACGCTGCGCCAGGAGGTGCCGGGCGGCCTGGAGCGCCTGGTGCGCCCGATCTCGGTCAAGCAGATGGCGCGCGGCTACCTGTCGCTGGTGGGCGTGGCCGGCGAGCTGGACGCCCTCGACCAGGTGGTGGTCGAGCAGGGCTGCATCGTGTGCGCCATCGAAATGTCGCGCGATAAGGCCGTGCGCGAGGCCGAGAAGCGCCTGAAGGGCGACCTGCTGACCGCCCTGCTGAGCGAAATCCTGGCGCCGCGCGACGCCAGCCTGTGGCTGCAAAGCATGGAGCTGAACCCCGAGCAGAAACACGCCGCCCTGCGCTTCGCCTGGGACGCCCCCTCCCCACCCTCGCGCCGCCGCCTGGAGACGCTGGTCAACGGCGAGGTGGCCCGCCTGGATCTGACCGTCATCGTCAGCAGCATGGGCGCCGAAGTGGTGTGCTTCTGCGAACTGCCGCCCGCCTCCGGGCGGCCCGAAGCGGCCCTGGGACTGGGGCAGGCCGTGCTGGAACAGGCCGGGCGCGAATACCCCGAGGCGCCCGTGCGCTGCGGCGTGGGCAGCGCGGCGGGTGAGCTGAGCGCCTGGCGCGACTCCTTCCGCCAGGCCGGGCAGGCCCTGGAGATGGCCCGCCGCCTGGGCGAGCGCAAGCCGCTGTTCTTCCCCGACCTGTCGGTCTACCGCCTGCTGATGCAGATCGAGCACAACCCCGAGCTGATCGCCTTCCAGGAGGAGACTCTCGGCCCGCTGCTGGCCCACGAGGCCGGGCGGGAGCTGCTGCACACCCTGGAGGCCTACTTCGAGCACAACGGCAACCTGTCGCAGACCGCCGAGGCCCTGTTCGTCCACCGCAACACGCTGCTCTACCGCATGGAGCGCATCGCCGAGATCCTGCACACGGAACTGGACAAACCAGATGTGCGTTTGGCGCTGCAATTGGGGCTGATGATCTACCGCATGCGCGCCCGCACCGGCGAAAATTGACCCGCAGGCCCATTTTGGGCAAATTATACAAAAACCCCCACCCTTTTTTTGGATAGATTGCCAATAGACAGGCCGGGCGAGTTTGGGTAAACTACCAGATAATATATTAAGGAATGTTTAAGCAATGACTTCTGTAACAGCTTTGGTTCTGATCGCTATTCTGAGCGTAGCCGTTGTGCTCCTGGTCCTCGTCCTAATTGAGGAACCAATGCGCGTGCGGGCAGTCAGCGTGCGAAACGACGAAAAGCCGGAGTACAGGTAAAAGTCGACCAGCACAACGAGAGACACGGGGCTGCCCAACCGGGCAGCCCTTTTGGTTTTTCTGGCAAAGGATCAACTGATGCGCTCTGACCGAATCAAGACAGGCTTCGAACGTGCTCCCCACCGGGCCCTGCTGCGCGCCGCCGGCGTGCAGGAAGGCGACTTCGAGCGGCCCTTCATCGCCATCGTCAACTCGTACGTGGACATCGTACCGGGGCACGTGCACCTGCAAGCCTTCGGCAAATTGGTCAAAGACGCCGTGCGCGCCGCGGGCGGCGTGCCCTTCGAGTTCAACACCATCGGCGTGGACGACGGCATCGCCATGGGGCACGCCGGGATGAAGTACAGCCTGCCGTCCCGTGAACTGATCGCCGACAGCGTAGAGACCATGCTGGAAGCGCACCAGTTCGACGGCATGGTGTGCATCCCCAACTGCGACAAGATCACGCCCGGCATGATCATGGCCGCCCTGCGCGTGGATATCCCCGCCATCTTCGTCTCAGGCGGGCCAATGGCTACCGGGAAGACCCCCGAAGGCGAGGAGATCGACCTGATCTCGGTCTTCGAAGGCGTGGGGGCGTATAAATCCGGCAAGATCGACGCCCGGCGCCTGGCGCAGCTCGAAACCTACGCCTGCCCGTCCTGCGGCTCGTGCTCGGGCCTGTTCACGGCCAACTCGATGAACTGCCTGCTGGAAGTGCTCGGGCTGGCGCTGCCCTTCAACGGCTCGGCCCTGGCGCTCAGCCCGGAGCGCGAAGAACTCGCCCGCCAGGCTGCCAGCCAGATCATGAACCTGGTGGAGAGCGGCCTGACCCCGCGCCAGATCGTCACCCAGGAAGCCCTGGACGACGCCTTCGCCCTGGACATGGCCATGGGCGGCAGCACCAACACCGTGCTGCACACCCTGGCGCTGGCCCACGAGGCCGGGCTGGAATACCCCCTGAAGCGCATCAACGCCGTCGCCGACCGGGTGGCCTACCTGTGCAAGGTCAGCCCCTCCGGCCCCTGGCACATGCAAGACGTGCACCGCGCCGGCGGCGTGCCGGCCATTTTGAACGAGATCGCTCGCTCAGGAAATAGCCTACATCTGGAGCGCCCAACGGTGAGCGGGCGCACCCTTTGCCAGTCGATCGCCGGGCAAGACATCCGCGACGAGGCCGTGATCCGCCGTCTGTCGAGCCCACACAGCTCGACAGGCGGTCTGGCGATCCTGTTCGGCAACCTGGCCCCCGAAGGGGCGGTGATCAAGACCGGTGGCGTGGCCGCCCACATGCGCCACCACGCCGGCCCGGCGCGCATCTACGAGAGCCAGGAAGACGCCCTGGCGGGCATCCTGGCCCAGCAGGTGCAGCCCGGCGAAGTGGTGGTGATCCGCTACGAAGGCCCGCGCGGCGGGCCCGGGATGCAGGAGATGCTCTCCCCCACCTCGGCCATCATGGGCATGGGGCTGGGAGAAAAAGTCGCCCTGATCACCGACGGGCGCTTTTCGGGCGGGACGCGCGGCGCCTGCATCGGGCACGTCAGCCCCGAGGCGGCCGCCGGCGGGCCGATTGCCGCCCTGCACGACGGCGACATGATCGAGATCGACCTGGACGCCCGACGGTTGGACGTGCAGTTGAGCGACGAGCAAATCCAGCAGCGCCTGAGCGCCCTGCCGCCCTTCGAGCCGCGCACGCGCAGCGCCTGGCTGCGCCGTTATGCCCGCATGGTCACCAGCGCCAGCCAGGGCGCCATCTTGATCTGAGAGGAGTATTGGTAAAAATGAAGAAAAGCGGAGCGGAAATCCTGTGGGAGTGCCTGGTGCGCGAGGGCGTGGAAGTGGTCTTCGGCTACCCGGGCGGCTCGAACATGCCGATTTACGACGCCATGCTCAACTACCCGGTGCACCACGTGCTGGTGCGCCACGAGCAGGGCGCGGCGCACATGGCAGACGCTTATGCGCGCGCCTCACGCAAGGTGGGCGTGGCCATGGCCACCTCCGGCCCGGGGGCGACCAACCTGGTGACCGGCATCGCCACTGCCATGATGGACTCATCGCCGATCGTGTGCATTACCGGGCAGGTGCACTCCGCCTTGATCGGCGGGGATGCCTTCCAGGAAGTGGACGTGACCGGCATCACCCTGCCGATCACCAAGCACAATTACCTGGTGACCAGCGCCGGCGAGATCGCCCAGGTGGTGCGCGAGGCCTTCTACATCGCCCGCAGCGGGCGCTCGGGGCCGGTGCTGATCGATATCTGCAAGAACGCCCAGGTGGAAACCACCGAATTCATCTACCCCGAGGAGATCAACCTGCCCGGCTACCGCGCCCCACGCCAGGCCCCACAGGCCGACCTGGAGCGCGCCGCCGAGCTGATCGCCCAAGCGCAGCGCCCGGTGATCCTGGCCGGGCACGGCGTGCTCATGTCGGGTGCGGCTGAAGAACTGCGCGCCTTCGCCGAAAAGACGCAAACGCCCGTGGCCCTGACCTTGCTGGGCCTGGGCGGCTTCCCGGCCTCCCACCCATTGTACCTGGGGATGATGGGCATGCATGGCGAGGCCTACTGTAACCTGGCGATCCAGAACGCCGACCTGCTGCTGGCCTTCGGCATGCGCTTCGACGACCGCGTGACGGGCAACCTGCGCGGTTACGCCCCGCGGGCGCGCAAGATCCACGTGGAGATCGACCCGTCCGAGATGCACAAGAACGTGCCGGTGGACGTGCCCCTGGTGGGCGACCTGAAGTGCGTTTTAGCCGACCTGACCCCGCTGGTGCCCGCCGGCAACGATGGCTCTGGGGATACACGAAATCCGTGGCTGGAGCAGATCGCCGCCTGGCGCAGCGACACCCAAGGGCGCGACATCCTGGCCTGGCCGGATGACGGCAAGCTGCACGTGGCTCACGTAGTCCACGAACTGTGGAAGGCCACCGGCGGCGAAAGCCTGCTGACCACCGACGTGGGCCAGCACCAGATGTGGGCCGCCCAGTATTACCCCCAGGAGCGCCCCTACCGCCTGATCACCTCCGGCGGGGCGGGGACGATGGGCTTCGGCCTGCCCTCCGCCATCGGCGCCTGGTTCGCGCAGCGCGCCGAGGCCGGCCCCGAGAGCGAAGTCTGGACAGTGGTGGGCGACGGCGGCTTCCAGATGACCCAGGCCGAGCTGACCACCGCCGTGCAGGAGAGCGCCAACATCAAGATCGCCTTAATGGAAAACAACTTCTTGGGCATGGTGCGCCAGTGGCAGGAGCTGTTCTTCGAGCGGCGCTATTCCGCCGTGCAACTGCACAACCCCGATTTCGTCAAGATCGCCGAGGCGCACGGCGCTACCGCCTGGCAGGTGTGCAAGCCCGAGGAAGTGGTCGAGGCCATCCAGCGCGCCCGCCAGACTCCCGGCCCGGTGCTGATCGTATTCTGCGTCGAAAATGAAGAAGCCGTTTACCCGATGGTTCCGGCTGGCGCCGACCTGGACGCCATGCTGCGCCGCCCGGCGATACAGCCGAGCTTAGATTAATTCACCAGTCTCCCGGAGTTTCTCAAACTCCGGGAGACTCACATGCTTATTCTAGGAGGTACGTATGCAACATACACTGATTGCCCTGGTAGAAGATCGTCCCGGTGTGCTCAACCGGGTAGCCTCGCTTTTCCGCCGCCGAAACTTCAACATCGTCTCGCTGAACGTCGGCCGCACCGAAAATGAGCATATCTCGCGCATGACCATCGTCATGGACAGCGAGCGGGCCGACGACGCCCGCAAAGTGGAAGCCAACCTGTACAAGCTGGTCAACGTGATCGACGTGCAGGACGTCACCAACCAGGCAGCCGTGACGCGCGACCTGGCCCTGGTGAAAGTGCAGGCGACCCCCGAGCAGCGCGCCGAGATCGCCAACCTGGCGTCCATCTTCCGCGCCCGCATCGTGGACATCGCCAGCGATTCGGTCATCGTCGAAATCACCGGCACCGAAGACAAGATCGAGAGCCTGGTGGAACTGCTGCGCCCGATGGGCATCCTGGAGATGGTGCGCACCGGCCAGGTGGCCATGATGCGCGGCCAGGCCAACGGCGTGCGCTACGCCCCGGGCGCCAACGGTGAGACTTACATCCCGGAATACCAGCTCGCCGAAGCGCGCTACAGCCAGATGCCCGCCGCGGCCGATTAGGGGAGACACAATGGCCAAGATCTATTACGACTCGCACGCTGACCTGAGCCTGATCCAGGGCGAGAAAGTCGCCATCATCGGCTACGGCTCGCAGGGCCACGCCCACGCCCTCAACCTGCACGACAGCGGTGTGGAGGTGCACGTTGGGCTGCGCCCGGGCAGCAAATCCTGGGAGCGCGCCGCTGCCACCGGCATGACGGTCACCAGCATCGACGAAGCCGCCCAGTGGGCCGACACGATCATGCTGCTGACCCCCGACACCACCCAGCCGGCGATCTACGCCGCCCACGTTGCCCCGCACCTCGCCCCCGGCAAGACCCTGATGTTCGCCCACGGTTTCAACATCCGCTACGGCACGATCGTGCCACCCGCTGACATCGACGTCAGCATGGTGGCGCCCAAGTCGCCCGGGCACCGCGTGCGCGAGATCTACCAGGAAGGCGGCGGCACACCTTCGCTGATGGCCGTGCACCAGGACGTCAGCGGGCAGGCCTGGGCCAACGCCCTGTCTTACGCCTGCGCCCTGGGCGCCACGCGCGCTGGCGTGCTCGAGACCACCTTTACCGAGGAAACCGAGACCGACCTGTTCGGTGAGCAGGCCGTGCTGTGCGGCGGTGTGACCGCCCTGGTCAAGGCCGGCTTCGAGACCCTGGTGGCGGCCGGTTACCAGCCCGAGCTGGCCTATTTCGAATGCCTGCACGAGCTCAAGCTGATCGTCGACCTGATGTACCGCGGCGGCCTGAACTACATGCGCTATTCGGTCTCGGACACGGCCGAGCACGGCGACTACACCGCCGGACCGCGCCTGGTCACCGCCGAGACGCGTAAAGTCATGGCGCAACTGCTGAGCGATATCCAGGACGGCACCTACGCCCACAACTGGATCGAGGAGAACCAGCAGGGCCGCCCGTGGTTCAACCAGGTGCGCCGCCAGGAGCAGGAGCAACTGCTCGAGAAGGTCGGCGCCGAACTGCGCCAGATGATGCCCTTCATCAACCCGGTCACCATCCGGCCTGGCGACTAGCCGCGCCGCCTGACAGGAGAAATCAACCTAATGACACAAGCCATACAAACGGACTCGCACTGCATCCGCATCTTCGACACCACCCTGCGCGACGGCGAACAATCGCCCGGCGCGGCGCTGACCTCCGCCGAGAAGCTCGAGATCGCCCGGGCGCTGGCTCGCATGGGCGTGGACGTGATCGAGGCGGGCTTCCCGGCCGCCTCCCCGGACGACCTGGAAGCGGTGCGCCGCATCGCCATCGAGGTGGGCAACCCGGCCAGCGGCGACTCCGGTTGGAGCCAGCCGCCAGTAATCTGCGCCCTGGCGCGCACTTCCCAGGGCGACATCGACGCCGCCTGGCAGGCAGTGAAGCACGCCGCCCGCCCGCGCATCCATACTTTCCTGGCCACCTCCCCGATCCACATGCGCTACAAGCTGCGCATGGAGCCCGAGCAGGTGGTCGAGCGCATGCGCCAGATGGTCTCTTACGCCCATTCGCTGTGCGCCGACGTCGAATTCTCACCCGAAGACGCCGGGCGCAGCGAGCCCGAGTTCCTTTACTACGTGCTGGGTGAGGCCATCCAGGCCGGCGCCACCACCCTGAACATCCCCGACACGGTCGGCTACACCACCCCCGAAGAGTTCGGCACGCTGATCGCCGGCATCCTGGCCAACACCCCCGGCATCGAAAAGGCGGTGGTCTCGGTGCACTGCCACAACGACCTGGGCCTGGCAACAGCCAACACCCTGGCCGGGTTGTGCGCTGGCGCCCGCCAGGCTGAGGTGACCGTCAACGGCATCGGTGAACGCGCCGGCAACACCTCGCTGGAAGAGATTGTCATGGCTCTGCACACTCGCCGGGCGCTGTACGGCCTGGAGACCGGCGTGGATACCACCCAGATCAGCCGCATCAGCCGCATGGTTTCCAACTACACCGGCATCCCCGTCCAGCCCAACAAGGCCGTGGTGGGGGCCAACGCCTTCGCCCACGAGGCCGGCATCCACCAGGACGGCATGCTCAAGAACCAGAACACCTACGAGATCATGCGCCCGGAGACGGTTGGCCTGAAGCGCTCGCAACTGGTGCTGGGTAAGCACTCCGGCCGGCACGCCCTCAAGGTGCACCTGGAGGAACTGGGCTACGATCTGCCGCCCGCTGAACTGGATCGCGCCTTCCAGCGCTACAAAGAGCTGGCGGACAAGAAAAAATTTGTCACCGACGCCGATTTGGAAGCGCTGGTCGAAGACCAGGCGTACCAGTCGGTCGAACTCTTCAGCCTGGACGGCTTGCAGGTGGTATGCGGTACGATGGGTATGCCCACCGCTACCGTGCGCCTGAAAGACCCCACAGGTGAACTGCGCCAGAAAGCCGCCATCGGCACCGGGCCGGTGCACGCCGCCTTCCAGGCCATCGACGCCATTGTGGGCGCGCCCAACGAACTGCTCGAGTTCAACATCCACGCCGTGACCGAGGGCATCGACGCCCTGGGCGAAGTGACCGTGCGCCTGCAAGCTGCCGACAGCGCCCTGCACGAGCGCACCTCGCCGCAGAACGGGCGCGCCCGCCCGCGCACCTTCGGCGGCTACGGCGCCGACACCGACATCATCGTCGCCAGCGTCAAAGCCTATCTATCGGCCCTGAACAAGCTGCTGGCAGCCAGCATGGGAAACCAGCCGCCAGTTTCGGCGGTGGTTTTGGAAGCCGCCCTGCAGACTTCGTAAATAAAATCAGTAGTCTCCCGGAGTTTTAAAAACTCCGGGAGACTGATGAGCCACTTTTTTCATCAGCAAGACCTATCAGGAGAAAAAACATGAAGACCTCTAAGCAAGACCCCCGCCAGCCTATGCCCGAAAGCAGCGACAAGCCCGCCCAGGCGCAGAGCGCCAGTCAGGCCACTGCGGACGAAGTGCACTTCTTCGACAAGCAAGTTGACCCGTATCTCGACCAGCCCGATAGCGCCCAATACACCCACCTGACCGCCTTTTGATATGGCTTCCGGCGCACGAACGCTCTTCGAAAAGATCTGGGACCAGCACGTCGTCGTGCAGCCGCCGGAATCCCCGGCGGTATTGTACATCGACCTGCACCTGGTGCACGAGGTCACCTCGCCGCAGGCCTTCGACGGGCTGCGCCGCCGCGGCCTGAAGGTACGCCGCCCCGAGCGCAGCGTGGCGACCATGGACCATTCCACCCCTACCACTGGGCTGAGGCTGCCCCTGTCGGATGAAATGGCCGAGCGCCAGTTGCGCCAGTTGCAGGCCAACTGCGAGGAATTTGGCATCCACCTGTACGGCCTGGATGACCCGCAGCGCGGCATCGTGCACGTCATCGGCCCCGAGCTGGGCCTGACCCAACCGGGCATGACCATCGTATGCGGCGACAGCCACACTGCCACCCACGGCGCTTTCGGCGCGCTGGCCTTCGGCATCGGCACCAGCGAAGTCGAGCACGTCCTGGCGACGCAGTGCCTGCTGCAGGCCCGCCCCAAAGTTTTCAAGGTCGATTTCGACGGCGCTTTGCCGCCGGGCGTGAGCGCCAAGGACATGATCCTGGCCCTGATCGCCCGGGTAGGCGTGGGCGGCGGCACCGGGCACGTCCTCGAATACGGCGGCCAGGCCGTGCGCGCCCTGGATATGGAAGCGCGCATGACCCTGTGCAATATGTCCATCGAGGCCGGGGCGCGGGCGGGCATGGTGACCCCCGACGAGACCACCTTCGAGTACCTGGCTGGAAGGCCCTTCGCCCCCCAGGGGAAAGCCTGGGAAGCTGCCCTGCAAGCCTGGCAGGCGCTGCCCTCCGACCCCGGGGCGGCCTACGACCGCAGCCTGAGCATCGATGCCAGCCGTTTGGAGCCGATGGTCACCTACGGCACCAACCCCGGCATGGGCCTGCCCGTCACCCAATCCATCCCTGACCCGGCTGGCGAGCCCGACGCCGTGCGCCGCGCCGCCCTGCAGAAAGCCCTGGATTACATGCAGCTCCAGCCCGGAAAACCCCTGCTGGGGCAGCCGGTGGAGGTGGTCTTCCTGGGAAGCTGCACCAACGGGCGCCTGTCGGACCTGCGCCAGGCAGCCAGCCTGCTGCGCGGGCGCAAGGTGGCCCAGGGCGTGCGCCTGCTGGTAGTGCCTGGCTCGGAGGGAGTGCGCCGCCAGGCCGAAGCCGAGGGCCTGGACGAAATCTTCCGCCAGGCGGGCGGCGAGTGGCGCTACGCCGGCTGCAGCATGTGCATCGCCATGAACGGCGACCAGCTCGAGCCCGGCCAGTACGCCGTGAGCACCAGCAACCGCAATTTCGAAGGCCGCCAGGGGCCGGGCGGGCGCACCTTCCTGGCCAGCCCGCTGACCGCCGCCGCCACAGCCCTGGCCGGCTGCATCAGCGACCCCCGGAGCCTGGGCGGAACAGGAGGTTCCGCATGATGCCTCCCTTTCGCACCCTGACCTCCCGCGTGGCGCCCCTGCCGCGCAACGATGTGGACACCGACCAGATCATCCCGGCCCGCTACCTGAAAGTCATCGACCGGGCCGGCCTGGCGCAGGGCCTGTTCTCCGGCTGGCGCTTCCTGCCGGACGGCAGCCCCGACCCGCACTTCCCGCTCAACCGCCCCGAGGCGCAAGGGGCGCAGTTCCTGCTGGCCGGCGACAACTTCGGCTGCGGCTCGTCGCGCGAGCACGCCCCCTGGGCGCTGACCGGCTGGGGCTTCCGGGCGGTGATCAGCACCTCCTTCGCCGACATTTTCCGCAACAACGCCATGAAGAACGGCCTGCTGCCGGCGGCGGTGGACGCCGCCGCCCTGCGCCGGCTCTTCGAACTGGTGGAAGGCGACCCGTCCAGTGAAATCACCATCGACCTGGCCGCCCAGGAAGTGCGCCTGCCGGATGGCTACACTGCCAGCTTCCCCATCGACGCCTTCAACAAGACCTGCCTGCTGGAAGGCCTGGACCAGTTGGGCTATCTCCTGCGCTACGAGGCGCAGATCAGCGCCTACGAAACCAGGCAGGAGGCCGCCCGATGACCCGCATCGCCCTATACGACACCACCCTGCGCGACGGCGCCCAGCGCGAGGGCATCTCGCTCTCGGTCGAAGACAAGCTCAAGATCGCCCGCCGCCTGGACCAGGCCGGTTTCGATTACATCGAGGGCGGCTGGCCTGGCTCTAACCCCAAGGATGTGGCCTTCTTCGAACGCGCCCGCAATTTGAACCTGGAACGGGCGCGCCTGGCAGCCTTCGGCATGACCGTCAAGAAAGGCGCCCGCCTGGAACAGGACGCCAACATCCAGGCCCTGGCCGCCGCCGACACCCCGGTGGTCACCCTGGTGGGCAAGAGCTGGGACCTGCACGTCACCCAGGTGTTGTCGGCCAGCCTGGCCGAGAACCTGGAGATGATCACTGCCAGCGTGACCTATTTCAAGTCGCTGGGGCGCGAAGTGGTCTACGACGCCGAGCACTTCTTCGACGGCTACAAGGCCAACCCGGACTACGCCCTGCTCACCCTGCAGGCCGCGGCGGCCAGCGGCGCCGATGTGATCGTGCTGTGCGACACCAACGGCGGCTCGATGCCCTGGGAGGTCGAAACTGCCATGCAGGCCGTCTTGAGCCAGGTGCAGGCGCCCCTGGGCATCCACACCCACGATGACGCCGGCTGCGGCGTGGCCAACAGCCTGGCAGCCGTGCGCGCCGGGGCAAGCCACGTGCAGGGCACGGTCAACGGCTACGGTGAGCGCGTCGGCAACGCCGACCTGTGCACGCTGATCCCCAACATGCAGCTCAAGATGGGCCTGGAATGCCTGCCGCCCGAAAAGCTCAGCGGGCTGTCCGAGCTTTCGTATTTCGTCGCCGAAGTCGCCAACCTGTCGCGCGACCGGCACGCCCCCTACGTGGGGGAGAGCGCCTTCGCCCACAAGGGCGGCATCCACGTCTCGGCGGTGCTGAAGAACGAGGCCACTTACCAGCACATCGACCCGGCCCTGGTGGGCAACCGCCGCCACACCCTGGTCTCGGAGCTTTCCGGGCGCGGCAACGTGCTGGACAAATCGCACCAGTTCGGCTTGCAGGTCTCCGGCGCCCAGGCCCAGGACATCGTCGCCCAGATCAAGGAGCTCGAAGCGCAGGGCTTCACCTTCGAGAGCGCCGAAGCCTCAGTGGACGTGATGCTGCGCCGCATGCAGGAGGATTACCTGCCGCCCTTCGAGTTGATCGATTTCATGGTGGTGGTCGAACAGCGCCAGGGGCGCGGCATGCTGGCCGAAGCTACGGTCAAGGTGCGCGTCGGCGATCAGGTGCTGCACACCGCTGCCGAGGGCAACGGCCCGGTGAGCGCCCTGGACGCCGCCCTGCGCAAGGCCCTGGAAGGCGTCTACCCTGCCCTGGCTCACGTGCGCCTGAACGACTACAAGGTGCGCATCATCGACAGCGAGAACGGCACCAGCGCCCAGGTGCGCGTCTTGATCGACACCAAGAACGGCACGCGCCGCTGGAGCACCGTCGGGGCCAGCAGCAATATCATCGAGGCCTCCTGGCAGGCGCTGTCCGACAGCCTGGAATACGCCCTGCTCAACGGGGCCGGGCATAAATAAAAACATCGAAAATCTGTTTATTTGGAAAGAACCTTTATGCGAGCAAACATTATCCTTCTCCCCGGCGACGGCATCGGCGTGGAAATCGTGCCCGCCGCTGCGCAGGTGCTGCAGGCGATCGCCGGGGCCTATGGGCACCACTTCCGCTTCGAGGAGCATCTGCTGGGCGGCTGCGCTATCGATGCCAGCGGCGCGGCCCTGCCCGAGGCTACCCTGAAAGCCTGCCTGTCCGCCGACGCCGTCCTGCTGGGGGCGGTGGGCGGCCCTAAGTGGGACGACCCCAACGCCGCCGTGCGCCCCGAACAGGGCCTGCTCGGCCTGCGCAAAGCCCTCGACCTGTTCGCCAACCTGCGCCCGGTGCACCCGCACCCCGACCTGCTGGCGGCCTCGCCGCTGCGCCCCGAGCGCCTGGCGGGCGTGGACCTGCTGGTGGTGCGCGAGCTGACCGGCGGCATCTATTTCGGCGAGCCGCGCCTGCGCCGGATGGTAGACGGCCAGGTGCAGGCGGTGGATACCATGACCTACACCCAGGAGGAAATCCGCCGCGTGGCGCACGTGGCCTTCCAACTGGCGCGCCAGCGGAGCGGCAAGCTCGCCTCGGTGGACAAGGCCAACGTGCTCGAATGCTCGCGCCTGTGGCGGCAGACGGTGGTCGAAGTGGCCGCCAAATACCCCGACGTGACCCTGGAGCACGTGCTGGTGGATGCGGCGGCGATGTTCCTGGTCACCCGACCGGCGGCCTTCGACGTGATCCTGACCGGCAATATGTTCGGCGACATCCTCACCGACGAGGCCTCGGTGCTGACCGGCTCGATGGGCAACCTGCCCTCGGCTTCCCTGGGGGCGCGGCGCAACGCCCTGGGGCACCCGCACGGCCTGTACGAGCCGATCCACGGCTCGGCACCCGACATCGCCGGGCAGGGCATCGCCAACCCAATCGGCACGATCCTCTCGGCTGCCATGCTGCTGCGCCATTCCCTGGGCCTGGAGGCCGAAGCGCGTGCCGTGGAGCAGGCGGTAGAAAGCTGCCTGGCCGATGGCATGCGCACGCGCGACCTGGCTGCGCCCGGCGCGCCCTATTGTTCCACCGCCGAGATGACGGGCAAGATCGTAGCCTGCCTGCCTGTGGCGGTATGAGAGAGAGAAAAGATAAACACGGAGAACACAGAGATTCAACACGGAGACCACGGAGAAGAATTTATTAAAAACTCCGTGCGCTCCGTGTTAAAAGAAATTTTGGAGGTTGGTTATGAAATCTGATTACATCTGGATGGACGGCGAGCTGGTGCCTTACGACCAGGCCACGGTCCACATTCTGAATCCCACCATGCATTACGGCACGGGCGTATTCGAGGGCATCCGCTGCTACCTGACGCCGAGCGGGCCGGCCGTCTTCCGCCTGCACGATCACATGGCGCGCTTCCTCGACTCGCTGCAAATCGTCGGCATCCTGGATTACCCTTACAGCCTCGATCAACTGGTGCATGCCGTGCACCAGACCATCCGCGCCAACGGCTTCAGCCAGTGCTACATCCGCCCGCTGGTCTACATGGTGGGCCCGCTGGGGCTGAACCTGGATGGCTGGCGACCGGCGACCTCCATCGCCGTGTGGGAGTGGGCGCCCTTCCTGGGCGAGGACTCCGCCGAAAAGGGCGTGAGCCTGATGGTGTCTTCCTTCACCCGCCACCACCCCAACGTGATGATGACCAAGGCCAAGATTTCGGGCAACTACGCCAACTCGACCCTGGCCAAGACCCTGGCGACGCGCGCTGGCTTCGACGAGGCCATCATGCTCGACCCGCAGGGCTATGTGGCCGAGTGCAGCGGCGAGAACCTGTTCATGGTGCGCGACGGCGTGGTCTACACCCCCGGGCGCACCACCGTGCTGGAGGGCATCACGCGCGACTCGATCATCACCCTGGTGCGTGACCTGGGCTACCCGCTGGTGGAAGAGCCGATCTCACGCGACCAGCTCTACATCGCCGATGAGCTCTTCCTGTGCGGCACCGCCGCCGAAGTGGTGCCGGTCTCCTCGGTGGATTACCGCCCGATCGGCACAGCCCTGCACCCGCGCCGCAACGGCCACGCCTCGATCACCCGCCAGGTGCAGGAGGCCTTCCACGCCGCCGCCAGCGGGCGCGGGGCGCGCTCCGCCGAGTGGCTGGACTACGTGGACGAGACGGTGCACGCCGTCTGATTCTGGCATAACCACCCGTGTGTAGGGGCGGGTCTAAGACCCGCCCCTACGGAACCTCTGCCCCCTCAATCTGCCCGCCTCGATCCGCCCGCGCTGTGCTAAAATATCCGCCAGAGGCGAGGCAATCACCCCATGGCGGAACTCCATAAAACCATTGTAGCAGCTTTCGTTTTCATCCAGGAAGCGGGAGCGATCCTTCTGGTCAAACAGGGCTACGGCCAGCAGTACTGGTCGCTGCCCGGCGGCGTGATGGAAGAGGGCGAATCCATCGACCAGGCCGCCATGCGTGAGGTCAGGGAAGAAACCGGGCTCGACATCCGCCTGGGCCGGTTGGTCGGGTTATATTCGAAGCCGGGCGAAGACGCCCTGGCGGTGACCTTCGCAGGCGAAGTGATCGGCGGCGAACTGCGGGCAGACATGGAGATCGTCGCAGCGCGCTACTTCCTGCTGGCTGAGCTGCCCGAAAACATCCGCGGCCACCTGCGCCAGCGCCTGGCGGACTTCCAGGCCGGTCTGCCCAACGCAGTCATCCGCACGCAGTAGGAGCGCCAGCGCAGCATGACCCGGGGAAAACGCACCGCCTGCCTGGTTCTGGCCTGTTTGTGTCTCCTGTGCGGCTGCGCCTGGCCGCCGCCCGCGCCGACCGCCGCGCCGGCGGCCTTCACAGCCAGCCCACCCGCCAGCCCGCCGCCGTTCACCGCCACTGCCCCTCCCAGCCCTACCCTCACCCCCAGCCGGCCGCCGCCAACTCCCACGGCTACCGACGTGCCATTCCAGGTGCTTCGACCAGTCGCCCAACTGGCAAACAAGGAAGTCTTCGCTTCGAAGCTGTCTCCCGATGGCCGCTACCTGGCCGTCAGCACGGCTGGCGGCGTTACCCTGTACCGCAGCGAAACATTCGAGCAGGTCTGGTTCCAGCCGACCGATCAAGAATTCGATGAGCTGGCTTTCCGCCCCGACGGCCGGCGGCTGGCATTGGTAGACAACATACACGACTTTCAGGAAGGCCCGATCGAAATTTGGGAGACGAGCCGCGGACGGAAGATCAGCACGCTTCCACTCACTCAGGGCTGCCTATCGATCGCCTGGTCACCGGATGGCTCAGAACTGCTAAGCTTTTCTGATAGAGGAGAGATTGTGCGCTGGCAGGCCAGCACAGGGAAAATGCTGGCCCGGATGGGTCCATCCATAGGTGGATGCGGCGATGGCTATCTCTGCTCCAATGCGACCTGGTCACCGGACGGTAAACGCATCATTGCCTCGATGGCGAGCTCACTTCGCATTTGGGACGCATCCAGTGAGATGGAGCGCTTCGTGTTCGACTACACCAACCTGGATAAACCGCCAGGCGTAGTGGCCGCCGCGCCCATGCCAGGGGATGCCCGTGTCGCCGTTGCAGCCTCCAATTTCCAGGCCGGCGCGATGGTGATCGATAGCCAGCAGGGCCAGGTGCTCCATTTCATCGATCCCCAGATGATGGTCACAAAGATTGCCTGGTCGCCAGATGGCAAAATCCTGGCTCTATCTTCCTCAGCCTATAAAACGATTGAGTTGTGGGATACCACTTCCTATACGCGGATCAACTCTTTTGAAATTTTCGCCTCTAGCGGCTTAGACTGGTCCCCGGATGGACAGGTGCTGTATGTGTCCGGCTACTATCACGTCAGTGCCATTCGCGCCAGCGATGGAGAGGTAATCAACGCCCCACCTGGCTACGTTGGAGAAATCGCCCGCATGCACTGGGACGAACAAGGCTTCCACGCAGAGGTGCGCGGTCAAGGCCTGGTCACCTGGGATGCAAACAGCCTCGAAATCTCCGACATCCTTCGAAAAACAATCGACACGGGCCGCCCCGCAGCCGTTCTATCGCCGGACGGAAGCTTGCAGGCCCTGTGGTCGGGCACTGCCCTCCTGATGTGGGATAGTGTGCAAGGCAAATTCCTGTACAGTTTGCCGATGAAACGCCTGCGCCTGATGACAAGCGCAGACAACCCGAACATGGTCTGGTCGCCAGATGGCAGCAAGCTGGCAGTGAGCGGCGTTCCCTACTCGTACCAACAAGGAGGCTTCCAGTTCGAAAGCCCGCAGGTAGTCCAAATCTGGGAGGCGCGCACCGCCACGCGGCTACAGGAGTGGAAAGAGCAAGAACCAGCAACGGCACTCGCCTGGTCGCCGGACGGGCAGCGCCTGGCCGTCAGTTCAGGCGGGTCCGGAAAAATAAGAGTGCGGGATGTACAAACAGGCGCCAGCCTGTTTTACCTGCCACCCCACGAAATCTCTTCTTCTGTGCCAGGGCACTATACGCGGGTATTCGGCCTGGCCTGGTCGCTGGACGGCGCCATGCTCGCTTCCGGCGACCTGGACGGGCTCATCTTGCTGTGGCAGATACCACCGGCGCCTTAGGCGCAAGTTCTGCTTCGCCCTGTAAGTAAGCTCAACGCTTACCAGAGATAATTATCGCGGCTCCTGGATATGCGGCCATTCATCCAATGCCACCACAACCAGCACAATCGCCGCCACAACGGCAATGAAGCCCAACGCGCCGAGCGATGCACCGAAAAGCATCAAGCCTGCCATCGCCGCTGCCATCCCCAACCGCCAGCCGGCACGGCGCCAGTCCTTCTTGCGTTCGTGCTCCTGCTCCAGGGCCAGCTCCAGGGCGGCGCTCGCCAACGCAAACAGGATTAGCGCCCCGCAGTACAGGACCACGTAGCCGCTTTTGAGATGGTCCTCGCCGGCGCTGGCGAAGATCTTTTTGGAGGCCACACCGAAGGCGGTGATGCCCAGGGAGAGCGGCAGATGGGCATAAATCCATACGTACGGGGCAAAGAGGCGGTGCTTGATTTCGGCGGCTTCGACATCGTCGAAGTACAGCCACCACAGCCCAAAGACCACGAAAATCGCCAGCAGGCTGAAGACCAGGATCTCCAGCGAGATGGCTGTGCCCGAAGCATTGGTGATCGTCTTGATGAAGGATTCGCCCAGCACGATGATGATAAAGATTCCATAGCGCTCGCGCATGTGCTCGGCGTCGGGCGGCAGGAGCGAAACCAGGGCGCGCGTCCCGGGCAGGAAGGCGTTGCCAATTTCAATCGCCAGGGCCAGCAACCACAGCCCGGCGGCATAGGGCATGGGCAGGAACCCTGCCACCACCCACAGCGCAATTCCGACCAGGTAGCCGGTGACGTAGCGCTGGGTGAGCGGTCGTGTGGCCGGCTCGTGCTTCCAGGTGCGAACGTAGAGCAGCACCTGCACCAGGCGGATGGCGGCGTAGGCCAGCGAGAACTGCTGGGTCAGGCCGGTGAATGCGCCTTCCAGGCTGATGCCCAAAACGGCGATCGCAGTGATCTGCAAGTAGATCAGCAGGCGATGGGGCAGATCGTTGACTACGAAGCGGTTCATGTAAAAAGTCATGCCCGTCCAGGCCCACCACAGGGGAAGAAAGAGGATCACGAAACGTCCAAAGCCTTCCAGGCTGATCTGCTCGCTGAGCACATTACCGAGCTGGATCAGGACAGCAACGTACACCAGGTCATAGAAGAGTTCAAGCCAGGTGACTTTGCGTTCTTCGCCGTGGGCGGCACGGTGCAGGCGTGGCAGGGAAAAGAGCGTTTTGGACATTTCGATTCTTGCTGTGGCAGACATCCCCCGCGCCTTAGGGGCAAGCTCTGCGCAAGCGGTTAGGTCTTACGCAGTTGCAGCCAGGCGACCACCCACAGCACGCCGAAGATGACCAGCACGGCGCACAAGAACCACACCATGAACGGGTAGCCGGCATTCAATAGGTGGCGCAGCAATCCCGCGCTGCTCAAGAGGCTGAAAGCCATGAAAATCTCTGCCAGCACGACCGCCAGCCTGGTTTCGCCGGCGCGCACAGCCCGCCAGCTCCCCCAGGCCATGCCCAGCAGCGCCGCGCCCAAAATGCGTGAAATCAGCGGATCAACCGGCTCCCAGCCAAACAGTCCCAGGAAACGCCCCGGCGCCGCCAGCAGCAGCGCCCCGGTGACCAGGCACACAATGCCATAGATGTAAAAGATCGCTTTGTGGAATGTGTTCATGCTTTCGCCCTCCGCGCCCAACAGAAAAAAGAATCAGGAAGTAAGGGACCGGTCTGAATCCGGGTTTGGCCGCACTTCCGGCAGTCGTTCACGCCTATTATATCCCAAGCACAGGTGCGATCAAAGGTTCGATACAAATTGGGCCTGGCACATCCGGTCATATCCTGATATAATTGACCTTAATGGTCGATATTCGCAGCCCGGTGAGGTTGTGCGCGCCGGCCTATTCTAGTTGGGTCTCTATTGCTTCTGGAGGTACGAACATGAATAACAAATCGGTTTCCAAAGTCTGGATGCTGTTCCTGGCGTTATTGCTGTTGGTCGTTTCCGGCGCGTGCGGCGGTAAGCCTGCCACCACTGCCGAACTGCCGGTCTACCCCGGCGCGGTCGAGCTGAAGGCGGGCGAAGACCCGATCGCCGACACGCTGGCCAAGAACATGGAGCAGGATGCTTCGCTGCGCAAGAGCATGGGCGTGGGCGGCAGCATCGAGCAGAAGGTCTACCGCCTGCCGGCGGACGGCTCATGGGAGGCGGTCAAGGCCTTCTACGACAAAGAACTCAAGGCCGCCGGTTGGGCCAGCGGCATGGGCGGCATCGGCGGCGACATCGCCAGCCAGGCGTTGGAGGCCGCCAACCAGGCCAACGAGATGGTCAAGACCACCATGTGGTCGAAGAACAAGCAGGTCTTCACCATCTTCCGGCTAAAGGAATCGCCGGATGCCGCCCAGGCCTATCTAATCGTTTCGCTCAACAACAACTGAGGCAGCCATAATCCATAATGAATCGCCTGGGGGTTATACAGGCGAAAAGACGATGAAATCATCGCACAATTGAATATTCGCAGCAGGGCGCGGCAAGCAATATCCGCGCCCTGTTTATGACCAGCTACAACCTCCCGCATTCATGGTATGATTCTCATCAGGTACCAGACGCTCTCTTATGTCTACCCAAAAGAGCCGCGCTTTCGCTTCTCTGGCAGTATTTGCAGTGATTCTGGCCATCATCGTGGGCGTCATGCTGAAAAGGCAGGCCATTCACGCCGAGAACTCGCGCCCAACGATCACACCCAGGGCAGGTTACTCCGAATGGCATGCCACTCAGGCCGCAAGACCGGGCGAGAATCCAACCCAGGTTTTCTCTCTAAAGCAAACCCTTGCAGCGCAGGCCACAGCACAGGCATTCGCATCGACGCCACTGCCAACAGCGACCAGGCCAACGGGGTTTTATAGAGATGTCGATTATGTTCGCTACCTGGAACGTGAGGCGTACATATACGAGTGGTTATGGACCGGGAAGATCGGAGGTTCTTATACCACCGTTTATACAGGCTACCTGAGAAACGATCCATCCCAAGGTGTGGTATACGTGCTCCCAGAAAATGTTGGAAGCCGGCTGAAGTTCCTGTCGCCGCAAAAACTGGGGGCGATTACGATTATCGACTACAAAGGCAATCTTTTGGTCCTGGCAACCGATCAGGGGTACACGTTGTATTTCGATGTATCGGCGCGGCAATTTGTCAATTATGCCTGGGTCACACCCATGGCATTGGGCGAGTGGGTGGCTCCAGAAACGGCCGCAACCCCTTTGCCAGAGCCAGGGGAAGTATTCGATGGGCACGAGATCGTCTTGCGCATCCATAACGTTGACAAACTAACCTGGCGGTCAGACCAACTCAGCCGGTGGAGTTTGTGGGGCTCGCCAGCCTTCACAATTGCTCCCGATGGCAGCTATTGGTTCTTCGATATCACCCAAAGCAACCTTCGCCTGATCCATCTCAGCCAGGCAGGAGAAGTCCTGCACCAATTCCCGGCGAGCCCGCTGCACTATCCAATCGACATTGTCGCCAGTGCAGAACGGGTATGGGCATTGGGCAAAGCGGAAGGGCGCAAAGGGCATCTCAAAACCATTCTTTCGTACGATTTGACCGGCAACGCACACTGGCTGCTGCCTTTGCCAGCAGCCTACCAAATGATCAGCGTTCCCCCTCCGGAGAGGATTGTGGATTGGTTTCTGACAGGGTTGAGCCTCAACGAAAATGGGTCCTTGTTCCTGGAACGGCACAGCGGGACGGATTACGTGGCTTTGCAGTGGAGTGGGGGCCAGGTTGCGTTCGGACAGGATGCGGCCTATGAAGCCTACGGCCATCGCTATCGAATCAGGATGCCAAAATCAACCGCCGGGCGCTGGGCTGTGTGGATCGACGAGAGGGAAATTGCTTTGCAAGGAGACGAAATATATAATACGGAAATCATTGGGGTGGCGCCCGACGGGAGCGTTTATCTATACATGGGCCCTGGCGGCGAAGCGCATGTACGGCATTACAGCCTGGAAGGCGCGCTGCTCGGCATGGCGCGAGTCCCGGAAAGCCCGCGCAGCATTAGTTCTTGGACTGATGTGTACTTTAGCGAAATGACGGTAGGGCCAGATGGAGAACTTTACGTTCTGGTTTCGACGCAGGATCAGGAGGTTGTGATTGTGCAGGTAGGGTGGCAGGCTGAACTCGACAGGTTACCCACGCCTACTCCTTTCGACTACCCTACCCCGACGCCCATGAGCGTGATAGCGCCAGCCTGGGAAACGCCGCCGGCAGGGGCCAGGCCGGAAGAACAGGCCAGGCAAGCCCTGATTTCATTTCTTTACCTGTTATCCGAGAAGCAATATTCGAAAGCCGCGGCGTTCTATGGAGGCGGCATGCAGGGTTTTGAATTCCTCCGGCAGGAACATGCGGACTTTTTCGCCAGGATGGCCGCGCTAGAAGGGGAACCGGAGCAGTTCTGGAGTTCCTGGTGCTCGGGGCTGCTGGCATGTTACCCGGTGGGGAACATCCTAGACGTAGATAGCCTCTCAGACACAGCGTTTGTGTTCTGGGTCCATCTGGTGTTCGAAGACCAGACAATCTATGCTTCGAACACCTGCTGTGCAGCCAACCCGGCAATCAAAGCTCCCGTATGGCTGTTCGGGTTCACCGTGCAGTGGGTGGATGGAATGTACAAGGTGATGAATCCGCCCCCGGTTCTGGAGTAACCGGCGGTATGGCCGACAGCACTCTCGCTGAATATGCCGATTCCTGTTTGGTAATAAAACCGTGAGTATGAAAGAAGAATATGATTTCAGCAAGGGCAAGCGCGGCGCAGTCAATCCTGCGCCCATCGGCAAGACGCGCATCACCATCCGCCTGGACGAAGAAGTGATCGACTGGTTCCACCAACAGGTTGAGGCCCAGGGTGGCGGGAATTACCAGACCCTGATCAACCAGGCTTTGCGCGAATACATTTTCCTGCAATGCGAGCCATTGGAGCAAATCCTGCGCCGGGTGGTGCGCGAAGAACTGCAGAACTATCGCACATAAGAGATCGTCTTGCGTTATTCCGGCGTAACCTTTTCAGCATGGCAGTGTTAGGTATATCGCGTGACTATCTCAACCTTTTCCATTCAATCTTTTGCCAGGAGGATCACATGTTAATGAACCGTATTATGGGCGCCTACATGTTCCGCAAGGAAGTGTATGCCGAAGTAGAGAAAGACGAAAGTTTCACTTCAACCGCCTGGATGTTGGTGGCTGTTTTCAGCTTCCTGAACCAGATTGGCAGCCAGGCCGGCGTGTTGGCCTCCAGTGGCGTGGTAGGCTGGATCTTCGCCGTCATTATCAGCACAGTATTCGCCGTGCTTGGTTTTGCCCTCAGCGCTTTCGTGATTAGCTGGGTAGGCAAGACTTTCTTTAAGGCTGACGTTAACTTTGGCGAGGTCGTGCGCGTGCTCGGCCTGGCTTCTGTCTGGCAGATCGTTGGCTTCGTGGGCATCCTCAGCATCATCTCTGCGGGGCTGGTGTGTATCCTGTCGCCGTTGTTGATTGTGGCAGGCATTCTGAGCCTGGCAGCCTGGCTGATCGCCGTCAAAGAAGCCCTCGACCTGGATTGGGTCCAAACGATCATCACCGTCATTATCGGCTTCATCCTGAACATGATCTTCCTCGCCATCGCCGGCGCTATTCTGGGTATCTTAGGCTTCGGAGCTGCAGCCGCTCTGGGTGGTCTGCAATAAATCGGCTTATACCGAAAACCTGCCGATGCGGCCTCGGCGTGATGGCATTGGCTGTCAGTGATCGTCCCCTTAAATGCAGTCTCCCGAGTGAGGGGGGCACCCGGGAGACTGCAAAAATATTCTACGCGAACCCTGGGGGCTTGTCAAGGGAAATCGCGATGAGATTCCACTTCTCCTGAAATTCGATTTGACAGCCTGGACTGCCTGTGATATCATCCGGCCCAATTAAATAAGACCAATCTTATCCAGAGAGGTGGAGGGACCGGCCCGTTGATACCTCGGCAACCTGTTAGGCGTACAACAAGGTGCCAATTCCGGCAGACCCGTCAGGGCACTGGAAGATGAGAGCGTTGCTTCTATCTACGGCCTCTCCAACTTTCCGGAGAGGCATTGATTTAATTACCGGAGGAGCGAAACAACCCATGAATAAGATCCCCGTAGGCATCCTGGGCGCAACCGGCATGGTCGGGCAGCGCTTCGTACAACTGCTGGAAGGTCACCCCTGGTTCGAAGTGAGCCAAGTTTTGGCTTCCGAGCGCTCCGCCGGGCAGCCCTATGGCGCCGCCTGCCACTGGCTGCTGCCGACTCCCATGCCCGCCGCCGCGCAAGGCCTGCCAGTCAAAGCCATCAGCCCAGACACAGCAGCAAAATTGGACTGCCGCCTGCTCTTTTCGGCCCTGCCTGGCAAAGAAGCCAGGCCTGTGGAGGAGAATTATGCCCAGGCCGGCTATGCGGTGTGCTCCAACGCTTCCGCCCATCGCATGGACGCCGATGCGCCGCTGCTCATCCCGGAAGTCAACGCCGCTCACACCCGGCTGATCGACGTTCAACGGCGGGGGCGCGGCTGGCCCGGGTTCATCGTGACCAACGCCAACTGCTCGACGACTGCCCTGGCGATCGTCTTGCGCCCCTTGCAGGATGCCTTTGGCCTGCGGCGTTTGTCTGTGGTAACCATGCAGGCCATCTCCGGGGCCGGCTATCCCGGCGTCGCTTCGCTGGACATCCTCGGGAACGTGATCCCTTACATCGACGGCGAAGAGGAGAAAGTCGAAAGCGAGCCGCTCAAACTGCTGGGAAAATTCGACCAGGCAGCCATCCAGCCCGCCGATTTCCGCATCAGCGCCCAGTGCAACCGGGTGCCTGTGCTGAATGGGCATACCGAATGCCTTTCGCTGGAATTCGAGCAGCCAGCAGACCCCTCCACCGTGATCGAAGCCCTGGAAACCTTTTCCGCCGGTGAGCCCGTCGCCGGCCTGCCCAGCACACCGGCCCGGCCAGTGATCGTGCGCCGGGAACCGGACAGCCCGCAGCCGGCCCGCGACGTGGAAACGCAGCGGGGCATGGCGGTGCTGGTCGGTCGCGTGCGGCCCTGCCCGCTCTTCGACATCAAGCTCGTCCTGCTCGGCCACAACACTGTGCGCGGGGCCGCTGGCGGCGCCATTCATAACGCCGAGCTTTTGCTGGCGCAAGGATATCTGGAGAGCTAAGCGTGGGCTTCACCATCCGCCCCTACCAGCCCGCCGATCTGCCGGGCGTGCGCGCCATCTACGGCGATGACGAGTTCGCCCGGCCGCGCCTGCTGCGCCAGTATCCGCGCATGCACGCCTACCTGGCGGACGAATCGTCCTATTACTACACGCAGTCTGAGCCAGAGAGCCTGTTCGTCGCCGAGGCGCGCGGCCAGGTCGTTGGCGCGCTGCTAGGCGCCGTGGACACGCGCCGCCACGAGCGCTACTACTCGCGCCGCATCCGCCCCTACCTGGCGCTGCGCTGCCTGGCGGGGGCTTACGGCTGGCCGGGTTGGCTGGGCGCGATCATCCGCACCGAATGGGCTGACCGCCAGGTTGTTGCCCCCGCCTTCGACCGGCGGCAGTACCCCGCCCACCTGCACATCGGCGTGCTGCCCGCCTTCCGCCGCCAGGGCATCGGCGCGGCGCTGATGGCGCGCTACGCCAGTTACTTGCAGCAAAAGGGCGTGCCGGGCTACCACCTGTTCGCCTCTTCGTACCACCACCTGGGCATGGCCTTCTACCGCAAACTGGGCCTGGAAGAGCTGGGGCAGTTCAACTGGCGCCTGCACACCGGCTACGAGTGGCTGCAGGTCACCGAGACGATCTTCGGAAAGCGGTTAACCGACAGTGGTATAATCGCGCCGTAAATCAGCCTCGCGCCATGTGCAACTTCGCAGGCAGGTAGGGATGCTCCCTACATCCATCCAGTCGTGGCTCTCCAACACAGACTGCCAGGATTTGCGGTATTTTGTATGATGCCGTAAACTCACCCTGTTCCAGATCTAGTTGAGTTGAAAGGAGAGCCAGCGTGAAGAAACACACCGGTATTGCCAGAGTTCTATTTGCCCTGCTCCTAATTGCCGCCAGCCTGAGCGCCTGCGGCCAGCCCAAAGAGATCCAGCAGACCGTCACGGAAGCCGAGTTCATCCAGGAAACCCAGCTTTGCTCGGAA
Organism: Chloroflexota bacterium; assembly: GCA_040752025.1. GTDB lineage: Bacteria > Chloroflexota > Anaerolineae > Anaerolineales > UBA4823 > JBFMFR01. The sequence goes on along the minus strand of JBFMFR010000061.1, from coordinate 8,322 downwards.
TACAACCTGGACGTTCAGTTGGCGCCCGGCAAAGTGGTCTGCACGGGCGTGGTAGACGGCGAAGATGTTGTCCTCGACCTGATCATCGAGATTGAGAACGGGGTGGCTTTCTTCCAAATCAGCAAGTTCATCGCCAGCGGGAATGAGCTGTCCGTCGAGAAATACGCTGATCAGAACGAGGAACTGAAGACGGAAACCATCCTGCCCGATGAGGGTTATGAAATCGCCTCGGTCGTGATCAACGAAAACGAAATTATCTTCACAAGTCGCTTGAAATAGAATAGATGCATGACTTTGCCCATTTCAAAAAAACGCTGCAACGCATACCCCAGCTCGACCGCCTGTCAGAAGAAACCCAGCAAGCTCTGGCAGATGCAGCCATCCACCGCCATTTCAACGCCGGCCAGGTGATCTACATCGAGGGCGAGCCAGCCGAATCGGTTTTTGTTCTGGAATCAGGCTGGATCAAGGCTACGCGCATGACACAGGATGGGCGCGAGCAGGCCATGCTATTCCTCCGTCCGGTTGAAATCTTCGGCGATATTGCCGCGTTCACCGGCCGGCCCTATCCGGGCACCGTTGTGGCCCTGGAAACCGTGAAGGTTTGGGCTATCCCCGCCCAAACGGTCCTGGATTTGATCCCGCGCTATCCAGACCTGGCCCTGGCCGTCATCCGTCATTTGGGGGAGCGCGTGCTGCATTACGTCAACCTGGTCGAAGACCTTTCACTGCGCAGCGTGGAGGCGCGCCTGGCGCATACCCTGCTGCAGAACGCCGAATTCCGCGATGGAAATCTGATCGTTCCACGCCGCGAGTGGACAACTTTTGACGAGATGGCGGTGCGCCTGGGGACCGTGCGCGACGTACTCAGCCGGGCCTTGAAGACGCTCGAGGCAGAGAACTTGCTCAAGGTGGAGAAACAATCCATCCTTCTGCTCGACCCGGAAGGGCTGGCAAAGCGCGCCAACCGTTGAGGCGATCGAGCCACCGCTCCTCTCCAACCACACCCCAAGCGCAAACCGGCCACCGGGGGAATGTTCCGCTTCCCAGGCTTTGCGCTCTTTTCCCTTTCATTCCAGCGCGCACGACTTAAGTCGTATGCTCGCCAGCGAGATGGGGCTATACTCGCATCAGTATTACAACGCGATTAGATTGAGGCAATTGACAGGCATGCACGTTTCCCTTTCCAACTCAGACGAAAACCTGCGCGCTGCCATCCTGGCTGCGTTTGCGGCCGATGAGCGCACCGCCATCGCCGGTTTACGCCTGGGCGTGCTAAACGGCATTGTTCACCTGGCAGGGAAAGTGGATACGCTGGAAAGGCGCGCCGCGGCCGAAGAAATCGCCGCGGAAGTGCCTGGCGTGCGCGGGGTGGTGAATCGCATCGAAACCCCAGGCGCGCCCAGCCCGGCGCGCACAGTCAACCTGAATTTAAGCGACAACCTACCCAGCACCGAAAGGAAGCAAGCATGACCAGGTTTTTGAGCAAATGGTTTCGTAAATTCCACCGCTGGATCGCCGTGCCCACCGCGCTGGCAATCCCGATAGCAGTAGTGATCAAGTTTTTAGGTGACCCCCAACTGGTCGCAACCTGGGAAAAACTGGATAAGATACCGTCTGTCTTGATGCTGATTATGGCGATCAGCGGCGCTTATCTATTCCTGCTGCCTTACATCGTCAAGGGGCAGCGCAAGAAGAAAAAAGATTCTGCCTCGGGGAGCCAACAACCCGCTCCAGCGGAATAACGCAACCTGCAAATCCGGAAAAAAGGAGAGAACACAATGAAAAACAACACCAAACTGGGAACCGTATTGGCCATTGCCGGCATCCTGACCGCCTTGATCCTCTATTACCTGCTCGCAGCCCAATACAACCTGGTCATCGACGCCAAGCTGGTAGATGGGCGCACGGACGAGGCCACCTCCGTGCGCATCACCTACGCTGTGCTGGGGTGGTTCGGCATCACGACCGGGGCCATCTGGGCAGCAGTGCTGTACGGCTTCCTGCGCAAGGAGAAATGGGCCTGGTTCTGGGGCGCAGTCGCCGGGACGATCCAACTGCTGGTGGGCTTCTTCCCGATGATCCCCGCCATGGACAGCCACCTGCCCACGCCAACCATGATCGTTTTTATCCTGGCGGCCATTTTGTGGTTCGGCATGCTCTTCATCGGCGGCATCCACAAAAAGATCATCACACTGACCTTTATCGCCGGCCTGGCTTACGTTCTGACCTTCATCGACGGCGTCGCTCCAATTGCCAAGTACACCACCTCACACGATAACCCCTTCTGGAACGGCATGTACGTCATGGCGCAGCAGGTAAGCTGGTGGGGCGCGGCGGCCTGGGCGGTCTTCATTTTCGCCGTGTTGAAGAAGAAATCCTGGGCTATCCCGGTGGGCATCTTTGCCGGGGTGATGTCCATGCTGGCTGGCTACCCGCTGGGGCTCAACAACGCCCTTTTCGAGGTACATCGTTTCTCCATGTTCCTGCCCGCCCCGCTGTTGAGCACCGCCCTGGTGATCTACCTGGCGCTGCCGGGGGCGCGCAAAATGCTCGATCAATGGAATGCAGCCGATTAGGCCTTGGCCCGAAAAATTCGAAGTGGTGTGCAGGCTGCTGCCAAGGCTCTCTTGCACAGCGGTATGTGATGTTTGTCACATACATACAAAGAAGCCTGTGCTATGATTTGCGTATCACCACTCAATTTTTTTGATCTCAGGAGGATACCATGTTCACGCTTGACAATCTGTTCTTACTACTGACCGGTCTGTTAGCCGCCTACCTGTGCTGGACCTTCTGGAAACGCTACAACCTGCACAAAGCGCTGCACAACCTCTATTACCTGCTGGGGTTTGCCGTGCTGCTGGTTTCCGGGCTCCTGCTGATCTTCCTCGGGCTGGATATCCTGGCTTCGCCTTACGTGCTGACCGTCGCCAGCCTGATCCCCCTCGGCATTTCGATGGGGGTTGCCGAGGAGTACTATCCCTCCTGGAAGAAGTATTTCAAGTGGTTTGCCGCCATCGGCTTCCTGGCGATCGCCATCACCAGCCTTGCCGGCATGGACACGCTCAAAAAGATTGCTGTGCCGCTCTTCCATGGCGTCGCCGGGCTGGTGATCTTCCTGGGTCCCTTCTTTGCGAAGAGCGCCCCGAAGGGCTTCTTCTGGGTGGGCATCGGCGGCATGCTCATCGGCCTGGGCGGGATCGCGCTGGCCTTCATTTCGGTCGGGGCGCAGTTGCTGTTCTTCAGCCCCACCTTCGTCATGATGATCCTGACGCCTCTGCTCCTCTTGATGACGGGCGCCTTTGCGCTTGGCTTCACCAGGAAAGGTTGAACCCAACTCTATGCAATGGATTAAAGATCGTTTCAACTATCTGTTTGGCTCCACCAAAGGCTTGATCCTGGTAGCGATAGCCATGATCGCCGTCGTCACCGCCGTATGGGGCATGCTCTCGGGTCCAATGGCAGAGCTGGGTGTGCGCGATTTCGTTGTTAAGCTGCTGGGCATGGACATGGTTCCCGCCGAGCGAGAAGGGCGCATCATCATCCTGTACCATTCCATTGCCATGGCCGTGGTGGCTATCGAAACCTACATCATCACCAGCCTGCTCAAGATGCCGCCCTTCTACAAGATCGCCGTCCGGGCTGCCATCACCGTGGGCTACATGCTCGCCATGATCTTCGGCCTGGGTTTCGCTTACTTCGGGCACAACTGGGCTTTCCACGGGCTGTACATCGCCGGTCTGAGCCTGGTCTTCTTTGCCGGCGTGCTGCTGGTGATTGCCCTGTGGCCGTGGAACAAGGCCTACTACCAGCCGGATCCAGCCTACGCCCGCACCCGCTCGGGGCTGGACCTGGAGCGCACGGCCTTCTTTGCCACCGCCCTGACCACGGTGATCTCTGCCCTGTTTGGCGCCGTGCCTGGCTCGTTTTTCGGCAACGGCTTCGAAACCTTCCTGGCCGAGAACATCATCCGCTACCCCGAAAAAACCACCATGCAGTATTCCGTCATCGGCCACCTGCACATCATGCTGGCGCTGATCGCCGTCATGCTCACCCTCATCATCGGCCGCTGGCTCAACTTCAAGGGCCTGCTGCACAAGATCGCCATGCCGCTGATGATTTTGGGGACGATCGTGCTCAACCTGGGCGTGTGGGGCGTGGCAACGCCGCTCGAGCCGGTCGCCCACATGATCATCTACGTGGGAGCCACGCCCTCCATGCTGGCCGCTCTGCTGCTGCTCATCTGGAGTTGGGCCAAACTGATCCGCGACGGCACGGCCCACCTGCCGAAACCCGGCTTCGGCCAGAAACTGAGCGCCCTGCTGCGCGACCCGTTGAAGTTCGGCCCGACCTGGCAAATGCTCTTCATGAACTTCACCACCAGCGGCATTGGCATCTTCATGGCGATCCGCCTGGACGAGATCTTCCGCGTCTGGCCGGCGCGCGAGGAGCGCATCGAGCTCACCGGCCACTGGCACGTGCTCTCCGCCATCATCGCCACCATCATCCTGCTCTACTATGGCGACATGATCGGGCTGAAAGGCCGGCTGCGCCAACTGTACGGCTGGGGCATCATCGTGCTTTCCGATATCGCCTTTGCGGCAGTAACCGTCTTCGAGATGAAGCGCCTGTTCATCGCCGAGGCCGAACAACAACCCCTGGTCAATGCGCTGATGTACAGCATCGATTTCGGCCTGGGCATGCTGCTGGCGCTGCTCGCCGTGGTGATGGTCTGGCGGCTGATCGACCTGTTCAAGAATAAAGGACGCTGGACGGAAGAAATGTCTCACGAACTCTCACAGGAGGTGGCGGAATGAAGCCCTGGCTGCCCACTGCCCTGTTCCTGGTAATCCTGCTGGCTTCGTGCGCCCCGGTGGATTTGAACGCGCCCCTGCCGGCCTTCGATTCGGGCGTGGCTCCGGACGCCTGGGCGCAGATCCCTGCCGGAGAGTTCTATTTTGGTCAGCACGAAGAACTTGCCTCCACTCCCGCCTACGAGATGATGGTCACAGACGTGACCGCGGCGCAGTACGCCGCCTTCCTGAACGAGGCGCTGGCAGCCGGCTACGTGAAGGTGGACGGCGAGCGCATCGTGGGCTTCTACCCCGGCGACGAGTTCCACGGCGTCAAGCACGAGGAGCGCATCCAGGCTGGCGATTGGATTTTCATCCCGCTGGACGACGCCTCGCAGCGTTTGAAGCTGGAGGGCAGCACCTTCACCGTCCAGCCAGGCTATGCGAATCACCCGATGAGCATGGTCTCCTGGTTCGGGGCCTGGGGCTACTGCGGCTACTATGGCTGGCGGTTGCCCACCGAGCTGGAATGGGAGAAAGCCGGGCGCGGCGCAGACGCACGCCCCTACCCCTGGGGCTTCGAAATCCAGCGCGCCAACGCCAATTTCTACGCCAGCCGCGACCCATTCGAAGATATGCAATCCTTCGGATCGCGCACAACCCCGGTCGGATTCTACAATGGCAAGACCCACGACGGTTACGCCACGCTCGCTTCCGCCTCGCCCTACGGCCTGTACGACATGGCCGGCAATGTCTGGCAGTGGACCGGGGATGTGTACGAAGGCATGCACTACCGCTTCCTGCGCGGCGGCTCGAAGGACACCTACGAGATGGACCTGCGCCTGTGGGTGCGCAACAATGCCACGCCAACCTATTTCAGCCCCGGGGTGGGCTTCCGCTGTGCACGCTGAAGCACGCCCGCCTGTAGGTTGAGTCTTAGGAGAAGCACCGTGAATGCTGCTACCACCAAACTGCGCCTGTATTGGCCGCTGATCAAAAGCCTGCAAACCGGCCTGCTCGTCTCGACCGGCATGGCGGGCTACATGAGCGCCCGCTGCCCGATCTTCAACCTGCCCACCCTGGCAGGGCTGTTTCTCAGCCTGGTCGCTTCCATCAGCGGCAGCACCCTCCTCAATATGTGGTGGGATCGCGATATCGACGCCAGGATGGGCCGCACGCAGCAGCGCCCATTGGCCTCTGGCAAGATCGACCCTGCCGAAGCGCTGCGAGTCGGGCTGGCGCTCTCGCTGTCCGGTGTGGGCCTGGCCGCCGCCCTCGATGCCCTGTTTGGCCTGATCATCTTTGCCGGGCTGTTCTTCGACGTGGTCATCTATACTATCTGGCTCAAGCGCCGCACACCCTGGAGCATCGTGTGGGGCGGCGTTTCAGGCGGCATGCCCATTTTGGCCGGGCGCGCCCTGGGCCTGGGCCAGGTAGATGCAATTGGCATCCTGCTTGCCCTCGGTATCCTGTTTTGGATCCCGACCCATATCCTGACTTTCAATCTGCGCTACTTCGACGACTACAAAGCCGCCGGTGTGCCCACCTTCCCATCCACCTACGGGTTTGGCTTTACGCGGGCCACGATCGCCATTTCCAGCCTCCTGGCCGCCCTGGCGATGGGACTGGCTGCCTGGAACATCGGCATGCAATGGGGCTTCCTGCGCTTGCTGGGCGTGCTGTCGGCCGGCTTGCTCAGCATGGCCGTGGCCGTAACAGTCAGGCCATCGGAACGCGCCAGCTTCGGCCTGTTCAAATACGCCTCGGTGTACATGCTGGCAGCCATGATCCTGGTGGTGATTGCAGTGATCTAATCCCATGAGAATGACGCCCCTGGATCGTGTCCTGCTGCTGGTCACCGGCTTACTGGCCGCCTACCAGATCGCCATCGGCATCGACGGCCTGCCCACACCGCCCACGCTGGCCTACACCATCGCCTTTGGCGTTCTGCTGATCGCCGGGCTGCTGCTCATCATCTTCGGCTTCGAGGCGCTGGATGCGCCTATCGTGGTGGTGGTCTCGACGATCATCCCGCTGGCGCTGTCGCTCGGCCTGGTGTGGCAGCACCTCGCCTGGCTGCACGCCGCCTACGCCGTCTTCGCCGCCGCCGGCTTCCTGGCGATCCTCATCACCCGCTCGATGCGCCAGCACAACCGCCTGCCGGCGCTGGTGCTGGCGCTGGTGCACGGCGTGGCGGGGCTAATAATCTTCCTGCTGCCGGTCGTGCTCGCACTCCAGGGGGCGCTGCGGCCGGCTTTTGCGCTCGTCGGCACCGGCGGCGCGCTGATCGGGGTGGGCGGCCTGCTGCTCTCCTTCCTGAAAGCCGGCAAACCCATCCTGTCGCGGGAAACCATCCTCAAAATCCTGCCGGGTTTGCTGCTGCTGATGACCATCTGCTTCGTGCTCGGCTTCAAGTTTGGATAAGCATCGACTAAAAAATCTGAAAGGGAAAAGCCATGTCCACCAATCACTTCTTCGCAAAATTCCTGCGCTTCATCGGCATCCTCCTGATGGGACTGACGAGCGGTTTTACCCTGCTCGGCGGCGTTGGCACAACCTGCGTGGCGCTGGCGCCCGCCCGCTATGACAGCATGAAAGCCCTGGCGCCGCTCCAGTGGCTGTACATCCTCTTTGTTTTGACGGGCATCGCCCTCGGCGTGTGGGGCATCCGCGCCACGGTCCTGCTGATCAAAGGCGCCGACCGGGCCTATCGCCAGGCGCTGTACGTGCTGCTCGCCGGCGCGGCGATTGGCGTGCTCCACATCGCCGTCTCGCGGGCTTTGCGCGGCAAATCCATGCCCGTGGACGCCGTAGTGTACACGACCGTCCTGACCCTGGTGCTCTTCCTGCTGTTTCGCATCCCGGCTATCTGGCAGGGTGTGAACTTCAGCCGGGGCAGCGCCCAATCCAATCGAACGGCGGGCGGCGCGGCAGCCATCCTGCTCGGCCTGCTGGCGCTCACCATCCAATACAGCATGGCCCCCACCCACACCTGGAACGGGGTGAATTACGCTGATGCCTTCAACGTTTCGATGACCGCCGCCGGGTTAGCCTGCCTGCTGCTGGGCGCAGGGCTGTTCTTAGCGCCCCGCATCGCCGGCGCCGCCCGGGTCGCAGCCCGTAAACATCCCGCGCCGCAAACCAGGTAGCCTGACCATAGGGGCAGGTCTGCCTGTTTGCCGCCACGGTGGTACGTAGAAGGCTGCTCGCTTCCGGATCACCAGCAATGATAACCCGAATTTCCGGTTGACCCTGTTGCCAATCTTCGAATTCTCGGGTATACTTACGGATAGTCATTCTCTCTAAAGAGAAATTTTCTGGAACGGGCGCACGCGCGAAGACAGCGCTATGCCGGTTCAGCCACCATTTCTATTGAAGAAAGGATTTCCTTCATGTACGGTAACTACCTACCCAGTGAGTAAGGAAACAGGCTGGTGAGCGAACAAGTCACGCAAGGTGACAAAGACATTGCGACCTTGTTTGCGGCAAGTGGAAATCACTGCTTGCAAGCGGGCATACACTTTTG
>JBFMFR010000060.1:0-41221 GCA_040752025.1 Chloroflexota bacterium | reverse complement strand
CGACGATCTGAAACGCAAGGTTCTGGCCTTCATCGAGTATTACAACCGTACCATGGCTAAACCGTTCAAATGGACCTACCAGGGCAGAGCCCTTTCTGCATAGCTATTTATGCCAAGATGTACTAGATATCATCATTTCTCAGATGTTGGAGAGAAAATTTTGCCAACGCGGCGAAGCCCTGAGAAATGAAATCGCCCCGGAGAAATCCTCCAGGGCGATAATCGTTTTATGTAGTAGAGTTATGCCGCCTGACCGGCTAAAACTGGGCGGAATTTATAGCCATACACGATCAGGCCGCGCTCGTCGCCATCCTGGCGCAGGCGGCGGGTGACCATTTCGACCGGCGTGCCGATCTCGACCGGGGTATCGCCCAGGTCGGTCAACTGCGCGGTGACCATGGGGCCCTCTTCGAGCTTGACCAGCGCCACGGTGTAGGGGGCGTTCTCCTCGTAGCCAGCCGGAGGGTCGTAGACAGTGGTGAAAGAATAAACTTCACCGCGCCCGCTGAACTGGTACAGGGTCTTGGCCTCCTGCCCGCACTCGGGGCAGATATCGCGCGGTGGGAAGAGCTTGGCGTCGCAATGAGGACAAACTTCACCGACCAACCCATAACGTTGTTTGCGCAGTCTCCAATGGCGGGGTATTTCCATGACAATGCTCCTTGAATAAATTTACGAATAAACTTATCAGAGGGCGCAAGCCTTGCGCCCCTACCGAATCTCTAAACGGGGATCTTTCTATAGCAAATATACTAGGGCGAGGCTATCAAGAACTATCAAGTTGATAGAAGCGGCGAGGAAAAGGCTAAATACCTGCCTCCAGCACATGCGTGACGACTGTAGATGCCGGGCCGCCCAGGCTTTGCACCAGGGCGCGGCGGGCCTCGGGCACCTGGTTGGGGCCAGCCTGGCCGCGCAGTTGCAGCACTGCCTCAACCACCTGGTACACGCCCGTAGCGCCGCCCGGGTTACCGCGCGCCTTCAGCCCGCCGAAGGTGCTGACTGGCAGGCTGCCCTGCAGGCTAAGCGCGGCCGGCGTTTCACCGTTCTGGGTCAGCTTCCAGGCTTCGCCGCGCCCGGCGAAGCCGGCCGATTCCAGGGAAAGGGCGGCATAGATCGAAAAAGCGTCGTAGAGTTCGAAGAAATCTACTTGAAGTGGAGTGATGCGCGCTTTGGCGCAGGCGCGTTCTACCGAGAGGCGCACGGCGTGAAAAGCCAGCGGGTCGGGGCGGTCGTGCAGGGCCAGGGTGTCCGTCACCAGGCTGGAGCCAGCAATGCGCACCAGGGGATGGGGGAAGCCAGGGGGCAGCAGCTCCGGGCGGGTGAGCAGCAGGGCCGCGGCGCCATCGGCGTTGGGGGCCACGTCGAACATGTTGAGCGGGTCGCTGACCAGGCCGGCCTTTTGGTAAGCCTCGGCGCTGATGGCTTTGCGGAACATGGCGTTGGGATTGCCGGCGCCGTTTTGGTGGGCGATGACCGGAAAACCGGCCAGGGCGGTGCGGGGCAGGTTGAACTCGTGCAGGTAGCGGCGCATCAGCAGGGCTGCCTGGGCGGTGCTCGTCAGGCCCTGGGGCGCTTCGTAATCGCTGTCAGCGGAGGTGGCTACCGCGGCCTCGACCTCGCCCCCAATCTGATCGAAGAACTTTTCCACACCGACCACCAGGGCCACTTCCACCTGGCCGGAGGCTATGGCCAGGTAGCCGGTGCGCAGCGCTGCCGCGCCAGAAGCGCCCGCCGCCTCGATCGTGGCGGCTTCGATGCCGGTCAGGCCAGCGAAATCAGCGACCAGCGCTCCCAGGTGCGCCTGCCGGGAGACTTGCGGGGCGATCATATTGCCGACGAAGAGCGCCTGAGGGCTCAAGCCACCGGCGTCTTTTTGGGCAGCGGCGATGGCGTTTAGGGCCAGCTCGCGCAAGGAGAGATCCCAGTGTTCGCCGACCGTGGTTTGTCCAATGCCTGCAATGACAACTTGGCTCATAATCCTGTCCTTTGGGCGCACGCCGTGCGCCCCTACGGGCGACCGGCTGGGATCGCCCCTACGTTATTTGATGGTCAGTTTGCCGCGATAGCGGGTGTAGGTGGCGTAATCGATCTGCGTGCGGCGGGCGATGTAATCCTGGGTGCGAGGCGCACGCTGGCGGCGCTCGCTGATGGCGGGGGTGACGGTAATGGCAAACGCGTCCGAGCCTGCGCCTGAACCGAAGGAGACCATGAAGATGCGCTCGCCGGGTTGTGCAATGTCCAGGACAGCAGTCAGCCCGATGATGGCCGCGCCGGCATAAGTATTGCCGATCACCGGGACCAGCAGCCCGGCGGCGATTTGCTCCCTGCTGAAGCCCAGCATGGAAGCGACGCGCTGTGGGAATTTGGTGTTGGGCTGGTGGAAGACGGCGTACTGGTAATCGGCGGGGGTAGTGTGGGTGGCGTCCAGCAGCGCCTGCCCGGCCTCGGTGATGTGCTTGAAGTAAGCCGGCTCGCCGGTGAAGCGCTGGCCGTGCTCAGGGTATTTCTGGTAGGCGCGCCGCCAGAAATCAGGCGTATCGGTGACGTAAGAATAGGTGGCCTCGATGACCGCCAGGGACTCGTCTGCCGGCCCCAGCAGGTAGGCTGCACCACCGGCGCCAGCGGTATATTCCAGGGCGTCGCCGGGCTTGCCCTGGGCGGTGTCCATGCCGATCGCCAGGGCGTAATGGGCCATACCCGAGCCGACGAATCCGATGGCAGCCACCATGGCCTCGGTGCCAGCTTTGCAGGCGAATTCCCAGTCGCCGGCCTGTACGTGCGGCGTGGCGCCGATGGCTTCGGCAACCAGCGTGGAAGTGGGCTTGACGGCGTAGGGATGCGATTCGGATCCAACCCACACGGCGCGGATTTCGCTGGGCGGCACGGCAGCGCGCAGCATGGCGTTGCGGGCGGCCTCGATCGACATGGTGGCCACGTCTTCGTCCAGGCCGGGCACAGCTTTCTCCTTGATCGGCAGGCCGCCTTCTCCAGCGGTCCAGATGCGCGCCACTTCTGAGGCCGGCAGGCGGTAGCGCGGCACATAAGCGCCGTAACCGACGATGCCAACCGGGCGGGCGGGTTTCAAGAGCAGGTTCTCAGATGTTTTTTCGTCCATTGTTCTCGCCTGTTTGCAAATCTCGGAATGCAAGCCCAGGGATGAATTCCCCGGGCAGCCTGATTATAGCGTCAGGTAACAGATTGTATCAAGAGCGCCTGGATTTGAGCGGTTTTCAGTGATCATTCGCCGGTTGGTGTAGCAGAATCCCAGGCGCGCAGCAATTCTTCGGCCCGGTCGATGCGCACCGTTTTTTCGGCGACCAGTTGCTGGGCCAGGCGCTCGATCATCTCGCCTTGCGCCCCGGCGGCGATAGCCACCTGGCGGGCGTGCAGGCTCATGTGGCCGCGCTGGATGCCCTCGGTCGCCAGGGCGCGCAGTGCTGCCAGGTTTTGCGCCAGCCCGACTGAGACGATGATCTCGGCCAACTGACTGGCGGTAGTCACGCCCATCAGCTTGAGGGCCGCGCGAGCGGTGGGATGGACGCGCGTCGCCCCACCCACGATCCCAACGGCCATAGGCATCTCCAGCGTGCCGACCAGGTTGCCCTGGGTGTCCTGGCCCCAGGTGCTCAATGAGGTGTACTGCCCGCTGCGGGCGGCGTAGGCGTGCGCCCCGGCTTCGATGGCGCGCCAGTCGTTGCCCGTGGCGATCACCACCGCGTCTACACCGTTCATGATGCCTTTGTTGTGCGTGGCGGCGCGGTAAGGGTCGGCGGCGGCGAAGGCCCAGGCGGCAACGATCCCGTCGCGCACTTCCACGGCGCTGAAATCATCGAAGGCCAACTGGTCGAGCGGGATGCTGCAGCGCGCCCGCGCCAGGCGGCGGTCGGCCAGGTTGGACAGGATGCGCAGGTGCACGCGCCCACCAGTCAGCGCTTCGAGGCGCGGCGCCAGGCGCTCGGCGGCGGTGTTGACAGCGTTGGCGCCCATGGCATCGCGCACATCGTAAATCAAGTGGATCACCAGGAAGGGGCCAACCGCCGAATTTTCGATCAGACGGACCTGCAAGTCGCGCGGGCCGCCCCCCAGCTTTTTTAATACCGGGTCGATTTCGCCGGCTTCGGCCAGCAGTTCATCACGTTTTTCCAGGATGTTCAGGCGGGCAGTGTGCAGATCGGGAATATCCAACAATTGGATCTGCCCGATCATCTCGGGCGGGGTGGTATGCGCCAGGAAGCCGCCTCCGGAGCGCGCCAGTTTCGCCATGAACGAAGCCCCGGCAACAACCGAAGGCTCTTCGATCACCATTGGCACCAGCACATCACGGCCGTTCACCTGGAAGTTCAAGGCGATGCCCAGCGGCAGGGCGTACAGCCCCACCACGTTCTCGATCATGTGGTCGGCTTGGTCCGGCGCCAGCCCGGCGGCGGCGCTCAATGCGGCCAGTTCCTGAGGGTCAAGCTCGCCCTGCTGGTCCAATTGCGCTAAGCGCTCGGCCAGGCTCAGATTATAGAATCCAGAAATGCGTGAAGTGTGTGCCATAGGATTTTCGCAAAGGTCAGAGTACATCTTACGGGAAAGAAACTGGCAAAAACTATCAAAACTCAGACAAAATAGGGTAAAATTGGAATGTGGTGAGGATGATCGAATGGTATTGTTGACGCGCGAACAGCTTGAAGACAGGCTCGCCGCGTTGCACCGCGCCAGCCTGGAGTTGGTGAGCGATTTATCGTTGGAGACCGTTTTGGAACGCATCGTGCAAATGGCGCGCGAACAGTCGGGAGCGCGCTATGCGGCGGTGGGCGTGATGAACGAAGATGGGGACTTGGAGCAGTTCATCCCGGTTGGGATGAGCAGAGAACAATCCCAGCGAATTTCGAATGTCCCTCTGGGGCGGGGTTTGCTCGGCCTGATGGGTAAAGAGCGGCGTACGGTGCGCGTGGCCAACATCGGAGAAGACCAGCGCAGTGTGGGCTTTCCAATTAACCATCCATACATGCGCTCTTTCCTGGGTGTGCCGATCATCTCCGGCGACAGGCTGCTGGGGCAGATTTACCTGACGGACAAGCTCAATTACCACGAATTTACCGAGCAGGACGAGCACGTGCTCGAAACGCTGGCGGCTTATGCGGCTGTAGCGATCACCAACGCACGCCTTTACGAAGCCCTGGTGCGACGCGATGACGAGCTGTGTCAGCGCAATGAAGACCTGAAGCTGCTCAATGACGTGGCCGCGGTCCTGACCAGCGCCCTGAACGTGGACGAGATCGTCGCCAAAACCCTCGAGTTGGTTATGTCTTACCTGCATGTGGAAGCCGGCGAGATCTTCCTGCGCGAGGATAACGAGCAGGAACTGCGATTGGCCTTGCACCGCGGTGGTTTCGATGAAGCTTTCTCACATATGGAACGTTTCCGCGTTGGCGAGGGGTTTATCGGTATGGTGGCAGCTACCGGGAAGCCTCTGATCAGCACCAACCTGCGCGAAGATATGCGCTACCTGCGGCCAGCAGTGCTGGATGCAGGCTTCCAGTGCATTGCCTGCATCCCGCTCACGGCGGGCGGTAAAGTGGTGGGCGTGATGAGCGCGGCCACGCGCCACAGCCGGACGTTGGATGAACGCGAGTTGCACCTGCTGACGGCTATCGGCACCTGGGCCGCCATTGCCATCGAGAACGCCCGCCTGAACCGGCAGTCACGTCGCCTGGCGGTGTTGGAGGAGCGCGAGCGCATCGGCATGGACCTTCACGATGGCATCATCCAGTCGATCTACGGCGTGGGCCTGGCGCTGGATTACGTGCGCATGGCCTTTGACGAGGATTCAGAGCAAGCGCGCCAGAAAATCGAGCAGTCCATCGATGCCTTGAATTCGATCATCCGGGATATCCGCGCCTACATCCTCGATCTGCGCCCGCGACAGTTCCATGGTGAGGATCTCAAACAGGGGTTGCAGCGCCTGGTTGAAGAGTTCCAATCCAATTCCAAGACCAAAGCCATCCTGGTCGGGCCAGACAACGGCCTGGTGGATTTTCCGGCGGCCAGCGCCACGGCGCTGTTCCATATTTGCCAGGAGTCGCTGGCCAATATCGCCAAGCATGCCCGGGCAAACCAGGCCGAGGTGCACTTGTGGACGGCGCGCGATCGCGTCCTGCTCGAGATTTCGGACGATGGGCACGGATTCGACCTGCGTAAGGTGAACTCTACTTTGGGTCACGGGCTGTCGAACATGCACGAGCGTGCTCGCAAGGTTGGTGGAGACGTGGAGATCACCTCCTATCCAGGCCAGGGCACCACCGTGCTGGCATGGGTGCCTCGCCGGTTGGTTTGATCCACCCGCCGAAACCAGTCCCTTATGGAATTAATTTCTAGCCGCAACAACGCCCGGGTCAAGCAGGCGCGCGCCTTGCGTCAGCGCAAAGCGCGCCAGGAAACGCAGCTTTTCCTGGTAGAAGGCATCCGCCACGTGGGCGAGGCGTTGGAAGCGGGCGCGCCTCTGGAGGCGATTTACTACGCCCCCGAATTATTAGATAGCGCTTTTGCGCAAGAATTGATCGAAACAGCTGGCCAGGGCGGGGTGGCCTGCTATGCCACCAGCGCGCAGGTTTTTAACTCGTTGGCCGACAAGGATAATCCCCAGGGCATCCTGGCGGTGGCGCGCCAGGTGGCGCGACCGCTGCATAACCTGGATGGGCGTAATTTTCCCTGGGGGGTAGCGCTGGTTGCCCCACAGGATCCTGGCAACCTGGGGACGATCCTGCGCAGCATCGATGCGGTGGGCGCCAGCGGCCTGATTGTGTTGGACAGCCAGCTCGACCTTTACCACCCCAGCGCGGTGCGCGCCAGCATGGGGACTTTGTTCTGGTACCCGCCGGCCAGCGCCACCTTCGCCGAGTTCGTGGATTGGGCGCGGCGTAATGGCTATCACATTTACGGCACTTCCGCGCACGCCGCCATGGATTACCGTGACATCGAGCGCTACGAGCGCCCGTGCATTTTGCTGATGGGCAGCGAGCGCCAGGGGCTGAGCGAGGAGCAGGCGGTGGTCTGCGACTGCCTGCTGCGCTTGCCGATGCGCGGGCGCGCCACTTCTTTGAACCTGGCGATCGCCGCGGGGGTTATGTTGTACGCCATGCTTGAGAGAGAATTACCGGCGAGCGCAATCCCATAACTGGTGAGGCCCATCCAGGCCAGGCAGGATGCCCGGCTGAGGAGGCCAACCCTTGCCGGGGATGAGATTCCAGACCGGTTCGGGCACGATATGACAGGTTGCCTGGATCCAACGCACCAGTTCGGCCTGCTCCGGTGGGGCCAGAGGCACGGGCTGCGGTTGGTTGGGCGGCAAAGGCTGCTGCTGGGGGACCGGTGCGCTGGGGGGCGCCAGGCCGGGCAGCAGGAAAAAGCGCACCTGCCTGGCGGCGAGCATGGCCTGTAAATCGGGCAGGCTCAAGATGTGGTCCCCACCAGAGAAACCGCCCATAGCCATCACCGCTTCACCGGTCGCCAGGATCACCGGCGCGGCCGTGCGGGCGTTGATCACGCCCAGGATGAATGTCTCCTGGTGGTGCTCGGCGAGCAGGAAGTGCACCAGGGGTGTGGGCTGTACAGGGTTGGCTGGCGGCCCTCGCCGGGCCAGCTCTGGCCCAGCATAAGGCAGGCCGCTATCGCCGCCGTACAGGAGCGGTGTGAATGACCAGGCGGCTGGGGCTGCCAGCAGCCCTAAGAGGCCCAGGCAGGCGAGCGTTCTGGCCAACCGCATCCCATTCTGCCGGGCTGGCAGGCCCGGGGCGGCGCGCAGCGCCTCGCGCAGCACAAGCAAAACCACTAAACCGGTCACACTCGAGAGGCTCAGCGCCAGGACCAGTGGTATCATCCAGGTCACCCAGGCCGGGAGAGGCGGTCCTTGCAAAGGCGTCTTTTGCAAAGATTGCAAGATGTAGATGGCCACAGCGGCGCTGCCAAGCAGGGCCAGCGGCAGCCCCCAGGCGCCCAAGAGATTCCTCCTGGCTGTGGCGCTTTCTACGTTCTCATCTTCGGGAACGTGGAACAGCGCCCGCCGGTAATCGCGCCACAGGCTGGCCAGCCCCGCGCCTGATAGGGCGGCGATGGCCGGGGAGAGCATCTCCAGGTAATAGCGATGGAACAGGCCGGCGTAGCTGAAGAAGACCACCTGCGGCAGCAGCCAGGCGCTCCACAGCAGCAGGGCGATTTTCCAGGCGGGTTGGCGCGCCTGGGGCTGACGGGCGGCTACCAGCAGAGCCAACAAGGCCAGCGGCAACAGCCAACTGGCCTGCCCGGCAAGCTGCGGGTTGAACAGGCGCAGCGCCCCCGGCTGGCCGGTTTCGCCGCTGAACGGTGCGGGCGCGGCGCCGGGCACTGGGCCAGATGGCGACCCGTACGGCGGGATGGATACCCTCTGCCTGCCAGGCGGCGGCTGTTGGGGCTTATTCAAAAAGGGCAGCATTTCTCCCAGGCGCGCCGCCCCGTTATGCCCGATCACCAGCTCGAGCACGCTGTTGTTATGGCTGCTGCCGATGAAGGGGCGCTGCTCGGACGGCGTGGCGTCGACGGTCAACACCCAGGTGAGCGAGACCACGCCCAACACCAGGAGCGCCAGGCCCAGATGCAGCAGGCGTTTCCACCGGGGCAGCGGCGCTAAACAGTAGATTAGCAGGCAAGCGGGCAGCACCAGGAAGGCTTGCAGCATCTTGATGTTGAAACCGGTGCCGAGCAGCAGGGCGCAGACCAACAGCCAGCGCAGGCGGCCGCGCTCGGCTGCCAGGCTGGCGGCCCAGGCGGCCAGCAGCGAGGTCAGCACCAGCAGGCTGTCCATGGTGTTGTTGCGGTTGGCAGCGACGCTCACCGGGGTGAGCGCCAGCACGAGGGCGGCGAGCAGCCCGGCCTGCCAGCCGAAAGTCCGCTCCACCAGCCAGTACAGCAAGCCCACGCTGGCGATGCCAGCCAGGGCCTGGGGGAGCAGCAGGCTCCAACCCTGGAAGCCGAAAACAAATGCGCTGGCAGCCTGCACCCACAGGCCCAGCGGCGGTTTGTCCACCGTGACGAAGCCGGCTGGATCGAAAGAGGCGAAGAAGAAATTATGAGCGCTGCCCAGCATCGAGCGCACCGCCGCGGCGTAATACAGGTTGCCGAAGCCTTCTTGCTCCAGGCGGTAGAGGTGCAAAAAAGCCGCCAGGGCCAGCACTGCCAACAGGGCGGCTGTGCGTCCCAGGCGGTTTTTACGAGATGGGGCGCTGATGGTGTTCACGGGGCGCGCTCGACTGGTATGCCTTCAGCCAGCCTGCACACTGCGGGTTAGCCCGGGGCGCGCCAGTCGGCGACGATGTCGTAGTCGCTCTCCAGGAAGCGCTGGCGGCATTCGGCGCGCATGATCTTGCCGCTGGAGGTCTTGGAGATATCGCCCTTACCGATCAGCAGCACGCTGTGGGCGCGGATGCCGTGCTCGCGAGCGATATCGTGGCGGATTTTCTTGATGACTTCCTCCCAGCCCTGGTCGCCGTTGTGGCGGTGGCGAACTTCCTGCACCACCACCAGCCGCTCCATGTTACTGGTCTCGACGGCAAACACAGCCCCGCTGCCGGGACGCATGGCAGGATGGCTGTTTTGCACGGTGAGTTCAACATCCTGCGGGTAGTAGTTGCGCCCGCGCACGATGATCAGGTCTTTCTGACGACCAGTCACGTACAAATTGCCTTCGTACATAAAACCCAGGTCGCCGGTGCGCAGGAAGGGGCCTTCGCCAGTGGGGTGGATATGGGCCTGGAAGGTTTCTGCCGTGTCTTGTGGGTTGTTCCAGTAGCCTTCGCCGATGTTCTCGCCTTGCACCCAGATTTCACCGATATCGTCCGGGGCGCAGCGCTCGCAGGTTGCCGGGTCAACGATGGCGACTTTCAGCCCCAGCAGCGGCGGGCCGCAGCTCACCAACTCCTGGTGATCCTCGCTCGAAGGTTCGCAGGCGACGATCTTGCCTTGCTCCAGGGCAGCGCGGTCGACGCTGAGGGTGACCGTCCGTTGGGCCTCGCCGTAAGCCGAAACCAGCAGGGTGGCCTCGGCCAGGCCGTAGCAGGGATAGAAAGCCTCGGGTTGGAAGCCATACGGGGCAAATTTCTCGGAAAAGCGATCCTGGGTGGCGGCCCGCACCGGCTCGGCGCTGTTATAAGCCACTTTCCAGGAGGACAGGTCCAGGCCTTCGCACTCCTGCGGGGTGACTTTGAGGATGCACAGCTCGTAGGCGAAGTTCGGACCGCCGCTGGCGGTGGCGCGATACTGCGAAATGGCCTGCAGCCAGCGCGCCGGTTTCTGCATGAAGGCAATCGGGTTTATCAGGATGCTGGGAGTGCCATCGTAAACAGACTGGAAGATGCCAGCGATCAGACCCATGTCGTGGAAGAGCGGCACCCAATTCATGATCACGGCCTGTTCCGAAGAGGCCATCTCGTGCTTGCGCACTTCGCCAATGACGTAGCGGTTGTAAGACAGGTTGCGGTAGCTGATCATCACACCCTTAGGCGTGTTGGTCGAGCCAGAGGTGTATTGGATGAACGCTAAACGCTCTGGACTGAGATCGGGCGGCTGCCAGGGCGCCTGCGGGTCGAGGTTGGCTTGCAGGGTGGCGCTATCCAGCCAGCGGATTTCCTGCAAGTCTGGGTACGTACCAATGTAAGCCTGGAAAAGCATGTGCAGCTCGGGGGTGGTCATCACCAGCGAGGCCTGGGAATCTTTGACGATGGCGTAAAGCCGCCCGGCTGAGCGCGCCAGGCCGGGGGGGTTGGTGGGGATGGGCACCACACCAGCGTACAGGCAGCCGTACAGGGCGCGCACGAAATCCAACCCTGGAGGGAAGATCAACATGGCGCGTTCCCCCGGCTGGCTGATGGCTTGCAAGTAAGCGGCAATCTGCCTGGCGCTGCGATCCAACTCGGCGTAAGTGACCCGCTCGGTTTCGGTTTCACCCTGATCCAGGAGCGCAAAAGCCAGCTTGTCGGGCGTGGCCTGGGCGCGCTGCTGCAGGATCTCTACGGGGGTAATAAAAGGTGTTTCCATGGGCAATCCTTTGCGGCACAAGTTTGGACGGTAGGGGCAGGTCTCAGACCTGCCCCTTCTATGATAACTCCTGTAAGCCAAGAAAGATACGCTCTGTAATCTGGCCGATGGTATCCATGTTCTCTACGGTCAACTCGGGGTCGGGGATGTACAGGCCGAACTCCGTCTCAACGAAGACGCCCACCTGCGCCATAGCGAACGAGTCGATCGTGCCGCTCGAAAACAGGGGCTCGTCTTCTTTCAAATCGTAATCGGGGTTCTTGAGCAATTCGCGCAGCGTGAATTCTCGAACCTTGGACATAATTTCACTGCGTTCCATAATTTCTCCTCATCATAAACAAAGCAAGGTTTGTGCTACGGGTAAACGAAGGTGGCGGGTGCATTCTGCAACTGGTAGACGATCACCACGGCAAACACCGCCAGCACGGCAGCGAGCGCCTGCAGGCTGCGCGGCCAGCCCAGGAAGACAAATTCATCGTTGCGCCGGAACTGCAGCCAGTCCAATACCACTGAGGCGAGCATCACCGCCAGCACGAGCAGGTCGGGCATTTGCCAGCCCCAGGCGAAGAGCATCTGGCCCAACAGGATGCGGCTGTGTCCCAGGGTGAGCTTGAATGGGATGGCAGCAAACAAAGCCAGCCCCAGCAGGACCAGGCCGCCCAGCACGGCGCGCCAGAGAGGACGTTTGGCGTTTGGAGCGCTGTGCCGGAACAGGTTGATGAAGTTCTCGATGACCACGTACAGGCCGTTGAGTATGCCCCAGGCGAGCAGGTTCGGGCTGCCGCCGTGCCACAGGCCACTGGCGAACATGGTGGCCAGCGGCGGCAGGATCAGGTTGGCTTTGTTCGAACGAGTGGGGTTGCGGCGCAGCAGAGCCCGGCTCAAGGGCATGTAGATGTAATCGCGCAGCCACTGCGACAGGCTGATGTGCCAGCGCTGCCAGAAGTCGGAAAAGTCCTTCGAGAAGATGGGCTGTGCAAAATTGCGAGTCAGCTCGATGCCGAACAGGCCGCTGACGCCACGCACCAGGTCGGTATAACCGGCGAATTGGTTGTAGAGGTAGAAAGCAAACCCCAACAGACCCATCATGAGTTGAAAACCGGTGTGTTCCAGGGGGTCTTGGATGACTGAGGCTGGCACCAGCACGGTGATCATGCCAGCCAACACGGTAGAGCGCAGCAGGCCGATCACGATCAACATCAGGCTGCGGGCCAGCACCTGGTTATCGACGACGCGTTTCTGGCTGAGCTGGGGCAGGAACTTGCGGGCGCGCTCGATGGGGCCCGAGATCAGCTTAGGGAAATAGGCCAGGAACAGGGTGAAATCGATGAAGTTCGTGCTGGGCTTACCCAGGCGCAGGGATATATCCACCAGGTAGGAGATGCTTTCCAGAACGTGATAGCCAAAGCCCAGCGGCAGCAGGACGGCAACCTCAAAGCTCGTCAGGCCGAAACGCCGGATCAAGTCACCCAGGCCCGAGCCGAGCAGGAAGAACAGGAAGAAGGCCAGGTTCGCGGCTACCCCCAGCCACAGGATGGCGCGCTTGTGCGTCTGGCAGCGCTGCAAATGTTGGGCGTAGAAGAAGTTGAAAACCGTCAGAGCCAGTAAGATCAGGGCGAACTGCCATGACCAACTGACGTAGAAATAGTATGAAGCCAGCAGCAGGAATGAGTTTTGCAGCTTGCCCGGCAGCAGGTAGTAGATGAGCAGCGAAGCCAGTACGAAGATGGCGAACTTGAGCGAGATGAGCGGCATAGCAGGTTCAGTTCCGGGAGATGGGGTTGGCGATCTGGCCGCTTTTTACGGCGGTCGCCAGTTGGTTCGCCAGCCAGCGGGAGAAAATCGGGCTGCCGAAGGTGTTGAGATGATAACGATCGAGCCAGCCATCCTCGGGCAGGGCTTCGACCTGGTCGCTGGTCCAGTAGACTGTGTGGTTGCGAGCGGCAATCTCACGGATGGCGGTATTGACTTCGACGATGAACTGGCTCAACCGCTCTTGCTGGGAGGCCAGGTCCCGATTTTCACTCGTCAACTGGAGCAGGGAGGGGTGGTAGGGCATCTCGACCACGACGACCTGCACGCCATCCTGCTGTCCCAGGCGGATGATGCCCTCCAGGCTATCCAGGTTGCGGCGGGAGAGGTTGAAATCGCCCAGTTCTCTCAGGAACTTGCGCAGCGAACCTTTCGCCATGCTCTCCGAGGGGTCCATAATCTCGGGGGTGTAACCATAGCCGTATTTGGTGAGCTGTTGGTTCCACGAAGCGATTTCCTTCTCAAGGCGGTCGAAGTGCAGGCCATCCTGGGCGGTGTAGCTGAAGAGCTTCAGCAGGCGGAAAGCGTAGGAATGCTCCAACAGCCAGCCTTGCAGGCTGAACTGGCCCAACTCATAGTGGATCCAATCGTTCTCCTCGAAGCGCGGGTCCAGGCGGTTCTCACGGCCCTGGGTATAATCCAGGAAATTGGTGCCGACGATCACCAGGCGGGGATGATACTTGTGGATCAGGATCTGATCGAAGTAGAAGGTAGTGGCGATGTCTGTGCCCACCACGCCGAAGTTGTAGCACAGCAGGGTCTGGCCGGTCTGTTCCTGGTAAGCCTGTTCCAGTTTCTGCGGGTCGATGCCGCGCAGGGCCTGAGAATTGCCCAGAATCAAACAATCTGGTGCGCCTTTCTTGGCTACGAAAGCGTCCAGGTTCTTGAGCTGAGACTCGAACTGGATATGGTTGGTGCCGTAGGCCTGCAAGGGGATGTGTTTTTGTACCAGGCTGCTGCGGGCGGTGATTTCGATCAGGGCAGCCAGGAGAACGAACAACAGCAGGGAGCGGATGAGGGTGGAGCCAGCAGGCCAGTTGAGTTTTACGGTGACGCGTTGATTTTCCTGAAGACGAGCGAACATTACAAAGGTTTGAAGATACTCCTTAAAACATGAGCCATCCCGGGGATGACTAGTCGCCCTGCCGGGCGACCAGGCGCCCTGCCGGGCGACCAGGCGATAGTATATCAGAGGAATGCCGAAAACGGGCCGAAAGGGACTGTTAATTTCTGTATCGATTTCACGGCAAGTAGCGCTCGAAGAAAGCTGTGACGATCTTGCTCAACTCGGCCAGGGAAGGGTCGAGCTTGCCACCTGTCGGCTGGAAGCTGTGCCCGGCGTTCTTGACCCACACCAGTTCCGCTGGTACCCCGGCGGCTTGCAACTGGTCGTACAGGATCTGTGACTGCTCGGGCGGCACTTCGGTGTCTTCGTTCCCGTGCAGGAGCAGGAAGGGGGGATCATCGGGGGTGATGTAGGTCACCGGACTGAAGACGCTCAACAGAGGGTCCCTGGCGCCCTTGGCGCCCAAGATGGACCAACTGGCGGAGGGCTTGGGGTCATCCTTGAATAACTGCACCAGGTCCGATGGGCCGAACAGGTCCACCACAGCCCCGACGCGGCTGGACTGCTCGGGATAAGCGCCCACATCCCAGCCTGCGCTGGCGTCCGCCAGGCCCAGCAGAGCGGCGATGTGACCGCCAGCGCTGCCGCCCAGCGCCCCGATGCGCCCGGGGTCGAGGTTGTAACGGGTCGAGTTGGCGCGCAGGTGGCGGATGGCGCACTTGACATCCTCGATGGGAGCGGGGAACTTGTAGTCCGGCGCCAGGCGGTAATTGACCGCGACCATGATGTAGCCGGCTTTTTGCAAGGCGGGGAAGAAGAGCATGCCAGCGCCCTCTTTTTTGTCGCCGCGCACCCAGCCGCCGCCGTGAATGTACACGATCGCCGGAGCCGGCGCGCTCATCTGCTTGGGGTAGTAAACATCCATCTTGAGCGGCGTGCCATCCGGGGCGGTGCAGTAGGTCAGGTCGGTTTCGATCGAGCCGGGTTTAGGACCGGGCTGCTTGCCTGTGGCTGAGCCGCCTTCCGGCGTGGCAAAGAGGAATTCGGCGCGGGTCAGGCCCTCGGCTTGCAGGGTGACCTCGTCAGGGCCGATCAGGGTGTAGTCGCTGCCAGCAGGGGGCAGCATCTGCGCGGTGACCGGCTCATCCCACAGGCCTGGCAGGGCCACCTGCACGGAGCCGTTGGCGTCAGTATAACCGGCATAACCGCCTACCAGGAAGATGGCGTTTTGCAGGGGCTGGTCGCCAGCGTCCGGCTTGCGGTTGTGGTTGCTGTCTATCAGGGCCTGCCCGGTGAAAAGCGTGTTTTCCGCAGCGGGGGCGCCGGTTCCCTGGCCATTGGACAGGAGGCGGCAGCTCAGGCTTGCCAGGCAGACTACCAATAAAGTGAGCGTGATCGATCTACGCATAAGCTCGAGATTCTCGCCCCTGGATTATACCCAAATTTTAGTTTTCTTGCGCAAGCTGGAGGATATCCAGGGAGGTGACCACGTTCAGGTGGGCGGCGGCGTAGGCCACCAGTTCTTCGTAAGCCGCCCAGGTGGCCTGCTGATCGGCAGCGCGGCGCAGCCGGGAGGGGTCGGGGGCGTCCAGGTTGTAGGGCGGCGCCAGGGGCTCGGACTTCTTGTTTTTCTCGAGGCTGTAATAGATCGAAGTCCAGCCTTCCGGGCCGCTGCGGTAGAAGTTGTTCTCGTGGATCAGGGCGGTGATGAAGGGCGCCCGGGCGTTCCCGGCCTGCTGCCAATCCGCCAGGGCCTCCTGGAGCATGCGCGTGGGGTTGTAGCGCTCGGCGTCCGGGGCGCTCATGAAGTTCCACCAGAAGTTGTCGCTGCCGTCCACGCGCGTGGCGCGGGTGATGCTGAAGTCGCTGGGGCGCACCAGCAGACCCTGGTTGTAGACGAAGGGCTTGAGCGGGTCGGTGCCTTCCTCGTGGTACTGCACCATCATCTGCGCGCCCAATTCGGCGTAGACGGCCAAAGCGGTGCGCCGGATGCGCGGGTCGCTGCCGGGGGCCGAAGCCACGACCGGTTTGCGCCCGAAGACCTGGGCCACGTAGGTGTAGCCGCTGGGGCGGCTGCGGTCCAGGTCGCCGGTGGCGAGGTCCAGGCCGTAGGTTTCGTAATCGAGGATGGCCTGGCGCAGGCTGGCGTCGTCCAGGTCTTTCAGGCGCTGGTCGAAGCCGCTGTAAAGCGGGTGCGGCGGGCGCACGTGGTAGCTGATCGTCATGTCGGAGTTCTTCAGGCGCTCGATCAGGTCGGGGCGCTCTTTGGCATAGGCTTCCACCACCGGGGCGGTGAAGTAGAAGTCGCCGCGCACGCCGTAACGCTCGAACAGGTCGACCAGCGCCAGCAGGGTATCGGCGCTCTCGCCGGAATGCACCCAGTCGTGGACGTTGATCACGAAGGTCATATAGCCAGCGGAAGAAACGCTGGGCGGGATGGGTTGGGCGGTTGGGCTCACGGGCAGGGCCCCCAGCTCGCCGCGCTCCCAGGCCTGGTAGGCGTCGGCCATCTCGGCGAAGGTGGCCCAGCGCACCTGGCCGCTGGCCACCAGCGGGTCGACCACCTCGCTCAAGAAGCGCTCGATGACGCTGAACGAATTGGAGTCTTGCTGCGGGTCGCCGCGGAACTCGCCGGGGTGCACGGTGAAGTGGAAGACGTTCACCTGCCCGGCCTGAGAGGCAGCCAGCGAGTCCAGCAGGCTTTGCTCGAGGAACTCGAAGTACTTCTCGTCGCCGTCGGGGGCCTCAGAGCGGCGCATGGAGGCGAAATCGCCGCGCGGATACAGCCCCTCGGGCAGGAACACGACCGCGCCCTGCGGGTCGTGCTGGCTGAACAGGCTAACGTCGCTGCCATCCGTGCCGCCCGCCGGCCGCCAGGGATGGATCCCGGTCAGCTCCAGGGAGGTGCTCTGGGTGTTGGGGTTCTTCCAATCGGAGTTGACGTCCAGACCGGCGCACTGCGCAGCTTCGAACAGGTCGGGATACAGGTTGCCGCCGCTCCAGTAGCGCACCTGCTCCACGCCGCTGGCCTGTTCAATCAGGCCGATCTCTTCCTTCATCACCGCGCACCAGGTCTCGACCGGCAGCTTCTCCGAGTCGGGGCCCAGGTGGGCGTCTTCGTGGAAGTGCAGGGCGATCTCGTGGCCGCGGCTGGCCAGGTCGGCCAGGATCGTGTCCCCGCTGGAGATGGCCGCCTGGGTGAAAGGCGTCTGCGCCTGGACGGTCATTTTGCCGCCGTGCTGCTCGACGATGCGGGCTATGGCCTGGATGTCCTGCACCCCGCGCTGGAAGGCGGCGGGCTGGTTGTAATCCGGGCGGCGCTTATCGCCAGGGGCGGGCTGGCGGGGCGGCTTGGGCTCCCCTCCGCCGACCAGTGAGGAAGGCACAGAGCCGAAGGGCTCGATGTGCATGCCGATGCCGAAGAGTAGCACCGCCGGCTGGTCCCCGGCAGCCTGCGGGGTGGGCTGTGAAGTGGCTTGCGGCGTGGGCTGTGCGGCGCCGCTGGGCAGGGCGGTTGGCTGCGCTCCCGGCTGGGCGGTGGTCGCCATTACCTGCGACAGCAGGCTGCTGCACGCAGACGTGGATACGAAGGCGAAGATCAAGACGAAGTAGAGGATTGCTTTCAGGCTTTTCATTGGAACACCTCCTGGGTGGATTCTGCGCTTCTGGGTGCGTGTTGTGCACCCACAATTTCAGTATAGACAGGAGTTGTGAGTCTTTCGCCAGGATTTTGTAAAAAGGTTGTAATTTTGAGGTGCGCGCCTGGGTTTGGCAGGAAAGCTTGGCCGGGCAGTCCGGCCGGGCATGAATTGCCCGGCCTACGCAGCAGCGCCGGATGAATCCGGCTTGGAGGACTCTACAGGCTCCCCGAGGCCGCCGCCGCCGGGGGTGCGGATGCTGAGGATGTCGCCCGCCTGCAGCTCGAAGGAGCCTTTGCCGGGCAGGGGCTGTTCCTGCCCGTCGCGCAGCAGCAGGTTCTGGCCGGGTTGGCCGGGTTCGCCGCCGTCCAGCCCGTAGGGGGCGAGTTTGCGGCGCTCGCTCAACAGGGTCACCTCGGCCTCCACCAGGGTCTGCAAATCGCGGCGGATGCCGTCGCCGCCGCGGTAGCGCCCACGCCCGCCCGAGCCGCGCCGCACCTGGTAGCACAGCACGCGCAGCGGGTAGGCGTATTCCAGGGCCTCCACTGGGGTGTTGAGCGTGTTGGTCATGTGCGAGTGCAGCGCGGAGGGGCCGTCGGCAGTCGGGCGCGCCCCCATACCGCCGCCGATGGTCTCGTAATAGGCGAAAGCGCCCCCGCGCTGCGGGTCGTAGCCGCCGATGGTCAGGTTGTTCATCGTGCCCTGGCTTGCAGCCGGGACGCGCCCGGCCCCGGCCTGAGCGAGTGCCCCTAGCAAGACATCAACGATGCGCTGGGAGGTCTCCACGTTGCCGCCCGCCACGGCCGCCGGGGGCAGGGCGTTGACCAGCGAGCCGGGCGGGGCGATCACCTGGATGGGCGCCAGGCAACCGGCGTTGTTGGGCACGTCCAGGCCCAGCAGGCAGCGCAAGACGTAATACACGGCCGAGAGGGTGATGGCGTACACGGCATTGACGCCGCCTTTTTGCTGGGGGGCCGTGCCGGTGAAATCCACCACGGCCTGTTCGCCCTGGATGGTGAGGCACACCTGGATGGGCACGGGCGCGTCGGAAACGCCGTCGTCGTCGAGGAAATCCTGGAAGCGGTACTGCCCGGCGGGCAGCCCGGCCAGCATGCCGCGCGTCATGCGCTCGGTGTATGCCAGCAGGGCCTGCATGTACTGGCCGACTGTCTGATCCCCGTAGCGCGCCGCCAGCGCCAGCAGGCGCTCCTCGCCGCGCCGGTTGGCGGCGATCTGCGCCCACAGGTCGCCCAGGCGCTCCTGCGGGGTGCGCACGTTGGCCAGGATCAGGTCCAGCAGGCCCTGGTCGACCTCCCCGGCGCGCAGCAGGCGCACGGGCGGGATGATCAGGCCTTCCTGGAAGACCTGGCGGGCGATGGGCATCGAGCCGGGGGACATGCCGCCCACATCGGCGTGGTGGGCGCGGTTGGCCACGTAGCCGCACAGCCGGGGGGGCGGCTCCGGGATGAACACCGGGCTGACCAGGGTGATGTCGGGCAGGTGTGTGCCGCCGCGGAAGGGGTCGTTGAGGGCCACCATGTCGCCGGGACCCAGGTCCGGGAAGGCCTGCACGGCGGCGGCCACCGAGAGCGGCATCGAGCCCAGGTGCACGGGGATGTGGGCCGCCTGGGCTACCATCTGGCCGCCGGCGTCGAACAGGGCGCAGGAGAAATCGCGGCGCTCTTTGATGTTGGGCGAGAAACTGGCCTTGCGCAGCACCACGCCCATCTCTTCGGCGATGGCGGCGAAGAGGTGCTTGAAGATTTCGAGCTGCACCGGGTCGGCGTTGGGCGCGTTCATCTTGCCACCTCGATCAGCAGGTTGCCGTAAGCGTCCACCCGCGCCCGGTCGCCCGGACCGATCCAGACGGAGGTGTCGGCCCGCACCAGCATGGCCGGGCCGTCCAGGCGGTTGCCAGGCTGCAAGGCCTCGCCGCGGTAGAAGGGCAGGCGGGCGCTTTCGCCGCAGGGCAGCACCACCGGGCGGTGTTCCAGCAGCGCGGCGCGCGGGTCGCGGCCTGCTTGCGGCTGGCGGGTAAGGGCCGGGCGGGGCAGGCTGCCGCTGGCGCGCAGGCGCAGGTTGACGATCTCCAGGTCGCTGGCGGGGACACCTCGCCGGGTGTAACCGTAGGCGCGCTCGTGCGCCTGGTGGAAGTCCTCCAGCAGGCCGGGGCCGAAGGGCACGCTCAGCTCGTAGGACTGGCCGCGGTAGCGCATGTCCAGGGCCGGCTCCAGGCGCACCTGCTCGCCCGGGATGCCTTCGGCGCGCAATTCGGCGGCGGCGCGCTGCACCAGGGGCTCCAGGCGGGCAGCGATCTCGGCCTGGGGCGTATCGCCCGGCAGCATCACGGTCTGGGTGTAATCCTTGACCACCTCGGCCGCCAGCATGCCGAAGGCCGACAGGGTCGAGGCCAGGGGCGGGACCAGGACGGCGGGGATGCCCAGGCGGCGGGCCAGCTCGGCCGCGTGCAGGCCGCCGGCCCCGCCGAAGGAGAGCAGGGTGAAGCCGCGCGGGTCGTGGCCGCGCTCGACCGAGATCAGGCGCAGGGCGCGCTCCATGTGGGCGTTGGCCACGGCCACCACCCCCAGGGCGGCCTGGAAGGCCGGCAGGCCCAGCGGCTGGCCGAGGCGCTCCAGGGCCTGGAAGGCACGCTGCGGGTGCAGCGGCATCTCCCCACCCAGGAAGTATTCCGCCGCCAGGCGGCCGAGCGCCAGGTTGGCATCGGTGACGGTGGGCAGCTCGCCCCGCCCGTAGCAGGCCGGGCCGGGGTCGGCCCCGGCGCTGTGCGGGCCGACGCGCAGCGCTCCGCCAGGGTCCAGGCGGGCGATCGAGCCGCCGCCCGCCCCGATGGTGTGGATGTCGAGCAGGGGGATGCGGATGGGGCAGCCGCCCACCTGCGCCTCGCCGGTCACCTGCGCCTGCCCGGCCACCAGCGATACGTCGGTGGAGGTGCCGCCCATGTCGAAGGTGATCAGGTTAGGGCCCTGCTCCAGAGGGCGATCGCCCTCGGCCAGGGCCAGGCCGGCCAGGTATTGGGCCCCCACCACCCCGCCCGCCGGGCCGGACAGGATGCAGCGCACGCCGTTGCGGCGGGCTTCTTCCACGCCGATCACGCCGCCGTTGGACTGCATCACGCGCAGGAGGGGCCCTGCCTGCCCCTGGCCCTGCGGCGCTTGCAGGGCTTCGGCCAGGCGCGCCAGGTAGCGCTCCAGCACCGGCGAAACGTAGGCGTTGACCGCCGTGGTGCTGCTGCGCTCGTACTCGCGGTACTCGGGCAGGATTTCGCAGGAAGCCGAGACCAGCAGCCCGGCGGCGCGCAGTTTTTCCGCAATACTGCGCTCGTGCTCGGGATGCAGGAAGGAGAACAGCAGGCACACGGCCACGGACTCGACCCCCTGCCGGCGCAGCTCCGCCAGCAAGGCATCCACCTGCGCCGGCGCGAGGGCTTGCAGCACCTGCCCGCCGGCGCTCACGCGCTCGTCGACTTCGAAGCGCAGTTCCGCTGGCGCCAGGGGCGGCGGCGGGTCGGCGGAGAAATCGTAGAGCTCGGGGCGGTTCTGCCGCCCGATCTGCAACACGTCGGCGAAGCCGCGCGTGGTCACCAGGGCGGTGCGCGCCCCCTTGCGCTCCAGCAGGGCGTTGGTGGCTACCGTGGAGCCGTGGGTGATGCGCTCGATGGGGCCCCACCCCTCGGCGGCGATGCGCTCCAGCCCGCGCAGCACGGCTTCGGCCGGGTCGTGAGGCGTGGAGAGCAGCTTGAAGGTGCGCAGCGCCCCGTCCGAGGGGCGGTAGACGACGAAGTCGGTGAAGGTGCCGCCGATGTCGATGCCGATGAAGGTGGAGGGGTGCATGGGCATTTTGCCATCCTGAGCTGTGGAGGATCACATCCTGCGCTGTACGCAGCGCTTGCCTGCCAGGATACCAGCTTTGGGGAAATAGGGCAAGCGCGGGTTAGGGCATGTCAAAACAATTACAGTGGCTATCCAACCGCGTCAACCTCTTGCAAGCTGATTACACATACCATATAATTGTCTCACAAAACATGGATTTGTAATTTTCTTTCCAAATGGAGTTTGCACTACAAGATATAGCCATCAATTGCAAGGATTTCGATTCCAAGCTAGCAAAGCTCTTGTTTGAGGGGTTTTTATGCAACGTATAGAATTCGGTTCTGATGGTATTCGCGGTAAAGCCGGGATCTGGCCCTTTATATCTCCTGTTGCTTATGAGATAGGTCAAGCATTAGGACAGTATGTTTCCAGGCGCTCCGAGCATCCTGTTGTTGTCATGGGGCGTGATACGAGACCATCAGGATTGAATTTGTCAGTCTGTATTGCATCTGGCTTGATGAGCCAAGGTGCTGATACCATCAATCTTGGGGTTATGACTACTCCTGGGGTCGCTTTCTTGACCAGGAGGCAGAAGGCCGATCTCGGTGTTATTATCTCTGCTTCACACAGTCCGCTAGAGATGAATGGTATAAAGATTTTTAGGGAAAGCGGCCTGAGACTTCAGCGAGAAGAGGAGGTTGAGATTGAACTATTATTAGAAGAAGCCATTACTCGCGCAACTACAAATCCAATTATATGCTCCTCAACACCGGGTAAGGATATTGAAGCTGAACACCTGATTGCTTTCTACATCCAGGATCATGTTAGGCGATGCCCTGTAGAATCACTCCATGATCTGAGAATTGTTTTGGATTGTGCCGATGGCGCTGCCTCAGTGATTGCTCCCGAAGTGTTCCTTCACTTAGGAGCAAATCCAATAGCAGTGAATAAGGCTGTAGATGGAAAAGGGATCAACTACCAGTGCGGCTCGGAATATGCAATTCTTAATCCCATGTATCTGGCTGGTATTGCACGCGATCATGGGGCAAATTATGGCTTTGCATTTGATGGAGATGGGGATCGCTTAATTGTTGTGGATAATGAAGGAAACAGCTTTGATGGGCATGATTTGTTATATATATTGGCAAAATATTTCAAGACCAGAGGCCTTCTCAGGAAGAATACTGTAGTCACCAATTACAGGGCCAACCGAGGATTGGAAAAAGCATTGAAAGCTATCGGTATTCGCACCGCTTATACAAGTAATGGAGATCGCCATCTGGAAGCAGCGATGTGGGGGAAAAATTACATGCTCGGCGGCGAGCCTGGAGGAAATATTATCGTAAATGACGGATCTCATACGGCGGCGGATGGTATCTATACTGCCTTGCTGCTTGCAGGAATCTTGAAATGCAGCCCAGAAGCTCGCTTGATGGAAATGGTAAATCCTTTGCGTGAATCTCTTTGGAAATATCCCCAAATCACAAAGTCGTTCAAACCATCTATTATGCTAACCGCTGAACAGATCATAGAGATTCAAAGAGAAATCAGCCGAAAGCAGAAAGAGTTGGGTGGAGAAAGACAGGTTTATTTTTGGAGTGCGAGCACTGAGCCACGGGTTTATCGAATCATGGTTCAAGGATCTTACCCGCAAACGCAGCAGGATGTAAAATATATTGTAGATGAATTAAGTGAATATGTTCGGATGATTTCAAGCCAATGAAACGAATAGATCAGTAGTCACTCTAAAGGGAGTGAAAAGTGCCCTGGATGCCTGCTCTAACCCGATTACAAAATATCCTGGTCGAACTCTATCCAGAAGATAATGATGTGCGCCGGCTTGCCACCCAGGCTGGCGTATCTATAGCAAATATTCGCCTGGGAGGCAGGTCGATTGACAGTTGGCACAGCTTGCTGGATCAGGCTCGCTTGCGTAATAAGCTGATACAACTCTTCGAGATAATATCCTCTGAATACCCTGAGAGCCGGGCCTTGATCGAGGCGATTCGGGTTTATGAAGTCGATAGCGTGGACGATTTAGCAATAGAAGGAACAAAGACAGAATCGCCATCGATCAATCTCCAAAATGACGAGGCGAAGTGGTGGCAAAACCGTGGTTACGCGCCTAACCCGTTCCAATGGTATAACGCTGGAGAGATTCCTGAAAGGAATTTTCGTAAACTTTTTGATGTATGGCATGTAGACCCTGGAGGCAGAAGACCAGAAGCAGCCATGTATGGGCTGGGTGATATTCCTACATTTGAGAAAATTACGACAACGGATTCAAGCGAATTAATTGTAGTTTATGCTCCACCAGGAGGTGGGAAAACCTTTTACTCTAAGTGGGCGGCAAGATATCTGGAGGGACTGGGAATAAAGGCTCGCACAGTTAACCTTGCAGGCCAGATGCCCGATCCGGAAAATATAACCGCAACTGATCTAGCTCATTGTGTTTACACTAACCTGTATAAAATTTTTGCTTCAAATGTCAATGCTCAGTCTAAAATTAGCAATGATTCGATACAAGATAAAATAGACACCTTGGAAATCGCTAAGCGCACGCTTGCCATTTTGGAACGACAAGCGGCAGGATACACTTCACTGGCAATCCCAACGCACATACAGATCGAATTGGAGGATAAGCGCAAAGAAATTTTTAGGCTGGAAGATGATTTGAGGCACTCTACCAAGCCTGAGCAGTTGACTTTGTATGAACCTTTCTCTAACAAAAGCCCGGGGAGAATCTTAAAAGAATGTAATGATTTACTCGAGACCAAGCTGGCAAAGAGTGATGCACATCATAGAGTATATTTATTTATAGATAACATAGATTCTTTGTTCGATGATCGAGAAACCCACAAGGCTCAAAATATGAATACGCTTGCCTCCATTGTCGAATTATGCAGGGAGATCGCTAATCGAGGAGGAGGAGATTTATTTGCTTTGCGAATTTTTGTTCCGTTACAATTAATGCCCGCTATGCAACAATACCTGGGAAAACGCGCTCGCAGCAAGATAATTTCGCATATCTTGCAGTGGCGAATCGAATACTGCTGGGCCGTAGTTGAGAGACGGTTGTCTGCTTGTTGGCAAAGAAACCCTGGCAGTATAAAGCACATCAGCCGCTTATTATCACCGGATGCCGTTGATGAACTCTCAGGATGGTTTCAAAGCCAGCAACGTGTTTCTCCCGGATGCGTTATCAAAGTGTTCGATCGCCTGGGAAAGTTCGCCCGTCGGAACGGGGCCACTACCGAGCCAATCGGGTCTAGCACATGGAAGGAGTTTCTCGAATCAACATCAGATGAAATTCTTTGCCAGCCTGACGAACCTTTCCCTCTATGAAAAAGTTACGAAATTCATCATACCTATGATCGAGAGAACATAGTAAACTAATTACTACTACACTTTTGGATAATGCGATGTCCGAACACCAGCAACTTCCCGCAATTGGGGCTTCAACCAGACTCGACCGATGGTTGGTTGATAGAGGCTTCTTGGGTAATCCTTTTGAATATTCGAATGCTGAATACGAACAAAAGTTACCCGGTTATTTTATAGATGCAGGTGGCTTTGATGAGTTTATCCAGACAACCTCACCATGCGTTATCTTTGCCGGTCGCGGGTGCGGCAAAACGGCCTACCGGCAAATGCTGGCTGCCCAATGCCGGCCTGCGCAAAAGGATAGCTCTTTTATCGGAATTAACTATGCCGCAAGTAGTTTCGAGCGAGCGCTGATCCAGGCTGGAAGTCAACTGAATCAGGTCAATGCAGCCCATCATATCGATGCGTTGCTATATTCCGCGGTAAACATTCTGGCCGATGAAGCCAGGGATGATAAAGTTACGCAAAATGCTTTAGAAAAAACAGGTGCCATGTTGAGGATGCAAGTATATCTTGAACGCTATGCACCCCATAAAGCTTCTACTAGAAGACGAAAAGCTGAGTTGCCGATTGCTTTGGATCACCTTGCACCATTGGAGTTGCTGCAGGATTTTGCCAGGTTGCTCAAGCAGGCTGGCCTCAAGTCAGGAGTGGTGCTGGTAGACGGATTGGATGAGTTCCCAAGCACTGCGAATAATCCCACAGAAACATTGAAATTACTGATGCCTTTGTTGGGCACATTGCCATTGATTGAATGTCCCGGCTGGGTTTTCAAGTTTTTCTTGTCCAAGGAGTTAGAAACCAGCTTGTATTCCTGCGGATGGTTCCGTGCTGATCGCTTGCGGATTTATCACATCACCTGGAGTGCAACCCTTTTACAAAACCTGGTCAAACAGCGATTAACTTACTTCAGCCGCCGGCGTCCCCCATATGAAAGTATAGCGCAGCTTTGCGAAGATGACTTGGCGCAATCTGTCGACCAGGATTTGGTCGAATTATCGACTATATCGCCTCGAGCTACTTTAACCCTTGCGAATATGCTTTTTCAGGAACATGCTCGCCAACCTGGCCTGCCAGAGCGAATTTCTCTTGCTACCTGGAATGAGGTAAAAAAGCAGTGGGAGCAACGAGGTTTAGACTTTTCTTCCAACGTGACTCTGGCAGATGCCCGCGAAAACTTGCCTGGCGATTCTCCCCACGATGTTGAGCCAGAGCCGCCTACCTTAAGGATCGAGAGGGGTTTCGTATGGTTAGGAGATCAAGAAATCAGGAATCAAATCAACCCGCAGGATTATTCTGTTTTGGCCTGTCTTTATAAATACCAGCCCAACATCTGTACAAAAGACTTAATTGCTAAAGAAGCCTGGGGAACGAGTGAAGGGGTGAGTGATGAAGCGATCGCGGTCTCGATCCGGCGACTTCGAGTGATCTTCAAATATATTGCCCCAGGGCGGCAATATATTGAAACATTTAGGGGCAAGAAGCGCGAGGAAGGCGGCTACCGTCTCTGGCCTCTTGGCACTGCCAAAGAAGATTAAATATCTGCTCGACTGAGCTTTGCCAGGAAATTGTTATTTACTTGTTATTTGCCTGTTATCTACTTGTTATTTTGGTTGACTAAACAAATTGCATATCGCACATTTTGGTGCTATATTTTATATGCCTCGATCACTCTCGTCTACATTGTAGGGCATTATGAGAGGGAAACGAGAAAATATTCCAGGAAAGAGAAAAGCAGCTTTCTTTCTGCATATGGCGATCTAATGACCCGTAAAAAATTTCCCGCTTATGAAAAATAAACGCAACAAAACAATATCTCTGAGCAATCCCTATTTGCTCTTTGATGCAGGTGGTACACTAGTTTTCCCTGATCAATCTTTGATGATTGGGCTGGCCGAGTCGGAGGGGGTGGAACTGACAAACCGACAACTCTACAAGGGGTATTATCAACTGATATTTGAGCTAGATAAAGCTTGGTCGCAATCACCTCAAGATCGCTCTAAACAGGAGCAACTACTGCACCCATGGCCGCGCGGCTATGCCTACGCTTTATTCGAAAATATCGGATTGCTGAATCGAAGAACATGTTTTGTGGCCGAGCGAATTGAAGAATTACATCGACTAAAAAATATATGGTCTTTTACTTTCGAATGGGTGCGCAACACATTATCCTATTTACATTTCTTGGGTTATCGAATGTCGATCATCTCAAATTCAGATGGTCGTACAAAGGGTGTTTTTTCTGATCTGGGGATGGATCATTACTTTGATGAAATTTTTGATTCCCACATATTGGGGATAGCTAAACCTGAGCCGGCAATATTTGAGTTAGTGCTCAAGGAGTTGAATCTACAAGCTTCACAGGCTCTTTTCATCGGAGATATTTTTGAAGTGGATGTAAGGGGGGCAAACAGTGCTGGGATAGGTGCGATCCATATTGATCCACTAAGGTTATATAGAAACAAGCCAGGGGTTCACCTAAGGGATGTAAGATGCTTGCCTGATTGGCTATCTCGATTTGCGAGAGCACCGCACACATTTGATATCCAACCGTTCCGATCATGGAAACTTTGCCCAAATCGTATAACAACAACTGGATTCCAGGTAAAGGGAGAGATAAGTTCAGAACCATTTCCAGACTCTAGGATAACCCAAGGCGTGAACACCCAAATACCAGCCACGATTTTAGAAGCGCTGAATATCTAAATCTAAGGAGATCTATGGAATGAGTTCCCTTTTACAACCCCGGCGAACCCCTGAACCCGAGCGCCCATTTATCAATCGTAAACCAGAGATCAAGCTGATAATCGATAAACTAAAGCAAGGGATGCTGGGAAAACAAATGCCGTCCGTGGTCACCTGCTTTTGGGGCGCTTTTGGGATGGGAAAAAGCTGGCTCCTTATCGAATTGGAGCGGCGCTGTCATGAGCTATCAGCTTCTGGAAAACATAACTCTCACCCACCCGTGGTGGCCCGGCTTGATTTGAATAAACAAATCGTGCCGGTCCTTTGGCTGGGCGACCAATTGAATAAAGAGTTGCTGCTTCGAGAGCTTTGGAAGCAATTAGCCAAACAGATGGGGACAGGCTTACCCGAGTCCGAGCGCATCAGCGCAGAAGCTCTGGCAGATGCATTTGTCAAACAGGTATCCACCTGGTCAGCGCAATCGGCCACTCCAGTGATTATGCTGGACACAGTAGATGATTTGCTCGAATTGGATGAACCTGCTTTTGGCTGGCTCGAAGAACACCTCGTCGAGCCTCTAGCGATGACAGATCGGGTGTTGTTTGCTTTCACCAGCAGAGGGGAATTGTGGAATTGGAAACGATTTCAGGTCAGGCGGCGTGTCGATTTGTGGAGATTGGCCGCTTTTGATGCAAAAACCGCCGGTAAGCAATTAGATCTCAACCCTGAAATCATTCACATCTTCTATCGCCATGCCTTTGGACACCCTCTTTTCACCGAGTACCTGGGAACCGCCCTGGAAAACCAGGGGCTTAGCCTGAGAAGCGCCAAAGAGGATGATCTAACCATCGAGGCGGCTTTGCTGGAAGAAATTTTGAATCAGGTTGTCCAGGAGATTCTCAAGACTGTTCCGGAAAAACTGCGCACAATCTCCCAATACACAAATGTGCTCCGTTGGGTGAGCAGCGAGCCACTACGATTTCTGGCTGAAAAGCTGGAACTGGTCGAGCCTGGCCGCGGGGATGCCTTTTACCTGGACTCTATCATTGGGGAGCTACAGGCCCATCACCTGTTATACTGGAATGGCGGCAAAAACTGTTATGAGCCCGACCCGGTTCTGCGCCGGTTAATTACTTCAAAACTGGAACTGGATAATCCGCAGTATTTCTTCAAAGCTCATCAGGCGGGTTTCGAATTTCATCAAAAACACCTGGCTGAATATCCCCAATATCTGGCCCGATATATTCCTGAATTGGCTTACCATCGCGCTGTTTTGGAACGGTGTTCATCCCTTGAAGAGCCTGCGCCAGCTTTTGCCAACTGGTTGGAATCGTTCCTGAAAATTGCTCCTAGAAATCCTGAACCCTGGGAGGCCCTGGCCAAAGCATTGGAACAAGACCACGAACTGGCCGAGGTTCTTTCGCTAGAAGATAGGTCTCTGTTGATTTCAGAAACGAGAAACCAAATAACTAAGAATACTGAATAAATCAGGAGTTGAGAGACATGTCCAAGTGGATTACGCGGAAAGTTCTGAAAGAAATCTCAGAGGCCGTTCATTCTAGCGCCGATCGCAGCAGCTACGTGTTCTATATTACCAGCAAGGGCGGCGAAGGGAAAACCATACTGCTCCGGCAGGTAGGAATCGAACTGGGGAGCAAAGATGGTATTTCTCCCTGTTTCCCGTGGACCGGCATCATGGACCTCTACCACGCAGATGTCAATACGAATAGCGGCCTGGAAGCCCGCCTGAGTCGAGTGCTTGATACGGCCGGGCAATTCCATAATTATCAATTTCAAAGAGAGCGTTTCTCCGCCCGTCGAGAGGCAGGGCTTGAGGGTTCGGAGCTTGAAGTAACCCGTGCCCAGATGGCGAGGGTTTTCGCTGAATGTTTCAATAAAGCATCCGTCTGGTCACGCCTGGTCATTGCGTTTGACACAACGGAACGCATTCAGTACGAAGTCGATGAGGTCCAAAGATTGTGCGGAATCGAAGGAGAGAGCACGACTGTGCGAAACTGGTTGTTGGACCAGCTAAACCACTGGCAGAACTGCGTGGTTCTGTTAGTGGGCCGTCCGGAAAAACAACCTTACCTGGGTAAAGCCTTATCAGAAGCGCTGGCGGGCAATCCGTACGTGAAATATCGGGAAATCGAATTGGGCGGTTTCGACAAAGGTGAAGCTAAAGAATACTTTACGCAAGCACAAGAGGCGTTCCCGGATTTGGCGACAGAACTGGATCCTGTTTTCTGTGAACAGTTACGAGATGTTACCAATGGTAGCCCAATTCGCCTCGACCTGGCGCTCGAAATCATGCGACATGGACTGGGTTTTGATCGATTCCGCCGGAGCGTATTGAAGGGCAACCCCGAGCAAGTTCGTAAAGAAATCGATAAATTGCTTATCCAACATATTGTGCGAGGCGAGCCGGATAACCTGATGCGCCAGGTGCTTCGCTACCTTGCCGTGGCGCGCAAGGGTCTGGATGCCGAAACTGCGTGTAGCCTGGCAGGAGAGGATGACGTAGAAACCTGGCGACAGCGCCTGGAAACCGCCGCAGAGCGTTTCTTCTTCGTAAAACGCCATCCTGAAGACGATCGTCTGTTCTTGCATGATGAGATGTACCAATTCTGCGACGCTCACTGGCTGAGACCTGACGAGGCGCAGCACCTCAGCCGGCAAATTGTGCAATTATATGATGAGCGAATTGCGCAGGCTGGCGATGAAAGGGAGAAGAAAGAACTCCAGGTTGAGTCGCTTTTCTACCGGCTCCGGGCGAATCCCAGGGATGGATACCATTGGTATGTTAGACTGGCCGAATTTGCCATCCGCTCGGCTGAGATGGGATTCGAATTACGCCTGCGCAACGAGGTGATTGCCTTCTTGAACAGCGACAGCCCAATCGATCAACAACTGCTGCGACATACCCCAGACTTGATCGATGAATTCAACTGCGATTCGACGAGCAATTGGGTCAAACGCCTGATGATACGTGGAGAAAACACACGCGCCTCGGCTGTAGCCGATCAAGTGCAAAGCCAACGCCCTGATTTGTGGTATTCAGGGCCTGGGGCTGATTTAACCAGGATGGATTTGGCCGTTTATCACGCTCAGGCATTGTTCTACACGGCAAATATTCCCCAAGCGGTTGAACTGCTCAACAAGGCTATAGCTGAACTCGAGGGACAGCAAGATCCCGAACAACTGGCTTTACAAGAAGAAATAGATCCGTATTTTAGTTGGCGAAGGAATCTGGTGCTGGGAAGAGCGCATAATAATTTAGGGTATGTAAACTCTACTTATCTAGGCCACCTACACAAAGCTCTCAGAGAACTCCGTAAAGCCTTACCCTATTTCCGCGTCTCCGAGTTATCCGAGGAGCTTGCGAACACCAGTGATAACATGGGGCGGGTTTTTGCGATGCTGCGCCGCCAGACCCGCGCCGAGGCTCTTGTGGACGATGGCCTGCGCTTGCGCCAGCAGTTGCGTCGAGATTATCGGATTGGCCTGAGCCTCGTTTCCAGAGCTATTGTACACATCGAGTTTAGCGAACCCCACCGCGCTCGAAAGATTAGCCAGCAGGCCTTGAATATCTTCGAGGGATTGGATGCGACGCGTGGCAAGGGCCTGGCGTTGATTGTGCTGGGCCGAGCCCTGCGCGAACTCGCCAAACTACAAGTTGAGCAGCTCTATACCTACGCGGAGTGCGTGGACTTTTTAAGAGATAGCACAGGGTACCTGAAGAACGCGATCAGCATTTTTGAAAGGACCGAAGAGAAGCTGAGGCTGGTTGAAGCGCATAATGAATTGGGATGCGTTTTCCGTGAGCGCGCTCGATTGGAGTTGGAGAATCCTGCCGGGCAACAGTTGATGAAGGCTGTGTCATCCGAAGCCATCGCCCATTTTGTAAAGACAGTAGAACTGGCGGAAAATTTGGAACTGTCGGTGTGGATTGCGGATACGTGTGAGGACCTGGCCCAGGTATATATGTTGCTACAGGATTACGAAGCCGCGAAAACCTGGTTAGATCGCGCCGAAGCTGCTATGCCCGAAAGATATAAATATCAAGCAGCAGTAAAATACACCGAGATACCTGAGGATGAAGTTGTAGAGTTATTCTGGCCGATGTTGGGAAAGATTGAGTTGCTGCGAGGAAACCGCATCTTTGATGCAGGAACGAATTCTGGAAAGATAGTTCCAACGCGCGAGTTGCTGAGGGAAGTCCTGGATCACTATGTGCTCTCTGTGGCATATTTCGAGCGATACTCTGATCGAGCTGTGGGGATCGGGGCGACCTTCCGCCAGATGTTCGACCGGATCAAACACCTTAGCTACAATGATCTCTGTTTCGTCCAGGCAGAGCTGCCGCTTATTGCTGCCCGCTATGTGGTTAATATTGCCAGGCTGGAGAGGTTCTTCGAAGATACTCTAGGGCTCGCATAGTTCCAGTCAAATAAGCAAAGTATTTTACAGTAAGCGTAACCCCACCGCAGGCTTTGGTGCTGCGGTGGGGTTACGCGCGTCATAAAGAATGCTATCCGTTAAGGTGTTGTTCGATACCTGTCAAGACAACAGGCTTGATCTTATGGTAAAAAAGTATCAACAACTCTACGTTATTGACTGCGGAGGTTACGATGTACCAGAATACGATAACTGACATTAAATATTGCCTGGCTCCAGAGGAAGAAGCAGACATGGCCCTGGATCAGAGCACTTACCACCCGCAGGTCATTCAGGAATGCGGCCTTTATAGCGATAGGCTCCGAATGATCGGGCAGCAATTTCGCAACGGCAGGTACCTGGAGGCTGTTGCTGATAGCAAAGAGTTGTTACAGATTCTCGATAGAGATGATTCTCTTGTGTTTTTCGAGGCTGTCTACTATTTCGCTAAAGCCTTGATCTATACAGGCGACACAGCCGATGGGATCGAACAAGCCAGGAGCGCCCTAACCCGGATGGAAGGCAAGGCTGACCAAAGCAGCAAACGCTGGAAAAGGCTGATTGGAAAGTTTCACAATCTGCTGGGCTATGCCTACTGTGTAGAGAGGAATAGCTATCAATTGGCACGGGAGGAGTTTGTTTTGGCCATGCCCTATCTTTGGGATTCACCCGAAGAATATGCAAATGTTTGCGACAACCTGGGAAGAGTCTACGTAGAACTCGGGGAAAAGGATAGGGCGGAGAAACTGATCGATAAGGCTCTGGAAATACGCCGCGGGCTGGGGAGCCACTACTATGATCGAGCGGCTTTGAGTTTCATTTCAAGAGCCATTGCACACCTGACCTTTGGGGAACTCTCTCAGGCTCTTGAATTCAGCCAGCAAGCAAAAGCCGTTTTCGAGGAGACCGGCAGCGTTCGTGGTGTTGGCCTGGCGTGTATTACCCTGGGCCGCGTGCTGCGACAGTTAGGGAGCCGCCGTTGTGAATATGTAATTTCCGAGTGCGCCGAATTCCTGGATCAGGCAATCGATAACTTCCGCCAGGCCATTGCAATCTTTGATCTCGAAATTCAGGAACCGGTGCGTTTGATCGAGGCATGCAAGGAAATGGGATGCGCCTATCGTGAGTACGCATTCACGATGACCATCGCCCATAAAGACAATCGCGCCAGTGCATACAGAATACGAGCAACCGAATGCCTGGAAAAAGCCTGCCAGGCGGCAGAGGCAAAACACATCCCCTTGTATCTGAGCAGTTGTGAGGAGTTGATCGATACTCATCTTCAGTTCCAGGATTACCCTGAGGTGCATCGCTGGCTGAGGAAGGCCAGGAAAGTTATCCGGCCTTTCAAGGCATGCCTTGATCAGATCCACTCCTCTACTCCCGTTAATTACATGGATGGGTTATTGTATCATCTGGCTCAGATCGAGCTCTTGTATAGCCTTTTACTGGCTGGCCGATACGCCTGCGTATCAGATCGTGTCAGTTGGGCTACGCGAGCAGCACTGGTAGCGGCCCATTACCATGCTGCAAGCCAATATTCTCGCAGGTATTCTGAGGCTTACTGGAAACGAAACTTTTGTTCTCAAGATGAGAAGCTGTTTGTCGAAGACAACAGCGTATCAAACTTATGATCAGGAGGAATAAGATGAACACCAGTCTCAATTTCCCTAGTCGGGTGATCGATAGCATCACCGAACTCCGTGGGAGGCAAAAGCCCCCAGAGGAGATCAAATTCCCAAAAGGAGAAGTTATCACTCCGATTGGCCGGATCGAGGTGCCTTTCCTGGAAAGATACTTGCTGCGGGTCCCTATGCAAACCTGCGCGGTAGTATATGTCCCAGAGGGTTATCCACGGGTTTATTCTACGGGCGATCATCTTCTAAAATGGCCGATGGGAACTTACCCGATTCAATATGTGGATATCCGCCAGCAGCACGCTAAACTTCCGATTGTCCAGGCAGTGACTGCCGATACCTGGACGGTTTGGCTCGAAGTAGGGGTTATATGGCGAGTCAGGTATCCAATCATGGTCATTGAAGTCAATGATTTGATCCCTACTTTTATCTCAGGGTGTATCTCTGCGGTAAAAGATTTTATCCAGTCGCTCCCCCACGATCAAATCATCTGTACACCGAATGAAACAGCTATTGAGGTCAGGGTTCTCGAGGGCCTATTGCTGCAAAGACTTAATTCTAAGTCAACCTGTAAAGGCCTGGAATTGATCGGTTTACGGGTGTTGGGGAAGCAGGGAGATAATCGCCGCACCGAAGCCATTCAGATCGAACAAGACATGCTTGTTCAGGATGCGAAAACCCGATATGAAATAGCGGTCCTTGCACAACAGTTAGAGCTGGCAAATCGAAGCGAAGGCGTCAAGGTAAAGGAAGCGGAGATTGAGCGCAAACGGATTGAAGAGGCAGAAAAGATCACTTTGATGAGAGCTAAAATCCACGCGCAGGAAGCTGAAC
Organism: Chloroflexota bacterium; assembly: GCA_040752025.1. Lineage (GTDB taxonomy): Bacteria > Chloroflexota > Anaerolineae > Anaerolineales > UBA4823 > JBFMFR01. The sequence goes on along the minus strand of JBFMFR010000060.1, from coordinate 6,843 downwards.
TACTTCGTGCAAGGCAACAGCAAGAAATCGAGATGAAGAATCTGGCAGAACGCCAGTATCAGGCCCACGAAAAGTATCTCGAGGCGATTAAAGTTCTTGGAAATGTCCTGGGGCAGTATGCCAGTACTGTTGGCAACGCTCAAATGCTGCCTGGAGTTAATCGAGTAGTGGACGACAATGCCTTCAGAGCCTTGGAACATTCATACCAAACGTTGGTGCATGCGCTCACAGCTTTGCAGGAACCAGACCAGGGAAGATCATCTGCTCAAACTCTAGCAGCGGGCACATTATTCAATCCTATTGACCGTAATGTTGGAGCAGGGATATCCGATTGAACCGTCGATACAGGTTGTGTTGAATGACAGAGGCCAGGGAATCCCGCCAAATCAACACACCTGTTGTGCAGGGATGACATTGCGAGATTCGATACAAGATATCAGCATCCTGGTATCTTAAGAGCTTTTAGGTATCGAGATGTTGGGCTTTCATGTACATGAAAGCAGCAGGTGCAAAAATGGAACCGTGGATCGAGATCAGTCAATACAGAGGCCCCTTAAGCCTCATTTCACCAAACGATACGCTACGCGCAGGCGTAGATATCTACCAGGCTGTTTTCGCTTGCCTGATAAGTCCGAAACCTTTCGCGGAAATCGTAAAAAGGAAATGGGGCTTCAACCATGCTTTTCTATATACAGAGGCTATTGATCGCCAGCAGCTTTTAATTGAAGCGCAACACCCTGCAAACGATCTGGCTCAGACCGAGTCGGCAGATTGCCATACCCTGGCTTTGCGATGTTGGCACGAACCGGGTCAAGAGAACCTGAACCTGGTCCTGTTGGGCAAAGTCTGCGCTTCTGAACCGGAGAACGCCCGGCATATGGCCCTTGAATATTGGCATGGAATTTCGACAGCCGTTCCTTACGACTATCATTTGGCCCCACTTACTTCACCAGATGAATATCGATCCCTGTCAGGCATCGAATTGGTGAAATCTTGTCAAACTTCCTCGTCGCTTATCGAAATTCGGCGACTTGAAACCACGCTGTTCACAGGTCATAGTAATATCTACCTGCTGGGAAAGTGGCAAACTTCTGAAAGGGCGAACGAATTATTATGGCAGGCGATTATGGACAGCCCAAAACCAGTACTGTTTAGTGTGGCTTTGCGCCCGACAATTCTGCTGGAGTATGAGCGCCTGGCGTTGGCGGAAATGGATGCCCTGGCCGGCCAGGCAAAGCAAGAGAGCTCACCACAATCTATACAACTGGAAATGGATTGGATCACGCGCTTCAACGCGGAGCGTCTCCAACTACGACGTCCGTACTTGATGCAATGTCACCTGGCGGCCCCCTCGGGAGTCTCTGACTATTTCTCCAGGATAGTTGGCTCTGTGTTTACACGCAGTAAGGAAGGCGAACCCGATGCGCCTGGTTACATAATTTCCCATCCTGGCACAAAGGAGCAACTTGCGTGCTGGCGCGACAAACTAGTATGGGCCGAACCCAACCTGGATATGGGGGATGTTCTGGATGCGCGTTTTGCCCGCGTCCGTTACATGGTAGGAGCACGTGAAGCCAATACGGTTTTCAGGCTGCCTTTTCCGCCCGAAGGTGGAATACCGGGAGTGAAATTTGCTGATAGGTAACCCGTTATCGATCGCAGAGTTTCCCCTAAGTGTTGTTGCCAATTTTTTCGATCGCTTAGCTGAAGACGCTGACATCTTCGGCATCAGGGTACTTACTGCTTCTGTCTGCTAGGAAAGGATTCTTATAGCAACCTGAGAATGCCTGTAAACATACCCAATATACTCGAACTTTTTTTGGCTGGTTTCGATAAATTCCATAAAAGCCTTGAACTCGTGATGCTTCCATCCAGGATAGTTGAAGAATTCATCGAATACCAGGATACTTCCTCGAATCAATTTATGCCCAATGTTATCAAGAATTTCTTTTGTCGAGGAGTATAGGTCGCAATCTATGTGAGCGAAAGCCACCGGAAGAACATGTTTTTGCAGGAATTTCGGAATAGAATCTCGGAATCTTCCTCTCACGATATGAATGTTCTCAGGGAATTTGGGGATATCGTTCAAGGCAAATGCGCCCTTCCTATACTCGCTTCTCCAGTTTTCTGGATTGCCATCGAACGAGTCAAATCCGTAAATGGGGGGCCCGATCTTTTCGGCAATAAATCTTATTGTATTTCCTTTGTATACGCCAAATTCCAGCCACAAACCTTCATCCAGAGATGTTTCCTTAATCGCGAACTCAAGAAGCGCATATCTATCTTCGAAGGTAGCATTAACCAGGAGCATCTCTTTTTCTACATAGTCACAGGTCTCTCGCAATGCTCTCCGCTTTAATTCTCGCGTGATATTCCGCGAATCGCGGTCCAGGAATTCCTCGATGAGTTGCCCGATCTTGCTTCCCATATCCATTTGCCTTGCAAGCTATCCAATGTGCTTATATCTCGATCATCAGTATCAACCGGCTATTTCAGATCAATGGTTATCGAAACATTTCACGGGCTTACTGCCCGCCCCAGGCTGGCCACTCAGGCAGACGCGGCTTGTATCTGTCACACTAAAGTCTGTATAGCAAGCGCTAATATCTCATCGAATAATTCCGCAAAGCCTGCACGATCGAATTTATCTGACTGTGCGATAGCCGGGAGTATGTGGTTTTGGGCATATCTCAAATCTTCTCGCCTGCAGAGCTTGAAATAACCATAGAGTTGTTCAAAAATAGCTCGTAACCCTGGGGCTTTCAGGGAACAGCGCTTGAAATATGCTGAAGCTATTGCGTAATGTTGTATGGCATGCTCCAATACTGTACGAGAGATTTTTTCTTCATGCTGAACCTCCTGTTGAAAAACCAGGTGACCGCGCAATATCTCGATCTTGCCCATTTGCCACCAGAATTCTTCACCACATTTTCCAGTGGGATCGTCCAACCACCCTTGATCCTTTTGGATTTTGTATTCCTCTAGGATAATCTCCTCAGCTCCATCCAATACATGCTCTGTTTCCTGAAGATCGAGGGAATGAAAATATACCTGTGCCAGATCCTCGAATGAATCCATATATAGCTCGGGATGTTTCCTGCTCTTTGCTAACGCAATTGCCCGGTTGAGATTCTCAATTGCAGATTCCCGAATCTCTGCAAGGAGATTCGGCTCTATACCTTTTCTATACATCAGGTTAGCATATTCCCGATATGTACACCCCAACTCATTATAAGCTTCAATTAACCTTACAGGTTCAATGACAACATTGCTAAAAATATCGACTGCTCGCTCTAAGTAGTTGATCGACCCATCTATGAATTTTTCACACTCTGCGATTGAATAGACATTTGCTGCCCATAAAGTGCCCATTTTTCGTAACGATAAACCTAATTTGATGCAGGCTGATCCAATTCCTCTCTGTGCTCCCATATTTTCGAAAATTTTGAGGGCCTGCTCGCTCACTCGCTGAGCGCTGTGAGGGTCTCCAAATAACAGATAGAGAATAGCCTGGGAGTTGAGACTCAGGCCGATGCGAAACTCACGACCCAGGCGGCGGCGCAATTCCAGGCCATCCCTTATCAATAATTCGGCGCGGTTGCGTTCACCAAGTAAGGCATATACACGCCCCATATTGTCACAGGTATTGGCGATTTCTTCCTGTAGATTGGAAGCGATGAAACAGGGCAAGGCCAATTGGAATTCTTTGAGCGATTCCTTGTAATGTCCCAGATCCATCCAATATACATAGCCGAGGTTATTGTGGGCTAAGCCAAGGATTAGATTTCTCCTCCAGGTATCGAAAGTATCGGGGCCATCTTGTTCTGTTTGAATCTCTGACTGGGCATTATCCTCTATATCAGTGATTGTGGCTTTGAGCATAGCGATCCCTTGTTCAGCCAGACCCGTATAAATCAGCGCTAAAGCGTGATGGACGTTAAGTTCAGCAGCCGCCAGCCAAAAACTAAGGCTCTCATCTGTTTGGGGGTTCAAGCGTGCCTTTACCAGCGTCGCGACTTTTACACATTCTTCATACTTGCTGGTGTATCGATAGCGTTTTACCCAACGAACAGCAGTGTCATAATCAATGAAATCCCTGGACAAACCGTAAGATTTGGCGATTTCAGGATATTTGGCGCAGAAACGCAACATTTCATCCCTGAGGCGCAAGTCAAAGCTTATATCATGATCGTGGAGTGCTATATCGGATTGAAGAGCATAGTGTGCATAACCCTCCCTGGGATGCATTAGAAACTGATAATAGAGTTGTTCTAAAAGCAAATTCTGCCGCTCAAGAGTGTTTATGGATTGAGTTACTTTAGTTTCGTAGTATGCGATGATGATCCTGCAAATTTCCTCTTTTTCCAGCATCATTCGATTGAGAATATGACGATCCATCAAATCATACATCTCATCATGCAAGAAAAGCCACTCAGAATTGGGCCTGGTTTTGACGAAGGAGAAACGCCGCAACTGCTCCATAACCTGTACGCTTTTCTTTGCTGACCAACCTGTTAGCCTGCAAAGGAGATCTCGATCCACCCCTTTGCGCGCCAGGGCGATATAGGGCAATGCGATAGCAATATCATCTCCTGCCGTCATCAGTCCTTCAACCAGTTCTACCTCGACCCGCTGCTGAATATCGAACAATTCTGTGGCATCTTTTTGGCAGGCCTTTGCCCATGGATCAAAAAATTCATTAGGGAGAGCCAGGTTTCTTATCAGTAGTTCTATAACTAGAGCCAATTTCAGGGGAAATCCGTTGGAGTAGTGACAAATGACTCTTTGCTGGTCGACAGGCAATCCCATTTGCCCAAGGGCCGGTATCGCTTCGGCAGCAGCAGCGAAATAAGCTAAAGCATCTTCTTCGTTGAATGGCTCCAAAGGTAACTCTATCATTCGGTCCCCAAAATGGCGCCGGAAGTCGGCAAGCAGATGCGCTTTTTTTCTACCGGCCAGTATAACGACGGTGTTTTCAAAATCCAGAATATTCTTCAACAGCCAGCTTTTTGTTTCTGTTCCGGTTAACTCAATGTTGCAAATTTCCTGTACCCGATCGCTCTCATACTGGATTGCCTCTATCGTATCGAAGGATAAGATCACGCGAGCTTGAGCGCTAATTTGATTAAATCCTTCAACGAAGCGCCTTTCGGCTTCGCTTCGCAGTTTCTTTGTTTCTTCCAAATCGCTACCTGATGTGTGCAATTCCTCATAACGTTTTTGTGCTGCCTCGTAAGCACAAAATCCATGGTCGTCTGGGTCGAGAGCTTTCTTGATAGCCGTCTCTAGGTTGCTGCTGTTTTGCATAGAAGAATCATATAAATCAAAGGGACCGATATATCGACAGGGGTAATCTTTTTCCTCCTTAGCAACGATGCCGGGAACGGCCTCTAAAAGGCGTGATTTGCCAACTCCTCCATCACCATGAATACAAATGATGCGCGATTTGCCCACCACGCGAATAGAATCGATTATACAGTTTAATTCATCGACGCGTCCAATGAACTGCTCGATCCGTAATGCTCCCGCAATTTCTTGAAGCTCGCTCATCGCTTCTTTGCCTCCAAACTGAGTAAGCCTTTCTCCACAATTTGTATGAGATCATGATAAAGGCCAGGGTGAACTTGTTCCACCATAGCGTTAAGGTCCTCATCTTCGTTCAGAGCTTCTCGAAGTCGAAGCAACTTTTCTTCGTCACGCACTCTTTGAACCCGCCTCGGTAACCAATTCGACATAACCAAAGGCGCATTAATCTCCTGCCCCAATCGTTGCTGGCCTTTTAGTTGATTGGTTAGTTGATAAATACTTTCAACAATCAATAAATGCCAGTGATCCGTTTTCTTTGTGGCCTGATCATAGTAGCGATTACTGAGTTCCTCGGTAATCGCAATAAATTGGTTAACGTCTCTGAATAAGGCAACACCGAGGATTAGCTCTCGGACTGTCTTGTCAACCGCAAAGAGATGATAAGAGTTTTGCCTCCGTTCAAACAACCCTGTAGGCCATAAGCGATGACGTGTGAATTCGTCGTTTTCAGATAATGTGGAATTCGGGCGAAGGGACATCACATCGGCCCAGGTAAACCCTCTATAATAAGCCAGCCGGCGAATAATGGGTTTTAGATCGCTATCCACACCCTCGAGAATGTAAGTTTCTACCAACTCATCGACAAAATCGACAAACTTTGCTTTCGTGTTGGTGTCCAGATTTCGTGTATTTCTAATTTTATTTTGAGATAACCATTCTATGATCTTTTGCACCATCCCCGGATGTCCGCTTGTCAGATCAAAGACAAGCCGCGCCAGATCTTCATCATAGAAGAAAGCCATAGTCATCTGCCGTTGAGTATCACTAAAGCGCTTAAATGGTGTGAGGCGACGCGTTTCAACCTTCTGCCTCAACGGATAACCCCAGGTTCTCGCAAGTATGGCAGATCTACCGGCGAAAACGGCCCGTAGATCGGGCAATTCTTCCATTAGAGAAACAAAGGTTTTCCCTAACCAATTCACGGTTTCTATGGGCGCACGTTCTACTGTATCGAAAAACAAAGTTATTGATCTCTTCCGACGCAACTGATCTTTAAGTTCATTCCCGTTTTCAAAGGTGATCTGTAGATTGAGTTGTCGGCAGATTTCACTCCAGATCAAATGATGACTGGACAGATTACCTTCACGCAAGTCAGGGGATTCAAAATTGATGTAAGCGATATGTATATTTACTCTATCTATGGGTTAGAAAATGAGCCGATAGGGCCTTGACAAAATGGCCGTTCACTGCGAATCTTTGTGTATCCAAAAGCACAAAGGAGCACATTATGAACGGCCTAACCAACTATATCACAAA